>CAWIJZ010000001.1:0-9152 GCA_963836465.1 uncultured Nitrososphaerota archaeon
CAGACTGTAAGGAGTTCTCGAAAATCGTCGAGGTGGTCTTCGAGGAAATCGACTCCCACATGAACACAGCCCGCACTGTCGATCCCAAAACCAAGCGTATACTCCAGCTCCTCGCTGACAGCTCTTTCATCACCTCGAAGAACCCGCAGACCGCCATCTACTACAAGATCAGTGACTACCTGGTCTCCAAGGCCTTCGCGGGCGAGCAGGAGGTAGGCGAGGAGGAGCTGAACCGCCACGTCAGCACGACCAGGGGATGGGGGGACGCCTTTCGGGTCTTCGAGGAACTCGGCCTAGTGAGGGTGAGGACTGAGAAGTTCAGGAGGGTCCTACTACTCACCGACAAGACGAGGAAGTTCGCTCAGCAGTATAGGACCGGCGAGAGCCTGAGCGACATCGGGCTCGTGTCCAGGCTGGCGCACATCTATGCAGGCTACGTTCTGCTCTATATTCTGTCAAAGGTCGCCGCGCTGAGCGAGCGCAACCCAGATACCACTCAACTGCCTTACCTTCAGAGGCCTCGGACGCTCTGGGTGACGCTGATGTTCCTCTGGTCAAAGGCGTACGGCGGAAGTTCGACCTTCGGAGAGGAGGACCTAAGGTCGTTCGTATCTCGGCGGCGCATGCCCTCGACCACGAGAGGGAAGATCCTCGGCGCCCTTCAGGCGATGGACGGCCGGAGCACCCAAGGACTAATCAAAGGCGTCAGGATGGCGGATGACGAGAGAAGGTTTGCATTCGAGGACTACGTCATGGTCGAGCTAGAGAGAATCCGAGAGAGGGTGAGGGAGCGTGAAAGGTAAGTGAGTGGATTGGGAGAGGCAGCTGCCACTCGCCAAGATGCATGGGAGAAGATTCTCGAGGTCAAGCTCATCCCGCAGGTCTCCGAAGTTGAGGAGTTCGTGGCCAGGACATGCGAGTTCTTCTTCAAGAAAGGAGTGCCTGTGCCTTCATCTCCTTTCAAGGGATTCCTGTTGGAAGGGCCTCCGGGGACGGGCAAGACAGAAGTGATTAACCAGGTCGTCCGCCGTCTGGGTAGGCGGCTCGAAGGCTTCGCTAGCGTGAGGAGGATGTTCGTCGACGGGGCATCAATCGCCGCCCCCAGGTGGGGAGATGCCGAAAAGGCGCTCCATCAGGTCTTCTCAGAGGCGGGCAATGTCAAGGCCGGCACGAAGGTCGTAATCCATTTCGACAACATCGAGTCTTTGATGTTGGCCGAGGAACCGAGCTCGCCAAGGAATGGCACTACTCAATCAACTCGATACCTTCCATGAGGTAGACAAGCTCGATCCCACTAACGCCGTCATCTGCGCTACCACAAACAGACCCGACCTAGTCGACGAGGCGCTGCACGACCGGCTGTACTCAGTCAAGATGCCACCAGTCCCTCTCGAACAGCTGAAGATCCTGGTGAAAGAACTGTTGGACGCGACTCAAACCCCCGCCTCTTCCAGGAACGAATAGCGAGGATAATCGGGGAAAGGCTGCGGGAAATCAAGAACCCAACCATTCGAAACGCCCGTCAGAATCCGTCGTGGAATGCGTCGGAACCGGGTGTGGAGCGTTTGATTGCACCCAACAATTTGCCGAGGTCGGGAGTGCTGATTGTGACTATCAATTTCAGGAATTACAAGGACAGCAATGCCAACGATTGTCGGCGGAGCCTGGAACAATTGCCAGAAATCGCTGCGAAGGAGAACATGGCGGTCAAGCTCACGCCCCTGAACTACTGGCTCAGGAGGACAATTGTGGAGGGGGTTACCAGAGCCACCGCCGGGAGCTGGAGGTTCGGTTTTTCGAACATGAACGTTGAAAGCTTTAAGGCCCTACAAAAGATCCTTTTGAAAATGCAGCGCAATCACCAATGGTGGGAAGAACCCGAGGTTCTGGTGGCCGATTGGGTCGAAATCCAGGAGTAGCTTCGCCACATTGAAGGAAGTCGAATCGCTAAGGCAGAAGGTCGACCTCGTGGTCGCAGACAAGTCAATCCAAGTCAAACAAATGGAGGAAAGGCTCAACCAGATTCTGAAGACAGAGCTTGAGGAGCTGGTAGAGTGAAGGCGACCCTGCTCGTCAAAGACGTCGGAGGGCTGCGGGGAGCACACGACTACCAGTTCGAATCTGGAAGGCTGAACTTCATCGAATCCGCAAACGCCGCTGGGAAAACATCCGTCGTAAGAGCTCTGGCGAGCGTCCTTTCG
Organism: uncultured Nitrososphaerota archaeon; assembly: GCA_963836465.1. Classification (GTDB taxonomy): domain Archaea; phylum Thermoproteota; class Nitrososphaeria; order Nitrososphaerales; family Gagatemarchaeaceae; genus CAWIJZ01. The sequence goes on from CAWIJZ010000001.1 coordinate 2,202, forward strand.
GTCCCCAGGAAGGGATACACAGACAACAATTATGTCAGAGAAGCTCAGAAGCTAGGGATCAAGACAGACCCCACGAACCCCCGAGAAGGATTCGTCAACATCCATGCCGACGAAGCTTCTGTTGAGTTGGACATCGGTGACAGAAGGGACACTTATTCTGTGAGGAAAAACGGATCACCGACAACTATGCCCGAATTGGGAGATCAGCGGTTCCTACTGGCTGGGATTCTATCAAACGACTCTAGGATACTCAGACAGTTGCATGGGCTGGAAGAGTATGAAGCTGACGATTTCAAATGGGCCGTGAATCAATTGTCCAGTGCGGAAAGATATGAAAGAATAGCGCAGGTCCTGAAGAACAAAGAGGAGGACTTAGAGGAGAAGCTGTTCGCCGTCAGGAAGGCAGTGCAGCAAAGGGCTGCCCTTCTCAAGCAGGAGACCGATTACAGGAAGAAGCTGGAGGCGTTCGACGCCGAACTCGCCCGTCTCCGTAGCAGGGTTGGCGGGCTCGAACCCTTACTCACTAGGCGCGGCGAGATTGGCAAGAAGGTAAACAAGCTCATCGTGGAGATAGGGGAGACGAGCGGCACGCTCGAAGGAATCAGAAAGAGGCTGGAACTTCCAAGAAGGCAACTGAAAGAAATGGAAGATAGAAAGGCTCGCCTTGAACGGGACCTCGGGAACATCCGCGTGGAGGAAATTGAACGAGACAGACGATTGAAGGAGCCGGAGATTCAAAGTCGACTCGAGAAACTGACTGGTGAGAGGAGCGAGGTCGACGGCCTCTTGAACCTGTTCGTGACTGCTGAGGCTACATTCAGACAACACAAACAGGCAGCACATGTCGCCTGCCCACTCTGCGAGGACGGCGAGCTAACATATGCGAGAATAAGCAGCAAACTCTCGGAGCTCAGGCGGAAGCGCGACGGGTTGAACATGGAAATCATCGCACTGAACGAAAAGCGATCCGAGTTAGAGAATCAACTATCCAAAGCAAAGGAGGAGGCGCAAGACCTCCGAGCTGAAATCAGCGATTTGGGGACGCAAATCAAGACGAAAAGGAAGGAACTGGAGGAACCCGAAATCTCAATACGCTCTTTTGAGACAACCATAGCGAACTACGGCGAAACTCGCGCGGCGCTCGAAAAAGAACTCGCAGAACTTACGAAACAGATCAGCAAGAGCGACGAACAGGTCTCGAGGGAGTACTCTAGCAAGGAAAAATCGAGGACCGACGCATCAATTGAACTGGGCGGAATTCTTACACAGCTAGGCCAGCTCTCTTCATTCGAAATCTTCGGCGTCGTCGCTGAGCCTTCCAAAGCCGAGACTGCGGGTGCGCGACTACTGCAGATGCTGAAGGACGCGATTTCCTATTCAGAGACCAAAGCAGAAGAAGAGAGACAGGAGGCTGCCAAGCGGTTCAACGACAGCATACAAAGTCTGATGCAAAAGGTCGGCTTCACGGAATTCAGGAACATCAGGCTGAACAAAGACTACCGCCTGTACGTTGAGAGGCTCAACCCGAAGTCGAAGGACTACGTCTCGCAGCAGGTGAAGACGCTGAGCACGTCGGAAAAGCTCGTGATCGCCCTCATACTGCAGATTGCCCTCAAGGAGACCTACATCCCCAGCATCCCGTTCTTCGTAATCGACAACGTAATTGAGGACTTCGACAACGAAAAGAAGCCGAAGGTAATGGCGTACCTGACACAGAAAGCGAAGGATGAGGACTGGTTTGTGGTCACAACGAAGCTGGTGGAGGACGTCGCCGCACCAAGAATCAGGGCGATGTGATAGATTAATATCACTAATACAAGAAGCGAAATCTCAGTATGACGAGGTACTGGACCGCCTCAAACGGTGAGAAGCACGGCGACATGCGAATATTGTGAACGAGACGCCGAAGCAGGCGAGGACGTGTGCGAGTACCATAAGTTCGCCTTGTTTCAGGTGACCGAGATACTGCGAGAATTCGTCAGGTCCGACTCCCCTCCAGATTGGCTGATGGCGGGAATACGGGAGCTGTCGTGGGTCTATCACGGGCACCCGAGAACTGCGGCTTTCATCAACGCGGCAATGGAGGTCGCCGACCGGTTCGTGATTGAACGGGCGTCTTCACTTGACACCCAGGACATAAAGGAAGTGAACTACACGTTGTTGCCGCAAGCCAAAGTCATCTCGCTTCTTGAGGAGGCTCTGATTCTCAAGAATGACGGAGGCAAGCTCCGGCCCGGACCTTTGGTCAAGCGCCTCATCAAGGTGAGAAACCTAAACCTTCCCCTCGAGAGTCCAGAGCAGGAGGCTGCTGCCCTGGAGTACCAGGGGATACTGGCGGTCAGCTTGATGCGTTCGATGTTGGAGGACGGGACCGTGGTTCCCCAGGGCGCGCTCGCAATAATGACCTTCCTAGCCGCCCAAGCGCTCAGAGCAGATGGCGCGGTAGCACCAAAGGTCGAACAGCTAACCTGGGACCTGGCGTTCAACCAAGTTCCTCGACGCCAGGAAGACAAGATGCGGCGAATAATGAGCGGATGGCTAGATGGAATCGCGAAGGTCATCAGCGACATCGACGCCAACGGGCAGCCAGTCCTCAAAGACTCTATGGTCGTCTACCTGGAAAACATGAGGGAAAGATACCGCGAAAGGGAAAGGGGAAGAGAACGCGGCTAACCTAGGTTGAGGGGTTCGTCCCTTTTGAGCCCTACCGAGCCGCAGCCACCTCCTGAGAAGAGACCACTCGACGAAAGGGCCATGGCTCTGGTCCTACAGATGAAACCGGGAATCTCGCAATCTCAACTTGGAAGACTCTTGGGGATCAACACGCGCGACATTTCAAGATTGGCTAGACGCCTTGAATTGAAGCGTAAGATACGCAGGACCAGGGTCCTAGAAGGCGGCCGATGGACGTTCGACATCACGCTGGTGAAATCAATACCGGAACTCCTGCGCTTCTCGATGGAGGACCTTCCTGACGACCAAGATGACAAGTCCTCCGCGGAGCTGCCCCGGGCCTGGACGTGGCAGCAGGGCGCGCTAGCCAAGGGAAGGATATCAATCGACAGGGCCTTGAATGACCTCGACTCGATTCTCCAGAAGCTGGGGTTAGGGAATGACCGCCCCGCCGTAGCCACTGAAGCTCATTCGCTGCTCAGGCAGATGGTGTCTTCTGGGTTCACGGTGGGCAGGAATCCGCATGGGCTGATGGCGCTTTCGATATACGTGGCGTGCAGGAGGCTCAATGTGCCCGCGACCCTGAAAGACGTCTGCAATTGCTCTCTGGCAGCGAAGAAGACGGTCTCTGCTTACTATCGGGAGATGTATGAGAAGGGCCTTATCGATGTCCCATTCGCGGATCCAATCCTACAGCTTGACCGAATAATGGTAAACTTGAGAAAGGGTGCCCGGTGGGCTGCGTATGTCACGGAGGAGGCGAAGGCCAAAGCGATTGCAATCATCGAGCAGGCGAGGAAGCTGGGAGTCGTCGCTGGAAAGGACCCAGCCGGACTCGCCGGGACCGCCCTGTACCTAGGATGTTCTCAACTCATCCCTCAAGCCGAGGTAGCCAGGGCGGCTTCCGTCACAGAAGTGACCCTAAGGAACAACCACAGGGCCTTGGAAGAAGCTGGGATGTTGTTCTAGCTCCGGTTTGTCCTTGCACCAAGGATAGCGATAAATAGAATCGCTTCACTCCCTGTCCGCAGTCATTGGTAGAGAAGGAGGCCAAAGCCCTAGCCGCAATCATACAACAGTCGAGCCTCGTCCCAGGAGGGATTGAAAACATGGCGGTCAGCTTCTCCGGGGGGAAGGACAGCCTAGTCGCGCTGGACCTCGCAGTACGAGTTGGAATCACCAAAGCGGTCTACTGCGACACAACGGTGGATTTTGATGAAACGGCGGCCTACGTTAGGAAGGTCAAAGACTTCTACGCTATAGATTTGGTTACGGCGAGAGGCGCCGCAGAGTTCTTCGATTCAATCGAGCACGTAGGTCTTCCAACCCGAAGGGCGCGCTGGTGCTGCGAGGTGCACAAGTACGGGCCAATAGCACGCTACGCCAGAGAGCAAGGAATCAGGGCCTTCGTAACAGGTCTCCGACGGAGCGAGTCGCCGCGGCGAGCTCTGTATACAGAAAGAGACCAGAATCCAATGATCCCAGTCCTGCAGATTAATCTCATCTTGGATTGGACCACAGAAGAGATCTGGGAGTACATTCACACCTATGGTCTTCCGCATAATCCGCTGTACAACAAAGGGCTCAAGAGAATCGGTTGTTGGTGTTGTCCTTACAAGTCGGACACTGAATGGGAAGAAATGAGAGCCGTCTTCCCAGAGAAGGTCGAGTCCTTCGAGAAGGTCCTCGAGACACAAGCGGAGAGAATGGGCGTCAAAGACAAGGAGCGGTTCATCAAGAAAAGAGGCTGGACAAAGTGGATTTCCCCTCAGCGCAGGCGTGTCATGGGAGAACTACGGCCGTGCGATGGCAACGACGGGTCGACTTTCGACATCGTGAACATTCGATTCCATGAAGACGCAGAACAAAACGCGAAGAAGGTCGCCAGGCTGTTTCCGGTCCTGACCAACCTCTTCGCCGTCATGCCAGACAACACCGTCAAGGTAACGGTCGGCAACTTGGACGAGAAGAGGCAGAGAATCAACCTTAAGATTCTTGCTGAGAAGTCTGCCAACTGCTTCTCATGCGGGGCCTGCACATCAGTGTGCCCGACGGGAGCCCTGAAAGTCGACAAGCTCTCCGTATACGTGGACGAGGAATTTTGCACTCACTGTGGGAAGTGCATTAACGGAGGGCTGCTGAGAGGGCTTGCATCGCACGGAACTACGGCTCCAAGCCGGCAGCGTTGATTGACTTGCGGACGGAGTCGGACTTGGAGAAGTGGGCAGCAGCGGGAATCATGCTTGAACGGGCTGAGTCGGTAGAACCGAAGGTGAGCACGGCTCCTCCTAGTCCTTTTCTGCTGCCAGTAGGGATCAATCAGCCTATCCCCGACCTCGAACCCATCAGGTAAAATCGGGTTCAAAGACCGGTTGGGATCAATCAAGACTCTGAAGGCGAGCTAACATAACCGACGAATCGAGGCATCTTGCGCTTTCCCTATTCAGTCAAGGAACTGTCCAGCTTCCCTAAGAACATCCCTGGTACAACGGCAACCTACTATAGGCCGAAGATAGCAAGTGCTATTCCCTCGGTAGCTTCCTCTTTGACGATTTCCTTCTTCGCCCGAATCTCGTAGATTAGGTCATCGTTAAGGAATCAAACCCAGCCCAACCTCCTTCCCGCCCACTTCGAGCTGACCCTGCAAGGTGTCAAGCAGCGGCTTCAGGAGGTTATCAAGGTCCTTCTTCGCCCTGGTGTCAGGCAGGTCAGGCCTTCCTTCCCACAGCGCGAAAACGACTTGGACCATGAGTCTCTTTCCCCGGAGCCTCTCCCGAGCCTCTTCGACTGCTATGCGCCCTGTCCTCTTGAGAATGGCGTCGCGCAACTCGCGCTTCACGGGCATCGGATCGTCTCCGGAGGTGTGCGGCACGTAGGGAAACAACCCGACCTCGAGTAACGGCCCTGCCACGGACTGCGTCCTGGGGACCTGAGACTTAACCTATGCTAAAACTTGCGACCGCCTCAATGGAGGCTTACGACTCGGACTCGGATGAGAAGTAGACGTGCTGAGCCGCGGGGTCGGATTACAGCGGTAAATTATCGGTAAATCATTCGAGAGCTTTTTGAAATAGGACTTCTAGCCATGCTGAGATGTGAGAGCCCCACACTGAACTCCATCTACGTTATTGTGACCCATCATCCAACCTGCGAGAAACAAGCCCCAGATGAGGCGGCCGACACATGGAAGTTGAACGAGGTATGTGCCATAGGCTGGGCAAAGTGGGGCAATCTGAAGAAGGCAGAGCGGAAACTGAGAAAGGACGTAAGAGAGTTCCTCGGAATCAAGAAAGGTGATATCGTCTTAGCCTATGCGAAGAAGAACAGAATCGCCCAGGTAGGCGAAGTGATGGACGGAGTATACAGGCACACCGCAGGGAATGAGGTTGGCAGAGACGAGGAGTTGGATCGCTTCGGATATCCAAATCAGTACAGAGTCAGGTGGTGGGACGAACCATACGATTTCTCGAGGAAAGACTTACAGAATACCTTTGGAAACAGATGCAGGACTGGCCAGACAGTCACAAGACTTGTACTTTCAAGATATGGCATATCGTTTGCTGAGGCCGTAGCCATAATCAAGACCAACGCGAGATCAGGTTCTCAGACCTCGGTCAATGAAGATACCGTGAAGTTGGGCATCCGGAAGTATCTTGGGAAACACCTTGACCGTCTTGAGGAGGGCCTTACGGTGGTCAAAGTTGAGAAGGCGATAAGTGAGCATCATAGACCGGACTTCGAGGCCAAGGATCGTAGAGGGCGTACCGTGGTAATCGAATGCAAGGGGAGTGCGACTCCGGAGCATCTTGACCAGCTTGAGGAATATGGCAGAGAACGCAGAGCATCTAGATTAATGCTAGTCGCGTTTCGAATTAGCGACAGATGCAAGCAGATTGCGAAGAGGAATAAGCGCTTCGAGCTGTACGAGTGCGATTTGGACTTCTCTCATATATCTTGAACGTCTAGTCTCGAGTTCTGGTGTTCTTACATCGAAAGTTCTCGTGGGCCGGGCACTGATGCTCCCAAGTCATAGGCAGATGAATGAAGAAGTGTCGACTGCGATTCAATCCTAACCATGGCCTAGCCCCATTCCGCCGCGGGGCTTCTCATCAGTTATGGTTTATACAACCACCAGTGTTGTATGCGCCATTGCTGAACTGATCCAACTCCGACAAGACCGAGTTCTTGAAATCGCTCGTCACATACTGGGCTGGAAACTACCAAGAGCGCAACGGACGAAGCCCACGTTTTCGGGGCATGTTCTTGAGAGACGCACGT
>CAWIJZ010000002.1:0-7495 GCA_963836465.1 uncultured Nitrososphaerota archaeon
TGTACGTTCCCCTAACCTTTGCTACCCTTGACCCAAAGATAAGGATCTGACCCAGCTTAGAATGAGGAGTATCTTCTGGGACAGCGACAACACAAACCACTCCGGCCTTTGCCGCGTATGCCGATAACGAACCTGCAGCATTTCCGCTCGAAGCCACTGCGACGGTCTTCGCTCCGAGCTCAAGTGCCTTCGATATCGCGACACTGTTCGGTCTGTCCTTGAAGCTTCCCGTAGGATTACGCGTCTCATCCTTCACGAATGTCTTGACTCCAAGTTCGTGGCTTAACGCGGTCGCTTTGACGAGAGGAGTATCGCCTTCGCTCAAAGTAACGATGTGCTCAGCGTTGCCGAGTGGTAGCAGGCTAAGGTACTTCCAGACGCCACGGCGCGACGACTCAAGAGTCTCCTTCCATCCTCGAACTAAGTAATCGTGGTGATAGCATACTTCAAGTATTCCAGAGCATGTCGGGCACGAGTAGAGACCAGAGCTGAGATCGTGAATGCTACCACAGGCAGTGCATCGGAGCCACCGCACTGTGGTGTTCATCTCTCGAGATGTATACCTAGGGCCCAAAAGTCACGGTGTTGATTATCGGATCAGAGTCCTGTCCGCCGAAGACCGGATCGAGCAGGAACGAGTTCACCACGTTCTTCTGCCACACTATCGAGCCGTCACCATACCAGAGTTTGAGCGCTCCTATCCATCCGTAAGGTGCATCCGATAGAGCTGCTGCTGCGCAGCTGTGCAAAGACTCTTGATGAGCGACTCGTCGGTTGTGGAAGTAAATGAGTCTATGCATTTCTGAACGGTTGGATTGTAATAGATGGCTGTGTTTCCCCACGTCGAGTGCTCGCTCAGGAAGTCGACCCAAGGTTCCGCCGGAGTGGCGGTACTCGGGTACCAGGCGACACCCTGACTCAACTGAAGTTGGCCGAACACAGACGGATTCTGACATTTCGAATGCGTAGCTGCCAAAAGAGGCGAGTAGTTTGCTCTCGGGCATTGAGACTATGTTAATCGTGATGCCTATTTGAGATAGGTCGCTCTCGATTATGTCAGCTATCACAGAGTCGTAGCTAACATCCGATGCAATTCTGAAGGTAAGCGTTGGCAGGCTCGGAAGGTTAGCCTTCGCTAGGTCCTCTTTTGCAAGAGTGAGGTTGTATGTGTAGGCTGGAGTATTGCCTAGATTATAGTAATCCTTGAACACTGGATACTCCGGACCCACCCATGGATTGAGATACCCATGAAACGCTTCCTGCTCTATGTTCGTGTAGTTTATGGCGTGTACAATCGCCTGCCTCACGAGTGTTATGTTTGTCGGATACATTTGGGTATTGAGGACCAGCATATCGGCCGCCGAACCCCAAGGAGGCGTCACATAGAACGAGTACTTTGGATTCGAGGCAATATTGCTCCAGCTACTGGCAGCTAAATCTGCGATTTGTGCCGTTCCTGCCGAGAGGTCAGTATACCTCGCTACATCGTCAGGCTTGTAGTTGATGATAACGTTTTGCGCGTGACCTGGGTCAAAGTAGGGATTGGCTTCTACCTGCGCTGCTGTCCAGTTACTAGCCCAATAGTTGGGGTCCTGCGTGAACTTCACATAATTGTTTTCCAGCATATTACTGACTACGTATGGGCCGGAACCAGGGATGGGATGAAGGTTGAAGTAAGTATTGAATTGGGCTGGCGTTCCGAAACCTCCGTGATCTAGTACCCATTGGGTATCGAACATCAAGCCGCAGTAGACGATCAGCGCTCCAGGGAACCACAGAAAGGGGGAAGACAAGTGAAAGACTATTTGATACGGTCCGGTGGCATAGATCGGTTGCGACTGGTCCGTCATAATGCTGAGAGCCTGCTGCGATGGGTTGATCAGGCCGGTTTGGTTAATCAGAGCAATGGTTGAGGGCCCGAACTTGACAGTGGACATGTCAAAGACAGGGTATGATTCCAACCAACCCGTGCTGTTCCCGGAAAGGTAAATGAAACCATACATTTCCATCCACACTTGGTACACGTTGAATGGGTTTCCGTCAGAAAACTTGACGTCGTTTCTCAAATTGAACGTGTACGTTCGTCCGTCGGAAGATACCGTCCAGTTCTCTGCAAGCCCAGGGAGATACTGAACGACACCTTCCCCGTATTCAGCCGTAGCATTTATGGAAACAAGAGGCTGATAAACGCCGTAGGTTAGCCAGTTCGGCCAAGGAATTTCGTTGACAGAGTAAAGTTGATTCAAGTCACCTGCAGGCCAATTATTCGCGTCTATCACAAGAGTGTTGACAACAGTGCTCATGGTGCTCGATGACAACGTAGTGGAAGTCGTAGTGCTTGGTCTTGGAAGAACAACGTATCCTGCTACTGCCACAATCACGATGATTACCACAATCACTAATGCGAGAATCGTCCTAGACATTGCCCTTCTTGATCGCATACCGAATGTTCACTGAGTGCTGATAATTAAGTCTTGACAATTAACCATAATCCCTTTTGTATCATGAATGGCTTAAGTAAAAGAAGGTAGAATCTCCGTGAATATAGCGAGCTTCGTTCTTCGAAGACTCTTTTTTGCTGCCCTCGTACTTTTGTCCGTCGTCGCGATTACGTTCGTTCTATCACACCATCTCGGAGGGAACATCGTAGCCGCTTGGCTCGGGAAGTCAGCGTCCCTTCACCCGGATCTCGTCCGCCTTTACGCGGAGAGGTACCACCTTAATGCTCCTATATGGGTGCAGTTCTACTACTATATTGTTGGGTTATTGCACGGGGACCTCGGCTATTCCCCGTCCAGGGCTTTCCTTCCGGTGTCAACGGTAATCGGGGAGACCCTGCCCTTTACCTTACAAATAGTCTTCATAGGGTTCATCATTACCATGGGTTTGGGCATTTTTCTTGGGATGATTTCTGCGAGGTACAGAAACACCCCCATAGATGGAGGAGTCCAAGTCTTCTACCTCGCAGGATATTCCTCACCCCCGTTCTTCATGGCGCTGATTCTCCTGATTGTCTTCGCGTACATCTTCAAACTGCTTCCTAGCGGTGGCGCCTTCGACCCGAATTTAGCTATGCCTACAAAGATAATCGGGATTCCACTCCTAGACAGCCTCATCGAAGGAAACTGGGCCTTCTTCATAAGTGAACTCGAGCACGTGATCTTGCCGGCTGCAGCGCTGGCTCTTGTTACATTCGGCGTGGTGACCAGGGTCCTTCGAAGTTCTCTTCTCGAGGTGATGCGTACGAACTATATCAGGACAGCAAGGGCGAAGGGGCTCGACGAAGACATCGTTTTCTATAAACATGGATTGAGAAACGCCCTCATACCAATCGTGAGCCTTTCGTCAATAATCCTGACTTGGCTCATAACCAGTACAATCTTCGTTGAAAACGTCTTCGCGTACCCCGGAATGGGGCAGTACTTGGTAACTGCTCTCTTGGACCAAGACTATCCTGGGATACTCGCCACTGCGATCGTCTTCGCAGTTGTTATCGTCCTCGGGAGCCTTGTTGTGGACTTGCTGTACGCAGTAGTCGACCCGCAGATTAGACTCGGGTGAACCAGTTGTTGGGTAAAGACAAAGAATACCCGACAGCGAAGCAGATAGGCTCCTTCCTCTCATTGATTAAGAAGAACAAGAAAGCAACAGTGGGTGCCGTGATCGTCGGTGTGTTCCTACTCACAGCAATCATAGTCGCAGCTACGAGCCTCTTGGGAATTCAAGCTACACCCTATGGTTCACTGCAGCAGAATACGGGCCCTCCGTTATCTCCACCTTCCTTCTCCCACATATTCGGGACCGACTTGGTCGGAAGAGATGTCTTCAGCAGAATAATCGCCGCTATGCCGAATGATGTTGCAGTGGGGATTTCAGTTGTTGCCGTGGCGTTTCTAGTGGGGATTTTGATAGGCTCCATGGCAGCCTTCAAGGGTGGTCTATTTGACGAGTTCTTGATGCGTTTCACGGATGTAATTTTCACGCTCCCTGCCCTTGTCATAGCCATGGTGATCGCAGTCGCCCTTGGTCCTGGAGTGACAAATATGATCATTGCCCTGATGATAATCTGGTGGCCGCCCTATGCGAGGCTCACAGGGGGGAGGCTCTCAAGGTAGCCCATCAGAACTACGTTGAGGCGGCCCGGCTTTCCGGCATGGGGATTTGGAAGATAATCGTCACGCATGTCGTGCCAAACATATTCGTGACTATGATGGTATACGCAACGCTCGATATCGGCACTGTGATCCTCGTGTACGCTGGGCTCAGCTACCTAGGTCTCTCCGTAAGACCGCCTTACCCAGATTGGGGAGAGATGGTAAGCTCATTCCAAGACTATCTCATCACAGCTCCGTGGCTGCCACTCATTCCCGGTTTCATCATCGCGGCCAACGTAGTCGGGTTCAGTCTCTTGGGTGACGGCATACGTAACGCATTAGAGGAGAGATGAGGATGATGCTCCTTGACATCAACGACCTTACGATTCGGTACTCGACAGGGGAGGGCGCGATCACAGCGCTCGACTCAGTGAGCGTTGAGGTGGGCGAGAACGAATTTCTGGGCGTGGTCGGCGAGTCGGGGTGCGGCAAGAGTACTCTTGGACTTTCGATCATCGGGCTTCTCCCGCCTAATTCGCAAGTCGTCCAGGGATCCATGAAGTACAAAGGGACGGACCTTGTGAAACTAGACCAAAACGCGATGAGGAGATATCGTGGTACAGAGATAGCCATGATTTTCCAGGAACCTCTTACGAGCCTGAACCCTGTATACAGAGTAGAAGATCAGATAGCAGAGGCGGTGGTGCTCAGAAAGATGAGGAAGGAATCGGGGAAGAAAGTAACCGGAGAAATAATGCAAAAGGTCTACAGAACAAAAGGCATTCACATCCCCTCCCGAGTTCCATTGGTGAAACCAAGAATGCCACAGGAACTAAAGGACGAATTGATTCAATGGCTAAACCTCGTCAGGATACCAGACCCGGAGCAGGTTCTCGAGCGCTATCCCTTCGAGCTTTCCGGCGGGATGCGCCAGAGGGTGATGATAGCGATGGCGCTCTCTCAGGAGCCCGCATTGCTGATAGCCGACGAGCCTACCACCGCCCTAGACGTCACGACACAGGCGCAGGTACTCAAGCTGATGCGCGAGTTAATGGACAAAGTCAACACCAGCATCATCTTGGTGACGCACGATCTGGCAGTCGCGAGTCAAGTGGCTGACAGGGTCGTTGTGATGTACACGGGGGGGATAGCAGAGGACGCTGAGGTTCACGACCTCTTCTCTAGGCCGATGCACCCATACACAAAGGGCCTACTGAACTGCATTCCGAAAGGAACCAAGAACGACTTACCCCTCAGCGCGATACCGGGCTCAGTTCCTGACATGATGCACCTCCCCCACGGATGCCAGTTCGCGCCGAGATGTCCGTACGTGACCGACAGATGTAACTTGATTCGACCTAGGCTGAATGCCAATCAGAAGAATCACGAGGTCGCGTGTTTCTTATATGACAACTGAAGAAGCGATTCTAAAGACGGTTGAACTGAAGAAGTACTTTCCTGTTAGGGGGGGATTCAACCCATTCAGGAGAGGCGGACAGAAGTATGTCCACGCGGTTGATGACGTCTCCCTTTCGATTCCAAGAGGCAATACCGTCGGTGTCGTCGGCGAGTCAGGGTGCGGCAAGAGTACTCTCGCAAGGACCATCATTCTCCTTACCGAACCCACGAGCGGAGAGATATACTTCGACGGAAAGAGGATAGACGGCGGACGCATCAATCAGAAGGAAGTGTATCGCAACATGCAGATGGTCTTCCAGGATCCCACTCGAGCCTCGACCCACAGATGAAAGTAACGAACTCGATTGGTGAACCTCTTAGGGGACTGATGGGGTACTCTGACGCTGAGGTCAAAAGTGCCGTCAGAGAGAGTCTCCTATCCGTTGGGCTACCTCCAGACTTCGAGAGGATCCCGAGGCAGCTCAGCGGTGGGCAAAAGCAGAGGGTGGCGATTGCGAGAGCAATCTCTCCTCATCCCAAACTCGTAATACTCGACGAACCGACAAGCGCTCTCGACGCCTCCGTTCAAGCGCAGATTCTAACACTTCTCGTTGAAATCCAAAAGAAGTTCGACCTCTCGTACATGCTGATTACCCACAACATAGCAGTGGCGAAGTATCTCGCCGACACGGTTGTTGTGATGTACACGGGGAAGGCGGTCGAGTATGGCCCAACTCTGACGGTCATCGACAGACCCAGACATCCTTATACTATGGCTCTAATTCGTTCGGCCCCGATTCCAGATCCATGGAACAGAAATCTCCTCCAGACTGAGATAAGGGGGGAAGTGCCCAGTGCGATCAATCCCCCTCCGGGGTGTAGGTTCAACCCCCGCTGCCCCTATGCTGACCGAATATGCTCGCAGCAGAGCCCACCACTCGAGGAGATATCTCCTTCGCACTTCGTCGCCTGCCACTTCACCGACAAGACTGCCAGCTCCTAAAGTAGAAACTCGACGCATTCCAAATGAGTTTTGGAATTGCATTTGAAAACGATTTCCGTAGGCATAATCGCTAGCTTATGGTTCGATCGCTGCCACATAATTGCGGGTACCAATGGTACTTGCTCAAAGTGGTCAAGTATTTGTTCGATCAGAAATGAAACCAATAATCATCCTCCATCGTTCGCAATTCCTTGCGCCGGATTCTTTGCTGAACACAGTATTTGGAATTGAAGTACATGCTCCGAAGTGCTGCTTACTTACGGGTCATTATAAAAAAACATAAGTGTGCCAAGCTCCTCAAATCACTTGATACGCAATGGCTGGGGTGGTGACTTTTGGAGAGATAATGATACGGCTTAATCCCGTTGCATTCAAGCGTTTTGTGCAAGCAGACAGTTTTGAGGTAAGCTATGGAGGTGCAGAGGCGTCAGTTGCGGTAAGTCTGGTTAATTATGGGATCCCAGCGAGATTCGTGACCTGTTTACCGCCCAACGAGTTAGGGCAAGCGGCGGTCAATTACCTAAGGCGCTTTGGTGTCGACACGTCACACATAATTATGAACGGTGAAAGGATCGGGATATATTTCTTAGAAGTCGGCGCAAACCAGCGTCCCTCCAAAGTGATCTATAACCGCCGCACTGCGCGGTATCCGAAGTAAAGCCGGGAACTGTTCCTTGGAACGAAGTATTCTCCGGAGCTGAATGGTTCCATTTTACAGGGATTACGCCCGCCATCTCACAAACGCGGCAGAGGTCTGCCTTGAAGCCGTTAGATCTGCGAAAGAAAAAGGGTTGACAGTTAGCTGCGACCTTAACTATAGAGCTAAACTGTGGAAGTATGGGAAGACGGCAGGGGAAGTGATGGCTGGGCTTATGCCCTATGTTGACGTCGTCATCGGCAACGAAGAAGACTGCGAAAAAGTATTCGGCATAAAAGGAGCAGACGTTAAAGTCCCTGCAGATGTGTCCTCTGAGAGATATTTAGCTGTGGCACGTGAGCT
>CAWIJZ010000003.1:0-94690 GCA_963836465.1 uncultured Nitrososphaerota archaeon
CAACATCGAGTTCGGGAGACCGCTGAACTTGTTTCGACTGTTGTCCTGAAATGACTTGGAAGTGTGGCAAACCCTCAGTGAAACTGACCTTGGGGCGCGCCTTCTTCCCCTGAGCCTCTTTTTCGCTCAAGGTGATCCACTCCTGAACTCTAGCCTCCTGCTACTGCTATCCACAATGCCGATATGGAAACCGTGCCCCTCAAACCAATCCCTGACGCAGTCATTGATGAACTCGCTGAGCGAGCCCACCTCGTGGTCAGGGTAGAGCTCTTGCAGCTTCTGCTTCGCCACCGCGTAGTAAACCTGGGTCATGGGGCTAATTGCTACATTGATGTTGTTGCCTGGCATATCGACAACTACCGTCTCATTCGAAACGACGGATCCAGCTTCCCCGTTCGGAGGCTTGGTGAGGGCCTGATCAACGGTAAGCTGAATCTTCTGCAGCTGCGTCCCGACCGACTTCGTAATTTCCTCTTTAACCACAGCGAGTTTGGCATCGACAGTACCTGACATCTCCTTTTTGGTCTGTTCCAGCAGGTTCCCTAGAGCTTGATTGTGTGTCTCTGCTTTGGCATGGTTGATCAACTTTTCTTGGGATTGATTCCTTTCGGTGTCTAGGTCTGTCACTATGATCTCTCTCCTGCCCAGATTCCGAAGTCGGTCCCTCAGCGACGGTTTTTGCCGTCGTATCGTTCAAGGCGGTGGTTGCCGCAGCACCTGCTGCATTGGATGCAGCAAAACCACCTAGCGAGCCGGCACGTACTCTGGCGGTTGACTTGTACTTACGCGGCAGGTAAGCGAGTATAGTTCTTTCCGCGAGCGGGAAGTCTTGCATTAGTCGCTCGGTGATTCTCCCGGGCTTAACCCCACTCTTCATGAGCTCCTCCCCCGCTTCGCCCAGCAGTGCAGCCCACCACACCACCGGCTTCCTGGCGTGAATGTTGTCAGCTGCCCTCAACCGTAGGTGGTCGTAGAAGCTTTTGACGTTCACCACTTGTTTGGGCCACGCCGGGTTAGCCTTCTTTCGCGTTTCGCCGGCGGCCACGCCGAACTTGGTGACCAGTGCCGGTCGGATCGGACCTAGCTTGGCAAAAGATTCGCGTAGGTCATCGATGACGTTATCTCCGTCGGCGCCACGTTCGTCCTCGTTTTGGTATTTCTTGGAAGAGCCATGGCCAGCATTGCTTCGCAAGGTATAAATGCCCTTTGAGTACATGTCGGCGCCGTACATACATGTCCGAACAACGAGATAACGAAGAACAGAGCATGGCACAGAAGGTTTGGCGCGAGTTATTCATTGCGCTTAACCCGGGTGAACTCCTACAGAACAAACTGATTAACGTCATAGCGAAGGCACTTCCGGATTGTGATGCCAACACGGTAAACGGCCTAGTACGAAAGAGTCTATCCCGGGAGAACGGGCACTTTGTCGAACGTAGAGAGGTAAAGTCTCCAAAAAGAGTATACTGGTGCTTGACTCAAGCAGGTTTAGAGTACGCGTATCAGGAGGGGTTAATCCATCTTCACGAATTCTCAGGCGCAATAACTCGAACGATATTCTCCGTCTACACCAACGCTTTACCAATTTATGGAGCACTGGCCAGAAGCAGGAGGCTCGCAGAACTTGTGGAATCCAACCAGGTCAGGTATTACGTTCCGCAGGACGACAAGTTCCAAAAAGCAGCTAGGTTCGGTTTCCTCATGAACCGTGACAAGGAATTAGGCATCGCCAGGAATATCGGACTCTTCTACGAAGTGACACTGCCCGTCATGAACAGCGTCGTGTCCCACTTGGCCAGTAACAAGGACCTTAGACAAGAAGTGGGCGACGAGACATTATCCGAAATTCGCGAATACGCTCTTGCCGTCGCGGCAGGTCAAAAACAGCAGTTACAATCCCTTGAGCAGGCTGCGGCATCTCTCAAACCAGTCTCGAAAAGGTCCCCATGGCGACGAGGCAGGCTCCAGGCCGAAGGCACGGTGAAGGGGAAGAGGGGAGGGCGGCAGAACCAGTGAGCCGTGGCGAGGGAAGCGCGATCTGAAGTAAACTGCTTGTCGGCAGGTTAGGCTCCCTGACTTAGCTTGGGTTCGCTGAGAAAGAGAGATGATCAGCCGTTCATAACGCAGTACGGGAGAAACCAGCTTGCCAACGAACCTTAGTTGGCTGAGCGTCATTCCCAGGACATCAAGATCGAACTTGTTGATTGCGCGTGTCATCGGAGCCAGAGTGAGGTATATCCCGAAGAAAACAACGAAGTACAGAATCAAGCTCAGCGCATTGGAGAATGGGATAAGCGGAACCAGCGCGATGACAATAGCAGAGATGACAGACACAAGCAGTATCATTGCTAATGAGGGGACATCCAGTGTTACATCCATGTACTTTCTTGCGAGGATTGCACCCGAAACCAAAGTGGCGAGATAGGAAACGAAGAGAGAGTAGATTAGACCGTCAACGCCCAGGTTGAGCTGAATGGAGAAGAGAGGCGCTGCTACCAGCAATACCAGGGCACCGATAACGTAGGAGTACATCGTTAGTCTGGTCCGGTTGAAGCCATTGAAGAACACGGGCAGAACGGTATAGCCCAACGCAATGGGAAGGAAAGAAACAGCCAGGAGTTCGAGAAGGGGGACGCTCGGGAGAAAAGATGCGCCATAGAAGATCTTGATGAGGAGGTTGGAAGACGCGGCCACGAACATTATGATAGGTGTGATGAAGAATGCCACGTATTTTGTCGAGTACCTGTAGGCCAACTTGATATTGCCGCCTTTGCCATCAAAACTCGCGTAGGCCGGGAAGAGAGCGCTTGCCATTGCAGACGACACTAGGAGAAATGGAGTAGTGAAGTTCACTGCGGCTTGGTAGAGACCGATGGCAGCGTTACTCGCTATCGCGGCGAGTATGATTGTAACGTAGTACAGGGTCAAGCCTGATGCTAGGTTTCCAGCGAAGACAGGGAAACCATAGCCCACCATCTCCTTTACGTCTTTCACGAAGCGACAGGTTGCATTCGAGGGCCCCCGCAGCCTGGCCGTGTACAAGATTGCAGTCCCCAACAGACCTGCGACCAGGGGAGCGGCCACATACCCTGCGACTGCACCGTAGACGCTCAGACCCACGATGATCAGAAGCGGCGCAACCGCGAGCTTCACGATGGACTGAACGACCTGTGAGAGACTCGCAAGTCCCATCCAGTTCCACCCCATGGCGGCGGCGGTGCTCGCCTGGAGAATGGTGCCGCCCACTATTAGTAGGGAGGCCCATTGGACGTAGGGTGTCAATTCAGGCCTGTGCAAGATGAGAGAAGAGAAGGGACCTGCCAGGAGGAAGTTGACGATTGCAAGCGCCATCCCGAAGAGCGTGAGAAAGGAAATCGCGTTCCTCGTGAACCTTCTGGCCTCGTCAGGCTTGCCAATTGAGATGTGGTAGGCGGAGTATCTTGTTACTGCGAAGTTCACGCCCAGGCCCACGAAGAGCTGGAGCAAGCCGGGGACAACAAGAACGAGCGTGAAGATTCCATATTGTTCGGGCCCGAGCAGCCTCGCGATCAGGATCACGGCTACCGCGCTGACGGACGCGGAGAGGAAATTGCCGACGAAGAGGATCAGACTTCCTCTGACGGACTGTTTCGCTATTTCTGTCCCAGTCAAGCCTCTGCTCCTCAGCCTCGTTTAAACGCGATATATTCTGTAGCCAGGGCCTTGGGCGGGCTCGGGAAGGCGTTGGAACGTCCATTCTATGGATTCATAAGCCGTCTTGAGAAGAGATCGCTGACGAAAACAATGTAAATGTTACCATAGCCCATTATCAAGATAATCAGTTAAGCCAAGTGACGCGAGTAACAAAAGTTAGCTCACACTCACTCGCCAACCTACTCACAACGACTCTACAAGAAAACCCGCAAATATCCACGGAACCGCTCATATCTCCGTACAAGAGATTTGCTCACAGAATCTCACGCGAATCCCGTGGACGAACAAGAGCGGAACTCGCAGAGCGAGAAACAATACTACACGACCCCGCAATAATCAACTACCTCAACTACCTCAAAGGTTCCCGCAATAATGAGGAACACCTCAGCCCTCACACAGTCGCCTCCATGGTCGGCGCAATACGCTATTTCCTCAAATACACAGACATCGCAATAACAGACCATGCCATATATGACCTCGTCAAATACAAGCAGAACAATCCCAACTCCACAGACATCGAACAGGCTGTCATAGTCTTCACCAACGAACAGCCGATAAAACGAGCAAGAGCCCAAGCCTCATACATCCTAGGAATATTCAACAGAGGCAACTTCACACCGCTCAAATGCAGAGTTTACAACCACTTCGAACCCTCCGAGCAAAATTGCACAGAGGGAATATTCCGAGAAATCTACAAACACCTAACGCCAGAACAACAAGACATGATACAATGGAACCTGTAACTCATTTCAATATTCAGCTGATGGTCCACAACAGTTGTCTCCCGTGCCTATCCTCCCTGCACGATCCATTCCGTCCTGATGCGGTTCAGCGAACTTACTGACGACCAGTGGGCATTGATAGAGCCTCTTCTACCGCCCAGGGAGAAGAAGAGAGGGAAGCCCAGGGCGGACGACAGGAGGACCATCAACGCGATTCTCTACATCCTCATCACAGGGTGCAGGTGGATGGACCTGCCATCCCGGTACGGGGACGATGTCACGGCCTGGAGGAGGCTGAGGAGGTGGGAGGAGCAGGGCGTCTGGAGGCGCGTCATGGATGCCTTCGTGGCCAGAGGATACTCATCGGGTGCGATTGAGATGGGAGCGATCTCCGTCGACAGCTCTACGGTGCCGGCGAAAAAGGGGGAGACCTCGTAGGCTTCGACGGCCACAAGAGGATTCTGGGCACGAAGATACATGTGGCGGTGACGCGCGGCTCGCTCCCCGTCGCTGTCGCGATAGGGTCTGCGAGGGAGCACGAGGGGAGGAAGCTCATCCCGCTCATGGAGTCCATCAGGATCAAGACGACGAGGGGACGGCCGAGGAAGCGACCAGAGACCCTCTATGCGGACACGAAGTATGCGACACCGTTGAACCGGTTCTATCTCAGCAAGAAGCGCATAGGCTATCAGATACCGAGCAAGGAGACGAGGAGGAAGCCCGGGCGACCGAAGAGATTCGACAGGGCGACGTATCACCGGGTCAGGTATACTGTTGAACGATTCTTCGCGTGGGTCAAAGCATTCAGAAGAATCACGATAAGGTACGAGAGGGTGTCAGCCGCATACTCGGGCTTCGTCCACCTCGCCTGTATCACGCTCCATCTGAGAATATTGAAATGAGTTACTATATGTCCCACAGCGAGCAACAGCCGCTTACCTCCTACCACTAACCGACATTGACCTATCAAGAACTGACTACGCAGTAGCGTGGATTCAAAAATTCTCACCATACTACAACAACAAAGCCAGAGTCAAACACCCCTGTATCATACCTATGCAATTCGCAAGGCATATCGTTCTAAGCGCACAAGCAGCAGGCCGAACATGCCCATTCCCAAATAAGGCGTTCGACGCCATGACAACTCAAGGGGGCTTCGACGTTGTCATTGGCAATCCACCTTACATCGACTCCGAAGAAATGACCAGAAGTCAACCGAAAATGCGCGACTACTCAAATTCGGGTTCCTATTCAGCAGCACAAGGAAACTGAGACATATTCTGTCTATTTCTCGAAAAAGGAATTCAACTTATTCGTCCAGGCGGTTATCTAGGTATGATCGTCCCGAACAAGCTCCTCTCTGCCGATTATGCGCTAGCAATTAGAAAAATCATTCAGGAATACAAAATCCTCACAATTCGAGATTATTCCACCATCCACGTTTTCAATGCAGCGGTCTATCCCATCGTAATCATTATGAAAAAGGAGAAACCGGACAACAATACCATCTCGCTGGAGGTCGCGAGTCAGAACGAAGTCGGAACAATCATTATTCAAAAGACGAACGAGTTCAACCAAACCAAGTTACGTGACCTGGCAACGTGGTCTCCTCTTTTCAAGCGAGCTGAGAATGAGCTGTTTGAGAAGGTAACAGGACAATCTGTTCCTCTCGAACAAATAGCGGAAGTAAATGGCGCCGCTACAGTATCAGAAGCCTACGAAACCATGGACATTCTCAAAGAACTCACCACCCACCAGCACTATTTCAAATTCATAAACACAGGAACCATAGACCGTTATGCGTCCCTTTGGGGCATTCAAAACACTCGAATCAAGGGCTCATACAAGAACCCAATCGTGCAAAACGAGGAAATACGGCGACTGTTGCCAAGAAGAGCTGAACAGGCAGGAACTCCGAAAATCATTATTGGTGGTTTGAACAAACGCCTTGGATGCTTCTTTGACAGTCATGCTGAGTACCTTGCAGGAAAGTCAACGGTGATCGTAACAGACCCCAGGATACGGTTCGAAGTGCTGTTGGGAATACTCAACAGCAGACTACTCTCATTCTGTTACAAGAACATGTTCCAAGCACTTTCACTCTCAGGAGGCTTCATGCGTATCGGCCCACCACAAATTCGTCAACTTCCGATAAAACAACCAACAAAACAAGAGTCGGAACGGCTCACAGAACTTGTCAAAGAGCTAATCGGATTGAACATAACATTAAACAAAGTGAGCCCAGAATCTGACAGATGTAAGAGCATCACCGAACAGATTACTACCAAGGACAAAGAAGTCGACAACTTTGTTTACACTATCTACGATTTATCTGTCGACGAAATACGACTCGTTGAAGCTCGTTTCAAAGAGACATAACCCCTTTGCCCGACCATTAAGCCCGAGACCGTTTTGGTCTTCCAGTTCCTAGATTAATTACTCTCACCGTTACTTTACCCGGCCTAATCCACGCATTAAACGGAGTTCCACACACACAACGAAAGTTCTGGACCTTCATTCGTCTAGGAGCTACCCCCTTCGGTCCGTAGTACCAAGTCCTTCTAGGTATCATATTTTCTGTGCCACACTTTGGACACTTAACCAATAACGCACTCCTCCACAGTCAGAGAGCTAACAACGGACAGCTAAAACACATTCGCTAGTCGCGTTCAAAAGTGAACCAGATGAGCGATAGCGAGGAATCTCCGAACGCCTCTACTCATACAACAATGTCAACCTTACCAGACTTAAGCCAAGAGCGAAACTCTGACCTCAAAGCTTCCACATAACCAGAATCACCATCAGTAAACCGATCCCAATACGGCTCAAGTCCATAGTCCTTATCGCCGTGCAACGCTTCCAACTTTGCTTCGCAAGCACGACAAAGTGAAAACTGTTCATCATCGCCTAAGGAATTACCACCAATCACTTCTTCGCCTAAGGAATTACCACCAATCACTTCTTCACACATCGTACCACACCGAGAACACTGAC
Source organism: uncultured Nitrososphaerota archaeon (assembly GCA_963836465.1). Taxonomy (GTDB): domain Archaea; phylum Thermoproteota; class Nitrososphaeria; order Nitrososphaerales; family Gagatemarchaeaceae; genus CAWIJZ01. The sequence goes on from CAWIJZ010000003.1 coordinate 7,410, forward strand.
CAACCTCATCATCATCACCCACCCATCATTCACCCCGATCTCGATCCTGAAGAAAGACCCCGTAAACCTCAGAAACCTCAGGCACGGGCTCCACAAGCAAAGGCAACAAACTCTCGACTCACCACATCCTGAACTAAATAGAGCACTTGGAAATGAAAGGAGAGACCATCGGTTCAGCCACCGAATCCATTCTCTAGGATTGTCAGGTTAGAGGCCAGTTTTGAAGTTGCTTACATACCAGTCGACAGTCTTCTTGAGACCAGTGGAAAATGAAGTCTTAGCGACGAATCCGAACTCGTTCCTAGCCCTTGAAGTGTCGAGGCACCTTCTGGGCTGGCCCTCTGGCTTGGAAGAGTCCCACACAATCCTACCCTCATAATGAGCTGTTTCAGCTATGGTCCTGACCAGATTACGGATTGTGATTTCCTCTCCAGAACCAAGGTTGACGGGTTCGGGCTTGTCGTATCTTTCAGCAGCGAGAAGAATTCCTTCCGCTGCATCTTCAACATAAAGAAACTCCCTCGTCGGTTTGCCCGTTCCCCAGACCGTCACTTCGTTCTCGCCTTCCCGTCGCGCATCAACCATCTTCTTGATCAGAGCCGGAATAACATGCGACCTCGCGGGGTCGAAGGTGTCGCCTGGACCATACAGGTTCACAGGGAGCAGGTAGATTGCATTGAAACCATACTGCGTTCTGTACGCCTGCGCTTGCACAAGGAGCATCTTCTTGGCGAGCCCATACGAGGCATTGGTCTCCTCGGGAAATCCGTTCCACAACTGATCTTCCTTGAAGGGGACGGGTGTGAACTTTGGATAAGCACAAACTGTCCCGACAGCCACGAACTTTTGCAAACCCTGCCGGCGGGCCGCTTCCATTAGCTGAATCCCCATGATTGCGTTGTCATAGAACAGAATCCCGGGCTGTCTCATGTTGAAGCCTATTCCTCCAACCCTAGCTGCCAAGTGGATTACAATGTCGACATCCTGCATCACACTGACGCAATTCTCCCCACCTCCTTAGGTCCAACTGGGCGCTGCGCGGTATTCTGATATTGGACGACCGCACGCCACGATTGGTTAGCTTCTGGACAATATGAGACCCGAGAAATCCCGCTCCACCTGTTACAAGTACCTTCTTGTCTTCCCAGAAACCCATTAGTCCACTTTCCACCACCGCTGAGGGAATAACCGTGCCACCGTCTCGTCTCCTTCGCCGCGCGGCTCAAGTCCGACCTTGCGCATGTCGGCATCCACCATTATCTTTACGAGTTCTTTGAACCTTACTTTCGGGGCCCAATTCAACACCCTTCTTGCCTTGGTTGAATCTGCGACCAGCAAATCTGTTTCTGTGGGTCTGAGGTATTTCGAATCAATCTCCACATACTTGGAGTGATCTAGGCCGGCATATGAAAAAGCCTCTTCCACGAATTCACGAACGCTGTGCGCCTCACCGGTACCGAGCACGAAGTCATCAGGTTTCTCAAGTTGCAAGATTCGCCACATCGCCTCGACGTATTCGGGCGCATAGCCCCAATCTCTCTTGGCGTCGAGATTGCCAAGGAAGAGGGAACTCTGCCTCTTCTTCGTTATGTCCGCGACAGCGCGGGTGATCTTCCTGGTAACGAAGATTTCGCCCCTTCGAGGTGATTCGTGATTAAACAAGACACCATTGCTCGCGAAGAGGTTGTAGGCCTCACGGTAATTGCTGACAATCTGGTACGCGAACAATTTGGAGATTGCGTATGGACTTCTCGGTTTGAATGGCGTATTCTCATTCTGAGGCGGAGGAGCATTGCCGAACATCTCGCTACTTGAAGCTTGGTAGAACCTTATTGCCATTCCTTTTCTTCTTAGACTCTGGAGAACTCGTAGCGCACCCAAAGCCGTAACGTTGGCGGTGTACTCGGGGATATCGAAGCTCACTTTGACGTGGCTCTGTGCTCCGAGATGGTACACTTCATCAGGAGTTGAGCTGTAAACCACATTCGATATTTGTTCACCATCTGATAGATCACCATAGTGAAGATGCAATCTGGCATCAGGAATGTGAGGATCAACGTAGATATGGTCAATCCTCACGGTGTTGAAGGTACTTGCTCTCCTGATGATGCCATGAACCACGTAACCCTTGGAAAGAAGCAACTCCGCTAGGTATGAACCGTCCTGACCTGTTATGCCTGTGATGAGAGCAGTCTTCAATCACCTAGCTTAGACATTTCGATTATTTTTGCATTCCGTTGAAATCGCTGCCTGACCTCAAATGGGATTTGTCTTTGATGCACAGTTATCATTTGAAATAGGGGACCTTCCCGCCGAGCGGAACTTCCAAGATTCCGAGATTGTGCCTCGAGTTTGATATGGTGCTTACCAAGTGTATACACATGCACTATGCATGCAGCTAACATTCTGCGAGGCCAGGCTGGGCAATGGGATCAGACCGATTGCTTTGCACGATGATCTCGCGTGATTAGCATGTGGCTCCTATGCAAACCGTATCGTTAGTACCTGTTATTGTATAAGAATCACACAATTCGAGCTTTCACCGGGCTGCCGAGAATCATCTCGCTTCATTGTCATGTTTTGTCAATCAACCAGGCAACGTCGAAGCAACGTCCAGCAACCGTTATCTTGATGACGCCTCCTCAAATATCCGCTTCAGCTTTGTGTTTCTTGCGGTGATTGAGAACTCGCCTGCATCTATCTTGTTCTTCGCGGCAATGCCCATCTGCCGCCGGAGCGGAGAACCCTCAATGAGCATGGACAACTTTTCAACCATTTGATTAACCAATAATCTTCGCGACCTCCTCACAGCATCAATGAACGCGTGGGAGTAATGGTTGGGTGCTCCATTCCACATATAGTAAGGCACATTATCAGACGGTTCCAACAGTAACCCGGTTTTCATATCCTCGACAGCCTCAGGTACATCATAGATTCGAAGCGCCACGACAGGCAGCTGATAACTCATCGCTTCCAAGATAGCCATTCCCAAGTTGGCGTGAGAAGGAAACACAAACAAATCCGATGACGCGTACAGTTGTGAAAGAGCTGATTCGCTTAATGGTTTGTCGAGTATGACAATACGTTTGTTTCTAGCGTATCTCTCCTTGAGGTGTGATGGTACCCACGATCTCACAAATAGCTCAACGTGCTCGTATTTCTCACACAGTTCGTTGGACGCTTCTAGAACCTCAGGACCGCCCTTGAGCTCGAAATTCTGAACGTTGAATGGATTCGTACTGCCGACGAAGAGGAGGCGAAGTCGTTCCGACCTTGTCTTCGTAAAGGATTTTGAGGGAACTGCTAAACGCACCGTTTCCATTTTATTTTCAAATGAGGTACAATCCAAACTGGCGTACATTGTCTTCTTTGCCCAGTCGCTCCAAGGCATGAGCTTCTTGCAATAGACAGAACTAACTGCGCGCCTTAGAATTCTCTCACATGGCCTAATGTCTCCATAACCAACCAAAGCGTTAGCAAATTCGAAATCTGCAACCCATGGCTGGCTGGAGAACAAGAGTTGTTGCGATGCGAAGACCAATTCGCTCGGTTCACTTATCTTCGTAAGCCGTTCCAGTGATGTGTATAGCAGACCCCGCAACTCATACCACAGGTCCTTTACAAGTCTCGCCGATAGAATTCTCTGGTCAACACTGTGAAGAATGGGCTTTTTCCTTGAGGAGGCGTGTGTTATGTATTGAAACCCCTCAGGCGGATGTTGGAGTATCTCGCGATAAAGAGAATGAATCGGAGGGCTTGCAAGCCTGCCTTTCAGGTACACACTCCGCAACACGCCAGACCTCTCCCTTCCGTCTATTTGTCCTCTTTCACCAGCTACAGGTTCTCCCATTTCTTGATTATGTTATTAGGCGCGGCTCTTGTAAGACGTCTAAACACATGAGCTGGAAGAATAGTGTGATCGCCCCCGCGTCATGGGGCGCACTGATTACGTTGTGATCGATTGGGAACTGCTTCGTTTCACCTATTTGACTCCCCTAACTGTACGTCCCTTTCTGGAGCATGCGGTTGGCATCTTATTCTCAAGATTCGACTCCGGTTTCTTGGCATTCTGATAGCGAGGCACGAATCGCTTGAGCGGAGTTGCATGAAGGGCTAGCTAGCACGGAATATGTCTTACCATTCTTAAATAGACACGAGAGTACCTGATGGCAGATTGAGTCTGCCGCGAATTCTCGCAACCAGAACATCCGGATTTATGGGTAAATGGACTTTCCAATCTTGGCCTAATAGTCGAGCGAATTACGAATAGGGGTAATGGGCCATCAAAATAGCCGTCACTGGCAGTTCAGGGTTCATAGGTCAGACACTTGTCCCGCTACTCCGCAAGGATGGTCACGAAGTCACCGGTGTGGATAAGCTACGCGGCCCGTACACGACGCATGTGAAGAATCTTCTAACAGTTCCGAGGAGCGTTTTTGACGGGATAGATGTCGTCTACCACCTGGCCGCCGATTCTGATGTCCGGTCGACGTATAGCAACATCTTCAATGACGACGTGCTCGCAACGTTTTCGGTCCTCGAGAACATACATCGCGCGGGAGTCCGTGAGATAGTGTTCACCTCATCCTCGACCGTTTATGGAGATGCAACGCAACTTCCTACACCAGAAGACTATCCTCCAAACCCGATATCGTTCTATGGGATGAGCAAGCTGATCGGTGAACAACTCCTGCAGGCCTACTCGTGGAAAGGAATGATGGTGACGATACTTCGCATTGGAAACGTGATAGGACCCAGGTGTCATGGGATCATACCAGAGCTGATAGCGAAATTGAGAAGCAATGACGCATCATTGGAGGTTCTCGGAGACGGAACGCAGGAAAAGGGCTACATCCATATCGATGACTTCATCAAGGGGATGCTGAGGGCACGGCAGAACGGACATCGTTTCTGCATCTACAACATAAGTTCGTCCGATACGATAAGGGTCATGGACATAGTCGGTATCATCTGCGAAAGGATGAGAGTCGCTCCCGTGATTAGGCACAAATCGTATGAAGACGGACGGGGATGGGCAGGAGACGTGAAGGAGATGCACTTGGATTCAAGCTACCTGACGAAGACTACTGGGTGGCGACCGATTTGCAACAGCAGAGATGCCGTGGAAAAGACGGTAGACTCGTTCCTCAAAGTGGAAGCGTAATCCCTCAATTCCAATGCTCACGTTTCTGGTTCCAGGGCCCGTGGACTCGCGAACGTTGTGTAGCGCCTGCTGGTACTGAAGACATTCTTGCCCTTCTTGCACCCATATTTGGAGAACCCTTCATGAAGTCAGAACCAAGAGGGACGAGTAATTTGAGAGGTGCCGAGAATACCTTTATCTGATAATCGAAGAGCTTAACGATTGGCAAAGGATGCTTGAGTGCGTCGAATGACCCGCTCGTTTCAGTTATCATCCCAACCAGACATTCTGAAAGAATTATCGAAAAATGCTTGAAGGCCGTCAAGGACCAAACATATGGCAACATCGAGATAATAGTAATTGATTCGGGTGGAGATACGACAGCAGAGATTGCACGCGAACTTGGTTGCAAGGTAATTCGCGCAATTGCACATATGACCAAGGCCAGGAATATCGGAACAAAATATTCTGCTGGTGAATTCTTGTTTCATTTGGATTCGGATATCCAGATACGTAATGATGTCGTTTCAGATTGTGTGGCCCTCTGTCGCAGAGGTGCTGATGCCGTTTACGTGCCTCAGATATTTAGGGGGGAAGGATTTTGGGGAAAATGCAGAGAAGCTGAGCTAGAGCTTTACATTGGAAACCAGAAACTGAAGATTGTGCGGTTCATGCAAAGAGACGCGCTAGATGCTATCGGAGGATATGACGAGTCCATGATAAGCGGTGAGGATTGGGATGTCACGCAAAGACTTCAAGAACACTTTAGAATCGGGACTTCTAGCTCGATCATGATTCACGGAGAAGGATCGATTTCCTTGCAAAGACTTGTTCGGAAGAGCTTTCAGTATGGCAAGACAGTCGGGACATATGTTCGTAAGTATCCAAAGATTACGGTGAACCAATGGGGGCCGATGAGGTTTCTGTCAATTCTGAGGCTAGGCGTGAGGAAAGCGCCCAAATATGTATTGGGAATACTCTTTCTGAAGTCACTTGAATTCGGTTCAGGCTTCATAGGTGCTGGAACGAATTGGATAAGGTCGGACCAAGAAATTGCGACTCGACCTTCTCTGAGAAGCACTGACAATCGTAAGAAATGAGTAGTCACTCTTCCTCCGGTGAATCCCAAGAACGAAACCGGGAAGTAGTATTCAGTTCAAATTGGACCCAGTTTTCGTCAGTGCAATTGCGGGTCGGCATTGATATTGTCTTATGGCGAATCACATACCTTCTTGCTATGTTCGCTATCTCCACTCTGAAAATAAGGGCTAAGATCACCAGAGTGCCCAAGACAGTGCCGATTGTCAATACCGCGAAGTATGCCTCTGGTTGATAAGAGATTAGAAGCACGAAATTATAAGAGCCATTCTCACTCTTGACGAGTCCTCCTTGAGCCAAGCTGATTGGATTTATGTACCAGCTATTAGCAAATCCATTGAGCAGGTAATGATTCTGCGAGAAAACAGGTTTTCCTACTATAGCTGAAAGGTCACCTGAACTCATGAAACCATTAGCCAAAGAAAAAGAGCTGTTGGACGGAACCAGACTTATTATCCAACCTGGATTGTAACTCTCAAGGAAGTTCAAGAAGAATGGGGCAGTCGCGTTACGAACAGTGACGTAGTATTCTGTCGAAGAGATTTGTCCAAGGCTCAACGATGGAATTCTTGATAAGAATTGGCTATTGTCAGATGTCAATAGCAGGTTGTAATTGGAGTTGTAATTGGAGTTCACTACGTGGTTCAAGCCAAATGCTTGAATTAACTGCTGGCGGAAATTTGAATCCAGTTTCGGATCTGTTGCTAAGGCGCATAAGTTGGGATACCTAAGAATTCCTCCCCAGCTGGTTGTTATCGACCACGAACTATTCTGATAGCGGTGAATTAGGTAATTCCAGACGTTCACAGATTCCGGCGCGTTTGTTGAAGTCAAATAACTATCGATATAACCCGTTGACAAGGTGCAAACCGCTGATGATGGCGACAATTGGGGGGAGTTGATGACTATTGGTCCAGAATCAAGCTTCACATCACCGACGCGATACCACCCATTTGCATCTGCGTGAGATTCATTGACTAGAATAGTTCGGTTGTTGTTGAAGGTAATGGACTGATTCTGAAGCAACTTCATAACTGCTGGGGAGGCTCTAATGAAAACTGAAAGATTACCCGGCTGCTGTATGTAATCGATGTATGTATTCTGAGTAGGAGAAGAATAGCTTCGCAACGTTTCAACCAGGCTTGTCAATTCGTTGACGGTGTTTGAGTCGGGCATAACACTACTGCGTTCAAGACTGATTTCATTGTTAACTTGATTGATGTAATCATTGACAGGAATGGGAGCATAAATGTAAGCGCCCACCATATTCGGCTCTGTAGCATTCAAGACATCGAAATTAGGATTAGCTTCGCTCACAAAATCGGTGTTCTGGTTGTATCCTGAATATGAGCTCAAGACATGGAGTCTGGAGTCTGTATAGGTCGCATCCAAGAAACTATCATAGCTATTTGTGGCATGTGTGCTGTTGATGGAAGAAGAATAGACTATTGGTTCAGCGCTGTCTACATTATATAATGTGAGATTCCCAAAATTACCCGCTTCGTGTATCAAGCTCATATTGACAAGTGTGGAGAATAGGGTGTTATACTTGTACCAGTCTGCACTGTTCAGAGAGCCCCCCATGGCACCCGTTGAGTCATGTCTGAATATTAGCTGACCAACATTCGAACTTCGGAGCAGATATGCCCAGTAAGCTACTCGATCAAGATTGATTGTTTGATTGAGAGTATTTGCGTTTGAAAAGATGCTCGGAGAAGTCCCCCAATTCATCAACGAATAGGAAAAGAACGAATTGAACTTTACTTCATTGAGCACAGCGTTCATCATACTCTCGTCATAGACGTCGCTCCCAACGTAAGATTCAAGAATAACTGGTTTGTTCAGATTCATTCCATCTAGGTCTACCCCACAGTAGCCCCATGAGTAACAATTCTCGTAATATGTTTCTGGTAACCCTAGGATCTTGTAAACTGAAGAATTCGAATTTACTGATGTTGCAATACTCTGATAGTAGTTAGGTAAGTTGAAAAATCCTGCAGGATAGGTCACTTCCCCGGAATATATCGGGTATGCGTCTACAATGAGAGCTGTGATTATGACAGCTACTGCAATCTTGGCTAGTAGATGCCTCTTCCCTCTAGCTGCATGGAAGATCCGAACCAGAGTGTAAGCTCCCAATATGCTCAGTGAGTAACATAAAGCAGGTACTATCTCGGGGTACGGTTCTCGAAATCCAGAGAATGCTGATACGTGACTTATCAACCATTGAAAGATGCCTCCTAACGGAGGTTGGGTTCCCTTCAGAAAGAAGAGAATGATCAATGAGGCAACGGAGAGAAAGACTATTCTTCTCTTTATCTGGGAGTCGTTCTTCCAAAGCAAGCTTGCAAAAGCTAGGATTGGCAACAGAAAGGAGGCGGCAATGAAGATCGGGTTGAAAGTGAATATCTCGTAATACGCTTTGTAATGCTGGCCTGTCCAGGATAGTACTTCGCTCCAGCTAAGTGATCCTATCAAGCGGATTCCATAGATCCATGCTGAGTTGTCTAGGCCGCTCAGATTTAGCTGGAGGTCTGCCGTGGTATACTGTATCTGGAACGGACTCTGGAAGAATGAAGATAGTAACGTGAGATGAACAACAGCATAAATGATGGGTAAGGATACTACGAAGAATACCAAACCCGCGAGGGCCACTTGAATAGTATTCCTCGTTTTGTTATGACTCTCAAAAATCAAGTAATAGAGTATATATCCAACTGCAAAGAGAAAGGGAAAGACCAGAAAATTAGGACCTGTGAAGGACGCCCAATTCAGGTAGCAGAAGAAAACAAAAGCCAGCCAGTACCGTTTCCCTCCAGTCTGCAATATCATTAGAAGGCTAGACAGCATGAAGGGAACCACAATTGTAGGCCATGCAACGCCAAGGAGCGGAAAAGCAGCATAGATCATAAAACCAAAGCTGGTACTCGTAAGGAGTCCCGCGAAGAAAGCTATTGCATTTCGATCGGCGTGCCTATAAAAAATAGTCCGCGCCAGGACGAAGGTCGCGATGCCCGGACCTACGAACAGCAGAAAATTGTAGATGAGGTTTATTTGAAGAGCATTAAATTCCATGTATGACAGAAATGCAAAGAAGCTTAGTGGAACAATCCACCCTGTCTGTAGCCCTAACTCGAGGCCAAAGCCTCTTCCATATTGCCACATTGAGAATGTCTGGGTTAGCTCCTGGAATGGGTGTAGTTCATAGAGCGTAATGTCGGAGTTTGCATAAAACTTTCCAAGTTGAAAGTTCAAAAGAAAGAATAGTACTTCGATGCCTACCAAAAGCGCGAACCAGGAATGTCTGCGCAAGAAGTTGGCAACGCCATCCAGATTCGTGCGGTTCTTCAAACCATGTCGTGCCTCATTCGGATACTGAATAGGATCTTGGAATGCGTCTTTCCGATCATAATTCAAATAATCCCACAGTGCGTCCCTTCGTCGGTTCAGTTTTGCTTATTATGAGTTTCCCCAACTAAGCAGAATTCTTCTGAATGCTCACACCAGTTAGCGGACTCGCAGGCGTTCCACATATTGCTCTTCCAATATACCATCTCGTCCACGTGATAGGCAACTGGTCTTACCCTCATTTCAAGGCGCTTTGCAATACTTCGATTCTTGTCGTCGGGCTTCCCGGCGCTACAACCAACGCGAATAAGGAAGAAGGACTATTTGATCACTATCTTTCGAATCAAGAACTGTCTATGGACATTCGTAGCTTAAGAAGAAGTGATCGTTCGAGAGACATCACCGCCGTATTGAAAATTCTTACACTTGAAGGCCTGCTGTTATTGTTACACACCTGAACAGGAACTTCTTTCACTTTGAGCCCCAACTTTCTTGCACCCACAATTAGCTCTATCCCAAAGAACCACTCATTGTCTTTCAGCATGGGTAACAATCGTAGGAATGCTTCCTTCTTGAGCCCCTTTATTCCAGAGCTGTCGCTGATATTACAGCCATACAGCAGATTTACCCACCTGATGAAGACATTGGATAGAAACGACCTCAAAGTTGTAGTTTGATACAATCCGCCTTGCATGTGTCTGGATCCAATGGTGACGTCGCTATCGTTAATTGTTTTGTTAATTATGTCTGCCACGTTCTCCATTCTGAAAGGCAGATCTGAGTCAACATATGCCAAAACGTCACCGTTAGCAGCTCCCCATCCTGCTCTTAACGCGGCGCCCAGTCCCCGTTGTTCAATCCTAATCGGAACAACATTCGGCAGAGTTCTAGATAGGGATGAAGCTATTTCAAATGTGTCATCAGTCGAACCGTTATCGACCACGATCAACTCCCATTCGTTATCGCCATACCAAGATGTCAGAGAGCCGACCATTTTCCTTATACTATTCGCTATGATCCTAGATTCGTTATAGGCCGGCAACGCTACTGACACGCGAGCCATTTGTGGTAGCTACCTAGTGTTGTGATAGGTCGACATAACTCAAGAAACTGTCCAAGGGTCCTGGACATTCCCAAGATAAGCTGTTCGGTAGCGCTTCCAACAAGAGAGGCGCTCACTCTGTTCGTTTCTTTGCAGACCTTGATTTCCCGTTAGTCAAGCGTTTGGAGGTCATCGCCCCGCCGGGTCGGCCCACCGATGGAATGTAAGCTCGCTTTGGTTCACGGCGAAGCCCAAGTGTTCGTAAAGTCTAAGTGCGGGCACATTGGCAAGATGCACACCAATCTCAGCTCTCCGATAGTATCGCCTGGCCGTTTTCAAGTGATGCGTCGTTAGGTCATAGCCAATCCCTCGAGACCGCATCTGTGAATCGACAGCTACCAGTTCGATGACGGACTCTGCTTCATCATCCTTCGCCGCTACGAAGCCTACTAGGGTCGAGTCGTCCTCGGCCACGACAAGTTGGTATCCTTCTTTAGTGCACTTCTCCACCCACAGAGCGTACATTTCATCGACCTTTCGTTGGTCAAAATGCTTGTCTGCACGAAAGTGACCGGTCTGAAACGAGGTGCGTGCGATGCCACGGAGTGCTGGGAGGTCGCCTGACCTGTACTCTCTAATCTTGCAATTCGATCGTGGCGCACAGGGCGAAAACGCAGAAAGATCTAAGTCGAGGTGAAGCAGAATATCCATCAGTTCAAAGCCTAGGTTATGCAAAATTGAAGCGCCTCGCAAGTCGGATGAAGCGACGCGAGAGACGAAGCATGTCGCGTTCGCTTTCTCCAAGAGATCCTGAACATCATTTAGCGTGTCGCTTCCGTTCAGCTCAAGTCTTGCAATCGAAACACCGAAGTGGCGAGAATCCCATTCGAGCAAGCCGAGGGCGGGCGTAACTCATCACGGGGTTCGAGAACTAATTAACGTTTCGAGTTCCCGCATTGGGTAGGCGAGAGCAAATTGGAATGAATTCGCCATTTGTGGAATGGCAGATTGCTTCCTCGAAAAGAACAGACTATCTGCGTCTCGGACATGGAATTGCAAACAGGACTGTTCAATCTCCGGAACCCTGAGATTCCCGGGAATTGAGAGGGGCAAACTTTGTGGCGTTCCTAAATTATCGATAGACTTAAGACCGAACTGGCGCAGCAAGAATGACTAGTTGAGAAAGGTTCCACTGGCGCCACCTCTATTTCGGGAGCCTGATATCAAAGCGATTAACGAATTGATTTCATCTGTCCTCAGGTCTGGCTGGTTAACGTCAGGGCCTCTTGTCCAAGAATTCGAAGAGAAATTCGAGACCGTGGCTGGTACCAGATTCGCAATAGCGCTCAACTCAGGGACTGCTTCGCTCCATACGATAATGGCATCACTAGGCTTGAAACGCTCAGATGAAGTAGTCGTTCCGGCGAACACATTCGCTTCAACCGCAAATGCCGTCCTGTACGTCGGAGCAAAGCCCGTTCTCGCAGATTGCGACATCGATTCATTCAACGTCACAGCGGGGACCATAGAGCAATGCATAACGGAGAGAACCAAGGCAATCATGGTAACACATGTGGGTGGCAATCCCTGTGAAATGGACCGGCTAACCTCGCTTTGTAACAGCAGGGGCCTTACCCTAGTTGAAGACGCAGCCCATGCAGTGGGCGGAATCTACAAGGGGAAGAGGTGCGGATCCTTCGGTTGGGCAGGCGCGTTCAGCCTCTATCCCACGAAGATTATCACATCAGGAGAAGGAGGCTTCGTAGGGACTAATTCCAAGGCACTCCGCGATTTCGCTAGGACGTTCAGAAATGTCGGCCGCGCGGCATTCGGGAGCGGCCCCATCTTGAGGCTCGGGTACAACTATCGGATGTCGGATATTCACGCGGCTATTGGTCTCAATCAGCTCAGCCACATCGAGGAATTCTTAGAGACGAGGAACCACCTCGCCACAGTCTACGGCGAGCTTCTTCGCACCGTTGAGTGGGTAATGCCTCAGGTGGTTACCAAGAATTCTAGGAGCACTTACTATAGTTACATTATTAGGCTCTTACCTGGCGCCCCAATCTCGCGAGACAGACTTGCCAACCAACTACGATCAAAGGGTGTCGAGACCACTGTCATGTTTAGGCCTGTACATATGCAACCGTATTTTAGGAGGTTCTCGAAGAAACGGGATGGCCTGGCAAACGCTGAAATCATAGGATCGAAGTCCATGGTGTTGCCGATGCACCCAGCCATGACAAACGCTGATGTCGAATACGTGGTCGGGGCCCTCAGGGGAGTGTGAATTAATGGGAAACGAACGCACAAGAAGGGTGTCAACCAATCATGGCGCTTATGCTGATGCGAAGGTTCTCATCACAGGTGGCACAGGGTCCATAGGCGGAGAACTCGTCAGATCACTTCTCAGGCATTCCCCCAAGCAAGTCATAGTTCTGGACAATGACGAAAACGGACTTTTCGAAATGAGGAATAGCTTGGTGGATAGCGCGAAGGTTAGACTCAAACTCGGAGACGTAAGAGACAACCATTGCCTCGAAGCCGTCATGACAGACTGCGACTACGTGTTTCATGCTGCAGCTCTTAAGCACGTGATCTTCTGCGAGGGGAATCCATACGAAGCAATTAGCACAAACATTCTTGGCACGCAGAACGTAATTGATTATTGTGTAAAGTACGGGGTAAGGAAGTTTGTCTTTGTCAGTACCGACAAGGCAGTGAACCCTACAAGTACCCTTGGCGCTACAAAGCTACTTGCTGAGAAATTAGTCATCAATGCTAGCAAGCACACAGGAGGTCCTATTTTTTCCATAGTTCGATTTGGTAATGTAATCGGCAGCAGGGGATCGGTGCTTCTCATCTTCGAGAAGCAAGTGCGCGCTGGGGGTCCGATCACGGTCACGAATCCAGCCATGACTAGATTCATCATGGAGCCGTCAGAAGCCGCAGAATTGGTCTTGCGAGCAGCAGAGGAAGCGAATCAGGGAGAGATATTTGTGCTGAAAATGAAGGCTGTGAGAATCGACCAACTTGCAGAGGCCTGTAGAACCTACTTCTCTGAGCTCTTTGGAGTCAACGCCAATAGGATCGAGATTAAGACAATTGGTGCCCAACCAGGCGAGAAAACGCACGAACAGTTGATGAATGAGATTGAAGCGACTAATGCGATTGAAACGCGGGACTTCTATATAGTCAATCCGATTCGGAGAGACACAGGACGGCCTGTCCAGACTTGGGCAGAAAAGAAGGGCTCTTCTTCGACTGACGTCCTGCCACTAGCTGTGCCAGAAATAGTCAAGGTAATCTCCCGCCTTTACGAAGCTGATTCTTGAAATCGATTCAGGTTCCCGTGATTACATCGTGGGAGAATCTCACCTCTTGGGAGACCAAACGGTGGTTCTGTCTGATCTTCGTGCGTTTCACAAAGTGTTCATCCCGTACAATCAAGGGGTATGGTGCAGGTCGAGGGTGAGGGCAAGTGAGCCAAGAATACTCCTTTGAGTATGAAACTGAATTCCGTTTGTCCCAATGACCTTCGTTGCTATCCAATCGGTCGCAGATTGGTTTCCGCTTCGATGCGGCGGTCCCTTAAGAATGGCCACAGTATGAGCGTGGACAAGATTATCGCAGATAGAATACCAAGTGAAGATAGGACAATCTTGCCAACGCCCCAGTTCTGGGCAAGTACTCCGCCTGCCGTAGCCCTGAACGGTTCTATCACTCCTAAAATCCAAACCAAATAGCCCCCTATCCACGGCGCGATCGGCAGCATATAGTACGGAAGCAACGAGTTGGTTATGCTTGATACTAAGGCTGTGAAGCTGAGGGACCAGTAGCCTGCTTTTGTCACACGATCGTTCAGATACATCATCGATAGGAACGGCAGGACCCAAATGATGTAATTCTCGGCAACAAACCTGTATAGAAGCAATAGCACCAAGAGAGGAGCCAAGAACGAATAGGTTGTCCGAACTAGTCCACCTGCAGAACGGCTCTTCCAAGACCAGACATAGATAGTTGTCAGCGAGACAGCCAGTGCAAGAAACGACACCAAGCTCGGATCAAAGTTTGCGAAAGACAGTGTCATGACAGACCAGAAATCAAGACCCGAATAATGGAGGCCATTACCCGTCAATGAAGATCCTGTCAAGTAGTAGGTTGCTTTCGATAGATTCATTCCTAGGAACGGAAGCATGAAAGCGAGAACTAGCAAGACAGATGCGATAATGAACTTGGTCCCTGCCTTTCTGTTTCTTCGCCAGAGGCCGATTGCCACCACCGGGAAAAGGACCGCTGCATAGTACTTCATAGCAATGGCAACGGCGAGAGAGATTGCTGCCGGAATCGGTTTCTCGTCTAGGTAAAAGTAAAGAAGTAAAACTGTCAAAGCCGCAGGGATACTATCAAACATTCCCCAACCCGACGAAACCCAGATTGACAGGGGATTGAGGAACCAGACAGCGGAGGCCGAAACAGCGAGCTCCTTATTGTTCATATGCTTCACAACTATCTTGTAAATCAGGATTGTAATTATCAAGTCAGAGGCGATCAAGGGCAACTTCACGAGGATGTCGAATAGCGGGCCAGGAACGACGCTGATGTTCCATGGCTGGCCGGGGTTGAGTGCAGGGTTGAGAGATGACATTGCAACCGTAAAGGAACCAACGTGAGCAGAAAGAAAGTTGAAGACCAGAGTTGCGGGAAAGACGAAAAGGAAGAAGGAGTAGTCGTATGGCACCAGATAGCTCAGGATAGACCGACTTCCGTTCAGGACGTTTTCTCCAGTGGTGTACCATGCATAGACATCGAAAGGATGTGCGAAGAACGGAGCCACCACCAGCCTGACGGCCAGACCAATCACGAGAACGGTTCTCAGGCGCAAGGTTTACCCTACGTAATCTCACTGTAGAGTGCTTCGACTCTTGCGGCCACACTGCTCCAGTCGTGGAGCTCCGCGAACCTTCTCCCGTTCAACCCCATCCGCAGCCGCATCCTATCATCCTCGCAGAGGGTGCCCATTGCCTGTGCCAGACTTGTGACGTCGTTTGGCTCAGCCATCATCCCATTCTCGCCCTCCCTGATGAGTTCGACAATGCCTCCCACTTTGGACCCTATGACCGCCTTGCCTGCGGCCATCGCCTCCAGCAGCACTAGCCCGAAACCTTCGGAGAGGTCCTTGCTCGGCAGGACCGCAAGGTCACACGCAGCGTAGTACATGGGAAGGCTGGCATCGTCGACGTACCCCGCAAAGAAGACACTTCCATCGAGACCGAGTTCTCCGGCCAACCTCATGTATCTCCCTTTCAACGCGCCCTCTCCAACGACAAGCAGGGCGACATCGCTCCTCTTCCTCCTCACCTCCCAAAGAGCGTTGATCAGCACGTTCCAGCCCCTTGTAGCCATGCCAGGGCGTCAGGGCGCCGACGAAGAGCACGATGATTCTCCCCTGGAGGCCATACCTCTCCCTCACGCCTTTCCCGTCGACACTAGGGTTGAACCGCTTCGTGTCCACCCCGTTGTGGATTACCCTGACCACGCTCGAATGCGCTCTCAGGAGCGGCGAAGACCTTGCGTATGCGGCGGTCGTCGCGATGATTCTGTCGAAGAGACTCAGGTAAGAGGGAGCGATGGCTTCATGTATCGCCACGAGGACTCCAGCCCCAGTGGTCACCCCAGGCAGGTCGTTATGCCAAGTCAGAACCGCCGGAACACCTTTCGCCTTGCTGGCAGCAGCTGAAACAGCGGCGAAGTATGGGTTAGGGAAGTTGCAGTGAATAACATCATAGTCTTCAGCCACGAAGGACGCGGGGAAGCAAGCAATGGGAGTACCGTAGAACGTGAATGGAGTCCTCATCCGCACGACCTTTACGGATCCATCGGAGGCCACGCCTGCAGAGAGCGGTCGATCGGCACAATACACAGTGACTTGATGCCCCATCTCCACTAGATTTCTCGCAAGGCTGCTGACATAGGTCTCAGCCCCGCCTATGTACGGCGGGTAGAAGCTGTTCACAAGGCAGACCTTCATCGACGGAACTGCGCCCTGATGAATTTCAGAATCAGTGAGGTTGCCACCACGACTGTACCTATGATGATTAGTGCTACGGCTATCAACGCTGTGCCGATTGCTATTTGTCTAGTCGCCGCGAAGACGTTCAGCACCTGCACCCCAGCACCAATGCCCACCAGTATTCCAATCAGTCCAGGCACGCCGAGATAGAGCAAGGGGCTCTCAATGATTGTCTTGGTAAGGAGATAGTCGACGACTTCCGACAGCTGTTTGACCGGGTTTCTCTTCGCAGGGATCCCCTCGTACTTTACAGAGATTGATACTTCCTTTATCGTGAGGCCAGACGATGCCGCATCGATGAGTGTCTGGGACTCGACCGCCATCCCCCGCTGTCTGAAGCTGATCCTGTCGAGCGCCTTCATTGAATACGCCCTGAACCCGCTCTGCGTATCATGAAGGCTTTCCCCGGCCTTCGCGCTCGTCATCACATCTAACATTTTGTTCCCGACAATTCTATGCCGAGGCGCGACTCCGGTTTGCATTTCACGTGCCCCCACCACGATGTCAGCCTCTCCCTTGAGAACAGGCGCTGCGACTCTGGGAATATCGTCGGGGTTGTGTTGAAAATCAGCGTCGATCGTGACGACGGCGACGGGGTTGAGCTTCCTGGCTTGCTCGACAAGGTCCTTCAGGGCTTCTCCCTTACCCATGTTCCTTTCATGCCTGATGACTTGGACGCCGAGCGCCTCGGCAATCTCTCCGGTCATGTCGCTTGAGCCGTCGTCGCAAACGATGACCACGTCAGCGTACTTCCTCGCGCCGACTATCACTTTCGCTATCGACTTCTCTTCATTGAACGCGGGAACACAGACGACCACCTTCGGAGAACTCTTCAATCCCTCAACCACCATGGCTAAATGTTATCTCAGGGTTCCCGGGAAGATTACGCGTGCGGCTGGGCAAGATTAGGAATTATCTCCGCGAAAACTGGGGCGTCCCTTTCGTAATCATCTTCATGATACTCCTGATGTTGGGGGCCGTCTATTTGTCGTTCGGCCTCTCGGCCGCTGCGAACGATACTGCCGTATACGCGTTCTACTTTCTCGTCGCTGGAGTAGCTCTGCAAATAGCGTCCTATGTGAAGTACGGCGAAGGTAAACCGGAGGAGAAGCTTCCGCAGCCAGTGGCGCCGAGTGAGCCAAGGCATCCGATGACAAGACGGCAGAAGTTCGCGGCGGTCGGTGTTGCAACCCTGGTTGTACTGGGATCGGCTGCAGCCGTTGCGTATTACCACTCGTCAGTCGGAACAGTCCTCTCCTATCAGACTCTGACTCAGACCCAGACTGTCATTACAACAATTGGAGGTTCGACCACTAATCAGACTATCATTCAGACTATCACTATCACTCGGACTCATCCTCAGACATTTCCTCAACTGACCACATGGGTCACTTCCAACACAACCATCAAAGAGCCAGATGGTTCGACTGTCGTGAGCTTTGGAGTTAGTGCGTCTGGTGGGAATTTGCCGTACAGCTTCAAAGCTCTGTGGGGAGACAACTTCACCCAGTCCAGCACCTCTGCAGTGTTCGTGAGAACCTTCTCCTCGAACCAGACAATTCCAACATCTGCCTACGTAACTGTAACGAGCGGCGACGGCCAGAGCGTGGGAGTGAAGATTGTCATCAATAATCAAGCTTAGCAACACAGTCACGTGATCTTGAATACTTTCACATCGTCGTTACTGTATATCAATGTGAGGTTTGAAGACGGATGGAAGTTGTTCCAGGGAAAGAGCGATGGGTCGGGAGGAATGCTCTCTGTGACAAGGTTCGTCACAATGATGTATCCTGCTCCACTGGCCTGTGCAGCAGTAACAGCGCTGGAGGGCTGGGAGTAGAAAGCATAGTCAGTGGTCCTCCCCATGAAGAGGTCTGTGTACGTAAACCTCCAGTCCGAGACAGAGAGGTATTTGGAGTCTGACGGCGTGTTGTCCTTCAGCCAGTATATCGCAGAGTAGACGTTCTGCTGAGAGTTCGAGTAAGGAGTTGTATCGGTGGTCGAGTCTGCAACCAAAGTCTGCCCCCACGAAGAGACGAGTATCGGAGAGAGTAAGAGGAGTAGGGCAAGCCCAAGCTTTGTGTACTTCCAAGAGCCCTTCTTCCTGTTCACTATGTCCCTCTTCGGCAGCGCGATGTAGAGCCCGTACCCTGCCATTATTGTCAGTGGGACGAGCGCCTCGAAGGAGAACCGCCAGGCCGAGACGTCACGAGGAGAGGCGACCACGAGAGAAACAAACCAGAGCAGTGGGATGAGAAGGAGGGGGCCCTTCGAAATCACCCCCCTGTAGACGTAGACGGCAGCAAGAGCGAAGAGGACGACGAAGGCGGTGTCGCTGAAGACCTCGAGTGCCATGTAGCTCATCACAGGAAGAGACGAGAGGAGGGCCGACAGGGTTGTGCCGCCTCTGATGCCTCCTCCGCCCGAAACGGCGAGGCTGTAGACGAGAGAAAGGAGTCCGGGGAAGGCGAGAAGCGCTATGCCGCCTGGCGCCACAGCGAAGACCGGCGGTGCCAGGTACTTCAGGGCTCCCTTGCTTCTCTGCAAGAAGTGAATCAGGGGGACAATGAAGAGGGCAGGCAGGAGGGTGATCGCAGTGTAGTGTGAGAAGTACGTCATCCCGAGCGCGAGAATGAAGAAGACCCACGCTGACGGAGATGTGATGTTACTGTCCAATCCTACGACTGAGACGAGGAGAAGCAGAACTGCCAGGATCCCGAAGAAGTTCGCGTAGAGCCCTGAGTCAAAGACACTGTCGAACCAGACGCTGGCGGAAAGGGAGTAGATGACAGCGGCAAGCAAGCCTGCCCACCTGTTGCCAAGCAGCTTGCTGCTCGCGAGATAGAACAAGAGAGGCGAAAGGACGACGAGAATCGCCATCGTGATACGCGCAGTGACCAGACCCTCACCCCCGACGAATAGGAGCGCGGAGGCGAGCTGATAGTGCACTCCGAAGTAGAGTATTCCATTCGGAATTGAGACAATCGAGCCGCTCAAGAGACCTTGGGCGAACTGGACGTGAGCAGCGTAGTCCTGGCTCTGGTATTCAGGGAATATTGGGTACTTCTGGAAATAGAGCCATACCATCGCACCCTGTAGGAGAATGACGAGAAGCAGCACTAGGTCGGGCGCGCCAAGTTTGACCGGGAATGAGAACCGCTTCTTCAAGAGGAATGACGAGAAGAACGCTATCACGCCGATCCCGATGACGAAGTACATCGTGGGCAGATCTAGACCCAGTAGTGTGATTCCGAAGAGGGTGAAGCCTGAGGTTCTCACAGCCATCACAATCGTGTTAATCGCAAGCCCCAGGCCAAAGGCGAGGGCCAGTCCTTCGACAAGCCTCGCTTCCTTCCTCCACACGCCGAGGAGCTCCCCGAACCCAATTCCAGGCACGAAGATCAATAGAAGATAGAAGACGTACCCTAGGTAGTCAGGCGCTGGCAATGTGGAGTCTATTTCTCAGTTGTCTCTAGCTATTGTTTAGAAATTGTCTAGCCCTGGCCCAGCCAGTAGAGCTTACCAAGGAAGAGTATGTACTCCCTGTCGTTCCTCCAATTGCGCGCGAGCTGGTTCCCCCAGCTTACCGCTGCCTCGGAGAAGAGCCAGGCCATCCTTGCTCCTCTCCTGAGTTGCTGATATCGCTCGTCCCCCATTCCCTTGAGCTTCCTCAGAATTGAGACGAGTGCACGAAGCAGCGTCACGCTCTCAAACTTGATTCGCAGGTTTGCCGCGAGGCTGAAGAGAGACCTCTCCGTCTGGCTCAGTCCGAACCAGTATCCGCCCCGTCTCGATTTCGTGATTGTTGACTTCAGCAGTGCCCTGATCTTACTAGCGAATTGGCTATCTGATCCGTTATGGGCTTTGGTCGAACTCGAAGAAAGGAAATGTCTCGTTGGGGCGGGCCGTGGCAGGGATGACCAAAAAGAGGGGTTCATCTTTTCATGCCATCAGAGCCGAAAAGTCGTATATCAATCTATAAAATTCATAATGCAAGGCCGTGGTTCGCGGCGGGGCTTGTGTTCGCAAATGGCAAGACTACGATTCGTCTCTTGTCGACCTCCGTCCATGGCACGGTCCTCTCTCTTCCGCACGGAATCTTGTACACCTCCACCAGTGTCCTTCCAAGCCAGGCAGGGATTCATTCAATCTTGTTCATATGTGATATCCGGTATTGACGCGTCCGGACCTCTTGGTACTACCTTCCGCTGGCGCATCGGGAATCGTTGGCGACGTAATCTCCAAATTCATTATATCCCATTGTCAACCGTAAGGTGCGATGAAGATTCTCTGCCTCGTGTGGGGTCCCTTCGGGTTCAGATCCTCGGAGCTCGCGGAGGCGATAGGTGCCGAGCAGGTCAGTATTACGGTGCTCTACGGCCCTAGATACTTCGCACCGCTCCGCTACCTCGCCCTCTTCCTGAGATCCCTCATAATGCTCTCCCGGAAGCGGCCAGACGTGATCTACGCCCAGAACCCACCGATCTTCTGCCCCCTCACTTGCCTTCTTTACTGTAAACTCTGGGGAGCTAGGCTGCTGGTGGATCACCACTCCATATGGCGAGTGAAGACCCTAGGTGGTGGGCCGTTGTCGCGCTTGATAGGTCTCCTAGAGACTTTCGTGGCGAGAGCGGCAGAGGCCAACACAGTTCCCCACGGAGTCTGGGGGAGTCAACTGATCGCGATGGGCGCCCAGAGGGTGGAAGTGATTCACGACTTCGTCCCGAGGAACCGGTTCGAGAGAGACGAGGCGCTGAGGAGGACTTTCGAAGACCTCCCTCTGATCGCAATCTCGTCTCACGGTGGGCATCCCCTGGAGAGGATGGAGGTCGAAGCCCTCTCAGTTCGGAGTCTGCCGTCAGTAGCCCTCCTCATCACGGGGCCAAGGGAAAAACTTGAACGAAGACTCGCGACCTCTGAACTCCCGACAAACGCGCGATACCTTGGGTTCCTGGAACGGGAGACGTACGAGAAGCTCAAGGCCTCAGCCGACTTCGCCCTCAATATCACTGACGAGCCGTTCACACTCTCACACGTCTTGTTCGAGTTCGCCGCCAGTTCCCTTCCAATCATCTCGTCAAGGCAGAAGGTGGTTGAGGAAGTCTTCGGAGACTCGATTGAGTACCTCGACGAGATCACAGTCGGTGAGGCTGCCGCAATGGTCACACGGTTCGCGGAAGACGAGTCATTGCGAAACGAATTCAAGAGAAGAATCAAGAGGAAGTACGAGGAGTTTGAAGCCATGCGGAAGAGTGAACTCCTGGTGCTCCGCTCGCTCTTCGACAGGCCCTAGCTCGGGGAGAACGGGAACAGACTCTCGGGGCTACCCTTCGCTCGCCCAACTCTATTTCAGGTTGTTCAGGAGGGACCTGACAAGACCCCTGAAGCCCGAATCGATTCCGAAGAGCACGCCGAAGTACGCAACGGCCGCCGCGAGCGCTACCACGGCCAGCCTCGACCCCTGGTCCACAATTCCAGAAGCGGAAGGTAGAACGCCGGAGACCAACTCCACGACGACGCTCATGGCAAGCGCCGCAAACAGGTAGCGCCAGAAGGAAGGCTTCAGGTGCACCTTAATCGTTCTTCTGACCCTGCGTAGCTTCACCAGCATGAATACCGTCAGTGTTAGGAGCTGTGCGGCACCCCACAGAATCACTGTCTGCGAGACCGGAAGTCCCGCTGCGCCCCCGAACGCAACTACCGCCCCGATGGCCGCCAGGTACACGGCCGATGAGGAGATGTTTATCACGGAAACGAAGAGCAGGTCGCTCTTCGCGTAGCGCGCGAAGTTCGTTGCTGTCTCCAGGTCAACTCTGTCCCTTCCCATGAGCGTGCCGTCCAGAAGTGAGGAGACGCTCGAGATCAGGGCCGCGAACGAGAGAATGACGAGAGCGGTGTTGCTGGCGGCGTACTGCGGCTTCAAGAAAGCGAGTATCTGCGTCGACTGCAGCGCCGCCCCAAGAGACATCGGTATCCCGAAGAGGAGAATGAGGTCGAGCGTTGTGCTGACGACCTCATCCGAGCCTCCCCTCAGCAGCACCGGGTAGAGCGCGGAGGCGAGATAGACCGAGTAGCCCGCGATTGTGGCGATGGAAAAGGCAGCTTGGTAGTATGCGGTGACTGTTGTCCCGCCGAGATGACGGACGCAACGAACGTGTCGGCTATGCCCAGTACGTACGGGAGCGTCTGCAGGCCGGGTATCCAGATATTCGCAAACCATCTTCTGCCGACGGAAAGGTCGACGTTATCTGCGCTGGCTTCCCTAACGAGGTAGGTCGAGACGAGCGCCTGCGCAAAATACGCGACCATCAGGGAGAGAATCACTCCGCTGATGCCCGTCCTGTATATGACGAGCAGCGGTACCGCCACGGCTATCTTGCAGAGCTCCGAGGCAATAATGGAGTAACCCTGGACCGCTGGCATATGGCCTGAGACGATGGCGTTGGCGGCCTGGTTCCAGTAGCTCAGGGGAACCAATAGCACAGCG
This sequence comes from uncultured Nitrososphaerota archaeon, assembly GCA_963836465.1. Classification (GTDB taxonomy): domain Archaea; phylum Thermoproteota; class Nitrososphaeria; order Nitrososphaerales; family Gagatemarchaeaceae; genus CAWIJZ01. Next base: position 30,601 of record CAWIJZ010000003.1, read on the forward strand.
AGCAGCATGAGCGAGAGGCTGCCTGCGACCGCCCGGAAGCTCAACAACGAGAGAACGACGTAGATCAGGATGCCAGCTCCGCTCATGACGAGGTTGACCGTGAGCGCCGTCTTCCCCACACGCGCCCCCCTGGCGACGTCTCTCGTCGCCCAAAATATCAGGAGCCCAGAGGGGTAAGATGCGAAGGTCAGCAGGTCAATGATTACCTCCCAGAGGCCGAATTGAGGCGCGGAGAGCAATCGGGTCATCATGACCAAGAAGACGATTCCAGTGAAGATGCTGATGATTCTGGATGAGAAGACGACCAGGCCGGTCCTTCTTATCGGAATCTCTCTAGTCAATTCTTCGCGCTCAGGCTTTTCCTACCCAGAGAACTTCAGATGGGTTTCGACAAGTCCGTTATCGAGCTTTTCATAGGCCTCAGTCGTTCCCACGTCGTACCAGAAACCCTTGAAGTAGTAGGCGGCGACAGGCTCCCCCTTCTTCAGCACCTCGGGGACGAAGTGTGTCATCAGGTCTCTCTTTCCGCCCTTGGATGTCGCCTCCTCAAGGATCCCAAGCGCCTCCCTTCTGACGACCAAGCAGCCCGTGGTTACGCTGAGCCCCAGCGAGGGCTTCTCCCTAAACCTCCTCACGAAGCCCTCCGTGACATCGGCCACACCTACGGGGAGCGTGTAACGGTCTGAAAGGACTAGCGTGACGGCCGCGCGCCTCGCGTTGTGCAGCTCGAGAAGCTCCGTGATGTTCAGGTCAGACAGCACGTCACCGTAGTAGACGAGGAGGTTCTCGAAGTCTCCAAGCTTCGCCGACGTCACGGCGTGCTCAAGGGCGTTGGCGCTCCCGCCTCCAGTGGTAGCGTCTCGCGAGTAGCCTATCGTTACCCCAAATCTCGATCCGTCGCCGAAGTAGTTTTCTATCTCCTCGGACCTGTATCCGGTTAGCAGAATCATCTCCCTGATCTTGTGAAATGCGAGCAGCCTAACGACGTACTGAAGTAGTGGCCTCCTCCTCGGACCGATGGGTATCATCGTCTTCTGAAAGTAGTCTGTCAGAGGCTTGAGCCTTCTCCCCTCCCCTCCGCACAGAATCGCTCCCTTCGTTAGCATGGAGACCACTGGAGTCTACAGAGTGCAGCATTCTTAAACAGTGTCCCGACCACGCGGGAATCTCCTTTAAATCAGAATGCTCTTCTCCGCTGCGCATCCAGTGTCAAGCAGTTGAGGATGAAGCTAGCGGCGCTAATCGTGTTTGTCGTAGTCTGCGCAGTCACCCTCATCTGGAGAATCCCTTCTTACTTCCTGCCTGCGGCCGTCTTCACGGCCTTCGCAGTTTACGGCGTCGCCAAGAGCGTCAGGTCAAGACTTGACCCATTCAACGATCTGCCTAACGCCTTCAGGCTTCTCCTGGCATCGGCCGGAGGTGTACTCATTACGAGGTTTCAGACTTTCATCCTTCCGTCCGTGGCGATCTTTCTGCTGCTCGGCGCCGTCTTCCTAAACGACGAGTACCAGCGGAGGACTATCGACTCGATTCGGAGGAGGAGGCGGGGCGGGTCGGTAGCGCTTCTCGGCATAGACGGGAGCGGCAAGTCGAGCCACGCGCTGATTACCCAGAAATGGCTGGCCTCCAGGGGATACAGAGCATTGCTCACGCCGTTCCACAGATACCTCTTTGTCGAGAGGCTCTCCGCGCTGCGCTCCGCGGTGAGGGGGCCAGAGGAGCCAGGACGAAGAAGGAGGAATCCGTTTCGTCCCGTTCTTGCACTCCTCGACAACCTCCTGCTGCAGCTGTCTTCTTCCATCGGTTGCCGCCTCGAGGGAAGGATCGTGATATACGACAGGTTCATCTGGAGCACGTACATCAAGTATTACGCTCTCGGGTATCCCGTCCGCCCGCTCTCAGGGCTCTACCTGCTGCCGCGACCCAGGTGCGCGGTCGTCCTTGACGTCCCAGTGGAGAGGTCGCTGGAGGTTATCAATTCGCGCGAGTCCCACATCCGGTATCCCCGCAGGGTGCTGGAGAGTGAAAGGGAGTTCTACCTGAAGATAGCGAAAGAGAGAGGCTATCCTGTCATTGACTCCACCCGCGATTCCGAGACCGTGCAGAACCAGGTCGAGCAGTACCTCTCTGCGTACTTTCCTGTTGTTGCAGGGGGAGGGCGAGGGTAGGTGTCGACCTCGCAGAGGTCCTACGTCGCCTCGCTCCTGGAGGAGAACCTAGGTCTGCCGAAGGGCTCTCTGGATGCCGACGGGCTGCCGACTGAGCTCGTCGACGAAGTGTGCGCGACCCTTTCTGGCGGCGCGAGTCGTGCGACAGACGACCCTTTCCTGGAGAAGCTCTTCCAGTCGTTCCTGTCCGACCTCGAGAGGTCGGAGCTGGAGAGACGGGGCTACTTCGCGCGCAAGGCGAGGTGGCCGCGTGGGGCTCCTTATGCCGTGTGTCTCACCCACGACGTCGACAACCTTTCAAGACCCCTGCGCCATGTGTGGCGGACCAGGAGCCGTTTCAGCTCCACGGACCTGCTCGGGCACCTCCTTGGAGTCCTCTCTCTTTACGACAACATCGGGAGCGGTAGTGCGCGAGGAGGGTCGCAGGGGATATCACTCCAGCTTCTACTACCTGACCACGAACTATCCGCTGGGCAGGTTGAAAGAGGCAGCTGCGCACCTCACCAGAGACGGGTGGGACGTCGGTCTCCACGGAGACTTCGGCACCCACGACTCCCTCGAGGAGATGAAGCGATCTCTCGAAAGATTCTCCGAGGCGCTCGGTTTCAAGCCGAGGGGAGTGAGGGAGCACTTCCTGAAGTTCGACTTCTCAAAGACCTGGGATGTGGTCAGCGCCGCCGGTTTCGACTACGACACGACCGTTGGCAACAACGACAGGCTCGGATTCAAGATTGGTCTGGCGACCCCCTTCCATCCTCCGGACGCTGGGTGGAGGGCCTCAAGGACCCTGGAGATCCCGCTAACGCTGATGGACACGACCCTCTGGGGGTATCTTAAGAAGGACGAGGAATCAGGTCTTGCCGAGATCAAGAGGATGGTCGAGAAGGTGAGGGAGGTCGAGCGGGCTATTCACTCTCCTGTGGCACCAGGAGGCAGTAAGGATGAAGGGGGGAAGGCTGTACTGGTCGCTGCTCGACTGGTTCACGAGGGAGGGGTGCTTCGTCGCGAGTGGTGCAGAGGTCGCAGACTGGTGGACGCGAAGGGCGACACCTCTGATCGCCGAAGGGGGAAAGTTGAGCTTCGAAGGGGATGCGCCCGAGCACGTGAGCCTCATGCTAAGAACGGCTGATGGGCGGAGTGTGTCCACTACCGGGGGGAGGCTGGAGAAGACATCCGGCGATGTCTGGGTATTCACCGTTGAGGGCAAGGACGCGAAGGTGGTTGTGACCTGAAGTCTGGCGAGAGAATCCTGGTGACGGGGGCGGGTGGGCTGGCCGGTGTCAACTTCGTCCGCGCCCTGAGGGCCGCGCCCAAGAGGTACTACCTGGTAGGTACCGACTTCAACAGGTATCACATAGTCTACCCCGACGTCGACAGCAGGTATCTCACCCCCAGACACAGCGACGTGGCGTTCATTCGAGACGTAGCCAAGATCGCCGAAGCCGAGCAGGTCGACTTCGTACATCCGCAGCCCTCCAGCGAGGCGCTTGTGATATCGAGGGGTAGGGATAGAATCCCAGCGAGGGTGTTGCTTCCCTCGGCCAGGGTGATGAAGAGGGCCCAGGACAAGCTCGAGTCGCAGCGGCTGCTTGAGAAGAGGGGCGTGCCTGTGGCTAAGACGAGGGCCGTGGGTGACAAGAAGGACATCGCTCGCGCTTTCAGGGAGTTCGGCAAGCCTCTTTGGGTGAGGGCACGTCACGGAGCCGGTGGGAGACTCAGCCTGCTCTGTTCGTCCGCGCGTGAGGCCGAGCACTGGATCCAGCTCTGGACGAGCAGAGGTGTCGAGAAGGGGGAGTTCATCATTCAGGAGTACCTTCCGGGGAGGAACGTCGCCTGGGACAGCATCTGGAAGGACGGGAGCCTAATCACATCCTACTCGAGGGAGAGGCTGGAGTACCCCTTCAAGCACATCTCTCCTTCGGGCATAACCGGGACTCCTTCGGTGGCAAGGATAATTCGGGATGATTCGGTGAACCGCACGGCGCAGGAAGCCGTTCGGGCGGTGGATGAGAGGCCAAACGGGGCATACTCCATCGACCTGAAGGAATCCTCTTCGGGCACGTTCTGCATAACGGAGGTTGATGCGGGGAAGTTCCACTCGACAATGCCCCTATGGGGATACGCCGCCGTGACGCATCTCGGGATGCCCTGGTACGCTAACCTTGCGGACCTCTACGTGCGAATAGGCCTCGGCGAGAGCCTTGAGGAACGGATACCGAGCTTGGACTTGTTTCCTGAGGGGTACTACCTGCTCAGGGACATGGACGTGGGTGCTTTCCTTTGGCGCGAGGACGGCTGGAAGCAGAGGGTTCTTTGAGAAATGCTGCCTCTACGGGATGCCAGGGCATTCATCTTTGACCTCGACGGGACTCTTCTTTCGCTGCCGGTCGACTGGCTACAGCTGAGGAACAAGATTGCTGAGTTTGCCCAGGGGGAAATTACCTCCGTCTTTGAGACACTGGCTTGGCTCACGAGGGAGAAGCCGGAGCTGAAGGCAGCGCTCTTCGACACCCTGGATGAGTACGAACTACGCGCGGCTCCAACGGCCACTCTCTACGAAGGCTCAAGGGAGGTCTTGCAGAGAGTCTCGGAGGCTGGAAGGGTCGACCTTGTGACGATGCAGGGAAGGAGGGTCTGCGAGCTGCTGCTGCAGCGGTTCGACCTGGCCCGATACTTTCAGAAGGTCTTCACCCGTGAAGACTCCCTCAATAGGGGAGAGCAGCTCGAGATGGCCCTGAAGAGCCTCGCTCTCCCTGGGGAAGGCGTTGTCTTCGTCGGTGACAGGCTGAACGACCTGAACTCGGCGCGGAGGGTGGGGATCAACTTCGTCTTCATCCGGAGCAGGGAAGACAGCGCCGGGGCCGAGGTGGCATTCCACGACATGAAGGCCTTCATGAACGCGCTGAAGTCCGACGAATGATAGACGAGTGCCCGTCAGGCGCCGAGTAGCTTCAGGATCGCCCTGTGAAGCGTGCCATTCGCCGCCGCCACGACCCTGAATCTCTCAGCTAGATTGATCCGCGGGTTCAGAGTCCCTCCCTCGAGATTCGTAACCAGGGCGCCCGCCTCCTTGGCGATGAGGTAACCCGCCGCGAAATCGGTAATTCTCATCCGTCCGCGGATGTCGACGAACCCATCGAGCTTGCCTTCGGCCACCAGGCACAGCTCCAGGGCGTTCGCGCCGAAGTGAGCCTGCCTCTTCGCAGACGAGATCAGTTGAGTCACACGCTGAATATCCCTCGCTGTGCTCCTGCACATGTCGATTGTCATGACAGCGTCCTGCACCTTCCTGGCATGCGACGTGCTGATGGCCCTCCCGTTTATGGTCGCTCCCTCGCCTCTCTCCGCGTAGTAGGTCTCGCCGCTGACGAGGTTTCTGACCAGGCCGTACTTCACGTCGCCAAGCCTCTGCCCCTCGGCCACGGCGATCGAGGTGCAGTAAAACGGAACCCGCCTCTCAAAGTTTGAGGAACCGTCGATTGGATCGATAACGACGCTCCACCTTGCGCTCCTCGGGCCGAGCTCCCCCCTCTCTTCCGTGACCAGGCGGGAGTCTCCCACGCCCTCGAAAACCTCGAGGACAGCGTCCTCTGTCTCCTTGTCCACTACCATGGTCCTGTCCCCACCCGCCCCCATCCCCAGCTTCACCGCCGCGCCGCTATCGTTCGAGAGCCGACTGGCGATGCACTGGACTCTCTCGGACGCCTTCATTAGAAGCGATTCCCAGTTGACCAATTCCAGCTTCCCGCGCCTTTCCGCCCGCGCGCACCGCTATTAATCCGACTGTGGCCTTAGGCGAGAGACACGAACAGCTGCAAGTGAAAGATGAGCATATACGCAATGTAGACGAGGTAGCCGACAGCCACATAGGTCACGGTGGGAACCCCGTACTGCACTTCGACCATCGAGCCGGCGAGGGCGCTCTTCTCTACCTGCTCCCTAGAGACGTTCACGTTCTTGTCAACCACGCTTCTCGCGTCTCCTGAGAGAATCGCCTTCGGTATCCACCTGGCTTCCCTTTTGAACTGCTCGACCGGGATCGTCATGTCCTTCCCCACAAACCCCCTGAAGTAGAGGTATCCTATGTGGAGCAGGGCCACGATTGCGGTCGCCAGGAATATCGGTATGGGGGAGATGGGGTAGGGATCGGATGCAGCTATCACGAAGGCTATGGCGTCCGCTTCGCCGATGGAACCGTACCTAGCGAACACGAACCCGATTCCGCCGATCAGGGCCAGCCTGATGAGGAGGAACTCCGTGTTGGAGGGTAGCAGAATGAAGGCGAGGACAACCCCCGCTGCGCCCGGTATCCACACGATATCCGCGACTGCCCTCTCTCTGATATCCGAGTAGCCGGCGATGACGAGGGATGCAGCGATGAGTATCTGCGCGTACAAGCCGAATTGCTACCCGACTCAATTGGGAGCCGCTTATAAGCAGCATCGCCGGCCAGGTACGTGGAGGGGTTCGTCGAGGCCGGCAGTGAGTGGAGGACCCTCTTCAGGCACGGCGCCTCCTCGTGGGAAGGCGATACGGCTGCCTCGATCAAGCTTGAGAAGAGGGGAAGAAGATTGCGTTGGAGTTGGCCAGGCGTGTGGCATTCTTGGAGAGGGTCATGGGGAAGGGTGTCTCAGACTACAGCGCACTTCCAAGCGAGCTTTAGCAGTTCTACCTCTCCTCGAGCTTGACCTTCTGAGAGTCGAAGATTCTCCTGACCTTCTCGATCGTGTCTATCTCGTCCACGCTCTTGTCGTACCTGATCTTCTTTATCCTCGGGAACCTCAGAGCGAAACCACTGTCGTGTCTCTCGCTTTGCTGGATGCTGTCGAACGCAACCTCCAGGACTATTTCCGGCCTGACGTCCCTCCTGAAACCGTGGTCGGCGAGGGTAATCTCCTTGATCCTGGCTGTCATTTCGTCGATCTCGTCGTCCGTGAGCCCAGAGTACGCCTTTCCTATGACCTTCAGCTGTGGGCCGTCGCGGACGGCGAAGGTGTAGTCGCTTATCACCCCAGCCCTCTTCCCATGACCGTACTCCGCTGCTACTATGACCGCGTCTACCGTGTCCAGCTCCTCCTTGAGCTTGACCCAGAAGCGCCCCCTTCTCCCCGGTGTGTACGGGCTAGCCGGGTCCTTCACAACGAGACCCTCGTAGCCCAGCGAGCGACTGGCCCTGAACAATTCTTCCAAAGCAGCGGCCGATTCAACCAGCCTGCTCTCACCGATGGAGATGGAGCTCCTCTCCAGCGCGGCGGCGAGCTTCTCCTTTCGAGTGGTCAGGGGCTCCCTGTAGAGCTCCTCATCGTCGAGCAGAAGAATGTCGAAGCAGAAGTACCGGACGGGGATGTCGGTTGCGGCCTCCCGCTTCCTGAGCCTGCGCTGCAGTAGCTGGAATGGGAGAGGTCTGCCCCTAGAGAAGGCTATGATCTCTCCGTCGACTATCATATCGTGCGGTATCGCGCGAGCCCAGCCGACGACTTCGGGGAAGCTGTTGGAGATGTCTTCGAGCCTCCTCGAAAAGATCCTCACCTCATCTCCTGACTTGTGCAGCTGTCCCCTCACCCCGTCGTACTTGTACTCTGCGAAGAGGCTCCTCTGGAAGTAGTTCCAGACTTCTTCGGCGCTCTTCATCGGCTCGGCCAGCATGAAGTTGGTTGGCCTGAGCTTCTCGAGTCGAACCTCCCTGAAGGAGTCGTTCTTCACAGCCTCAGCGAGCAGACCGATGTCGCCAAGAAGGAGGTGAGCCTCCCTGACCGCGCCCCTGTCCTCTGCGGCGGGCCGAGCTATAGCCTCCTCCACCAGACCATCCACCAGGCCGATGCGCATCTCCTTCGTGAGAATCTTGACGATGTACTTCGATTCTGCTGGAGTTGCCCTCAGAAGCAATGACTTCAGCAGGGATTTCTTCTTCCCTGAGGAACCCTTTCCTTTGCACTCGGTCATCCTGTTGAACGAGTCCGCCACGTCCCCTATGGAGAGCTCTCCTGGGAAGAGTGTTGTCTCGCTCTTCTGCTGTAGCACCTCCCCGGCCACGTCCCCGAGGTCTCCGTACGTTAGGTAGACCTCGCTCATGCCACGCCGCCCGATTCCCGTTACCTCCTCCAACACCTCGAGGATACTTGAGTAACCCACCTGCGTCTCATCGGCGCTCCCCTTGGGTGTTGACCTTCCCGTGGCGAACCTCGCAACCAGGCACGCGTCCCTGGCATCGAGCGGCGCGATGAAATCCGAGAGAATTGCCGCCTTCTCGTTCTTGCTTGAGGTCACTCTGATTCGGTCCAGAACGGCGCAGAACTCAGAGAAACTCCCCATGGTTCTCAGAGCTGCAAGGCCATGGTGTAGGCTGCCTCGCCGTCCTTGTAGTAGCCCAGCTGCGTTCCGGTCAGTTTGAACCCCATCTTTGTGTAGAGTCTCATCCCCTCGCTGTTGGAAACCCTCACCTCAAGGAAGCACTCCTTGGAGGAGCTCTTCCTCATTTCCGCGAGAGCGTGCTCTATCATTCTCGACCCCAGACCTTTTCCTCTGTGCCCCTCCACCACCGCCACAGAGATGATGTGACCCTTCCTGGCCAGACCGAACCTTCGAGTTAGTGAAAGGCCGTACTCGAAGCGACACATCAAGTAGCCGACGACCATGCCGCCAAGCTCGGCGACGAGAAAAGTCTCTGGATGCTCGTTGAGAACCTCGTAGTAGAAGTAGTCCGAGTAGTGCTCTGGGAGAGTCCGCATATTGACATCAATGACCTGTGGAACATCGTCGCTGGTGGCCTGCCTGATGGAGTAGTCCCCGACCCGGCTAAGGAGTACCTTCTGCATCCTGATCGTCTCAGGCAGAATCAACTTTTAAAGGGTTGTTGATTCCCTATCGCTAAAATGTCAGAGGCGCCGTTCGATTCAGAAGCTGTCGTCCGTAAGCACTTCACAGTTCTCGACACGTTCGCGGTCGAGGACGGCTCCAAGGAATACAAGGTTCGGTACTACGATGCTGGATCGAAGTCGGCTTTTCGAGTTCTGTTCAGCGAGCTCTACCCTAACGGCTACGTCCCTCATCTGACGGGATCCAGGGATGACGCCACGCTCCTGGTGTCCAGGTCGCCGGCGGTGCAGAAGAGTTCCGCGCGCCTGCCCGTCATACTAGTCTCCCTCTGCATCCTCTCGGTAGTGGCCACGGGATGGTTCCTGTCGGCTGTTTACGTCCGGATAGCTCCCAGAACGCCCGCTCTCTTCATGGCTGTCGGGTTCATCGCTGGGTTGGGAGCGATACTCGGAGTCCACGAGCTGGTCCACACACTTTACTCCAGGCGGAATGGAGGGCTGGCGACACGCCCCTACTTCATCCCAAACGTTCCGATACTCCCGGGGATACCGGTTTATTCCCTCCTCCCGACGTTCGGTGCCGTCACCCTCACAAGAGATGCCCAGGTGGACAAGGACTCGCTCTTCAACCTCTACTTCGTGGGACCTATAGCCGGAATCGCGGTCGCGCTGGTCGTCTCGGTCTTCGGGGCGCTGACATCAGTCGTCCTCTCAGCGAGCGATTTCCAGCGCCTCTTCGGTCAGGGCTCCAGTCTCGTGACGGTGAGCATGAACTTCAGCGTCCTTCAGACCCTTGTGCTCAGGCTAACCGACCTTCTCGGACTTACCAGTACGTCAAGACCATCAACCTACTACCTCTCGTCGCCCGTGGACATAGCCGCGTACGTGGGCTTCCTCATCACCTTCTTCAGCCTGCTCCCCGCCTCACCGTTCGATGGAGGCAGGCTTTCCGGCCTAATCTTGGGCGAGCGGGGGCGTAGCATCCTTACAGCGGTCACGGTCGTCGGGCTACTCGTCGTTGACACCCCGAACTACATCGTGGTTGCTCTCCTGATCTTCCTGCTCTCGACCATCAGGCCGTCAGTTGAGTTGCTGAACAACGTCTCCGACGTCTCTCGCTACAAGAGGGTGCTGTTCGTTGTAGCCCTTCTTCTCATACTCGTCGTCGCTCCAGTTCCGCAGAACCTGGCGACCTTCCCAATCTCCTTTGGCTAGGCCAGCGTCCGACGAGCCTACTGTGCCTTTCCGAGGATGTTCTCGCACAGTCTCGGTACTACGTGGAGCTTCGTGTTCCGGCCCACCGAGCTAAGCACCTTGTTCACCGCCTCGGCCGCGCTCTTCGCAGTCCTGAATCTGAGCCGCGTCGCTGTATACAGCTCTGGAAGGCCCGAGAGGAGAGTCATTGTGTAGTCCTCCTTCAATCTGTCGATGTAGGATATCTCCTCGGCCCCCTCGAGGTACGCACCCTTCCTGAGAGTCTCCCCTGGAAGCCTGCCGGTCGCGAGCATCTGGAGTGCCTCGGAGCCTATGCCCTCTTTGCACTCCGACACGAGAAGTATCTCCCCGGACTTGCGAACTACATCGACCACGCTCCATATGGAGCGGATGGCCTGGGAGAGCGTTCCGTCGTAACCCTTCCCACCAGGTGAGACGACGACAGCCTTCGCGGGCGAGGCGAGAGTCGTCTGAAACTGAAGCCGTGCTTCGTACACTGTCGAGCCCTCAACGAGGCTTCTCGGCTCGCCCCCGCGGGAGAAAATGGTGGCGAAGTGCCCGTTGGGGATTCGTTCGGCGAGCTCGTTCAGCGCATCGTAGCTGCTTGTGTGGGCAAGTGGGGCCGGGTCATCCGTGTCCCGTCGGAGGTACGCCAGCTTCTTCGCTCCGCTGATGGCCAGGAGGACAACCCCGACCCTGGAGTCCACCACACCCACGAGTGGATCTGGAACAGCGGTGGACAGGATCAACTTCTTGGACTGGTTAACCAGCTCGGGAGGTGAGGACAAGTCACTTTCCCCGCTGATCTTCTCTCGCGTTTCCTGAAACTTCACTACTCTTCCCTTGAGGTCGGGTATACTAGCCTCGACCTCCTTTGCAAAAGGGGTCGTGACCCTGATGTTCTCCATCTGACCCATCTTCGCCATTAGCCCCTTCACGACCTTGATGGTTGGAGGCCTGATGTCGCAGAGGATGACTCTCTCCGATTCCTTGAACCGGTCGGACAGTCTCTCGACAATCTCATCCATGTGGTTCTCTGGCTTCGGATCGATAAGCTCGCCCAAGTTCTCGGCCTGCAGCGTGAGCACCGCTTCGACGTCTCCGTAGGGAACCCAGATTTCCAATTTGGACTCTTCCCGTACCCATACTCTACCATGGTATCAAACCTTTGCCTCGCAGCTGGATGCGGCGCGTTTCGCTGGGACGAGAAAACCTCTAGCATTTATCGTGGTTCGTGGCAGGTCTGGGGCGATGAGCTGGAAAGAGAGACGAAAGGAGATAGCCAAGGAGCTGGCGATGGTCCTCGTCAAGGTGAAGGCCGTGCAGTTCGGAACGTTCACACTCTCAAGCGGTCGGCTCAGCTCCTACTACGTGGACCTCAGAACGGTCCCCAGTTATCCGGGGGCCTACAGGGTCGTGATCGACGCCTACCAGTCGCTCATAGAACAGGAGGTCAAGGAGAAGGGCTTTGATGCAATCGCTGGGATCCCGACGGCGGGGCTCGCTTTCTCTTCTCCAATAGCTCTTAGGCTAGCGAAGCCAATGATTTACGTAAGAAATGAGGAGAAACAGTACGGCAGGCAGAAGAAGATAGAGGGTGTGATAAAGCCGGCATGGAGGGTGCTCGTGATCGACGACCTCATTACAACGGGTCATTCGGTTCTGTCCTCGATTGAAGCCATAGCCGCAGAGGGGGGCCAAGTAAATGACGTGGCGGTCCTCATAGACAGACTTGAGGGGGGAAGGGCAAACCTGAAGAAGGCGGGCGTTAAGCTGCACGCCCTGACAGACATCCTCCAGATGTCGGACATCCTCTACTCAAAACAGATGATAAGCGAAGACGAAAGAAGGGCGATAAAGAATCAGGTGAAGACGAGCGCTTAGTAGACCATGAGCGTCTTCTCTTCCAGAAGAACGTGAAGGTTGTTTACAGCTCTGTAGACCTCGCTCTCCTTCTTCGCTCCGGTGCACACGAGCTTTCCTGAGGCGAAGAGAAGAATGACCGTCTTCGGGTCCGCCATCCTATGGATCAGTCCCGGGAACTGCTCGGGTTCGTACATCGACTTCGGGAGCTGTCTTGCCGCCTCCTCGAGGTGCACCTTACCTCCGAGGTTCGCAGAAGCGACTATGTTCTGAATCTCTATTTCAGCCTCGTTCTTGATAGGTATGCCTCCCTTCCTCAGCCGCTTGACCACCTCCTGCACTGCCTTCCTCGACATCTCTTCTGACTTCGCACCTGTGCAGACCATCTTTCCTGAGCTGAAGATGAGCGTCGCCGTCTTCGGGGTCTTCAACCTGAAGACCAGGCCTGGGAACTGGTCGGGGTGATACTCTACGTCCACAAAATTCTTCGTTATGAGGTTCAGGTCAACCCTCTGGTTAATAGATGCGGAAGCAACTACGTTCTCGATACTCACGATCGCCTTTGTCTGAGGCATTCATACGTAGGTGCGCGGCAGGGTATATAAATGGCATATATACTCTGTATGGATGAGAAGGACCGAGGCCAACGGAATCATCGCGTCGTCAAGGCATAAATCTGCATGTAAACCAATCACAGACATTGAAGAGGCTTGTAGCCAAGCATCTCCTCGTTCTTTGTGCAACCCTTTCGATCGGCCTGCTTACCTTCAGCCCTATCGCCTCGGTGCCTCACGCCTACGCCCAAAACATCCAAATCGGAAAGGTCAATTTCGTCACGATTGAAGGCGCGCGGCTTAACCCGAATCCACCAAATGCAACGAACATAATCGGTCCGACAATACTGCCTCTTTCAATCGGCGAATACAGGATGTACTTTCAGGCTAGGGACTCCAATCGTTACGCCAACATAATGAGTGCAACAACTACAGACGGTATTCACTGGACTTTCGACTCTGGGTTAAGGGTACTGCACGGGCCGACACCGTCTTCGATTGACTGGGAGGCGGGAGAACCGGACGTCATCCAAGGATTCAACGGGACGTACCTCATGCCCTATACAGGGAGGCAGCAGATACTTAGAGCACCAACAGGCTCCTTTTCGCACAGGATCGTGTTCGCGTCGTCAGCCGACAGCCTAAGATGGACGAAGGACAACTACAGCTTCGCCGATCGGAGCCAGGCAAGTGGGTTCGCCGCCAGCGCCGACGTCATTAAGGTGAATAGCGAGTATGAAATGTACTACACGGGGTGCTGCGACAACATATCTGGAATCTTCAGGGCACAGTCGACAAACTTCGTCCTTTGGCAGACGATGGGCCAGGTCTTCGAGGTTGGCCACGACAGCAGCGCCATCGAGGTCAATGGCACGTACTACATGTTCTTCATGGCTCCGCCCAGCTTCACCCCAGCAACCCCGATGAACCAAGACGTGCTCTTCTTGGCCGTGTCCGCTGATGGAATCAACTGGTCGAAGGAGGTGTATCGCATGACTCTTACAAATTCGTCGAGTGGTGGCACCGTAGATACTTCCACTCTTGGCGACCCGGCTCCCATGGTGGCACCGAGCGGCTCTCTGTTCGTTTACGTCAACGGTCCTATGGGTAATTCAATCATTGGCATCAAACCTACCTCGTCGCTTCCCAAAGCAGCGCCGCAGACTACATCGACCACCTACAGTTCAAACTCAACAACCTCGAGCACGACGAGGTCAACCAACTCGACGACGACGTCAGTCACCACAAACACAGCTATCACCTCTTCTGCGCTGACCAGCACCACTACAGCGATCCCCACCTCGCCGACGCAGACCACCACGAGTCATACGAGTGCCACGGAAACTGCCTCTTCCGGCGGACTGGAGACGGTGTGGATTGTCTTGGCTGCCGTGGCAGTCGTAATCATCGGCGCTGCAGTCGCGTACGTGGTTCGGACGCGGAGGACAAGGGGACCTGCGAACTCATTGCCAGCGACTCGGTACTCAGAAAGTCGGAGACACGGGCTCCACTTCTCAAGCGTGACGTCCTGAAAGGAATTACGTGGGTCGCGACACCAGTTTACGACATAAAGGCGGGTATTTCCTCGGCATTCACGCACCCAAAGTTTGGTCTGTTCGTCAAACACGGGGTAAACTGGAGAATCTACACTGATCTAGGTGCCTCTCATGGCAAGGTCTGAATTCCATACGATACGAGTAATTTTCCGAGGAATACCTTACACTCACCATTAGTGGGATGCTTTCTTCGCATTGTAGTGAAGTTCAGACTCGGAGGTCGGGGGGCGCTTTTCAAAGAAGCGTTCGGCTTCTCCCAGAACTTTCTCCATTGTCTGTCTTTGGCGGAACCCACTTTCGGGTCCGAGTGCGTTAGTCAGTCGAATCAGAGAGATAATCTGTTGTTGGAGCTTATCTTCCAAGTCTCTCGCCGCTGGTATAGTGGGAGATGTTTATCTTCGATTGCTCCTGAGCTAGAAGTTGGACTTGTCAGAGAGAGAATTTGACTTGAACATAGAGAAGATACTCGAAGATTGGGAAACCTACCATGCCATCAGAGAAGTCCTAGCAAATGCGATTTATGAACAGATGGATGCCGCTTAAATAATCCAGCCGAAGTTTTAGAAACGTCATGCAGGTCCAGAAGGCCGGTATTGGCGCGGTTGTGGCTGTTGTAATCGTGATTGTAATCATTGCCGTAGTTGCGGGCGCTTACTATTTTCTGGCCACGCCGGGTCCGACGAGCAGCAGTTCCTCGAACACAGCGTCCAGTACTCAGAGTTCTTCCTCGCTCTCGTCATCTTCAAGCTCCCCGGCGTCGTCTGCGAGCTCAACCGGGCCGGTGAGTACGACTTCCCAAACGAGCACGAGTTCAGCAACGAGTCCTTCAAGCACAACCCAGCAGAGTTCGATTACGTCCCAGCAGAGTTCGATTACGTCCCAGCAGAGTTCGATTACGTCCCAGCAGAGTTCGATTACGTCCCAGCAGAGTTCGATTACGTCCCAGCAGAGTTCGATTACGTCCCAGCAGAGCTCATCGACGACCTCATCCTCGACCACTAGCTGTGCTTCCACAACTGGCACAACAACAGTGTACAGCAGCACTCCGAACTTCGCCGCGCTGTTTGGAAATTACTCCCAAATGTCGCTAAAGGTATTCCTTAACGAAAGTGGCGTCGCTCCAGGTGGGGCCATTAGCTCCTACAATGTCCTCTCTGTCAGCCATTCGAACGGAGAAACTACCTTCAAGGTGAACGTCACGAGTTCCGCGACCGCCAGTGGTGAGTCATCCACTTTATCTGGGACGGCCTGGGTCAGCTCCGACGGCACCATCATCGCTTTCTACTCGGGTGGCCAGAACTCCACTGGGTCGGCGGCTGTAGGGGTCTTCTATCAGGGTATGGCTGCATTTACGTTTGAAGTTGGCCTCCGCTCTAGTTTCCTTCAAATTGCCTCTCTTTCCTCATATTTCCACGTGACCAGCGAGACGAGCGCCACGTTCGGCCCGACCACGCTTGGTGTAACCACCTACGCCGCCAACTCCTTGCCTGTGACGGTCTCGGCCTGCGGCAGCCCGCCTTTTACCCTCATTGCATTCTCGCTTCAGGTTGCCGCGAGTCCTGGAATGCCTATGTTGGTTACCCAGCTCGTGTTCAGTGGAGTGGGTCAGTTGTCTAACGGAACCGTGAGGCCGCAAGATATCACCATAAACCTGATTTCGATAACAAAAGCGTAATGAATCTGATAAGCGTTAGTTAGAGGTTCATGGCGAGGCGGTACAGTAACAGCCCGTGACAAACTGTTTACGTTCTTTCAAAGGTAGTAGCTGGCGAATCTTTCACAGGTGCATAGAGATTTCATAACTCCCACTGATGCTTTGTTCTCAGCCAATAATAAATAGTAAATCGGGCTCTAAGCTATCCGCAACTGGCCAACATAGTTGAGAGAGATACTAGTCCTGCGGCCTCTGCGGTACGTGTTCCAAGTAGCCTCTCTCCTTGTAGGGGAACCCACACAACTCGATAGTCTTGGTATTTGAATCACGGGGCGCAGCATAGTATGCCCTAATCTCCCTGATCTTTCCCGCACTGTCGAACTCGAACCACTCCGCTCCCCTCAGCACGTGGCCTATCTTCGTTCTGTAGTGGGACCATTCAATCACGGCCTCACTGCCAAAGCCCAGAAAGTGGTCAATGGTCCACTGAGAGCCCTGGGTTTCCGCAAGCTCGACCCAGAGGTCCGCGATACTCGCCGAGCCTCTAGCGGGCGCGCGACCAGGGAAGTAGTGAATCGCGTCATTCGTCAGGCATGATGCTATCAGCTCGCGGTCCTTGGTGTTGCAACCGCGGTAGTACCGTTCAATCACTTCGAGCAAGTTCTTCTGTGAGAGTTCCACTGGAGTTTCGCCACCACAGGGCTATACACACCGAGTTCATTAAAACCCTGTATACAGGTCGTTCTATAGCATATATACTCTTCATCCAGGCGACGGCTCTTGCGTGGGCCTCTTAGGCGTCTCGCTCTTGCCGCCGTAGCGGAATTCTGTGGCGAAGATGAAGACTAGTATTATTGCGACGAGCACGTAGTTGGTAGGAGGAGGAAACATCATCGAGACCTGACCGAGATATGGTACGACGAGTATCACCTTTCCCCTGACACAAGGCGCGTGGATGAAAGGCCATTCGGTGGGCTCGTCGGGGCGCGGGTTCGTCGCCCTATTGTCACCCTGAGTGATCAACCCTCCGTCCGATGCAATCCCAACGACACGGTGGACCACGACCAGCCCTTCGCATCCCCCTGTAGGAGTCGGGGTGACGTACACGATGACATCGTTGACGTGTATCGTATTGAACGGAACGCTCTCCACGACGACCAGGTCCCCTACCTTGAGCGTCGGGGTCATGCTGCTACTGACCACAACGTAGAATGGGGATGATCCGAAGGCCGTGCTCAGAACCACCTGGGCTCCCAGCACGATAGCGACCACAACGAGAACGTAGGATAGTGCCTGGCTCAGCCTCTTGTTGGTCGTCATCGCGTGTCGCCCTTTCGAATAGGCGTTGTTAAACGTTGAAGCCTATCTATAGACGCGGGAAACTCTTTTATCATTCTTTTCCCCGGCGGCCAGAGTGCATACACTGGCATGAAGATATCATCCATCATAGAGCTGGTTCTGGTGAACGCGATCCTCATCTACTTGATTTCGCTCGTGCGTTCGGATCAGGCCTCCAGACTTCAGTACTGGGACAGAATTGGATTTTCACCGAGTTCCGTCTACTCCGCCTTCACACTCCGCTACCCCGCTGTGAGCGGCTCCGTCTCGATTCCGGGTCTGCCCACCCTGGACTGGGTACAGATCCTCTTTGCGATCCTCGTAGTTATGGACATCTACTACGTTGCTTCTGCGCTCGGCCGCCGACGAAGACAGTTGCAGGATGCCGGGACGACGCCCGCCACTAATGAAGTTGAGCCGCCGAACTGACGCTTTGGGCAAAGCCCCTAAGAGGTTGTCAGGAGACCGAGGATCAAGGCCTCGGCGAAGATGAGAAGACCGGCCAGCGTGTGTGCCAGTGCCTTCTTCACGGACAGATTGTCATCCTCATGTGTCCGCTCCTTGTCCTTCCCCGTCACTGTGGTTGCAACCTTGTTCCAGGTGGAGCCGGAGACCAACTCCGTCGCGCCCCCCACGATTACCAGCACCGCCGCCTCGAGGAGTAGGAGCCAGCCCTCAGCAAAGAAGAATCCCACCCTGAGCACGAAAGCAGCTACCACGGCCACTGGGACGTTTACGACGCTGATCACACCCATCTCTTTGATCGCGTCGCGCACCATCCGCGCTAGCCAGTGCATCGGTTCGCGCCGCCCTTGAAGGCTTATAAGAGATGCGAGCCGGTTCGTCATGCGGATGGTTGGGGCAGAAGAGGAATGCAGGGCGAGCTGAGGCGTCCTAGCGCGCTTTCGGCTCTCCAAGCGGGTCTGGGAAGGCTCTCCGCGCGAGCCCCCTTGGCAGTCCCAGGAGGATGATTCGTGAAACATTGCGCGCAGACTCAACAGATTTCGTAGGCATTCTCAGAAAGAAGTGCGGATCGGAAGAGGTGCTCTCCAGCACGCTCAGAGCGCTGGAGGCGGACCTGGGCGGCGCGCAGCGTCCCGAGAGGCTCAACATCCTCGCCGCAATCGCTCTAATCAAACACGGGTCCGACGCGGAGACAATTGCGAAGGGGCTTAGTTGGGATGAGTTTGAAGAGTTCTGTGCCGGACTGCTTCGCGCTTCAGGTTTCGAGGTGACGAGGAACATCGTTCTCAGAAGACCCAGGCTCCAGATCGACATCCTGGCCAGGTCGCACGAAATCGCTCTCTCCATCGACTGCAAGCAATGGCGGAAGACGGCCGGAAGTTCAGCTCTGCAGAGGTTCGCGAGGGATCAACTCGCGCGCACAGCGGCTCTGCGCGCACAGAAGAGGCTCGGAGAGGCTCCGTGCGCATCACTGATTCTGACTCTGACTGAAGAGGCTCCTAGATTCGTCCAGGGCGTCGCCATCGTCCCGATCTTCTCCCTGAAGAGCTTCTTGAGTTCTCTCTATGAATTTAGAGAGAACCTTCGACTACTGTGACTGTCGAGTTGCCCTCGAACGGAGCGATGTACTTCGGTGGGGGTGAAGCCTTATAATTCGGATGCTGACTCGAATTGTTCGAGGCTGTGATGTATCAGAGTTACGACTTGGTCAAAGTTATGAAGAGAAGGCATTTGTCTGAGCCTCACTCCCGCGCACGACCTTTGCTCTGAGAGCCTTCGCTTTCTTCTATACTCGCTGGAATTTGGGAACAAGAGAACGTCCGGGGAGATGAAGAGCTCTCTGGCTTTCACGTCAGCGACGGCGGGTCCATTGGGTGTGGTAATCTATTAATCCTCGACCCACGGAGCGGACAACACTCCTCTGGCGTGGGGAGTCGCGAAGGCGGAGAAAGTCAGGGCGCCACGATGTCGGGAAAATGAGAATTCACGCAGACAAGAAGGCGATAAGGGCACTCGGAGTGGCTGAGAGTTTCAGGAGGGGTGCCAGATTCTCGACTCTCGCAGGCGTTGTAATCAGATCGGACCTCGTCATCGACGGAATAGTGTACGGAAGGGCCACCCTCGAGGGCGACGACTCGACGCGTCAGATCCTTCGAATGTGCTTGAAGCTCCACAGGAACGACATCAACCTGATAATGCTCCAGGGATGCATAATTAGCCTGTACAACATAGTCGACGTCGATGAGCTCTCGGAGAAGACCGGGCTGCCAGTCCTCTCCCTGACCTTTGAAGAGTCGGCGGGCATTGAGGACGCGATCAGACACCACTTTCCTGGACGCTCGGCGAGGAAGCTCGAGCTCTACGCGAAGCTCGGGGCAAGAACGGAGCTTGTGCTCAAGACGGGTCACAGACTCTTCGTCAGGACCGGCGGGCTCGACGCGAAGAGTGCTGAGATGATTCTGAACCTCTTTACGCTTCAGGGTTCTCTTCCAGAGCCTGTCAGAGTCGCGAAGCTGCTCGCAAGGGCGAGAGTGCGCTCAGAGTCTTAGGGACCACCCTTCACGATAACTGCACCGTGCATACACGAAGGATACTGGCAGCCGTAATCATAGGTCCCAGGCTTCGTGATTTTGAACATGAACGAATCACCGGATTCTCGGCTACTGACGCACTACGGGATCCTGACTTCGGCCACCATCTCGAGCAGCCGGGGGCCGACCTCTCTCACTCTTCTCAGAGTAGCTTCATGCTCCTCTCTCAGAACAGAATCGATCTTGGAGCGAAGCAGGGACAGGGCCTCCTCAGGATTCGGAGCTGACACATGGCTGTAGCAGTGTATTGTCCCCCCCTCCTTCAGCAACTCCCTGGCGGCCTGAAGGTAGTCCAGTGACCCAGACGGGTGAGGCATGAGAATCCTGTCAAACTTTGTGCTGAGCCGCGACGGAAGCGTTGCAGCGTCGAGGTTCATGGTCTCGATCTTGGAGGCGACCTTGTTCAAGTGGTTGTTCTCTAGGTGGTATTCGTAGGCGATTGTGTTGAGCTCGTTGCCGTAGATTTCGACCTTCCTCCGCCTCGCGATGGCGATCGAGAATGGGCCAACTCCAGCGAACATGTTCAGAATCCTCTCACCGTCCTTCACCATCTCCGCGATCCGAAGCCTCTCAGTCGAGAGGCGGGGCGAGAAGTAGCAAGTCGCAACGTCCACCTTGAAAGCGCAGTTGTTCTCCCTGTGGACCGTCACGGTTCTCTGCTCTCCTGCGAGGTGTGCGAGCTTTCGCAGGCGGTACTCCCCCTCGACTGGTCCCTCCTGGTCCAGGACGACCTTCACGTTCTTCAGCGCCCCCAGAACGGCCTCGCCCACCCTCGGAGCCAGCTCCTTCGTCTGTTCCGTGAGTCTAAGAATCGCTATGTCTCCCACGATGTCGATGCCCGACTCTACACCGACCAGCTGTTCAGGAGGGAGGATCCCCTTCAACACATCCTTAAGCAGTCTGGGCAACACATTCGTCCCTGGCCTGCTCCTACTCCGCGGATTCCTTCGTGACGTAGTAGTACTGGCCCTTGACCTTCTGCTCCCTGTCGAGTTTGCTGTCAGGCTTGTTCACCCTCGGCCTTCCCGTGTTCAGATCTCTGCGGTAGGTGAGACCGATCTCGCCTGAGGAAGACGTTCATGCCCTCCTCCTTGCCGACAGGCGCCGTGGCCACTCCTTCCACGCCGGGTCTTCCAGAGAAAACCAACAGATTATCCGAGACCAGGTCGAGGAGCTGGATGTCGTGGTCAATCACGACCGCGCACTTGGCCGTGGACTTCACGAGCCTGCCGAGTGCCTTCGCGATCACGAACCTGTCCTCCACGTCCAGGAATGCTGAGGGCTCATCGAGCGCATAGACGTTCGTACTCTGGGCCATGGTTGTCACGATCGCCACCTTCTGGAGCTCCCCCCCACTGAGCTCGGTCATCTTCCTTGAGTAGAGCTTCTCTATTCTCAGGGGCGAAACCAGGGCCGTCTGAAGGTTCGGGTCGGAGAGGCCCGCGCCCGCCACCTTGCCCAGGAACTCCTCGACCGTGCCATCGAACTCCGTCTTCAGGTACTGCTGCTTGAAAGCAACCTTTTCCGCCAGCGCTGTCTCCCCCTCGTCCGGTTTTTCATCCCCGGCGAGCATTCGCAGAAAAGTCGTCTTCCCGAGGGCGTTTGCTCCTATGACGCCAGTCACGCTCCCCCTCTTCAGCCTGCCTCCCTCCACAGCAAGGCTGAACCCTGGATAGTTCTTCCTTAGGGTCGTGTAGCTTAGGAGGACGTCCTCGGCAATAACCTCCTCCATCGTCGTAGCCTGCTCGAAGGTCACCGCTCGCTCTCTGAACCTGATGTTCTCCTGCGGGAGGTACCCGTCGATGAGCGCGTTTATCCCGCTCCGGGACGGGTAGAGCGCCGAGACTATCCCGTAGACGCCAGGCTCGCCGTAGATGATTTGCACGTAGTCGCTGGCGTAGTCCAGAAACGCCATGTCGTGCTCCACCAGCAGCACGGACTTTCCCTTCTTGGCTATCGACCTGATGACCCGCGAGACTGCCATCCTCTGGTAGACGTCGTTGTAGGAGGAGGGCTCGTCAAAGAGATACATATCCGCGTCCTTCAGGGCGGCAGCGGCAACCGCCACCCTCTGTAGCTCACCGCCGCTCAGTTCGTGAAGCTTCTTGCCTATGGATTCTCGAAGGTTGAGCTCTGAAACCATTTCCCTTATGTCTCCGCCACCGGAGACCTTCTTGAGCATCGATTTGGCATCCTTCTTCCAGACCTCGGGCAGCTTGTAGACCGCCTGAGGTTTCATTGAGACTCTGATCGTTCCCTCCGCGATCCGCTTGAACTGGTCCTTCAGCTCACTCCCGCTGAGGTAGTCGAGGAACGGCTCCCATGTCGACTCGGCCTCGTAGTTCCCCATGTTCGGTATGACCTGACCAGAGAGGATCTGGAGCGCGGTGGATTTCCCTATCCCGTTCTTGCCGACCAAGCCCACCACCTGGCCTTTTCTCAGCGTCGGCAGTCTGTAAAGCCTGAAAGTGTTGATGCCGTACTGATGGACCTTCTCCTCCTTGAGCTCCTCCCCGAGATTGAGGATCGTTATTGCGTCAAAGGGGCAGACCTTGATGCAGATCCCGCAGCCGATGCAGAGCTCCTCTGATATTACTGACAGTTTGTTCTCTCCGAGCACGATGCACTCCTTTCCGTTAATGTTGACGGGGCAGTCCCTTATGCACTCGAGCCCGCACTTGTCTGAATGACATGTGTCCTTGTCGACCACTGCTACCCTGTGAACCAACTGGCTGTCCTCCTACGCTTCCCTGAGTCTCTTCGCGATTGGACAGAAGCTGCAGATCCTCGGGTCGCCGGCGAGGCCAAGCCCGCTGTACGAGTATCGCCTTCGCGCGTCTTCCCAGCAGGCTGTCTCTGACGCGGCTCCCGACAGGTGGATGGCTTCGTGCTCCTCTATGACAGGAAGGAGCCTGCAGGTGTAACACAGGGGCTTGACGAAGGCGACGCCCCTTCCGACCGAGTTGTAGATCAACAGGGCCCCGCTGCCGCCGAGGAGCCACAGGAAGAGCAGCACGGAAAGTGGTCCAAAGTTGGCTGAAAGGCTGTTGCCGAAGAAGAACGCTAGGCCCAGAATGCTCGCACCAATTATGAGCCCCACCCTTCCCCTCGGATACGAGAATCCAATCGCCCGCTTGGGGATTGAACTGAAAAAGAGAGGAGGAACGAAGACCCTCATGGCGAGGGACAGGTTCACCACCCTGATCCCCGCCTCTGCCGCCAACGGAGAGACTGGCGGTTTGAGGCCAAAGCTACCAAAGTATCTCACGAGTCTTCTCTGGAGGCTCAGTTCCTTTTCCAACTCGGTTCTATTGAAACTTCTATTTATGTGTGCCACTGCGACTCAGGCCTGCGATCGCCGCGGCGATGGCTTCATCCGCGTTGTTACACCCGTAGTGCTTCAGGATGACCCTCCTTGCTTCAGCCTCGTCGTCTTCGCTGAAGAGTGTGAGCGCGATGAGTTTGAGCTCGGTGCTCATCTCCTGTGTGAGTATTGCTTCCGAGAGCCTCTCCTCGCACGCCTCCAGTTCCATTACTATTTTCTCCATTCGTTTTCCCAGGGTCCTGATGCGTCGCCTCTGGACCAGAATGTCTTCGGATAGCGACTCGAGCCCATCGAAACCGAGGGAGGACAGTCCCTCGCCTCTCCGCGGCGTTCCCCTCGAGAGATGAGCGATCAAAAAATCCCCCGAAGAGTAATCGCCGATCTTGCCGTTGGCCATCGAGTACACCTTCCGGATTGAAACATACTCCTTTCCCCGGAGCTCAGTTTCTCTGAGCATGCCCGTCTCGCCGATCTTCTTCAGATGCTTCAAGACTCCCTGCACGGAGATCCCAGTCTTTTCCGCGAGCTCCCCCAGCGTCCTCGGCCTGACGGAGAGCAGGTCTGCTATCAACAATCGGGCGCGCGAAGACACAACTTCTTCCAGAATGGTCACGGCTATCCCGCACGTGTGACGCGGAAATATTTATTAATAGTTAACTATCGGTTAATTAACTGACAGCTAATGGAACGCGATAGCAGGCGATACCTTCGCGACATATTTGACGAACTCGACAGGTACTTCGACGAATTCGAGAAAAGTATTCAGGACTCAGTCAGAGCGACTATCGACAGCGGCGCAGCCGCCTTCTCTAGGCCGGTCGTCAGCGGCGTGGCGATGGGCCTCACTCCCGAGGGCAAGCCCAGCGTTCAGTTCTTCGGGGACAGAATGGTCGGTCCAAACGGCCACAGAACGCCCATCTATGAGCAGGTCGTAGATGACGGGCAGGGGACTCTCAAGCTGACGGTAGAGCTCCCCGGTGTGGAGAAGGAGAGCATCGACGTCTCCGCTACGGATGGGAAGGTTGTGATCCGGGCTGAGCAGGCCGAGAGGAAGTACGAGGCGGATATTCCCCTTGAGAGAGAGATTGACGCAGAGTCTGGGAATGCGACCTTTCACAACGGGATTCTGAGTTTGTCGTTCTCCATTAGGGACAAGGATAATAAGGGATATAGGAGGGTCAGTGTTGTCTAGCAGTGACAAGGGCGTGAGCCAGCAGCAAGTTCAGCTGAAGGTGCTTGAAGCGTACACTAGGGATGTCGGGAGGGGTGTCGCCAGGATAGACTACGACGCGATGGATGCTCTCGATGCGTCAACGGGCGACGTGATTGAGATACGTGGCAAGAGACGAACCGTTTCGAAGTGTTTGCCCCTCTATCCCTCTGACGAGGGTCGAGGGATCGCGAGAATCGACGGCCTCATCAGGAACAACGCGGGCGTGGCTATCGGGGACATGGTTGTCGTGCGGAAAGTGAAGGCTCCGCCGGCAGAAAAGGTCGTCGTCGCGCCCCTAGAAGCGGTTCCTCCGATTGATGAGCGCTACTTGGCAGATGCCCTTGAAAGCGTTCCGATAACCAAGGGTGACAACGTCATGATTCCATACTTCGGAGGAAGGCTGACCTTCCAGGTGATATCGGTAAGTCCTGTCGCCGAAGCCGCCCTCATCACCCAGA
Organism: uncultured Nitrososphaerota archaeon; assembly: GCA_963836465.1. Taxonomy (GTDB): domain Archaea; phylum Thermoproteota; class Nitrososphaeria; order Nitrososphaerales; family Gagatemarchaeaceae; genus CAWIJZ01. The sequence goes on from CAWIJZ010000003.1 coordinate 55,315, forward strand.
GGACCGTCTTCGTTATATCGGAGAAAGGCGAAGCGCTAAGGGGAGTCCCCCAGGTAACCTACGAGGACATAGGCGGCCTGAAGGAGGAGATCCAGAAGGTCAGGGAGATGATTGAGCTCCCGCTCAGGCACCCCGAGATCTTCGAGAAGCTGGGTGTCGAGGCTCCCAAGGGTGTGCTTCTCTACGGCCCTCCTGGCACAGGCAAAACACTCGTCGCGAAAGCTGTCGCGACGGAGAGCAACGCCCACTTCATCCCCATAAGCGGTCCCGAGATAATGAGCAAGTTCTACGGGGAGTCCGAAGCTCGACTTAGAGAGATATTCAAGGAAGCCAGGGAAAAGGCTCCGACCATCGTTTTCATAGACGAGATCGACTCCATCGCTCCAAAGCGAGAAGAGGTCACGGGGGAGGTTGAAAGAAGGGTCGTCAGCCAGCTCCTTTCGCTGATGGACGGGCTGGAGGCACGAGGCAAGGTAATCGTAATCGCGGCGACAAACAGGCCCAACGCGATCGACCCCGCCCTCAGGAGACCCGGCCGTTTCGACAGAGAGATAGAGATCAAGGTTCCCAACAGGAAAGGAAGGCTCGAGATTCTCCAGATTCACACGAGGCACATGCCCCTCACGCAGGACGTCGACCTCGAGAAACTCGCCTCAGTTTCGCACGGCTTCGTCGGCGCCGACCTCGAGTATCTCTGCAAGGAAGCCGCGATGAAGACGCTGAGGCGGATGCTTCCCGTGCTTAAGCTTGGGGAGGAGCGCCTGAGTCCCGAGGTCCTGGACAAACTCATCGTTACGGGCGAGGACTTCGACAACGCGCTGAGGGACGTAATGCCTTCGGCCATGCGCGAGGTCTACCTCGAGACACCCGATGTGAAGTGGTCAGACATCGGTGGACTCGAGACGGTGAAGAGAGAGCTTGCCGAAGCGGTCGAGTGGCCCCTGAGGTACCAGGACCTCTACTCGGCAATCGGGTACACGATGCCAAAAGGAGTCTTGCTGCACGGGGTCTCGGGCACCGGCAAGACGCTGCTCGCGAAGGCGGTTGCCACTGAGAGCGAGGCCAACTTCATCAGCGTCAGAGGTCCTGAGCTTCTCAGCAAGTGGGTGGGCGAGTCGGAGAGAGGCGTCAGGGAGGTCTTCAGAAGGGCTAGACAGGCGGCCCCTTGCATCATCTTCTTCGACGAGATCGATGCGCTCGCTCCGATAAGAGGGATGGGAGGCGACAGCATGGTGACCGAGAGGGTCGTCAGCCAGCTGCTGACGGAGCTTGACGGAATTCAGTCGCTCCAGGGCGTAGTCGTCCTCGCCGCGACGAACAGGATAGATATGGTCGACCCGGCGCTTCTCAGACCCGGCAGATTCGACAAGATAGTCACAGTTCCGCTGCCAGACAAGGACGCTAGGGAGCAGATACTCAAGATACATCTCAAGGGGAAGCCAATCGCAAAGGATGTCGATGTCCGCACCCTGGTTGAGATGAGCGAAGGCTTCAGCGGAGCCGATCTCGCATCCCTCGTAAACACGGCCGTCTCCATGGTGCTGCAGGCCTACGTGTCAAAGTACCCGAGCCCAGAGGAAGCGAAGAAGCACCTGGATGAGGCAATCGTGAAGTTCGAGCAGTTCCAGGAGGCAGTGAAGAAGGTACGCTCCTCGAGAGAGAGCAAGCCCATGGAGAAGGTTGCGATGCCTACGTACAGGTAGCATATAGCCTAAAAAAGGCCAGTTCATCACTAGGCTCGGAAATTGGAACAGCAGGTGCACATCATAGGCAGGGGCACTTGGCTAGACAGGGTTGCGAACGAAGTAGTTGAGCGCGAGAAGCTCCTGGGTCGGTCGCTCTCACTCATCAGGGTCGAGAGCGGCCTTGGTGCCTCAGGAATACCGCACATAGGCAGCGTGGGCGACGCGATAAGGAGCTACGGGGTCAAGCTAGCGCTCGAGGGGTTGGGTTACAAGTCTGAACTGATCGCCTTCTCCGATGACCTCGATGGCTTCAGGAAGGTCCCGACCGGCTTTCCAGACTCACTCAACGAGTACCTGGCTCAGCCAGTGACTCGCGTCCCAGATCCTCTGGGTTGCCATGGTTCGTTCGGCGAGCACGTGGGTTCTCTTCTTCGCTCCGCACTGGACCAGCTCGGCATAGAGTACACGTTTACGAGTGGCGCTGCAGTGTACAAGAAAGGTATTCTGAACGAGCAGATCAAGACAATACTGAACAACGCACAGCTGGTAGGAAACAAGATCAACGAACTGACTGGCCAAGACAAGTACCTGAAGATCCTCCCGTACACTCCCATCTGCAAGAATTGTGGTCGACTGTATACGACCGTCGTGACTTCATACGATCAGAGTAGGGGGGTTGTGCACTACAGGTGCGAGAGCGCTGAGATCAGGGACAAGGTCATCAATGGTTGCGGATACGAGGGCGACAGGAGCATATCCGACGGCGAAGGAAAGCTGGTCTGGAAGGTTGAGTTCGCTGCCCGTTGGGCTGCTCTGGACATCAGGTTCGAAGCCTACGGAAAAGACATCGCGGATTCGGTGAAGGTCAACGATTGGGTCTGCGAGAACGTCCTGAGATGTCCTCCTCCCTACCACGCAAGGTACGAGCTCTTCCAGGACAAGGGCGGTCGCAAGATCGCAAAGTCGGTCGGCAACGTTCTCACTCCCCAAGAGTGGCTCACCTATGCGTCTCCCGCGAGCCTCAGGCTTCTAATGTTCAAGCGGATAGTGGGGGCGAGGAACATCTCCATCGATGATGTGCCGACCTACATGGATGAGTTCGACGAGCTTGAGGACAACTATTTCTCGAAGAAGAGGGATCTGAACGCACTGAAGGATGCGAAGCTCAGGGGGCTGTACGAGTACTCAGTCTTGCTCAAGTCCCCATCGAAGCCGGGGCCTCACGTCCCTTACAGGCTAATCGCAGAACTGGCGTCGTCAGCCCCGCCAGACGTCCTGGAGGATTACGTGACCAAGAGGTTGATTTCCTACGGACTGGTCAAGGAAAAGGATCCTGAACTCGCTCTTCGAATCAGGTGGGGTGCAGAATGGGCTAAGAGGGGCAAGCCAGTCCCGGCTCCTCTCGAGATCGACTCGAGAATCGTCCCCGCAATCCGGGAATTCGTTGTAAGGCTGAACAACTGCAAGAACTCCGACGAGGTGCAGGCCGCAGCGTTCGAATCGATGCGGAAGTTCAACCTGAAGGCATCTGACTTCTTCCCCGTGATTTACAAGATCCTGGTTGGAGCGGAGAAGGGCCCACGTCTGGGTCCCTACGTGGTCGACACTGGCGTTCAGAAGGTAAAAATGAAGATAGAAGAGGCTCTGGAGTCTAAGACATAACTAGCCTCATTATCCCGAAGTAGGCGAGGGCCCGTAGCCTAGACTCCACCAAGGGGAAAGAAGTGACTTCCAAAAATCACAGTGTGATTAGGGAAATCCACGCTACCCCCAAATACGGATCAGGGCATCAAACCGCGTTTGGTGTGTGTGCCTGCGGAGCTGAAGGCCGCCGGTTCAAATCCGGCCGGGCCCGCTATCTCTGAACTGAGAACTCGCATCGGCAGTACACGGAATCCTATGCACTGTCTGGGTCTAGTATTTCGCAAGAAAACTCCATGCACACGAGGATGCAGATGGTGGCAATCCAAAACCTTCTCGTGCTGTCGGTGAGTCCCAGAGAGATGGGTCTGGCAACATCCTTCAACACTGTTTTTGGAAACTTCGGAACCAGCCTTGGCTCCCCGATAGTCGGCTCTCTGACTTCGACTTACACCATTTGGTACCATGCCGGTAGCTTCAAAGGGACTTGTCTATTAGATCCCGTCCAAGCTCGCCTTCCAGTACTCGTACTACGTCGCGGCGATAGCATTCATCGCAGGGTTCTTCGTCACGTTCCTGTCCCGCGAGGTGATAGGAAGGGCATGGAATTCGACCCAATCGCACGTGGTCCATAGATTATTTGCCTGTTGTGCTTATCTCAGATTTGACAATCACCAAGAGCCGTCAGATAGGGCCGCCATGGTGGCGTACACGAGAATGCCGGTGGCCCGTGAGAGCCGCCCTCTTACGCTCATCAGGTTCACCTCGTTGCTTCATTCTATTTGAAATCTATTTTCTGTTTGGCCAACCCGCAGGCAGCTTGAGTTGTGTGTCGCAAGACGCCCCGTAAGTCTCTTCTCCTGCGAACTCCTTTTTCCTAAATAGTATGGTAATTCTTAATAGCTTTCCACGAAAGCCAGTAATGTTGCGCCTTTCCAGACAATTACTCGTTGTTGTTCTTCTTGCTCTGTTTGTGTCGCCTGTGTATGCCTCGCTCGCGAGCGGTGGCTCGGTAACTGCCACCCAGAAGATTAGCCCAAAGCTCCTGGAAGCTTCATCGATTCCTCAGAGGGTGATAGTCACCGCAAAGGGAGGCATTGACGCCGTCACAGCGTCGATGCACATGACCTACACACTGGGTGGATCTGACTCCTACGTCGCTTTTGGCACCGCGACTCAACAGCAGCTGTTACAGCTGGCGAATATGCCCGGTGTTGTTCAGGTGGCACCGGACGTGCCCTTGAACTACAACGATTCGAAGGTTGATTCTACAGGACAAGGCTTGATCCAGACGGACATGTTCAGAATACGAAGCATACTGGGTACTGACAAGGTGAACTCCGTCCTCAACATCACAGGAAAGGGGGTGAACGTCGCTATAGTTGACACTGGAACAGACTTTGGTAATCCAGAGCTCACGTCCGCTGTCGCGAGGGACAACCAGGGCAACCCAATTGCGCTTGATACCGACGGGATGGGTATAGTGCTGACAAACACAACCGCGAATAGGTACGTCAATGCGTCAGGAGTCTACCTGAACCTGCTCAAGGGAGGAAGGGGAACCGTGGTCCCCGTGTACATGGGGTTCGTGGGCTACCCTACGATCGTGGCGCGTTTCAACTGGACTCTCGCCGACTTCAAAATAGGCACAGACGCCTCCCACTACATCGTCTCCCAGAGCCAAGTGTACCACTTTGGTCTCGCGTTTGAGCAGACGCCTTACGGTTACGCACTCTTCCCCTCATTAGTGGTGGACTCGAACGCCCCTGGTCTATACGATACGGTCTACATGGACTTCAGGTCTGCGCCCCGCCTGACTCAGGTCACGGTCAACCCGGGGTTCGACTTCAACACAACCGCCGACTGGTCGTTCCTCAATGACAAACCGCACCACGTAGGGGACGGAAGCGAAGCCCTCTCTGCGAGTTTCAGCGGCGGCCCCATACCAGACATCAGCGCCGGTCTACTGGGTGGGAGAGTCCTCGATGTCTTCGGCGTAATAACGAATACCAAGAGCGCCTACGACTTTGACCTCGGTGCCCTGAGCGGGTCTCTGCTGGCGCCCATCGACCCCAACGGTGGATACTTCGGGGTGATGTACGATTTCGAGGGCCACGGGACCCAGACCGCGTCTAACGTGGCCAGTCAGGGCCTGTTCTCCTACAACATCTACGGCAACGGCAGCACCTACAAGCTGGAGGGAGTGGCCCCGGGTGCCAAGATTCTCGCTGTAAAGGCGCTCTTGGTGGGAGACATTCTCTATGGGTGGATGTGGGCGAGCGGCTTCGATTACAACGCAGCGACTCACCAGTGGGTCTACAGTGGGAACCACAGGGCTCCCATAATCAGCAACAGCTGGGGGATGTCCGACTGGCCGATCTTTGTCTCTGGCATGGGTTACGACACAATCACCGTTCTCGAGGATGCCCTCTCCGTGCCTGGTACCTTTGCGAGCAACTATCCTGGAACGCTCATCGTCCAGGCGATGGGCAACGGCGGACCAGGCTACGGGACAGTCACCTCTCCAGCGGCGAGCTCCTACGGATTGAGCATTGGGGCCTCGACCAGCTGGCACGTGGCCCAGCAGTTTTCGGCGGCGGGTGCGCCCTATTACGGTGGCTCCTCTTCCTACTACGACGACGTAATTAGCTGGTCTGACCGGGGCCCGAGCCCAGTGGCAGCCGACGCGAAGCCAGACTTGGTGAACGTGGGCGCGTTCGGTTTCACTCCGACCTCCATATTGGAGGCAGGAGGAAACGGCAGCAACGCTTGGAACTACTTCGGTGGCACCAGCCAGGCGACCCCCCTTACGGCCGGAGTGGCGGCACTCGTGGAGCAGGCGCTCCTATCGAGAGGCGGAAGCATCAATCCGCTGACCGTGAAGGCTATCCTGATGAGCACTGCGCAAGACACAGGAAACGACCCATTCGTCCAGGGGGCTGGCAGGGTCAACGCCCTAGCTGCAGTCTCCTATGCGCTTGGGGGATCTTCGCTGGTGAGTAGTGTCTTTTCTGTCTCCACGAACTCCACCTACGCGAACGTGCTCAAATCCTTCCAGGGGGCAGAGGAAGCCCTGTCCCGCGTAATAGGCATGAACGCAACCATCCCCACAACTCCCCAGCCGGACGAGTCTTGGTTCGCTGGGTACCTGAGAGCAGGTTCGTCCTCCACCGCCACCTTCACCGTCTCCAACCCAACTGCTTCCTCCCTACCGTTGAACATTACATCCACCACTTTCCAGCAAATCAAGGAGGTGTCTTTCTCTAACGTCAGCATCCCCGGATCCTCTGTCTTCATCAACCTGACCAAGGCGACGGGGCCGATCCCTAACAGTGCGGACATGATGATAGTCAATGAGGTCTTTCCCTTCAGTTCATGGATGAACTCCAATCTGACGCAATACTATGCCAACGACATCACGAGGCTGAGGCTCCAGGTCTTCAACTGGAATGACCAGAACCACAACGGGATTCCAGATCAGAACGAGACAGCGCTCATCAACACAGGCTACGCCTGGGGCAACGGGGAGCAGGCCCGGGTCACCTCCCCTACGATGAAGTTCTCAGGCACTCCATTATTGGGCGTCTACCAGAACCCAAATTATGATTCCTACTGGTACGGCGTCACAAACCAGAGCGCGTTACCCGTGCACTTCACGATCTCCGTGTACTACCTGAAGAAGGTAACTTGGAGCTGGGTATCGCCAAGCACTGGTTCACTCACACTCGCCCCGAAGAGTGCTACCACCTTTGGAGCCACTCTCTCCGTCCCCCCGACAGCAAACCCTGGAATCTACGAGGGCTACATTACACTGAAGGGTGGCAACGGTCAGGAGACCCAGATACCCACCACGGTCACTATTCCAATTGACGCTGCGCAGAAGGGCGTCCCCTATGTCTTCGGGGGCGTTTCTGACTCAAACGGTCTGCTCTACGACAACGGCGCAACCTTCGGCGCAGTGGACTTCAGCTGGAGATATGAGTCAGGAAACTGGAGGTACTACAAGCTGAACATCTCCGACACGACTGTCAACCAGGGGTCTGTCACACTGAACTGGACCTATCCCCAGACGAGCATCAACCTCCTGGTAATGGACCCCCAGGGTAGGATCATCGCCTCCTCTGTCCCGCCAGGCCTTTACAAGACGCTAGGCAGGGAATCCTTCTTCATACTGCCCTATCTCATTCCTTCCGCCAGCAACGACTACCTCGGCGCGCCCACCTCCAATCCTCTTGGATGGGCAGGAGGATTCGCTCCGTCACAGAACAGCGGGAACACGTCTTCAGCACTGCAGTTTCCTGTGAACGAGACAGGGCTCTACACCATCGTTGTGCACAACACTCTCTTCAGCGGTAACACTCCTTCTGAGAACTTCACAGGAGTGGTTGAGCTCAACACGGTGCTCCCAATACAAAGCGCACCGACAATCACAGCGACTCCTCCGGCGGGGCTGGCAACCGGTAGCATCGCTATCCCGATAGCCATCTCCGGCTCGCAGATAACGAGGGTGAGCTACTCGGTAGATTCGTTCCCACTCGTCTCGATTCCTTCGACGGCACAGAGCCTTTCAATCGACACGGCCAAACTCTCAGACGGCAGTCACAGCGTGACGGTCTGGGCGTGGGACGTGGTGGGGCACGTCGCTACTTACACATTCACTTTCTCGTCGCTGAACAGTGCTCCCCTCGTATCCATCGAGAACCCGCAGAGCGGTATCACGACCAACGGGATTGTGAACATCGCCTACACTGTTCAGGGTGCGAGCATGACAGGCGTGACCATGTCAATCGACGGCAATGCGGTGCAACTCAACTCTGGTTCGTCGTATCTCTGGAACTCTACACAGGCGAACGATGGAACTCATACACTTACGCTCACTGCGTCAAACGCCGTGGGGAAGACCTCGACCGTGTCGGTCACGTTCAGCACCAACAATCAGGCGTTCGGTCAGCAGAAGGCCCAACAGCTCGCCCAGCAGAGGTCTCAGCTCAACACGCTGAACTCCACGATAAGCCAGCAGAGCTCCAGGATCGACTCCCTGAACTCCAAGGTCAATCTCCTTACCTCTGAGGTACTCTACTCTGTCGCCGGCCTCGTCGGGGCAGTTGTCGTCGCTGCCATTCTTGCCGTGCGAAGAAGGCGCTGATACCGAGTTGAGGTACCAAAGCGTGGCTTGCGTCAGGTCTTTGTGATTCGGCTTGCTCGACATCGACTTATCCTTCGCGTTCAACCTAAACTCGTTCCTTGAATGGTTCGTGCTGGGCAAGACCGTGGAAGTTCAACGCTTGTTCGGACCCGACGGGACGAAGATCTTCGCTCGGAACAGGGGTGTCTCGATAGCCGCCGTCGGGATAGCATTTGTCCGAGAAGGAGTCGTCTCGGTGGTGAAGTCGCTCATTGGCTGAGGGCACGGTAGGGAGGGTAACACGCGTCAGAGTTGTTGTGACCGGAAGAGTCCAGGGTGTCTCCTTCAGGTCATCACTAAGGGAGGTTGCTCGCAGGTACCTCGTGCAGGGTTGGGTGAAAAACAACCCAGACGGATCGCTGGAAGCAGTCCTTCAGGGGAGGGAGGAGAACCTGGGCCACGTGCTGGACTGGGCGCGCCATGGCCCGCCAGGGGCTGTGGTCACTGAGTTCAAGACTGAGTTGCTCGAGCCTTCAGTAGGTGTGGGCGACTTCCAGATTCGCCCATAGACAGAAAGCAATTTATCGGTTGCGAAGACGATGGCGGAGGCAATGAAGATAGCCCTCATCAGAGGCGACGGCACCGGCCCAGAACTAGTAGAGACAGCCCTCATGGTTCTCAACGCGAGTGGCGCGAAGGCAGAGTACGTTCCATGCGACGCCGGAGCCGAGTGGTGGGAGAGGAACGAGGGACCCAGTTTCATACCCGACGAGACCTGGAAGATTCTCGAAGAAGCAGTTTGTTGTTTCAAGGGGCCAACGACGACTCTTCCAATCCCTGGGACGCCCAGAAGTGTCGCTGTCAGCATAAGGCAGAGGTTTAACCTATACGCTAATGTGAGACCAGTGAAGACATTCCCCAACCTGGTCGGACCCCTGGGCGAGGTAGACTTTGTCTGTGTGAGAGAGGCCACCGAGGGCTTGTACGCCGGAATAGAGTACCAACTCACGGACGGGGTCGCCATCGCGGTCAGGCTGATCACCAAGGAAAAGTCGACGTTGGTTGCCAAATACGCCTTCGAGGAGGCGAAGAGGCGAGGATGGAAGAAGGTCATCGCGATCTCCAAGGCAAACATCCTGAAAGTGACAGATGGTCTGTTCCTTGACAGTACCAGGGAAGTGGCGAAGGGCTTTCAGGGGATAGAGTTGGAGGACTATTTTGTCGACAATTTCTCGCAGCAGCTCATGAAGAATCCTCAGCGGTTTAACCAGAGCGTCATTGTGGGCACCAGCCTGTTCATGGACATACTCTCGGAGGAGGCCTCAGGTCTGGTGGGAAGCATCGGCATGATCTACTCAGCCAACATAGGCGACAGATACGCCATGTTCGAACCCGCCCACGGAAGCGCTCCTAAGTACAAGGGCCAGAACAAACTGAACCCCACGGCGACCATCCTCTCGGCGGCCTGGATGCTGGAGTACGTTGGAGAGAAGAAGGCTGGGAGGGCGATATTCGACGCGACCATGAAGGTCATCGCAGAGGGAAGAAATGTCACCTACGACCTTGGTGGGACTGCGGGCACAAGACAGATGGCCGAAGCCATAGTCCATTCCCTCTAGTCTGCCAAGATCCAGTCTTCTCCGCGCAGTGTCACCAGGATGCGATTCGGCATCCGTCTTAGTACTGGAATCGCTAGTATGCTCCCAGCGAGAGTGAAGAAGGCTCTCTCGACCGGATAAACGAAGAAGGCAGCTGTCCATATCGCGGAGATGCTCCCTGGCGTGAGGACCCCGTTTAGCCTCACCAGAACGTTCTCGAACATTATTCCGCCCGCGACGTGCGCGTTCATCGTCGAGATGAAGACAACTGCGGCGATGAGAGCGCCCCGCTTGACAGACGAGTTGGCGTTCGCGCGAGTGATGACGAACAAGAACACTATGACAGAGAGGACATGCATCCAGAGAAAGGGGATTGGGATTCCGCCCACGGTTATGAATTTCGGAGAGAGGGGGTCGACTGTAAAGAGCGCAAAGAGTGCGAGCGAGAGGGAAACGGCCCACACTAATCTCTTGCTTGTGGCGAGGCCTGCTGTCACGGCAGCAGCCACGCTTGGGACAAAGTCCAGCCCGTCGAAGGCAAGCGGCTTGCCGAAGGCGACAGACAGGAAGGTCCCGACCAGGACGGAGAGCCCCCCTGTCAGCGGACCTAGCACCATCCCAGCCAGAGGGCTGAAGATCTTCACTCAGGCTAAGGAAAGAACTGCCTGGACCCAGCAACGGGGATACCGGGATGATGTTCAGCACAGCGTAGACCGCAGCGAATATGGCCGCTGCTGCGATCCTCTTACTAGACACCAATGGGCAAAGGGCGGCGCCACCCTTGCCATCTTAAGGTTTTGGCGATTGGCTAGGCTTTCCTGGGAGCAGACGAAAAGGCTACGGAGTTTGACACGTGCTGAATATGGATGTTGATATCAGCTTTGTAGCCTAAAGTTTTTAGAAGTCGCCTAACGCATTCAAAACAATGGCAGAGAAAGACGAACAGCTCAAGAAGGCCGCCGACCTCAAACTCTGGATAGAATCAAGGATTGCAGAGCTACAGGAGGAGATTGAGAGACTCAAGGACGCTCTGGCGCTAACTGATTCCGCCTTGCGGGCAGGGAGCTTCCGACCGGCGATCGAAGTCTCCGAGAGTGCGAAAGAGGTGATCGCACCAATCCCGGAGAAAAGGGAGATCCGCAGAGACAAGAGCGCCGAGGTCATCGCGTATGCTCAAGTCACTCCAAAGAAACTGGTGGTGGAACCACTACCAGAGATCACACTCACGACCGAAACGCCACCATTCAAGTCGTTCCTCATGGGCAAGATCCTGCAGGGGGACAGGACTAGCGACGACGTTCTGATGGCGAAGGGCAAGCTGAAGAAGGGCGAGGAGTTACGCTTCACCGTTGACGAGAAGGACAGTAGAATCCTGAGAATCACCATCGAGAACTACAGGGACAGACAAAGGCTGGCCGATCTAATCAACACGATCTCTTGGACCTTTTCGAAGATGCTGGAAAAGTCCACCTCCACGTCGCCCGCGTAGATCTGGTCGTTGCCACCGGCTCTCATTCCACACACGATCATTTTCCGGGCGACGCTCAGTCGCGCATTCTGCCTTCGGAATTGCCTCCTAGCCTAGGCCCACATCGATGACGCGCACGAATGGGCCCGGACACGTGGTGTAGTCCGGACCTGCTTCCGGCTAACCGTATGCCCTCGTTACCCTGACGCCGTCGACGAGTATCCACGGACAGAGCGTGGGGTCGTCCACTTCCCACCACTGTATCCACTGTCTCTTCCTCGAAAGCAGCTTGACAGAGGAGAACATCCTTTCCAGAGTGTCGCTGATTCTCAAGCCACTCAGGGGCGCCTTTATCTCTCCATTCTTCACTAGGTACGCCCCGTCCCTTGGGACCGTCGAAAACTGCCCTGTCCTGTAGTTGGTGAACCTGGTGTACCAGTTGCTCGTCAGTATTATCCCGCTCTTCATCTGGGAGATCATCTCCTCATAGCTCGAATCTCCGGCCCCGACTTCGAGGTTCCACGGACTGGGCTGAAGCCATCCGGCGTTCCTCGTGCTTCTGGCGCCCGATTTCTTCGCGGTCGTCAGGTTGTGCAGATAGTTCTTCAGCACACCGTCTTCTATGATGCTGGTGGTCTGCGTAGGCAGACCCTCGTCGTCGAAGACGCGCGGGTTCAGGGCGCCGTTGATCTGGCCGTGGTCCTTCAGGGAGAATGCTTGGGACGCCACCTTCCTTCCCAGCTTCCCTGCCAGGTAGGACGTACCGGCGTCAACGGAGAAGGCAGATGCGAATCCTCCCATGAGTGAGATGAGGTTGGAGGCCACGGTGGGGCTCATCAAGATTTGGTAGTCCGCCTCCGCCGGTCTCTTAGCGTTCCTCATCCGCTTGGCGTGCTCCCCCGCCTGCCTTCCTGCCTCCTCGGGATCGAACCCCTTCAGCGTGGAGGAACAGGAGAGCCCGTGTCCGCTGGCCTCTCCGTCGCCGAATGCCCTCACATTGAGCAGCAACTTGCTCCCTTCATCTTGTCCCGTCGTTCCCGTGCTTGTGAGAATGCCGATCTTGACGTGAGATGACTCGATTGCGCCCGCTGTTCTCTTTGCACCCGCACTCCTCGCTGCATAGATGGCGCGAGCGGAGATCTCTGGGACCTCATCCTCAGAGCTCAGCAACTTCCTCACTCTCCCTGAGGCTCCTCGGTAAGTTCTGGCCTTGGTGGGGAGCTCGGCGAAGTCTGGCTCCTCCGGGAGCGAAAGAAGGGAATCGTACAGCTCTCCCACGAACCGCTTCACAGCCGAAACCTCCGGGTTAGACGAGGCTCCAACTGTTCTGCTCTTGTTCTTGGTTAGATAGACGAACAGTGATGCGTCGCTGATCTTCTTGGTGACGGTGAGCGAGTCGTTGGCGAATCTGGCCATGACTTCATCGGACATGACAAAGAGCGATATCGCCTCATCCGCCCCTGCTTTCTTCGCGGCGCCTATCACGGTCTCGTTTACGCTCTCAAGGTCCATCCGCGTCACCTCGCACCCAGCCTGATTCCCGTGAACAGTGTATCCGGTCCGCCTGTCCACACGGGTATCCCCTGCATGGGGTCGCCCTTCCCACAGGTGGCAGCCTCAAACTCGAGGCGCCTGCTTCTCGCCTTCACCCTGCTCCAGAGCGCGGGAGTCGTTATCTCGAGGACCGGCGCCTTGACCAGACCCTTGAGCTCTCCGTTCTTGATCAGATAGGCCTCTAATCCGACGTACCTCTGGTTGAGCCTTTTGTCGTCAATGTTCCACTCGGTGAACGACTTGAAGTAGACTCCGAGCTTCACCTCCTTGATGATTTCTTCGTACGAGTAGTCGCCAGGCTCGACGAAGGTGTTGGACATTCTGATGATCGGCTCCCTGTTGAAGGCCGAAGACCTAGACGCCCCGTTGTTCTCCGCCTCCAGCTCCGAGGCGGTGCTCCTGTTGTGGAGGAACTCGGTTATCACACCCTTCGTTATGAGCCGCCTCTTTCTCGCCTCAATTCCTTCGTCGTCCACAAGACAGAGACCGTTGGAGTTGGGAATGGTCGGGTCGTCGCTTACGTTTGCCTCCCCGCTTCCTATCTTCGAACCGAGGCTGTCCCTCTTCAGGTAGGACTCGCCCGCCTGCGCGCCCTCTCTACCTAGGACTCTGTCTGCCTCCTGAGGGTGGCCTACCGACTCATGGGCAGCGATGCCTGACAGTTCGGGACCAAGGACAACGTCCACCTCTCCTTCTGGGGCCTTCCCAGCCTCCCTCAGCACCCTTCCAAGCATCTTCGCCTCCTCCTCCACCAACCCTGGGAGGTGCAGTCTGTCGGCGACCTCGAGACCGCCCGCCTCTCCCCGCTGAATCGTGCGCTGGGATACCTGACCACCTTCGATCGCCGTGAGTATTCCGAAGAAGTGAATCCTCGGAACACGGCTTTCCACGCGAGCCCCGTCCGTGTTGACGTAGTACTTGGTATCCAGCTCGGATGAAGCGACAAACATCCTGTTAGGGACCTTCACTCCTGCCTTCCCGTCCCCTATCCTGGCATCTATCTCTCCCAAGAGGCCTCTCAGCCAGGACGCGTCAGCACCCTCAATAGCCTCCTTCTCCGTGGCGCTCCACCTCCTCTTCATCGCCTTGGCGTTGGCAAATCGGACCTTGTTCTTTGTGAGCCGCACCGACGCTTTCGCCATCCTGACCGTGGCCCTGCTGAGCTCCCTAACCGTCGAAGTCGAGAGAAGGTTCGTCGCGCTGAACGTGAGTGCTCCTCCATACAGCACCCTCATCCCTATCCCAAAACTGTCCTCCAGAATGGCTGGCTGGGGTTCTCCATTCTTCAGCATGAATCCGTTGCCCTTGCTACTGTGCACCCTGGCCTCCGCGTACTGAGCCCCCTGCTTCGAAGCTTCTCTTATACAGAGATCTGCTAGGTCCTTGAGGTTCTCCAAGTTGAGCCGGCAGGTTGAATTGAACCATTGTTATTTCTGTCTTCCCGCCCTCCGTTCTGTCCCGGTTACGGGTTCTCCCCACCGTCAGGCATCGCGAGGGGGAGAGCGGGGGTGATTATGGAAGGGACTGGTTTGGCCACCCTTCGTCACCGGGTGGCTCGTCTAGTGACACTTGAATGATTGAATGAGTGTCGTAACCGTGCGCCCCTGTGACTCCGCCTTCTCGGGGCCCGAGGAGCCATAGATGACAAAGTAGCGCAAGCTCTCCGGGCAATGAATGTGGAGCGAGTGCATCTCCTGGACCTGTTCCCTCCCTCCGAAGAGTCCTCTTCTAGGAATGTCTATTCTCAAGTGATTGTACTCGGCGGCATGCCCGTTCACGGAGACCTGCGTCTTTTCTATGCTCGTCACTCTTGCCTGGTGACTCTTGGTGACTTTCTCTATGCTGTACCTCGCGTGCTCCTCAACAGAGGGGAGCTTCCTTTTGAGTTTCTCAAGATTCTCCATGAGACAAAGGTGTTGTACTCCCCAGGGAACTTGATTGCTACGTCCCCCGCCCGCCTGGTGAACTTCGGATTGAACTCTATCTTCGCCGATGGGTGATACGCAAACGAGAAACCGTAGATCATCAGCGTTTCGTTCTTCTGCTCTTCCGCACCCAAGACTTGGGTTTGCTGGCTTCGGGGTAATAAATCGTTGCTGGTTAGGCTGGCGGGAAAGAGGCGCGACGCACAGGCGGAACAGGGGGTCACGCGACTTCGATGGGGACCCCATAGCTCGCTTGAGTCACTTCCTGCCCCTCAGATGCCACGAACTTTGCGAAGAGCGATGGGTGCTCCGTGTGTATCGGTACTGTCCTCCTGGACCGAACCCTCGCCACAAGCTCCTTCAGGTCCTGTGGCATTATGTGTCCCGATATGTGCACGTGATACAGGGGCACTCCGTAGAATTCTAGCCACTCAACCAGACGTTGCATGTCGAGCTCCATCTCCTCGTTGAAGGGTTCGGACGAAGAGAGGACGTACACGCCCCCCGCCTTGGGCCGTACCTCGACAATGCTCTCCATGTCGGAGAGCGTTGCCACGAATATGTAGGCGCTCTGGTTCTCGACGATTTGGCGAGACGTCACAACCTCTCCATTCTTGCACACCTCTTCCTCCCAATCTTCGTATCGCTTCTTACTCCTTCTGTAGATTGTGATACTGTCGTCCTTCAGCGTGGGCAGGTCCAGACCAGGATCTTTCGCCAGCTTTGAGAGAAGGTGGGCCTGCCTCATCGTAACCACCAGTTTCTTGTCAGTCTGCTGGGCCGCTCTGTAGAATGATTGCAGCCTGTCGGTGTCAACGGCAGAGAAACTCGCCATGCTGAGCCCCGAGGCCCTACCTATCACCGAGATGAGTTTCATTTCTATCTCCTCCTCGCTCGAGACAGCTCCGCCCACTATATTCGTCGCTTCGGTGAGCAACAGATGAGGCTGCTCTGAAGCGGCTGCCTCCACAAAGTCATCCGTCAATCTCGACGCCCTTCCGTGGGCCCTTAGGTCCCCAGTGTAGACAAATATGCCCGTGGATGTCTCAACAACGAACCCGTATGCCCCTGGGATGCTGTGATCTACGTGAATCGGGGTTATCCTCAAGCTCCCGATATTGATCCTGGACCCCGTTCTGAAAGGGCGATATGTAATCCCAGAGTAGTCTGTCTCGAAGGAGCTCCTCTTCGTCTCCGTGATTGCCTCCATGATCGACTTCGTTGTATCACCACAGTACACCGGTATCTCCCTGTTCATCATCGAGACGTAACCATAGTGGTCCAGGTGCGCGTGGCTGAGGACGACAGCGTCCACGGCTGTCTCCTTCTCCCAGCCATAGAAACCTCTTATATCCGGAATGATGCCGAGTCTGAGCAGCGATTCTTTCGTCCTTGGAGACGCGTAGGGATCGGAGAAGTACCTTGCCCTTGCCGCCAGAGACATGCCAAAGTCGAAGACTATCTTCGTGTTCCTGTCCTCGACGAGCAGCTTGTTTCCACCTATCTCGTTGAGTCCTCCGTAGATCGTCACCCTGGCCAAGCCTTCTCTCTTCACTCACGGGAAATATTTAAGTCGCCTATCGCCCGAAAGAGGGTGGATGTCACACTTCCTCACAGTCCTCGCCTCCGGAGAAACGATGAACGCACTGATCATTCTCGCGATCGCCATCGGAATAGCAGGAATAGCGATTCTGATACTGTTCGCAAAGGACAAGATCTAGAATTAAGGAAGGGCGAGATTTCGTTTGGTTCGGGGCTTCATCTTCGACTTTGACGGCACCCTTGTCAGCCTCGAGATTGACGTGCCGATGATGAAGTCGGCGATGATAGCGGAGCTGGCCTCCCAAGGGTTCGACACGAAGCCGCTCGACACATCCCTGCCAACGCAGGGGATCATAGACTATGCGAGGGCTCAGATAGAAGCGGGAGGAGTGAGAAGGGACTTCAACGAGGTGCGTTCTCGCCTGTATGCGGTGCTGGACACGCTTGAGCTCGGGTGTAACGCCGCATCGTCACCCATAGATGGTGTGGTAGAGGCGCTTCAGCGACTGAGGGAGTCACACCTGGGGTTGGCCATCGTGACGAACAGTGGGAGGGCTTCGTCCCAGCAGCTTCTCGATAGGTACACGCTCTCGGGGCTTTTCGACTGCATCCTGACACGAGATGACGTTACCGTGATGAAACCTGACCCTGAAGGCATCCTCAAGGCGATGGGAGTCATGGGCTTGACGAGGGTCGACGCAATCTACGTGGGGGACAGCGCCGTCGACATCAGAGCAGCTAGGGCCGCCGGCATCAGGATTGCAGCCGTGACGACGGGGTACCACTCGGCCGAGAGACTCAGGTCGGAGGGGGCTGACTACATCATCGGCTCCCTCAGGGAGCTCGATGGAATCATCTTGCACGACGGAACGAACACCCTAAAATAAACCTCGTCAGCGTGGTCGGTCCGATAAGACTCATTGGCAGTCGAAGAGCTACAGGACGAAGTTCTGAGCGGCCTACTCGAAGACAGACCCCTCTTCTCGGAGGACGAAAGAGTTTCGAGGGCTGCGGGACGTCTTAGGGAGGCCCACGAATACGAGGTGTTCACCAGCAAGGAGAAGCGCCTCTTCGTCTCCACAGTGCGAGACATAATCGCGGTCAAGAATCTGCAACAGACGAGGCTTGGTACGATTTCTTACCCCTGCCCCGAGATTGGGAAGGAACAGAGCCTCGGGAAAGCCGCCCAGCTCATGTTCGAGTACAGGCTGAGGGCGCTCCCCTCATACTGTGAAGGTGATACGGTGAGGGTGATCTCGGCACTGGGGATAATCAAGAGCATCGCTGGAAGGGTATCCTCCAAGCTCAAGGCCCAGGACGTAATGACTCCCACACCTGTGACGATAATGGCCGACGACACAGTGGAGAAAGCAAGACAGATAATGCTTCGCAGGAGTTTTGACCACCTTCCTGTGATGAAGGCGGGGACGGTCACGGGGATGTTGACTTCGACTCACCTGCTCGAACGCCTCCTCCCCGAGGAAGGGATGTCCGCTCAATTTCGTGGCACCGAGAAGTTCAGATTTGACTATCCTGTGTCCAGCATTGCTGATGCTTCGCTCATCAGTGTGGCGCCAGAGGCGAGCCTGTCGAAGGTGATGGACACTATCCTGAGCAGGAAATCGTCGTACGCACTCGTCGACCAAACGGGGGAAGTGCAGGGGATAATCACGCTGCGCGATGTGATGAAGCCCCTCATACGCAGACAGAAGGCTAGGCCCCCGTTCTACATCGTCGGGCTCCCGAGTGAGCCTTTCGAAGCTGAGGCTGCGAAGATGAAGCTTGAGCGCCTCGGGACCTCTCTCACCAAGATATTCCCCTTCATCCAGGAGATACGGGCCATTGTAAAGGGAAAGGAGACTGGCGGTCCGAGGAGACGATACGAGGTCACAGTGAGCGTCTGCACTCCGCGGGAGACGCACTCGTTTTCCTCGGAGGGTTACGACCTCGCCGGAATATTCGACGAGATCGCTCCCAAGCTGAAGAGGCTGCTCAGCGCCAGACAGTCGAAAGTGACTGGGAAGCAGGGTGCGAGTTTAAGGAAAACCGCACTGACATGAGTCCTGAACTGATGGACTAAGCCTTCCCCTGCCATTTCAGCCGCTGGTTCTCCTCTCTCAGCTCCTCCAGTTCTTGCCTGAGCTTCGAGACGGCTCCGATGGCTTCGACCGGTCCGCTCAGGCTATAGACGACCTCCAGCGCCCTTCTCCTGACGTGCCTGTCGACATCCTCCTCCGCTGATTTCCTCAGGACACCCAGGAACCGGCCGTCAGCGAGGTCGGAGACAATCGAGACGACCTGTTGCCTGACCAGGAATTCATTGTCATGTGTAAGGATCTCCTTGAGAATGCCCACTTCGTCATCATAGAGGAAGCCGCGGTTCTTCAGGCCCTTGAGCGCACCGATTCGCGCCCTCGTGGGCACTCCGTAGCGAAGATGTTCGTCCAGTTCCTTCTTTGCGTCATCGCTCTTGATTCGTCCCATGGCGTCAAGACAGGCCTCCGTCAGAGTGCTGTTGGGCGTGGGTATCCTCATGGCCTGAAGTAGGTCTGAGAACGCGTTCTTGGCCCCCATCTTCGCAAGGGACAACGCGGCCTCAGCCTGGACGTTCGGACTCACACCACCCAGCAACGCCTTCCTCACTGTCTCGATTGCCTTCTCTTCCTTGAAATTCGCCAGACCTTCGATCACGGCTCTCCCCACCTTCCTGTGCCCAACCTCTGTCGAGGAGAGGAGAGCGGTGAGCGCCTTCGGTGTCCCTATCTTCCCGAGCGACCTCGCTGCCTCGGCCCTCACTGCCCAGAACTGTTCCCTCAAGAGAGCAGCCGTGAGTGTCTCCACCGCCTCGTCCGTCTTGAACTTGGAGAGTTCCTGGGCCGCCCTGACCCTGCTTGTCGCATCCACGCTCAGCTCCAACTGACTCGCCAGCATCGCGTAACTCTTCTTGAACTTGACAGTCTTCAGGAGGCGCTCCTCCGGGTCAAACTCCACGACAGTGGGTTTCTCCGAGAGCTGGAAGGAGAAGTTCTCTTCCTTGCTTCCTAGGTACACCCTCCTGGTCTCTCTTCCCTTTCTCGTGTAGAATACGAAGTCGCAGGGCAGCTCGAAGACCGGTGTCTCCTCGTCTGTCTTCTGGGTCTGCCTCACCGTCAGCTCTGCTGTGGAGCCCTCCTCCTGCCACGTGTACTCTACCTCAAACTCCGGATGTCCTGACTTATGGAAGAACTGTTCAAACTCGACGCGCAGGTCTCTTCCAGAGACCTCCTCCAGCACCTTCCTGAGGTCGTCCGTGTCCGCGTTCTTTCCCGAGAACTTCTTCAGGTAAAGCGTGATGCCTGCAAAGAAAACCCCGTCCCCAAGGATGAATCTCAGCTGGTGCAGCATCCACGCAGCCTTCTCGTACAGAACCGTGTCGAACAGGTCGTCCGGGTACACGTACAATCTCTCCACGATTGGTCTCCTGTACCTGCTTTCGTCATCGTCTAGGTAGGAGGCGGCCTTGTACATCATGTTCTGCCTGAACTCTTCTACCCCCATGGACTTCTCCAGGTATAGCGCCTGGAAGTATGTGGCGAATCCCTCGTTGAGCCAGGCGTGAGACCAGTGAGCCGTGGTGACCAGGTCGCCGAACCACATGTGCGCCAGCTCATGGGAGACGAGGTCGAGGGGCGTTCTGTCCGGCTTTGAGTACGTCGACGAGTAGTCCTCCTCAGACCTCTCGTCGGGAAACCGCGTGTCCGTCATGGTTGTTGCCGAGATGTGCTCCATTCCGCCGGCAACAAAGTCATGGACTGCCACCTGCGCGTACTGCTCGAATGGATAGCTGATTCCAAGCATTCTGTTAAACACCCTGATCATGTCGGGGGTCCCACCGAAGAACCTGAGCGCGTCCTTCTTCTTCGACCGGTCGAAGTAGTAGAGGAGGGGTACTCCGTCTGCCTCGTCCTTGATCTCCTGGAATTCACCAACGGCCAGGGAGTTCAGGTACGTACAGTGCGGTGTGCTCTCCTGCCAATGATACGTCGCCTCACCCCCTCTCACCTCGTGGGAGAGCAGCCTCCCGTTCGAGATGCACCGAAATCTTTCAGGAATTGTGATTACCGTTTCGCTGGTCGCTCGGTCGGTGAGCTGGTCGTTGCACGGATACCAGAATCTCGCATCCTCGGCCTCCGAGTGGGTCCAGGCCTGGACAGGCTTGTCTGATACCTCCGCGTCGGGCTGGATGAAGTAAATCCCTCTGTTCGTGCTCGTGGTTGAATAGTCGACCGCGAGCTCGTGAGTGCCGTTGAGCCCTTCGGCTACGCTCACCGAAAGGATTTCCCCGTCGTAGTCGAAGGGGAGTTGCCCACCATCGATGGCTACCGACCTTACCTCCATCGCGCACGCGTCAAGATCAATCCTTCGAAGGTTCTCGACCATAGGCGTTATCCTCAGGCTTATGACGCCGTGGAGCTTCTTCGCGGCGAAGTCCACTCTTCCGACGAGCTTGATGTGCTCCGTCCTGTACCACCTGTTCCTGTGCGGGTGAATTCGCGACTCTGGGAGGCGAAACGACCTATGATCGAGCTTCATTCGCTTGGCCTTCTATCTGGGGTTGGATAGCTGTTTCTCCTAGGCACAGAGCGTCCCTGCTCAGTCCCACTTCTTTCTGATCGCCATGCTGTAGGCTGCCCAGTAGGGGTCGTACTGCGGAGGAGTGACATTCTCCAGTCTCCCTCTATTGCGCACCCACAGTCCGGGCACACCTTTCTTCAGCTCTCCGATCACGAAGCTGTCAATCCTCCTCTCGCTCAGCGCCTCCCGCACCGCGCTCGTCCTCTTCTTCTTGCACGATATGATAAGCGTCCCCTCACTGAGTGTAACGAGGGGGTCGAGCCCAAAGAGCCGGCATATCCGCATGCTCTCATCAGATACGTGAATTTCAGCCGCCTCTGCCACGAGCGTCAGCCCACAGCAAAGGACGAATTCGTAGAGGCCGCCTAGGATTCCGCCCTCTGTGGCGTCGTGCATGGCTGTGACGCCGTCGCTTCTGATTCCAGTGGAGGCGGCCACAAGAGCGTCATCGACAGTGGAACACAGCCGAAGGTATTCTGCCGCTCTCCGTCCCGCCTCCTTTCCGAGCTTTTCTTTCACGGTCTCAGGAAAGGTTCGGGCCAGCACAGCGGTGGTCTCAATCGCGGCCCCCTTTGTCATTATCACAACGTCTCCGTCTCTCGCCATCGCAGGAGTCAGGTACTCGTCTCTCCCAGTGATTCCGAACAGCACCCCCCCTCCCACTATCGTGAAGCCACATCCTGGATACTTCCCCGTGTGCCCTCCCACTATTGCTATTCCTAGCCTCCTGCACTCCGCGCTCACACACTTCACATATCTCTCAAAGCTCTCCATCGTGAGCTCTGGAGGGAGGTTGTAGTCAAGGACGGCGAACTGAGGCTTAACTGAGCTCGTGGTGAGGTCAGACGCGAGCTCGTGAACAGTCAGCCAGGCTGAATCTTCCATTCCCAGGGATGGTATCATCGACAGCGGGTCGGCCGTGATGATCATCACCCGCTCGCTGTCTAGGGCAACGACAGCGTTGTCGAGCCCCAGGCCCGGCCCCACAATCCTCGAATCACTCTTAGCTCCAGTGTTTTGCAATATGACACGTGTGAGAAAACTCCTTCCGACCTTGCCCAGCTCCTCGCTTCCCAATACTAGCTCCTTCGGATTTCCACTCTTTTTATACCTGTGTCTGTCGTTGCGAGATCGAGCCTGACAGAATCATCATGAAGGCGCAGATCGTTGTTCACTACGGGGAGATAGGAACCAAGGGGAACAACCGTAACATCTTCGAGTCGTGCCTCGAGAGAAACATATTATCCGCGCTGCACTCGGTACAAGTACTCGCCATCAGAAAGCAGAACCAACGGTTCCTGGTGGATGTCGCGGACGCAGATCTTGGTCGCGCCCTAGATCGCGTCAGCGAGACCTTTGGAGTCTCCTGGTGCGCTGCGGTTGACTCTGTAGAGCTCTCATACGACAGGATAAGCGAAAGAGTGATTGAACTGCTGGGGAGCAGGGCGACTGTACCGGTTACTTTCCGAATCACTGCTAGGAGGGCGAACAAGGACTTTCAGATGAGCTCAACGGATCTCACGAGGCGGCTAGGCGCCGATGTCGTCGAGGCGCTGAAGCTCAAGGTTGACCTGAGGAGCCCGGAAGTCAACCTCCGTGTTGATGTCCTCTCAGACAGAGCGATCATCTACACGAAGAAGGTCATGGGTCCGGGTGGTCTTCCAGTTGGTGTGACAGGGAGGGTGATTCATCTTCTGTCGGGTGGAATCGACTCTCCGGTCGCCGCTTGGTCGATGATGAAGCGAGGTTGCTCCGTTCTGTACATGCACTTCTTCATGGCCCCCAACGCATCAACCGTACTTGACTCGAAGATAATCCGCATCGTAAAGAGGCTCTCTAGATTCGGTGGCAGGTCAATGATAACACTTCTTCCGTTCTCTGCCTACCAGGTTGCGGCTGCGGGATTCCCAGAGAAGTATGAACCCGTGATCTTTCGAGCCTTCATGAGACGCGTTGCCGAACGGCTCGCGGAAAGGTTCGGAGCGCAGGCAGTCACATCAGGAGACAACCTCGGCCAGGTCGCTTCCCAGACGCTGTATAACCTCAGGTCAATTGATCACGGCGCCGAGCTTCCTGTCCTCAGGCCGCTAGTCGCGCTGAACAAGACCGAGATAATCAACATGGCCCGATCGATCGGGACATACGAGCTCTCGGTTGAGGAGTACACTGACTGCTGCGTCATGATATCGAGACATCCGAGCACTCGAACAAGTCCGGAGGTAATCGATTCCTACCTGTACCAGTTGGACTTCGAGCTGCTGATGCAGAAGCTCATCCGGGATGGTTCTGTGGTCACCTACGATCCGGAGTCTGACAACCTCGCCTGTCTCCCCCTCACGAGATACTTCGAATCTGTGGTGGCTACCGAGGATAGTGATGCTCAGAGAGCTGTGTTGCACGCTGGCGATTGAGGACGTCGGCCCACCCTCTGTCATTTCATCGCGATCGCTGCCTGGAATTCTCGGTTGACGGAAAGGGGGTGTCAAGATGAGCAGAGCCGTAATCGTTGTCCCCACCTACAATGAGCGGGAGAACATCGGAATCCTGGTCGAGCGCCTGCTACAGGTGCGGGAATCGCTGAGGCCCATGGACCTGCAGGCTCTCTTCGTCGACGACAACAGTCCGGACGGTACCGCAGATGAGATCAAACGAGTGATGCAGGGGCGAGACTTCATCCATCTTCTGCAGCGAAGCGGCAAGCTCGGAATTGGCACTGCCTACAGGGACGGATTCACATCAGCCATAACTCAGTTCGGTCCGGCGGTGCTGGTTCAGATGGACTCTGACCTGCAACATCCCCCAGAGAAAGTGCCAGATCTTGTCAAAGCAGTGGTTGCAGGTGCAGACCTGGTGATCGCTTCGAGGTACGTTCCAGGAGGCGGAGTAGAGGGTTGGCGGTGGACAAGGCGCATCGTGAGCAGGGGCGCCAACTGGTTGGCCCGCGCCGTCCTCTGGCTCGGAGTCCACGACGTTACTACGGGGTTCAGGGCCTTCAGCACGAAGGGCGCAACTGAGCTGCTCGCGAGCGGAATCTCCTCGTCCGGATTCGCCTATCAGGTGGAGGTGGTCATGATGGCTCGCGACACGGGACTCAGGGTGATCGAGATACCATTTGTGTTCGTACCCAGAGCCAGGGGTAAGTCGAAGCTCTCCAACTCGGAGATAGCAGGATACCTGAAGACGATTGTGCTGCTCCGCTTCAGGAGATTCGTTCGCCAGCGCCCCGCGCACCAAGCTGGACCTACCTCCATCTAGAGGTTCACGGCCAGTTCAGGACCAAAGACGGCTTGCGACCTAGTCATAGAACGGCGACAGACAGTATTCTTTCGACTTCTGGCAGTCTATCCAAGAGAGCCTTGACTTCTACGTTGTGGCCTACGCCTACTTCTACCAGCTGACGGCCCTGGAGGCGCAGGGGGCTTTGTCCATAGGCATGGCCAACATGGCAGGACTCCTGCTGGTCTTCGTGAGCGTCATCGCAGCAGGGCTGATCATGAGGCGAGCTACGCCTCCGAAGTAGCTATATTTCGTAGAGATGGCACGATACGAAGTGCCCTGGCTCACGCTCCACCAGCTTCGGCTCTTCCACCTTGCACCTGTCAAAGACGAAGGGGCAACGTGGGTGGAACCTGCAGGCAGCGGGTGGATTTATGGCGCTCGGAATCTCCCCTTGGATGAGTAGGCGCTTTTTGCTCGCCTCGGGGTCAGGGATGGGGACAGATGAGAACAGCGCCTTCGTGTAGGGATGCATCGGATTCCGGAACACCTGCTCCCTGCTGGCGTACTCAACAATCTGCCCCAGGTACATTATGGCCACGTGGTCTGCGAAGTACTTCGCTATAGCCAGGTCGTGAGTGATGATCAGGAGTGTCAGGTTCATCTCCTTCTTGAGATCGAGGAGGAGCTTCAGAATCTGGGCCCTGATGGAGACGTCAAGCATGGCCACTGGCTCGTCTGCCACCACAAACTTCGGTCCCAGTATCAGCGCTCGGGCAATCACGACCCTCTGCCTTTGCCCTCCGCTAAGCTCGTGGGGGAATCTGGAGTAGAACTCTTCGGGAGGGTCGAAGCCCACCCGACTCATCAGCTCCAGGACCTCCTCTTTCTGTTCGGCTTTGTTTCCCATATTGTGGAACTTCAGCGGTTCCCCGATGGCATCGCCGATTCTAATTCTGGAGTTGAGGGCAGCCACAGGATCCTGGTAGACCATCTGCGAAGAGCGCCTGAAGTCCTTGAGTTCCTGACCTTTCAGTCCAGAGATGGCCCGTCCCTCAAAGAAAATCTTCCCCGAAGTGGGAAGATACACACGGAGGCTAAGCTTGCCCAACGTCGTCTTTCCGCTCCCGCTTTCACCGACGAGGACGAAGACTTCCCCCTCCTGGATGTTGAGGGAGACGCCGTCAACAGCTCTGACGTACTTCGGCTTCCCTCCAATCAGGCCTTCGACGAAGCTTCGCTTCACAGGGAAGTGCTTCTTGACGTCCTCCAGTGATAGCAGTGCGTCTGTCATTTTCTCTCTCCGTCGTAGAGGTGGCAAGCTGCCAAGTGGCCCGGTTCAACCTCGCGGAGTCTCGGCGGCTCCCTCTGGCATCTGTCGAAGACATAAGGGCACCTCGCAGCGAACTTGCACCCCGGAATAGGGGAGGACAGGTCGGGGGGAGAGCCCGGAATCCACTCTAACGAAGTAGACTCTGAAGCGATGTTGGGCACGAGCTTCAGCAGCAGTTGGGTGTATGGGAAGAGCGGTTTCCTGAACATCGCCTTCGTGTCTGAGAGCTCGAATATCTCTCCGCCGTACATTATTGCTATCTTGTCCGCCACCTCGGCCACTACACCGAGATTGTGAGTGATCAGGATCATGGACAGCTTGAGGGAGCCTTTGAGCTGGCGCAGAAGGTCGAGAATCTGGGCCTCTATCACTACATCCAGAGATGTCGTGGGCTCGTCTGCGATCAATAGCCTCGGGTCCAGGGCCAGGCCCAGGCCGATCATGATTCTCTGCTTCATGCCGCCGCTGAGCTGGTGAGGGTAGTCTGCCAGCCTGTCAGGCGACATGCCGAGCTGACTGAGGATCTTGCCTGCCTTCTCCAGAGCTTGGTCCTTGGTGACCTCCGGGTCATGCGCCCGGATGGCCTCGATGAAGTGGTCCCTGATCTTCTTGACGGGATTCAGCGAGGTCATAGGGTCCTGGAAGATCATTGCGACCATCTTGCCTCTCACCCGTCTCAGCTGCTCTTTGTCGAGAGTGAGGATGTCCTCACCGTCGAGCAGTACTTTCCCGTGCGTGACCCTTCCCTGAGGGGGCATGAGGTTCAGCAGTGCGAGGCCGAGGGTGGACTTCCCGCAGCCCGACTCGCCAACGATGCCGAGGGTCTCCTGTTCGTTCAGGTCGAAACTCACCCCTTGGACTGCCTTCAGCTCCCCCTTCAGCGTGGTGTAGCTGACGTCCAGCTCTTTTACCTCGAGTAGTGTCATCTATCTCTTCCCCAACCTCGGATTCAAGACCTCGCTGAGCCCTTCCCCTATGAAAGTGAAGCCCCCTGCGAGAAGGACGACCATCAGGCCGGGAAACAGGACCGTCCACCAGGCTCCTGCCAGTAAGGACTGGTAGCCGTAGTAAATGTCGAAACCCCAGTCTGGTGCTGCGACGTTTACCCCCAGACCCAAGTAGGTGAGGCCCGCTTCAGTGATGACCGAGTCGGCGACATTGATGGACGCTATCACGGCGATGGAAGGCAGCACGTTGGGAAGGATCTGCCTGAAGAGCACGTTCAAGGTGCCTCCACCTTCTACCTTGACCGCCTCGACGAACGGAAGCTCCTTGATGGTCAAGACCTGGCTCCGGACCACTCTGAAGTATGTCGGGATGTACACGACTGCGATGGCTATCGCGAGATTGACAACTCCGCGCCCAAGCACCGCTGCAATCGCTATGGCCAGGACAAGCCCAGGGAAGGCGTAGAGGGAGTCCATCAGGAGTGAGAGAGGGCTGTCAATCATCCTTCGGGAGTAGCCTGCGAGGAGGCCAAGCGGCGCACCGACCAAGAAACAGATAACCACTGAGAGGGCTGCGACCTCCATCATCGTGGAGCCTCCGGCAATCATCCTGCTGAGGATGTCCTGTCCGAGGCGATTGGTGCCCATCGGGAATTTCCACGACGGAGCCGAGTCAGATGGGCCCACGCTCAGCGCGGTGGGGTCATGGGGGGCGATGAAGGGGGCGAGGATTGTCATCGCTATCAAAAAGCCACCACGGCGACGCCGATGATGACCATCTTGCCGCCGGCCCCGAATCTTGGGAGTGTGAAGAAGAAGTTGATCGCGGGCCTTAATGGCGATTTGGGTTCTTTCTTCATCCAATCACCTCAGTACCGTATCCTCGGGTCGAGGTAGGCGTACAACACGTCGACGACCAGGCTCACAATCGCCACAAGTATCCCGAAGAAGACGACGGAGCCCTGGATGGCGATGTAGTCGCGAGAATTGATGGCCGTGACGATGTAGGTCCCTATTCCATTCCATGCGAACGTCGTCTCCGTGAGTATCGCGCCCCCGAGAAGTCCGGCGAACTCCAATCCCATGATAGTTAAGACGGGGAGCAGGCCATTTCTCAGCCCGTAGCTGTAGAGGACCGTCCTTTCTCTAAGCCCTCTCGCCTTGGCCGCGGTAACGTACTCCTGGCCAAGTGTCTCGAGCATGTTGCTTCGTGTGATTCTTAGGAAGACGGCGGAGATGTAGAGTCCCAGGGCGAGGGAAGGCAGGATGAGGTGTTTTACTGCGTCGACGAATTGGCCAAGGTTCCCTGCCAGCAGGGAATCGATGGTGTACAACCCGGTCTGGATGTGCACACCGAAAATGGTTCCTCCCGCTGGAATCACGGTGGCTATTCTGCCGCCTGAGGGGAGGATGTGAAAGCCTATGGCGAAAATCGCTATGAGAATCAGACCCAGGAAGAAGACAGGAATCGAGTAGACAACAACCCCGAAGGTTCTGATTATTGTATCTTCAATGGAGCCGTACTTCCTGGACGACCTGACGCCAAGGACAACGCCCACAAGGACAGCCACGAACATGGAGCAAATCGACAGTTCAAGCGTGGCTGGGAAGGCCGAAAGAACCTGAGCAGCGACTGGCTGCTCGTTCGAGAAGGCTAGGCCCAGGTCTCCATGGAAGAGTCCGACGACGTAGTTGAAGTACTGAACGTAGATGGGGACATCGAGGCCCAGCGCATGTCTGACCTCGCGCCAAAGCGACGGGGTTTACCTGTTTTCCGAAGTGCAGCAGGGCAGGGTCCCCAGGGAGAACCCGAACGATGATGAACACAATCGACACAAGAAGCAATATCATCGGTATCGTAAGCAGAGCACGCGTAATAATGTAGCTCTTCAGGCTCAACTAAAAATCGGGGGAGAGGGAAGCGCTTGTTTAAGCCTTCCCAATCCTATGATGTTGTCTCGTAAATTGTGCTGAGTCGGAAGATTAGGGTGACGTCCAGGTAGATGCCGCCGACAGACGTCTTCGTCACTGCACCGCAGCAGTTGGAACCGCCTTGGTACAATGGTATGGTTGGAACGTCGGTCGCCTGAAGCGCCTGAATTTGGCCATAGATGGAGGTTGCCTGTGAACCTGTTGCTGACACTGACTGATTCAATAGGCTGTCCATGGCCGAGCTGTTGTAGCCGTCATGCAACCATGAGGCGGCAGTTGATGAAAAGAACGGAGTGGTGTAGTCGTACGGGTCAATGAAATCGGGGTACCAACCATAGATCCACATGGTCACGCTACCTGCATGAATGTTCGAATGTAATGTCGGAAAGTCAATGCCGTGAAGGTTGACCGTAATGACGCCACTAGCTTCAAGATCTTTCTTCAGAACCTGGGCCTGGTCTGCACTTTGAGGGTAGTGCCCTGTGGTTTCGTACCACAAGTCTACAGTCAGCTTGTTGTTTGCGTTGTAGCCCGACTTCGCCAGATCTGTCCTTCGCCAAATCGTAGTTGGGACCCGCACCGTAGGCTGTCTTGAAAGCGTCTGTGTGCCCAGCCATGCCAACCGGGATTTGCGAATATAGCGGAGTCGCAGTTCCTGCGAACACTGTATCGACTAGGTCGGTTCTGTTGAGTGCCGCAGCGATGCCTTGTCTGACGTTGATGTCGCTATAGGGTGCCACGTGCTCGTTAAAGACGAGGTACTGAATGAAGGCGCCTGGGCTCGAGTAAACCTTCAGCCCTGAGGTGGTCATGAAGCTCTGGATGTCTGTGGTGTAAAATTGCCTGTAGGCAATATCGACGTCGCCTGACTTGATGGCCGCAGCCAGTGAGGTGGCATCAGAGTAGAATTTGATTATGATGGTGTGAGTCTTCGGATAGTTGGGGTAGTTCCAGTAGTTGGGGTTAGCCGTCAGCGTCATCTCGACGTCCTTGGTCCCCGACCTTGTCCATTCAGTTAGGGTATAAGGCCCTAGACCATTCGGATTGCTGGCGGCCGCGTTGCCCGCAGTGAAGTTAATTCTCCCAGTGTACGTACCTGGGTAAGGATGGGTTGGCATCGGAGCCTTGGTCGGGTTGACGATGTACGACGCACCGAAGGTCATCAGGCTGAGGAAGGGCGTGAATGGTGCCTTCAGGTGGAAGACTACCGCCGTCGCGTTGGGTGTCGTGATGTGATCGATGATGCCAGGTATATTTGTTCCTACAACTCCTGAATCTGGGTTATTGAGGGCAATATCTCTGTTGAAGCTGTAGGCGACGTCCGTTGAGTTGAACGGCGTCCCGTCGTCGTACTTCAGCCCTGAACGTACTATGAAGGTGTAGGTCAAGCCGTCGGCGCTAACCGACCACTTGGTCGCCAGGGCTGGCTGGAGAGCCGACGCACTCGTATCAGTAGTCCCAGGCGCGAAGTCGATCAGCGGGGCGCCAAGATTGTTGATCATGTTAATGCCAAAGTAGTCATAGGCGTCAGCTGGGTCGATGGTCGTCTGGACCGTATCAGTGGTCCCCAGGATGATTGTGCTTTTGTATGACGGAGAGGAGGATGAAGAGGACGACTTGGAGGTGGTTGAGGATGACGCCGGAGAGGCCACATAGTAGACCAAGACAGCGGCGACTACGATTATCACGATGACTGCGACGACTAGAGTTGTAGAAATTGCTCTTGAGATTCCTGATCGTTTGTTTACTTTCATGAATTTTCTTCCTTTCGTGGGCATGAAGGACACTTCAGATTATTTAAGTCTGCACAGAATCTCCCAAATTGGCAAGTATTGAGCGTTCTAACGGATAAAGTCGAGAATGAAGGATACAGCGTCCGTGAAGCGGTATCCATCGCGAGACGCCTGCTAGGGGAAAATGCCCTCGAACTCTTTTTTCGCAAGTGTCTGCCCTAGAATCGGCTAACGGTCCCGCAGAAGGAATCCGCTTTAATACGAAACAAGAATGGCACAGCCCTCAAGGAATGCAGTATTTCGTAATCCTTACGAAGGAATGCAACCTCGACTGCACCTACTGCGGCGGAGGAAGCGATACGTCACCAAGGGAAATTCAATACTCCATCGCAGACCTGAAATCCTTTCTGTCGGAAGACAGCAACCCGGTGGTCGAATTCTATGGAGGTGAACCCCTCCTCCGCATCGGAGCCATGAAGAACATCATGGACACGATTCCGGCGCGGTTCGTCATTCAGACCAACGGCATCTTCTTGGACAGGATTGAGCCGCAGCTACTTGCGAGATTTCACTCCATGCTTGTGTCCATAGACGGAACAAGGGAAGTCACGGACAGAGAGCGGGGAGAGGGAGTGTACGACCGAGTCACACGCAACCTGGAGCTCGTGAGACGAAGGGGTTTCCTCGGCGACCTCGTGGCAAGGATGACGGTTGTGCAGGGGTCGAATGTCTACGAGAATGTCCGGCATCTGCTGAGCATGGGGCTCTTTGACCACGTTCACTGGCAGCTCAGCTTCAGCATGTTCTGGGAAGCGGGAGTCAACAATGAGCCGAACCTCGCGGAGTGGATAGTTGAATACAACTCAAGCGTCTCTTCGCTCGTGGACTGGTGGGTGGACGAGATGCAACACTCGAACTGCGTTCCCGGGATAGTTCCGTTCATAGGTGTGATGAATTCGTTGCTTACCGGCAAGGAATCGCGCCTGCGATGCGGTTCTGGGATTGATTTCTTTACCATCATGCCGGACGGCAGGGTCTCGGCGTGCCCCGTAGCAGTCGATTTCGATTTTTCAGTGGTGGGCTCGATATTTGAAAGGAACCCGAACTCGCTTTGCGGTATCGCTGCGGTTGGCGAACCGTGCCTCTCCTGCGACATCTTTCGAATCTGTGGAGGCAGGTGCCTCTTCGTGAACAGGTCGCAGGGAATGCTCCGCGATGACGGCTATTCTCACATCTGTAGTACAGTGAGGCATCTTGTGGCTGAACTGCAGCGTGCTCTTCCGCGTGTCATGGCGCTCATCGACAACGGGTCGTTGAGAAGGTCGGATTTCGATTATCCTGAATTCAACAACGGTTGCGAGATTATCCCCTAAGATCAGGGATGCGTTCTGCGAAGTAGGTGTCGGTAATGGTCAGTCCCAACCCGGAAGAACCATCGCATGAGGCGACGATACTTGAGCATCGCTGAGCTGAGATAAGATTCATGCTTGAGGTGGGCGGGAACAGGTCAATGTTGTTCGCATGTCGGATTTCCCAACCCGAACCCTCGGCACGGCCATGAATATGAACGCTAGATAGAATCGTGAAGCTGTATGACCGTCGTTGCTAGAACTTTGAGTTTGCCCTTCCAAGAACAAGTGTGCAGAAGACAGGGATCATGAACTACGACGAGGAAGTGGCGGCGTCGGGGCCGCTCGTCCCCCTTGCGGCCAATGAGATGTAGAGCCCAATCATCACCGCCAGGAGGACCGCCCCCACAACGGTAACCGAGAGGAAGGCGCCTGCCATCGCCCCGCTGGTGGTGACAGCGTCGACCGACAGCGCCTGGCCGATCACCTTCGGGTATATGAGGGGCTGGAGCGAGAATATCACGATACTACCACTAGGATGAACACTGCCTTGTTGGCCACAATTCTCGTGGTCTTCGGCCACAGGTAGAGCAGCCCCGCCACCAAGGTCAAGAGGACGGGAACGGCCATCCACCAGGTCAATAGCGCTGGAGACATCAGGTAATACGAAAGGACTGAGAGGACGATCCCGGCGCCGGTGAGGGGCAGAACCAGCCTGCGGAGAGGGGCGAAGTCGAAGAACGCCGGCGCGAGTCCCACGACCGAGCACCAGGGTCCCCAGGACGAAGACGACGCTACCAGCTGTCGCCCAGGAGGCGAGGGAGAACGAACCAGTGCTGAGGTCTACGCCTTGGCCTCCCACCAGCGCCGACAGGAGGACCAGCACGACGAGGCCCAGCACGATGGTCGACAGCGCGTAGGCCTTGTACAGTTTGACCTCGTCCAGCCAACGCCTCTTGGTTATGAACTCCCCGAAGGCGATGGAGGCGTTCCTCGCCACGAAGAGGATCAGGAAGATGATCAGGAGCGGCGAGAAGATCGCAGCCACGGGAATCAGCAGGGTCGGATAGGCGAAGTAGCTCGTCACCACCCAGAAGGCCCCGAAGGTTCCCGTGATCTCCCAGATCGGCACGACGTAGTCCAAGACCCTCTTCTTCGTCGCGTCCCAGGCAATCAGCAATAGCACCGCGCCCATTATCTCCGTAATGAGGAGCGTAGCGAATACGGCGAAGGCCGCGTAGTTCAGCTCGAAATCAGGTTAATGGGTCACACCCTCCTCTTGTGTTCCTGACTGGGTGAATACCCTCGCGTAGAAGTAGAACGCGGCGGGGAAGACGAGGAGGTAGAAGAGCATGATGAGGATTCCGGGGACGAACAGCGAAGTGGAGAGGATTGGCCGCCTGGGCGACGGTCATGACGTTGTAGACGATCCACGGCTGACGGCCGATTTCGTCTGTCGCCCAGCCCAGCAGGTAGACCAAGACCGCGACGACTGCGAGCCGGGATCTGCAGGTAGAGCAAGAACTTGGACTCGTAGGGCCTCCTCTTCAGCAGCAGCGCCACAAAGTAGAGGAAGAAGAACGCGCCCAAGGCCATCCCTCCGACTACCATAGAGTCGAAGGTAGTGTGGACCAGCAACGGTGGCCAGATCGAAGCGGGAGTACTGGCTGAGACCCGGGAGGGCCGTTATTCCGGTCTCAAGCTGTGCGAGGAGCGACTGCGCTCCCGGTATGATAATCCCTCCCGCGAACGTGCCGTTCACCACGCCACCAAACAGCTTCTCCGGCAGATTCGTGCCGTTGATTGGGTTAGCTTCAAGTGCGGCGAACTTCAGGGGCTGCCCGGTCAGAAGGGTCGCTATCTCGTTCGCGCCGGTGAGCCCAGAGAGGGCAATCATCACGATGCCTATGGCGCCAAGGATCTTCAGGGCCTTCCCGAACATCTCCTTCTCGCCCGCGTCCCGCGACCGGAGGAACCAGTAGGCGAAGAATGAGCCAATGATCATCGAACCGGCTAGGACCGTGGTCGGCAGGACGTGAAACACCTCCGAGACGGTGGAGGGCGTCAGGAACACAGCCCACGGCTGAACCCCCGAGACCGTCTTGAAACCACTGCTGACGAAGGTCGCCGTGTCGAAGCCGTTCGGAGTGTTCATCCAAGCGTTTACCATCGTAATGAGCACGGCGGAAGCGATCGTGCCCGCAGCGACGAAGATCGAGACTGCCCAGTGAACGTACCTGCTCCTGAAGGAGTTCCAGTAGTACACGTACAGCACCAGGGCCAGAATCTCGAGGAAGAAAGCGAATACTTCGGCGTAGAACAGCACAATGACTCCGGTCTGCGCCACAAGCGTCATGAATGTGGGGAACAGCGTCACAAGCTCGACCGCCATGACGATCCCGCTTGCCGTGCCGACGCCGAACGAGATGACGAAAACCTTGCTCAGTCTCCTTGCAGAGCGTCTCGTAGACCTTGTCTCCCCTCCGAATCGAAAGAAACTCGGCTGTCGAAATGAGGACGATGAGAGAGACACTGGTCGAGACCAGACAGGATGTGCGACCCTATGGTGAACGCAAACAGGAACCTTACGAACGATAGCATGTCGCTGGGTCGAGAATCAATTGCGCGGTGCACCTCATGTGCCGAAAGCAGAATATATAATCCTGTGGCTGTATCGAGCTGTGCGATGCCGAGCAGCCGCGTCCAACGTCAGTGGTTCAAGCCCTGTGAGTTGATTCCGAAAAACAGGGGTCGCTAGGAAATGACGGCTGCCCCAGTGGGACTCGCCCCCAAGTAGTCTATGGTGATTCTCCTGTAGGCGTTCTCTATCTCGCCGAGTTCTTCATCGCCCAGTTTCCAGCCGACGGCCCCCGCATTCTCGCTCGGCTTGGACCTCGGTCTTTACCCCGGCTATGGGGACGACCAACTGGTCCTTCAGGAGCCAGTTGAGCGCGACCTGGGTCACCGTCTTGCCATGTCTTGATGCGATTCTCGAGAGCGTGCCCAATAACCCCTCGATCTGAGTCAGGTTTGACGGGGCGAACAGAATGTTGATGTCCCTCATGTCGCCTTTCGGTACGTTCTTGATGTTGTACTTGCCTGTGAGAGCTCCCTGAGCAATCGGACTCCAGGCGAGTATGTGGATTTTGTTCTTCCTGCAGTAAGGGATTACTTCCTCTTCGATGTTTCTTTCAAGGAGATTGTACCTGAGTTGATTAGAGGCGATGTCAGTCTTCGAGAGGTACGAACGCGCCTCCTCCAAATCCCTCACCGCGAAATTGCTGACCGCAATCGCCCTGATCTTGCCTTCCGTGTACAATTTCTCCAAGGCTTTCATGGTGTACTTGAGCGGTATCTGCTCCCAAGGGTCTGGCCAGTGCACTTGGTAGACATCTATCTCGTTCACCCCGAGCCTGGCCATGCTGGCTTTGCAGGCCCTCTGGAGCTCATCGTAGCGGAGATGCGGACCATAGACCTTTGTCGCTATCACAAGATTGTTCCTTCCGATCTGTTTGACCGCCCTGCCGACCACGGATTCACTACGACCGCTTCCGTAGGCCTCGGCGGTGTCGACCAAGTTGATTCCAAGCTCGTACCCTTTTCCGAGCGCGCGAATAACATCTTCGTCAGTCCCCTTCCAGTCGTCGCTCGCTTGCCAGCTTCCCAGACCAATCCTCGAAACCTTGAGACCACTCTTGCCTAAGGTTATGTATTCCACAATCCCTGTCGCGATAGATTAGCATAAAGAGCTTTTGAGAAGACCGAATAGGACACATCCTTTGTCACGTTGGGCCAAACCAGTCGAGTCGTGGTGACCCGAGACAAATCCATACTGAAATCCCAGCGACCGCAGCTTCCAACTCTCTTGTCGCACTTCGTCAGGCATCGATTCCGTGAATGCCAGAATGACTAAGAGCCTATCCCAAAAATAGACCCAGACAGCCAAAATTCTTTGATTTGAGGGGACATACGTTCATCGTCCGTCTCATGACGGGCTGAAGAAAATCACAAGTGAGTTGCCAACGATCAGACGCATACCAGATGATCTGTGGGCAGAGATAGCACCTCTCCTCGGAGAGGAGAAGGAGCCAGGCACCAGAGGGAGGCCGCCCGTCCCGTTCAGGAAGGTCCTCGACGGCATACTGTACGTGCTCAGGACGGGATGCCAGTGGAAGGCCCTCCCGAGGGAGTACGGCTCGGGTCGACGTGCCACAGAAGGTTCCAGCAGTGGGTGAGAGAGGGCGTCTTCCAGAAGCTATGGGTGAGGCTCCTCCAGAGGTACGACGAGATGCAGGGCATCAAGTGGAGGTGGCAGTCGCTCGACTCGAGCTCCGTCAAGGCGCCTCTCGGGGGGAGAAGACCGGCCCAAACCCCACAGACAGGGGCAAGCTCGGGACGAAGAGGCACATCCTGACGGACCAGAGGGGCACTCCCCTCTGGCCGTCATCACGGGAGCGAACACCCACGACATGAAGGCCGCGATCAGACCCTGGACAGCATCGTCGTCAGAGAGACCGGCACCCAGGCGGTACCATCCTCAGCACCTCTGCCTCGACAAGGGATACGACTTCCCGGAGATAGAGGCGGGCGTGATCGAGAGGAGGTACATCCCTCACATGAGGCACAGGGGAGAGCTGGAGAACCCGGTGAAGCGGTACAAGCCGAAGAGGTGGGTCGTGGAGAGAAGCGCATCGTGGCTGAACCGGTTCAGGAAGCTCCTCATCAGGTGGGAGAAGAAGGCGGAGAACTACCTCGGGCTCGTCCAGCTAGCCTGCTGCATCATGGTCTACCGGAGAACAATTTTGGGATAGGCTCTAGGTTCTGAAGGTGGATTCTGGCAACCAGAAGATGGACGCGCCGATGCATTTGGCAATGGTGTCATGACGCGACTTCCAAGGCCGTTTTGCGCTGAGGATTTAGTCCGCGTTTGATGCTAGTCCAGGGAACATCGACAAATATGAGAAAAGCCATTATTCAGTTTCATGAGTTCAGGACTTGCTGGACGACGGAAGGTGCCCGGCGAATCGGTCGAAGTGTCAAGGATGGTGAGACAGATTTCCCGTCCAACTAGCCCACCCCTCTCATTTGCGGCAGGCCTTGTTTCTTGCGAAGAGCCAGGCGCTCTTCGTTCAGGTTTGGTCTGATTGAATATCTCCTCCAATCTTTTCCGCAGCGAGTCGTAACTCTCCCATTCCACCGAGTTGGCCTCCTGATTCAATTCCGACTTTGTATCTCCTTAATCGAGGACTATCGATGTCCAGCGCTGCCGAGTCGCAGAGCAGGTCCAGCGTCACCTCAGGAAGCGGTGCCAAATCTAACTGCAGTCTGAACAAACAGTATTCGCATTGCATTATCTTGCCGCCTAGGAATCTCTCTTTACCCGCGCAAACAGGACACGAGTCAAAATCCAGCTTACATTTTTCGCAGAATATCTTCGTTCCCTCCGAAGCAGAAACCACCAGCTGGCCGCCGCACGCTTTGCACTGGGATGAAACGCGGAGCGGCTCTGCCTCACCACAGCCCCTCCTCGCAATGAGGCTCGCCAGGTAGTCTGCAAGGTGTCTGGAGAGCCAAGTAGTCAAAATTCACCTTCTCATGCAATAGCCAAGCCCGTTTTTCAACTTCGACGAAAGGCGTCGAGCCCACCGCAGTGATGGTTCGGGCATCGAGCTCATTACCGGAGAACAAGAGCTGCAACCTGAATAAGAGCTCCGGGTGCGTGACCGTCAGTACCTCTCTCACGTAGGCAGGTGTCTGGGTCGGGTCAACCTTTGCCCGAGCTTTCAGGGTGTTTACGTGCTGCTTGTAGGCCCTCAATTCCGCTCCGTTTGCCTTTTCGGACTCTCGATTGATATCTTCCAAACTTTTGTTCTTCTTCCTTGTCCGCTCCGATTATTCAAATCGTCGCATGGCCACTGCATGCACAACCGCTGAGATTCTCGCTTGCGGAACAGGCACTCCCGCCAACTCGCAAGCATCATACAGCCTCCCTGGAAAAATCCTGTAGAAATCGGTTGAGTTCTTGACTTCGGGGTGACCGATGATCTGCCTGATAGTGGGTGCTCTTCCATTTTGTCTGTAAAAGTCAGCAATCAAAGTCAGGACCGAGTCGCGGGCGTCAACCATCTAACGCGAGTCTGGACAGACGGACACCGCCAAAAACCTATCGATAGGAAATCTCACCGAAGTTTGCTCGAGCGTGCGCTCCTGTCCTTGAGGACTTCATCATAATAACAAGGACACATCGTCGTAATATGCTTCTTCTTCAGGGCAGAACTGAGTTCCGTCAGAATGTCGTCGGCCACCTCCAAGCGCGCTTTCACCACCCTGAGCTCGAGCTTGGTCGAGGGCTTCAAGGGGTCGAGGTACCCAAGCTTTTCCAGAGGTAGACCAGCCTTTCTTTGCCGACGGTCGTGATAGCGTACTCGTATTCCCTGGAACGCCGCCTCCTATCCAAAAGACGCTGTCCGTGATAGCGGCGAAGGCGCATCTGGACCGCCCTGTTTCCCCATTCCCAGGGCAAAGAATCGCCCCCTCAGCGGAACCTTCAACACTTCCTTGGCCGTGCGCCACCCTTCAAAAAGGCTTCAGTGTGAAGGCCTTTTACCGCGCCAGAGCAGTAAACGGGGTAAGTCATCGGGAGAGGATAGCGGCGCGTTCTGTACGCCATGTGGTCTCTGGAACGTTCAGTAACACTTTAGTGTTTCTATACAATAGAAAGCCACACTTGACCCCTGACGACCTGTTTTTGTTGACCAACATGAGTCGCGAGAAGATTGAGGTTCTCGTGAAGTCAAACTTTCGTCGTATGACCTTGCGATCTTATGGAGCATCAGTCCAGACGAGCGTAGCGCAATCGTGAGGTCCCGCCTCTCGAGCGTGCAAATGGCGACGATACTGCAACCGAATTCAGGTTCGATTAAGGACCAATAATCAGCCAGAGATTCCCAAGACATCCTCCGTGAACGCTGGGTCCACCTCCTGAGGCTTGGGACTGCTAGAGAAAGGCTGGAAGCGATAGAGGCCAGGCGAAAAGACCTTCGGCAACGACAACGCGTTGTTGACGTCGAATGTCGAAAACTTAGGATTCTTTTCGTAGTCTCAGAGATGGTTCCCTCCAAAGCATGGTGTGAGAGAAGGGACACCAGGGGTTGAAGAACAAGAAGGGAACTCAGGTCTAGTGGGACCGTCCGCGAAGGTGCGGTCTTGGCGACATCCTGAAGACACTGACGTCTGTTACCTTCTCTATTGGTAGAGTAAGTAGCTCAGACCTCGAGGATTCGTAGATGGGCTTTCCATCGAGCAGAACTCTCGCGACCCTATGCTCAGGTATGATGTCAGCAATCTCCCAGAAATCTTTCATAGAAACTTCGGCTAGCCGCGTCTTGTCTCGGAACTGCACAGCGTACTCTCCTCAGGGATTCAACAAAACGCTCTTCTTTGACATAGGCAGAGATGTCTAACTTGGTGATGGCTGGACTTTGTATGGCCTGTTCTA
The DNA here is from genome assembly GCA_963836465.1 of uncultured Nitrososphaerota archaeon. Lineage (GTDB taxonomy): Archaea > Thermoproteota > Nitrososphaeria > Nitrososphaerales > Gagatemarchaeaceae > CAWIJZ01. Next base: position 94,475 of record CAWIJZ010000003.1, read on the forward strand.
GGGTATAGACACGACCATCTCTGAGTTTTTTAGAGCCTTTGAGAATCTCGGAAGGAGACCAACGGGTTAGAGCGATCCGTAGTTTTCTCTACCAGAGACAGAATTCGGCAGGGGTTGGATTAGTTGGAATCGTCAATCTTCTTTCTTCCGGTGTAAGTATAGGGTCTAGCCGTTTGAGTGCCTCTTTGAGTTTGACTGCCGAATAGCCTTTGACTT
>CAWIJZ010000004.1:0-49897 GCA_963836465.1 uncultured Nitrososphaerota archaeon
ATGGGTATATTTCGGCACGGAACCCCGTATGCTCATTGCACTTCGCCACCTCTCGCTAGTGGTAACGTTCGACACAGAATTGATCTTTCACACGCCGTGCCTAGACTCTATGTTTCCCTCCTTCATGACAAGTTGGATCTTCTCTTTGTCCTGAAGAATGGTTATGTCATTCAAGGGGTCACCATCAATCACCAGGACGTCAGCAAGCTTACCCGCCTCTATCGTTCCCAATTGTTTCTCCAGACCCAACGCCTCAGCTGCCGTTCTTGTGCCTGCAACTATCGCCTCCATTGCTGACATCTCAGCATATTTCATGAGCATCTCGAGTTCCATCGCATTCTCTCCAATCGGGAAGACTCTTTCGACGGTGTCAGTCCCCAAAGCGATCTTTACGCCCACTCTGTGGGCAACACTCAGTCCCCCGACGAATTGCTCGAAGAAGGCCCGCTCCTTGCGTAGCGCCCACTCAGGAAGCCCCATGCCGGGACCTCTCTTCAAATCCATCACAGAGATTGCGCATGTAGGAACGTATATGACATTCTTCTGAACCATCAGCTCAAAGACCTGCCTGTTTAGATAACCGCCATGTTCGATCGTGTCGACTCCTGCATTAAGGGCGTTCACGGTGCCCTCAAGGCCGATAGAGTGCGAAGCAACTCTTGTCCCACGCATGAGCTTCGTCCACGATTGCGTGCAGCTCGTCCATCGTGAATTGTCTGTGCTGGGGAAGGTCTCTCTCCGACCAAGTTCCTCCCGTGGAACATATCTTGATGAGGTCGGCACCCTCTCTCATCTGTTCTCTGACAGCCTTTCTGCATTCGTTGGGTCCGTCGGCGAGTCGCCCCAGGTCATTCATAGCCAAGTTCCATTCTACTGGGAGAAAGTGGATGTCGGCGTGCCCCGCGGTCTGCGTTATGACGAGACGGGCCGCAAGAATCCTGGGGCCTGGTATCAAACCCTCTTGTATTCCCCTCTTCAGGTAGATTGTCTCAAGCCCTCCCACATCCCTCGCCGTCGTGAAGCCCGCTTCGAATCATTCTCTTCGCATTCTGAACTCCCCTCAGAAGCTTCACCCCGGAGGGTTCCAGGGCTCTTCTGTAAGGGTCGAGAGGACCCAAGCAAAAGTGCATGTGTGCGTCGATGAGTCCTGGCATGATAGTCTTACCATGAGCATCGATCACCTCCTCTTCATCGCTGCCAATGAGGCTGCCTGCTGATACTTCGACGATCTCGCCGTTCCGAATCAATAGAGAAGTATTTTCCGACGGCGCTCTGCCTGTCCCGTTGATGAGCCTTCCTCCGTCTATTACAAAGCCTGCTTTCTCCACAGAGGCAAGGAAGGGTCATTTGCATTTATCCTTACCGACTTGACTGGCTTCGGAAAGGCCGTTGTGATACCGCTCTACCTACTACTGCCTACTTAGCGAGAAAACTCCGCTCGAAGTCGGTCAAGACCCTGCAGCCCTTCTTCGTCACAACGACAGTCTCGCTGAAGCTGAGGCCGTACTGGTGAACCTCTCGGAGAGTTTCGTTCAAGTGGAAAGACCATTCCCGGCTCCAGAATCTCTTTGTTCTCGATACTCAGGAGGAGGCCCGCCTCTCCCCACGTAGGGGGAAATCCGAGTCCGGTGGAGTACCCATAGTCCCCGTTCAGCAGAGATGGGCTAATGATGCGTGAACCAACCGCCTTGTGACCATTCTTCCTGATCGCCCTTGCCACCTCATCACATGACAGACCAGACTCTATTTCATCAATCGTCGTGTTCAAGACATCCACAAGCGTTTCTGCATTCTTCGCCGCATGGGGTGCCGCTCTTCCAACGTGAGCCGCTCTCATCAGTGGTCCACTGTAGCGTCTAATGCAAGCGCCGAGCTCGATGAAGACGACGTCACCGCTTCTGACTTTCACCCCTCCGTAAGTGGTGTGAGGCACTCCAGAGCGTCTTCCTGTTGTCACGAACGGCGATTAACACATGTATTCACTTCCGTCTTTGGTCATGGCTTCGTACGCCCTCGCCGCAATCTCGTTGTCTATGACTCCGTCCTCTACTAAGTCCATTGCAGCCTTCATTCCCTTGCTAGTGATCCTGGCGGCACGCGCAATGCACTCTATCTCGGCGGGGCTCTTTACCCATCTCAGTCGTTGCAGCGTGTCAGAGAAGTCTGCTATCTCCAGTCCGCGCAGCCCTCCGAGCAGCGCCTCGCTGCGAGTGGCCGTCAGTATCGAGCCGCTCTTTTCCAGCCCTATCCGCTTTGCTCCGGCGCAGACCCTCTTCAGCAGGCTCAGCGTGGCGTTCAGATAGTCTCCGCTCAGGTAGTGATAATCAGTAATGTCATCGACCGTGGAGGTCAGCTCGACACCAGGCCTTTCGAAGTCCGAGGTTACCATCACGAGTTCACCTCTGAGCGGGACTATCAAGCACCGGTAATGGGTGAGCTCCATCGTCTGGTACCCACTAAGGTAGTTGTGAGTCGGAGGGTCGAAGCAAAGGACCACATCAACGCCTTCACCCTCCATCTCGCCGCGCAGCTTCCCCAGCCTAGCCGCATACTCGCGTCTGCCGAAAGCCAGCTCTCTCCTGCTGCTCATTTCGGTTGACGACTCCGCGGAGCTAAAGTCCCTTCTTTCAGAGCTTGCGTTCAACTTCCGACAGGCAATTGTCGACGGTATTCACGATGACGTCCAGCTCACTCCTGTCGATGATGAGTGGTGGAGTGATTTCGAGGAAATCGCTTATCACGCCTGAATCGTGGCCCTTCATTCCAAAGATCTTCACGCCCCGCGCGAGTGCGAGCTGGGCCACTTCAGCACCGATAGGCTGGCTGTCAGGAAACATCTCCTTTGTCTTCCTGTCCCTTACGAGCTCCACGCCAACGAACAGCCCCTTCCCTCTCACGTCCCCTATGATTCTGTGGTCCAGCGACAACAGCTTCTCCTTCAGGTACTCGCCGAGCTTCAGGGCCCTCTCCGGGAGCTTCTCCCTCTGAAGAATCTCGATATTCTTGACTGCCGCGGCGCACGCGACTGGGTTTCCAGCGAAAGTGAACCCGTGGGCGAAGTCGACCCCCTTTCCACTTCAAATGCCTCAGCTATCTCGGCGCTTATGGCCACCCCACCTATGGGCGCGTACCCGCTGGACATGCCCTTGGCCATCATGACGATGTCTGGTTTGACGTTCCAGTGCTCCATTGCGAACATCTTTCCTGTCCTTCCAAAACCTGTGATTACTTCGTCGGCCACCAGCAGTATTCCGTATTTGTCGCAGATCTCTCTCACTATCTTGAAGTACTCAGGTGGCGGGACTAGCCCTCCCCCCGTCGAACCAACCACCGGTTCTGCGATGAACGCCGATATCGTCTCCGCTCCTTCGTTCCTTATCACCCGCTCGATCGATTTCGCGCACTCTACAGCGCAGTCGGGGTACTCCTTTCCGAACGGGCACCTATAGCAGTAGGCAGGCTCGGCGTGAGGGAAGTCAAGAAGCAGCGGCTCGAAGTTCTTCCTTCTCGGTGCGTGACCGGAGCAACTCAGACCTCCGATCGTGGAACCGTGGTAGGATATCCATCTGGCGATGAACCTGTACCTCTTGGGTTGGCCATTCAAGACGTGATACAGCCTCGCGATTTTGACCGCTGTGTCTGCTGCTTCGGATCCGCCCGTAGTGAAGTGTACTTCCTTCATCTTCCCGGGTAGCAGGCGCGTCAGGAGCTCCGCAGCCTTGATGGCAGGCTCGCTCAGAGAGTAGGAAAGGAAATTGTACGCTAGCTTGTCGATCTGGGATTTCATTACCTCAATGATTTCCTTGTTACCGTAGCCGACGTTAACCACCATCACTCCCGCGACGCCGTCAATGTACCGCCGTCCTTCCGTGTCCCAGAAGTGGACGCCCTCTGCTCTGTCTATGACGAGAGGTCTGCGCCCGTACTCAACGGGATTCGCGAAGGATGGAAGCACGGCGTCTGTCCCTACCGACTTGCGGCTCATGCATTCACCCGCCAGTTCAGCACTTATACGCTCTACGCCGTCACAGAAAAGCCACGCCTTACCTTCGCTGGCACGAGAAGGCCGGCCGAGTACCTGCGTGGTCCCGGCTCAGGGAGGTCCGATTCGCACTCCATCTCTCTCTTCTCTTCCGCCTTCGAGCCTATTGCTTCATGAGTCTTCTGAAGGCGCGCAGCACGTAAGCATACTCGTCCGGAAGGAAGCTTCGCGTCACTAGCAGCACTCTCTGTTCTTCGAGCGGGAGCTCGACCAGCGACCCATCCTTCCCTGCAACAACGCTCGCCCTCTCCGCGATAATCGGCGGATCGTACTTCCTGAGCGCCTCGCTGACGTAGTCTGGGATGAACTTCGGGTCATCGAAGACGAGCTTCACCTGGGGTGTTAGTATTGGAAGCGAGCTGTAGTAGGGTTCTTCGACGAACTCTGCCCTCATACCTGAGATCGTGCTCAGCTTCTTTGCCAGTGTTCTGGCTTTGGCCTCCAGTCGCCTCTCCCGGGCATCATTGTCGCTTTTCATCCAAATGTCAAGGGCCTTTACGAGAGCCACTATCATCAACCTGTCCATCTTGAACCCTCTGCCGTGGGGCCATCGCCAGGCGTTGTCTCCTGACAGTGCTCGAAGCAACGATTTTCGCCCGCACACAAAACCTGCGGCCGAGGGACCACCTATGTACTTCCCTCCGTAGCACACGATGTCGGCTCCCAACCTGTTGTACTTTCCTATGTCCGTCTTTGGTACGACTCGTGAGGCCGCGTCAACGACGAGTGGAATCCGGTGCTTCTTCGCAACTCGCAGCGCGTCCTCCAGACCGTCTTCGCCTGATGGACTAGTGTGGCCCATCACCATGAAGTGGATCGCGGCTGTACTGTCCGTAATCGCACCCTCCAGTTCCGCCACTGTGCACGCCCTCTCGTTTCCGACCGGAACGAGTTTGCCACCTGCTACCTCGATGCTCTTCTCGAAATAGTAGGGGCCACCCCAGTAGTTGCGATGGCGCTGCTCGATTATGACCTCGTTCTTGAGACCCGTGGTATCGGGAAGCTGCATTATCTTGTCAGGATCGCCCCCCGCTATGCAGACGGCAGCCGCGGCGTGGATTGAACCCGCACCGCCCTGTGTCACATAGGCGGCCTCTGTTCCCACGAGGCGCGCGATGTGCTCCCCTGCCTTCTCGTACAGGTCTGCCATCCTTATGAAATAGCGCCCAGCCTCGCGCATTGCCCTCCAGACCTCCGGAGCCATGACGGTACCTCCGTAGACCGTCGGCGGTCCCACCGCTGGAACTACCCTCTTCACGCCCAGCTGCTTGTAAACGCTCATACACGACTGTTGGACGTTACGAGTAATAAACTTCACACAATAGCAGTGAAAGAGGCTACCGCGTGAGGAGTTCTTCGCTTCCGGTTCTTCAGCGGGAGACGCACAATCTCCCCAAGCTCGCCGGACTCACGAATCGCCATGACGAGCTCAAGGGCGGCGCGCGCACTCCTCCCGGTCGAGGTGAACTCCCTCCCCTCCAGTGCGTTTACCACGTTCGCAACGGCCATTGCCAATGGTGTCTTCGCTGCCTCCTGCGGCCGAGGGAACAGCTCCTCGACTAGCTCGTTGAAGCCGTGATAGGTCTCGCTCTTCTTGCTCGACCACATTGTCCAGCTCTGCCCGTTTCCAGATTCTTTGATCCTTCCCTCGGAGCCGAGTAGTTCCATTTCGAAGATCATGTACGGGTGCTGCGCGGCGATTAGGCCCATCGCCCCGCCCTTGAACTTCACGAACGCGGCCCCTCCTGGGTCGCTGTATTATTACAGGAGTCTCTGCGTCTCAGTTTCGGACCCCGTCCAGAGAAGGCCGTTGTCCTTACGGGCGGTCCCACATACCCAATCTGCGTCGCCTGCATAGAATCGCATGATGTCGAGGGCATCTGTGCCCGAGTGCGAAAGCGCAGTTATGCTGTTGATGCAGACGGTTAGAAGATCACCTATCTTCCCCGAGTCGATGAGTTGCTTCGCCTTTACGTAGTTCGCTTAGCCACTTTCCCTTGTGTGGTTTACCAGTAGCAGCGTCTTGCTCTTCCTGCACGCGTCAATCATCTCGTCTGCCTCTTCAAGGCTTGAGGAGAGCGGCTTCTCGCAGAAAATGGCCCGCACCCCGCGCCGAGCCGCATCGAGCACCATTTGATGGTGAAGCGGTATGTGAGTGCACACAGCGACGATATCAAGATCGACCTTCTCGAGCATCTCCCTGTAATCCTCAAAGAGCTGGGAGACCCCGTACTTCTTTCCGAAGGAATCGAGAACCTCCCTTCTAGAGCTGCTCGCAGCGGCAAGCTCGGTGCTCAGATTCTGCCTGAAAGCCTCCGCGTGCGTGGCGGGACTCCTACGCTGCCTCTCGTCCTCCAGCGTCCACGCTATCCTCCCCAATCCAATTATGCCGACTGAGTACTTCAAGCGCCAGACCCGACGGTAGGTCTCAGGACATCACTTGTCTGTTTGCCCACGCTCTCCGGCACAGGGTTGACCAAGTGGCAGGCCGCGTAGTGCCCATTCTTCGACTGTAGCAACTGAGGCTCGACTGTTTTGCAGACGTCCATCGCGTAGGCACACCTCGGGTGAAACCTACAGCCTGGGGGTACGTCGACAGCCGTTGGAACTTCGCCCTTGAGAATGATCTCCGTTGACTGTGCATCCGGGTCTGGTCTGGGGACGGCGGAGATGAGTGCCTGCGTGTACGGATGCTGCGGGTTAGCGAAGAGCTCAAAGGACTCGGCCACCTCCACCACCTTTCCTAGATACATGACGGCGACTCTGTCACTTATGTGAGAGACGACGCTGAGGTCGTGCGATATGAAGAGTATTGTGAGGTGGTACTTCTGTTGAATCTCCTCGAAGAGGTTGAGAATCTGAGCGCTTACAGACACGTCCAAAGCGGAGACAGACTCGTCAGCAATCAGGAGCTCGGGACTGAGCGCCAGCGCCCTCGCCACACTGAGCCGCTGCCTCTGTCCACCACTGAATTCGTGCGGGTACCTGCCGAGATGCTCGATGTCAAGCCCGACCGAGTTGATCAGTTCATTCACTCTCGCCTTCTTCTCTTCCTGACCGTGAACCAGGTGGTGATAGTCCAGTATCTCGCCCAGCATGCTTCCTATGGATGTCCGCGGGTCGAGACTTGAGTATGGGTCCTGAAAGATCATCTGAACTTTCTTCCTGTACTCGACAAGCCCCCTTCCCTTCAGCATCCGAACATCAGTGCCCCTGTACAGCATCTCGCCGCCAGTCGGTTCGTACAGTCTCACGACGCATCGAGCGAGGGTGGACTTGCCGGAACCACTCTCTCCGACGAGGCCGAGTGTTTCCCCCTGTCTTACGGCTAGGTCGACGCCATCCACAGCGTGAAGTACCTTACCGCCTCCCATGATGCGCGACCAGAGTCCCCCCTCCAGGATGAAATCCTTCCTCAGACCCTTCAGCTCGAGCAGGACCTCTCCGTCCTGCCCGCCGTTCTTCTCTGAATCAGTAGAGCCAGCAGTTGACAAGTCTCTCTTCTCCGATATCTTTTAGCTCAGGTTCCTCTATCTTGCACTTCTCCATCGCGAATGCGCACCGCGGGTGGAAGCTGCACCCCGATGGCACAGTTATCATGTTGGGAGGCAGCCCCGGGATCGGATTGAGTATCTCCTTCACACCTATCTTCGGAGTTGACTTCAGAAGTCCCTGGCTGTACGGATGCTTGGGTCCTTCAGGATTTGCCTCACGGTCCCCGTTTCGACGATCTTGCCCGCGTAAGATGACTGCCACCTTTTCGCACACCTTTGCGACTATCCCGAGGTTATGAGTGATGTAAATCAGAGAAACGTTCAGCTCCTTCTTCAGCTCCTCCAGTAGGCGCAGTATCTGGGCCTGAATCGTGACGTCCAAGTTCGTGGTCGGCTCGTCGGCTATGATCAGCGCTGGGTTGCAGGCCAGCGAGATGGCTATCATGAGCCTCTGCTTCATTCCTCCGCTCAACTGGTGAGGATAGCTGGAGAGGCGCTCTGCGGCGGGCTTTATTCCGACGGAGTCGAGAAGAGAAACCATCCTAGTGAACGTTTCATCCTGCTTGTAGTGAAAGTGCTCTATCATCCCCTCACCTAGCTGGGTCTTGACCGAAAGGACTGGATTTAGGGAGGTGGTGGGGTCCTGAAAGATCATCCCAATGTCCTTCCCCCTGATCTCGCGCATCTCCTCCTTGCTCTTCTTGAGCAGGTCTTCCCCTTTGAAGTAGATCTCTTCCTTCCACAATCCTCCCATACGGCGGGGGCACGAGCCCCAGGATTGAGAGTGCTGTGACGCTCTTTCCGCACCCGGATTCACCGATTATTCCGAAAGACTCTCCGTACTCCAGCCTGAAGCTGACCCCCCTCACCGCCCGCAACACGGCGTCAGGCATGTGGAACTCGGTTCTCAGATTCTTCACTTCGAGAAGTGGTTCTGCCATTGTTACACCCTCAGCCTCGGGTCAAATGCGTCGCGGAGTCCATCGCCTAGAAAGTTGAACCCAAGCACTAATTGCGCGATTGCAACGCCCGGAGCGTAAGCTTCCCAGAGCTCCGTCAGGAAGTAGGGTCTGAGCTCATCGAGGATGGAACCCCAGCTCGGCGTGGGGGGCAGCACTCCGAGACCGAGGAACTCAAGCGAGGCTTCGGCAAGGAGGGCCGAAGCAAGATAGTAGGAGAAGAGCACAACGAGGACGGTTATCGTGTTCGGCAGCACGTTCCTGAATATCGTTCTGAAGGAGCCAAAGCCGAGGAGCGTCTGTGCACTCACGAAATCTCTTTCGGAAATCCTTAGGACTTCTGCCCTCACCACTCGCTCAAAGTAGGGTGCATACCCTACCGAAATTGCTATGATCGTGTTCCCAACCCCTGCCCCAAGAAAGGCGACCAGTATGATTGCGAGCACGAGCGTCGGGAGAGAGAGCCAGATGTCCACGACGCCCTGAATCGCCCTGTCAATCTTCCCCTTGAACCAGCCGGCAACTGTTCCCATCGCCACTCCCATGGCAGCGGCAGCAAGAGTTGACAGTGTCCCGACCGTGAAAGCGATTCTGGCTCCGTAGACGATTCTGCTGAACATGTCCCTGCCAAGGTCGTCCGTGCCAAGCAAATGGCTAAGCGAAGGCGTCGAGAATCTGACGTCAACGTTTATGTAGTAAGGATTCTGCGTAGCGATGAACTGCGCGAAGATTGCGACGATCAGGTTGATGACCACGATGCCGAGTCCCACGACCGCAAGCCTGTTCTTTGCGAACCTGTAGAGAGGCTTTCGCAACCTCTCTCTGAGGCTTGACAGGCGGCCCATCAGAGTTTGCTCTGCAGTCAACTTCTCATCTCAACCTAATCCTTGGGTCTATCACCGAGTAGATTATGTCAACAATCGTATTCGAAAGCACAAAGACCAATCCGATGTATAGCGTTACCCCCTGAATTACAGGATAATCCCTCGACTCCACAGCCGAAACGACGAGCTCTCCGATTCCGAGATAGTGAAACACTGTTTCCACCGTGACGACCCCTCCCAGGTTGCTGCCGAAGTAGAGCCCGAGCGTCGTTACTACCGGTATCATCGCGTTCCTGAACGCGTGGCGGTAAACCACGACCCTTTCCTTGAGTCCCTTCGACCTGGCGGTCTGAATGTAGTCTTCGTTGAGAGCTTCAAGCATTGAACCCCTCAGCAGCCGAGTTATGACAGCGAGTGTGCCTATCGCTAGAGTCAGCGAAGGCATGATGAAGTACCTCCAGCCGTTTGCACTGAATGGGTCCGCGTAGCCTACCGCTGGCAGGAGATGCAATGTAAATGAGAATAGCGCGATGAGAAGGAAGCCGAGCCAGAAGGTGGGCAAGCTCATGCCGATCACCGAGAACACACTACTAAGGTAGTCCGAAATCGAGTCTCTGTGAACCGCGGACAGAACGCCAAGAGGGATGGCCACGGCCAGTGCTACTAGTGTGGATACCACAGTGAGCGTCAGAGTGACCCTCAGCCTGTCCAGAATCAGGACGTTGACATTGAAACTATAGAAGAACGAGGTTCCAAGATTGCCTTGAACAACGTTTTCCAACCAGCGAAGGTACTGCACTGGAGGAGGAACATTGAGCCCGAACCTCGCATTCAGAGCGGCTATCTGCGCGGGTGTCAAGGAAGCCATGCCCCCTCCCTTCAGCATGGCAATGATCATGTCCGTGGGTCCGCCGGGTGTGAGGTACAGGAGCATGAACGTGAATAGCGAGAGGCCCAAGAGGGTCGGGAACATGAGCAACACTTTTGTGAGGATGTATCGCGTCAACGACACTTTAGGTCCCCCCCTAGAGTCGACTCTGACCTCGGTAGAAAAACTCTACGCTTCGTTGAGAACAAAAGAGACGAGTGCACCGCTAGCACCCTCGCTCGCCGTGCACTCCTTGCGTCGTACGTATTGCCTCCAACCCTTGGAGGTGTGTGGCTGCTGTGAAGACTACGGACTCAGCCAGGCCTTAGACCAGTCGTTTACGTACAGAACGTGTTCCCTGTATCCTTGGAGCTTGTTGTTCCATACGTTGTGGTTGTATATTCGGTAGGTTCCAGGGTAGACGAAAGCCGCAGTTGTGATCTCGCATATCTGCTGGTAGATCGCAGCTCTCTTAGTCTGGTCTGTCTCAACTATTCCCTGAGCCAGTAGTGAATCGACCTGTGGGTTACTGTAGCCCGCAGGGTTCCAATCTGGGGAGTTTGACAGGTAGTACTCTCTGAAGACACCATCTGGGTCTGGAATGGAGACGCCGTTGCTCTGCATGGTAATGTTCCACGGGTTCTTGCCGTAGTTGGCAGCGGTGACAGGAACCACCCAATCAGAATAGAATGTGGCTGTGTCGACGAGCTTGAGATTGACATTGAAGCCCAAGGTCTCCAGGTTCGATACGATGATGTCTCTCTCTGATGGCTTCCTTCCAGCGTAAATGATGAAGGTTACTGTTTCGCCCTGCTTAACGTTGGTTGTGCTAAGAAGCGCCGCGCGAGTCGGGTCGTAGTCGACCTTCGGAGTGTTTGGACCGAAGGCCCAGGAGTCCTCCGCGACAGGGGCGTAGGCTCTAGTTGTTCCGTTCAGTCCTCCGTAGAGGGTCAGTAATGCGGACCAGTTGATTCCCATGACAACCGCCTTCCTGACGTTGACGTCGTTGAACGGAGGATTGGTTGTGTTCATGGTCACATCGTACTGTCCGAACGGCGAATACTGGAGATTGATGTGGCAGTTTCCAAAGGTTGACACCTGAGCAACGGCCGGGCCCAAGGCGATGTCCGTCTGACTCCACGTGAAGGCGTTCGACTCGAGGCCGGAGAGTATGGCCTGCGCGTCTGTCGCGCCGGTCCATCTCAGCTCGCTCAGGTATGGTGCGCCACCCCAGTAGTTCGGGTCAGGCAGATAGCTGAGGTAAGAGCCTGAGACGTTTATGCCGATCCATTTGAACGGCCCGGTTCCTACTGGACTCGACTTGAAGGTTGTTTCGTTGCCCTTCCTGGACGCGGGGACTATTACGAAGGGCCACGCGGGGCCCAGTTCACAGCTCCGGGGCTAATCGCCTTCAGATGGAAGGCCGCTGTGAACTTGTCGACTGCCTCGACATGGTCCAGCCAAGGAGTCAGGTTTCCGCCAGAGATGCTCCCGGACGTGGGGTCCATGTGCGTCTCATATGTGTAGACAACGTCGGCCGAAGTGAACTGAGTCCCGTCGTGCCACGTGACGTCCTGGCGCAATGGGAATGTGATCGTCAACCCATCCGAAGAAATGGTGTACCCCGTTGCGAGTGCAGGTGACAGGTCAGTGCTCGGATAGGCTCCATAGGTGAGCAATCTGTCGAATGTCGCATAGGCCCAAGGGTCGGGACCGCCGTGATCGTGACAGGATCTGTGTTTCCCGCCAGCTGTGAGAAGGTCCAGTTGAAGACCGCCATCGGTGTGCCGCCCTGGACAGGAATGGTGGAATTTGCGCTGGTCGTCACTGTCGTTGTCGCGGTTGTGGTTGTCGGTACGGTTGTAGTTGCCGTTGTGGTTGCCGTTGTGGTTGCCGTTGTGGTTGTCGGTACGGTTGTAGTTGCCGTTGTGGTTGCCGTTGTGGTTGCCGTTGTGGTTGCCGTTGTTGCCGAAGTCACAGTTGATGTTACTACGCTCGGCGGTAGTGTTGCAATGTAAGCTGCCGCACCACCGGCTGCTATTACCACTACTGCTGCACCAATCGCTACTTTTCCACCTGTACCTAAGGCTGCCCGTCTCGTGATCCTCTTTTGTAAAAGATCTGCGAATAATGACCCGTCTGTTGCCGGATTAGGAACAACAGGTCGTTTTTGACGTTCAGTTTCCTGAGTCATCCTAAAGTCTTTAGGGGTTCTGATGATATTAAAACCTTTCTCCGGAGGGTTCTGTTGCGTCTTTTGTCATGGGCTAAAACGTTTCATCCTTCGGTTGTCCCGTCCAACCAAACGCTCGACTGATACTTCTTTCGAACTTGTAGCCAGAGACAGGTTAGCCCTTGGGGAGGCGACTGAGTAGTTCCTTGACCTTCGGGTCCTCGCTGTCGAGGTGCAGCCCGAGGTTCTTTCTGCCCCCTGGTCCCAGTGATTGCGCAGAGGTCACTGCTTTCTCGCACTCCTCCCCTCCCTCCAGCTTGAGGCTCCACTCTCCTTCTTTCATCCTGAAGGTCGCGGCACATCCTTTGACGACCTCATTGTGGGTCTCCTCCTCCGGCTTCAGGATGTCCAGCAGCGCCTTCCTGTCGGCCTCAGGCTTACCTGATGGAGCAGTCATTCTCACCTCTCCGTTCCCCACATACACGGCTGTGGGTGTCCTCTGAACTCCAAGCCCCAGGACCAGCGAGTCCACCTCCTGGTTCACCCCGGAGCTTGATCTCCTTCACTGTGACATCCTTGGGGGCCGCATCTGTGGCCATCTTCTTGTAGTCAGGGCAGGGCGGGCAACCCTCCCGCGTGACGATCAACATTACCTTATCGTCCTTGACTGGCCTCTTATCCGTAACGACGCTCATAGTCCTCGACCGTATCCCTTAAGGCCAGGTAGTCGTTAATAAGTTTGGTAGCCGCGCGCTTGAGCCTCCAGGCGATATCGTCGTTCTCGTCTATATCACTGGTATCCATATCCATGGCCTCGTACATCCTCGTCTCGGTCTCCTCCGCGGCCTCCGCGAGCTCCACATCGCGCACCGGTTCAGGCTCCTCCTCCTCCACCGCGAGCCCGAGGCGCTCGATGACTCGAGTCCTGACTCACCAGGCCCGCTCTTAGGAGCATGGAAAGGAGGGACAGGAGCCGGTCCCTTATCTTGGAGACAGTCGCCTTGTCCCCAGGATGGAACCACTGCTCACGACAGCTGAACCCCCTTCCGCGTCCAAGCCCCCTCATCTTCTTGGCTCGGATATCCCCGCTCGAAGTTGCTGGGGTTGAAGCGCTTCAGGCTGGTTAACTTCCCGCACATTGGACAGACCAGGTGGCTCAACGGGGTTTTGTGTCAGCCGAGAATTTCATTCAGGTTATCCTAAGGAAGATCGAGCCAGCCTCCATGGAGTAGGGTTGTTCGCATGCGTCGAGTCTCTTTGGCCCCTGCAGAGACCTGTTCGAAAGGTGTTCGAGCACATAGAGGTAAAGTGCGATCCGTGTGAGAATCCATCCCGTTGCTGCATTCGAAACTTGCGGTGGGTCCGTCTGTGACCGCTTCCCCGCTCTAGTGGTCTCTCTCACAATTCTCAGGGAGACGATTCTTCTCTTCGTCAACTCCAGGTTGTAGGAGGTCTTAGGGTACCCTATCGCTGTGGGGTCCAAAATAGCGCAGAAGGCTTCAAAAATCGTGCCAGAACCACCCAAACACCAAATTTTCGCCCCTATTGCGGAGTTGTTAAAATCCTGACAAAAACTATTTGAACACGACTTGTGACATTCGAACAGACTGCCATGGTACGCGAACTTCCTGATGAGAAGGTCGCCGAGATCGTGAAACGGTGGTTGGACGCAGAGGACGTCAGAGATGTCGCAAAGGCTACGGGGACGAGCGTGGGCTCGGTCTCCAAGTACGTCAACGCTGAAAGGGAGAGGCAGCCAGACCTTCCAGATCTGAGAAACCTGCGGCAGGCAATTTCCGCAGCCAAAGTACCCCTCTCGGACTTGGTGCGGGCAGCCAAGATACTGCGCGCCCTGGAGGACGCTGGCGTCTATCTGGGAGGCAAATCACTCGTTCGAATCGAGGGGCTTTCAAAGGCCTACGGCGATGCGCTTGAAGACGCCATCGAAGCCGGGATTAAGGTCGAGGCTCTGGAAAAGTCTGAGGGAAGGAGCTTCCGGGAGCTCGCCCAAGAGGCTGACACCTTCCAAACAGGGATCGCGGCCCTCAAGAAGTCATCGGAAGGACTCGAGGCAGAGATACGCACAAAGAAGGACGACCTCGGCGACCTCGAGGTCTACCAGAACCTGAAGTCTGACCTGGAAAAGCTGGGGATGACTCCGAATGCAATGGCGCGATTCGTCGCCTTCCACAACGAGCTGGTCGAGCTGGACTTCACGGAATCGGCGGCTCGTGTCCTCGCCGCGGAGCTCAGGAAGCACGGTTCCGTCCCTTCAGGCGCCGCGGCCACCCTGGCCCGCGCCCTGTCGGAGTACGAATCGCTCGAAGAGGCGGTATCGGCGCTCGGGGAGAAGAAGAAGGAACTCCAACCGGTGGAACTTCAGGTGGGTGTGCGTCAGAAGGAGCTCGAAGCCCTGAAGGTAACTATTGATAGCATGAGGGATACTATAAAGAAGATGGAGGACGAGCGGGATTCGAAGCGGCGAGACCTGGAGTTGGAGAGGGTGCAAAAGGCGAAGCAGACGCTGGAGAAGGAACTGAGGGCCGTCGACGACCATATCGCGAAAGTAAGGGAGCTTGCAGTGCTGGCCTCCCTCATGGGCGAGTCGGTGTCCCCGTATTCGAAGGACTCGGTCCTTTCTGTCTCCCGCGCGATGCTCATGGGCGTCGGTGAGTTTGTGAGGGCCCATGCGTCGGAGATACTCAACGCGAAGGAGCTGGAGGGGGAGCTACAGACTGTCGTGGAGAAGATGGGTGGCCGCGTTGCTTAGGGGTCTCGAGGATGAGTTCGAGGCAAGGACGAGAGAGGTGGAGGCCATCCGAGCCACCTTCGAGGAGTTCACCAAGTACTATGCGCAGAGCGTGAGGACGTGGGCTCGACGCGACCTGATCCGGGCCGTCGAGGCACTCGAGGCGAACCTGAAAGCAAGGATAGACAAAGAAGGCAGAGCGAGGAGAGAGAAAACCCCCATTGGACGCCACCGGACGGACCCGGGGGCGTGGAAATCACCCTGGTGCCGAGCACCGGAGATCACGTGCAGATCCGAGTCGGGCAAGAACATCCGGCATGGCCCGTCGATAGTGGAAAATATACACTGATCTTTCCTAGGGATCTTTTCACGGCGACGGAGAGGCTCAAGCGCGCAATTTCAGCGGGGGAGTACGACGACAACCTGATGGTCAGAGTAGAACTTGCGATCTACGAGATCCTCAGGGTCAGGGAGGGTCAAGGGTTGCCATCGCATAGCAGAGGCATCAAACCAGTACGAGGATGATTGGGCCGAAACATACCTGCTGAAGCTGCTGGGCTAACCCAGAGGGGTGTCCGACAGTGGAGGGTGTGTTGGGACCAAGGTGAGTGCTTTCTATCAGGCATGCCATAGGCTGGACCCGTTCTAGAACGTAGATTGATAAGCCTCGCCAATCCAAAACAAGTGAGGACGATGGTCAGGAGGTCTGCGCTTTCACCGGCGCACGCATTTGTGATAGCGGTAGTGGTAGTGCTTGTGGTCGCTGGGGCGTTTGCTGCCTACTCGTACAAGAGTTCACCATCTGTAGTCAATGTGACGACCAGTACAAGTCAGACAGGCAGCTTCTCCCCAACTGCACGCAGCCCTGCGCCGTCTGGACGAAGCCTGGAGGGGCAACCCTCAGCGATCGCGGTCTCCCCTGACGACTCCTTCGTGGCTGTCGGGAATGGCTCGGGAATCTACCTCCTTGACGACCATGGCAATACCCTTTGGACCCACGACCTCGACCAAACGGTTTCATCGATCAGCATATCATCCGACGGCAGGTACATAGCCGCGGGTGGATAGCAGACACTCCCCGGCCCTGCTGGCATCTATGCAAATGGCGAGATCTATCTCTTCGATAGTAGTAGCGGAAAGCTACTGTGGAGTATGAGCACCGGAAGCAGCGATCCGGTTTGGAAGGTCGCCATCTCTGCTGACGGATCAGCGATGGCGGTCGAAGGTGAAAGCAGCGTCATGTACATCGACACCGCTACCAAGGAGTTGTTTGGTCCGAGAGCGAGGGCGGAAACTTCGGAATGGCCATGTCGGCCAATGGGGACCTTGTGGTCGCATCGGGCCCGTCGTCCATAATGGCCTTCAATGCTCAGGGAGCGATTCTCTGGTCATCTCCCTTAGTGGGCATCGGCGACAACAACGTGGCGATTTCATCAAACGCGTCGTATGTTTGGGTTGGCGAAGCGGTAAGCGGGTATAATGGCACCCTGTCCCTTTTCACGGCTCAGGGTGCACTGCTGTGGCAACGGCGATCTACAGCCCGTCCCTCTCGATACAGACAGGCGATAACGTCACTGCGTTTGTCTCGACGAACTGGGGCGCTCTCCTCTATGGTAGTGATGGCTCTCTGTTGAAGAACGTGACCAGTCCGGCACCCATCGTCAGTACCGGAGGGTGCAGCCCCCTCCCCAGCTTCTGGTACTGGGGCGGCAACGAATCACCGGTGTCGTTCTTCGATAGCCAAGGAACCACGGTCTCGAGCTACACTCCTGGTGGCTACATGGCCAACGCGGCGCTGTCTCCTGACAGGAATTATGCGGCCATCGTCAGCAACGAGGGTTCGAATTCGAGCTACTTGCTTACGTTCGTGTTCCTCGGGCAACTCGAGACTTTCAACTCAAGCGGGAGCTGTCTTCATGATTAACTAGATGGGCGTTGCTACGTCCCCGCTCGTTCGTAGCGGATGTTCTTCCTCTCTCTGTGCTTTTAGAATGATTCCTTGCCGTTCCTGAGACCATTGTTCCATGTGTTGCTATTATCCTAGGCCGTCCACACTGATTCAAAGACGAGGTTCTGTGCTTAGTCTCACATGTAGAACTTGTATCGGTTTTGAATCGGCGCGTCTGATGGCATCTCCGAGAGTATCTTCTTTACTTCCTCAGCAAAGGCTAGCGTAATTGGTTGCTTGTAAGCAAAACGCGCGCTATTGTAGTTCAGTTTACTCAGAGACATAATCTCTCTGGCAACTAAGGTTGGGTCATCAGGAGGATAGACCTCAAGTATCTCTAGCGGGACTGGTATTCTCTGGCCAGGGTAAGTGCTCAAGAAAGGAGAGAACCCCCCGTATAGAGAAGGTAGCTCTTATCAGGCAATTCTATCAGGGTCCCTCTGAGCGGAGGGTACTTTCCGTCTCTCAAAGCTCTAATTCCTCGGTTTCCGAACGAAACCATGGTTATACGGCCATAGCCTTCAGATGCTTTCTCGAAGCCGCGTTTCTCTTCTTCGTTGAAGCGAGATGACTTGTGTATCACTACTCTGGTCGGAGAGTGCTTCGCGGTGCTTACGTAGTTCGCCAAGCAATCCTTCAGCAACGAAGTGGCAGCGGATTCAGCCAAATGGGGTTGCCTGTCCCTCTTCCTGTCGATTTGTGCTTCCTCTCCACGAAGCACCAATCCATCGCCGTACGAGGTGAATACCTGGGCAAAAGATGTTATCAGGTAATCTTTGGTACTAAGCTTCTCCCTGTAAAACGATATGCCGACGTAACAGGTGTTTGGGTCGAAATCCGCCAACCTCCAAGGAAAACCATCGGCCTTGTAGTACAAGGCAACGCTGGAGTTCCAAGCCCGGGTGGCCTCATCCTCCATGTAGCCCTTTCCAAGGAGCGTGGAATGGCGGAATATCTGAATTGGAATGCCGTGCTTCATACACTTCCATTTCATTGCCCGCCTCAAGTCGAAACTGAAAGTCGATTTGGCGATGGGGGCTTCGCCGATGTCGAAATCCGAGAGGAATTTTTGTCCCTGATCCATCAGGTCCATTATGTCTTGCTCGGCCTTTGTGATTTTGGGCCTTGCTGATAATGCACCTTTCGTTCCTGCGCTCCCCGCCTCTTCTTCGACTAGCTTCGGAAGGCCACAGATGATTACCATCGGTGGAGGGTGGACATTCTTCAGCCGCTCAACCTTCGAAGCAAAGAGATCGCTGGCTAGGGCGATTCGCTGGTTAGAGTTTGGCTCCCTATGGATTCCTTTCAGTTCATCGGGGTCGATTGGCTGCTCGAGACCCTGAAAAGTAAGAATCTTGCAATGAAACGTCTTCTCGAACCCAGAGAACCCGGGGAATAGGTACGGATTGGGCCTTGCTTTCGCATATGGTCCCTTCCGTCGTACTGGGATCATCGGAATCTTCCCTGGGATTGGCGATTCCATTCTCGCAAGCCAACTCTTGATGAGACCAAGAGTCTCACCGTCTCCGACCAACCCGACACGAATTTCGCTGGGAGTAGGCATCCCTATAGCATGCGGGTAATACGGCCCGTACTGGATTAGCCCTGTCTTTGGATCGACAGAGCGCTCACCGTCACCGAAGAGTAGCTCTGTTTCGTCAATGAACCAAGATTTGAGTCCTTGGTTGACGGCCATTATGGTTCCTCTCCAGGTCCTTGTTCTTCGGTTACGCCTTCCGGCTCGGCTTCCTCCTCCGAACCTTCCTGTTCGGGCTCGAGTACATCCTCATCATCGTTGTAGCCAACGTGCATCTCGGTCCGAAGATAATTGATGCTGACCTGAACTCCAAAGCCAAAATCTGTTATCTTTATCGTTTGTTCAGGCTGCGATATCTTACTGATCCACATTCTAATGTCTCTAAGGATGCTCTGGTTGTACTGGCTATGAAGCAGCTGGGTCGCCAGAGCTCCGGTTGATTCATCGGAGATGACCTTGCTCCCATCTGAAGTGAAGACCAGGCCCGGCATAACCACCAACGAGAGTGTTTGTCCGAACCTTGTAAATCGGAGATCAACGGCATTGTGAACGACAACCTTGTTCTCTGCGTTGTATTTTGCCAGTGTTCTTGGGTATGTCCGCCCCGCGAGTGTGTATCTATCGCGAAATCGCTGTTGGCCTGCGGGCATCTTGTAGTAATACTTCTTTCCGTCGCGGTCATATGAAATCCCCCGTTCTTCGCAATGTTTCCTCAAACACGAGTTGAGGAGGTCCACAATCCAATTCGCTTTGTCCGGATCTGATAGCATCTCAGAGGTCCTTATCGTGTCAATTGTTCGAGAGTTGGCGGCTATTCTCAATGGATTCGCACCGTCCGACAATGTTGAGAAGGTCAGAATGTGTCCTTCACGAACAATGAATCGTGGGATTTTCGAGTTTGGAACAGGGATCCGCCTGAGAAAGTCAAAAACGGCGTTCTTGTTGGCAAGGTCTGTCTCTCCACGCCAGACCAAATCAGGCAGCTTGGTGACAGGGAAGACATTCGAAACAAGAATTTCCTCCTTCTTCATCGGTTTGGCTCTCTCAGCCATAGATTTCTTGAACTCCGTCACATACCTTTGACTCTCGACAGCTTTGGTTACGAATCTACGCTCGAGGAGTTGATTGAACTCAAATGCTCCTGCTTTGATGCTACGACTACCACTTCGCACCAATACATCGTTCACTCTGAATTCCATTCGCTCTTTGTTACCGTCGCTCCATTTTCCGTCCTGTTTCGGAAGCACGATTTCTTTTGAAGGAAAGATGTGAATGACTGCGAACTTCCTCTCTATGCCGAGATAGTTCTTCCTGACGACTTCCTTGTATTCAATATTCACTGGCGGAACGAGGTACTTCGCCAGTTTAGTGCGGACATCCGTCTCATCTATTTTTGTGCTAGGGTCAAAACCCACCAGGTTGTAGTCATCGTCTACACCGATGACCAAATCGGATTCCTGCTCGCCATTCGCCATCGCAGCAACATCCTTGACGATTTTTGCGAACGAATCATTCGAGATGTCCATATCCAATTTTGAGTCAATGGTATCCGTCTCTTGATGAGCAGCAAGCAGCTTGTCGATATACTCGTCAGGGAGGACCATTGTTAGGTCATTGATTTGCTGGGTTCTTATTTACAGCTTCATTTGGACAGGTATCGCTGAGGCAATCATCCATCCCGTTCTGGCCAGGTCGCCGTATGAATGCGGCTATTCTTCCTCTTTCTCCTGTGTTTTTTTGAAACTTTTCCTGAGGACCTAACCAACCTCTGGCTCCTGAGCACCACACTTCGAAGCCCGGACTCCGAACCGACCTTCTATCGGTACCGCCAGTTCGAATCTCCATTCTCTTGCGGCTTCTAATGATACTCTACCCTGTATCGACACCCACTTCTTGCGACAGAACGGACCTTCAGGGGCTTGATTGGCGCTTCATTCTTCGATGTCCCTTACCGGCACCTTCGAGAACATGGTGCGGATCCTTTTCAGTATCCCTCTTGGAGATTCCTTGGCGAGCAGCGCTTCTACCCTCTGGAGCATCACGGCATCTTCGAGCGCCACGACGATCAGCTTCGTTCCAGGCTGCAGGTCCAGCTTCTCCCTGATACTCACGCGGAATCGTCACCAACCCCTTCTCAGAAACCCTGGTGACTGCTACGAATCGGGTCGTCCGGCATTGGCGTCTCCTCGCAGTCTGGTTTCATGTCTTTAACCTAGTAGCTGAGAGAATGCCCTTGCCCGAAAATTTGCCAAAGTAATCTGTAGATTCCTCCATTCCCTCCTTCCCTGCCAAATCGGATTCGGCTGCAACTCCGGACAGTCACCGTCTCGGAGACATCATACTGGCCAAAGAATATACGGACAAATTGGATTGCTTCCTACGGCACCCGGTGCCATCTGGACAACCTCCTCATGTGATGATGCGCTTTATTTCTAGTCAAACCGTTATGGAAAGCGCCAGAGTAGACTGCCGAAACGCTTTAGACCATTCCCACTCCATGGATTTAGCATGTGCGGAGAACGAATCAGCGAGATTCTCGAAGACTTGTTTCAGGACGCGATGAAGCACAAACCATTACCGACATATCCTAAGATCGGTACAATAAAGGCGATTGTCGACCTCGGAGAAGGTTGGCATGATTACCGAGAGATTCAAAGGGAACTTGGAAAAGTTCACAAAACAGGAAACGTATATTCTTTGTATCTCGCAAGGCGTTACCCTGAAATGATGGAAGTAGACGTTGAAAAACGAGTACGCATCCGCCCCGAAGCGTTCCCGATAGTAAAGAAGGCGATAAGGAACTATGCCAAGCAGCTCCTTCAATCTAAATGACTCAGACCGAATTTTGATTCCTTGTGGCTAGAGAAAACGAAAATCAGCTAGTCTTTCCCTTGCAGCATGTTGTACTCCTTTTCTGGGACCAACAAGTATTTATCCGTTATTCCATACAAGCTAACCACAATTTTATCTAGTTTCGGTCGGATTCTACGGCATAGTAAAGGTTGTCAAGTGATATTGGAATATTCTTCATCTTCAACGTCTTAAGGATAGCCAAGTCGAGTTCCTTTCTGGGAGAGCAGGAACGACCTGCCGAGGATAGCCGAGGGGAAGTATCTGAAGCTCCTCTACTCCCTTCACGAAGCGCGGGGAACGCTCGCCGCTCTTCCGGTAGGCCTCTGTTCTGCCTGCGATCTGGGCGCCAGGTGCCCCGTCGAGGGGAAGCTGTCGGTGTACTGCCTCGAGGGCTGCTTCGTAAAATCCTAGCCAAATCCTGCCGGCCCTGCCTCGGGTACTGTTCCGAGAGCCTAGTCGAGCGATGCCCAGCCGGCATGAATCAGGATCAGAAGCACGACCTTGATTCCCATCCGCCGATTGCATCAGGCGCCCCTTAGTCTTTCGACAGGTATCCTGGCGTACGGACCTGACAGCGGGCGGCATTCGGAGGTAGGGTGCCGTACGAAGATTTCAAGGATGGGGACGTATGTCGGCCGCATTAAGAGTGCCATGCTTGGGAGAATCATCTCCGCGCACTTCTTCCCAGATAACCTCGAAAATGAGGTCTTCCTCACCGCCCTGATAATCAACGATGTCAATTCCAGCCGTAAGTTTCGAATGCTCAAGAATCTGCTGAGGCTAAAGTATCCGCGACTCCGTAAGGAGTATTCCAAGGTCTTGAAGGAAGTCGATGCCATTATGGAGCGCAGGAATGACTTCGCCCATGCGGCTTTCGGGCCTTCGGACGACTATGTTGCCCAGAAAGCGACAGACAAGGTTCAACTCAGAGTCTTTCGCGATGGAGAACTCAAGACAGTCGAGATACCTGTTCTGACTTACAACAAGTGGCTAGAAGACGCCTCGAAGACGCTTATCTCCCTGAAAGAGCTTGAAGGTAAGGTAAGAATCGAGGCAATTCAGAATCAATAGGCTTCAATCGACCATCATCACCCGTATTGGACATCCTCAGAAATCACCCGCCCACTGGACAGAGCCGTGGTTCTGGTGCGTCTTAGGGAGACCAGAAGGCTCATCTGGCGGTGCAACAGATTCCCAGGGTTCTGTAAAGTCTCTTGCGCGGCTAGGTTGAGAAGTCTGGCAGCTGCCTCGCGACTTTGAGAAGCTCAACGGTTGTAATTGGTTTGATTGTCAGCCTGTCATGCAGACTGGCTCTCGCAATCTCCTCATTCGCGCCTCTTCCAAAACTGAAGGCGACAAACACGCCGCGCTTGGCACTTATTCTTCTCATGGCAGTCTCGAAGTTGTCGATGTGGTTTCTTCCCACATCATCCATCTGCTTGACCTGAATAGGGTCGCCTTCGAAGGTGTATCCGTCGATTCCCATATCGGAAGCCTTCTTTGTGGGGAGCATGCAGTTGGCGCATCACGAAAATCGTCGTCCGGATCTGCTCCGCGAGGGGCATCCCCCCGAAGGAAGCGATGCAGAGGTTCCTCAAGGAGATCGGTGAGAGCTACGGTTGAGGGAGGAGTCGAAGAGTCTTAACGCTACGAAAGAAAGGATTACTTAGCTTTGCTTCGTCCTCCTGTACAGTAATGGTGCAAGCTCTACTGGCTGATTAGCATGCCCGGGAGAATCAACTCCTCGGGCTTGTCCAGAAGAGCACCTGCGCGCAGACCAAAAACCGTTAAATCCAACGTCTCCTGATGGACTGATGAGGAAAAAGGTGCTACATGTGAAGAGGTTGATAGACATGTTTGTCTTCGGCTCTCAATACTACAGACCGCCAAATCCTCCAGTGGAGGAATTCGAAGACGATTTCAAGAGAATGGTTGACCTCAATTTTAACACTGCGAGAATCTGGTTGGTCTGGAGGTGGATGGAAAGAAGGAAGGGCGAATATCGGTTCGACGAAGCTGACAGACTCTTTGACCTTGGTGAACGGTACGGACTAAGGATCTTGGCCAACATAATCATACCCCTTCCTCCTCAGTTTGTCATCAGAGAATACCCTGACTGCGTCGTCGTGAGATTGGACAGGAGCCTAGAGCATCCTGGTGCTGCAGGTGAGTCTTTTGCGTATCAAATCGGTGGATACAGACCGTGCTTCGATCACCCAGGTTTGAGGAGAAGTGCTGAAGATTTCATGGACAAGGTTGTCAAGAGGTATAAAGAAAGATCCATGCTTCTCGCCTGGCACGTCTGGAATGAACATCGGGTTCCTGTCTGTGCCTGCAAACACACGGTGAATAAGTACAGGAACTGGTTGAAGCAAAGGTTTGGAACGGTGGAGGAGTTGAACGATGCCTGGGGGCTCTCCTATGGATACTGGGAAGACGTGGACGCTCCCTACCGGAGACCGGTCTTCAGTCGAGCCGGATACGAAGACACCGCCGAACCTTGGTTTGAGGTCTTCACCGAGCTACTTCTCTTCGGTGAATTCACATGCGAAAACCAAGGGGAACAAATAGGCTGGATCTCAGACTACGTGCGAAAGCTCGATACTTCTCATCCAACCATGACCCATCACGGCAGTAACGTGATGGCTTCCCCTCTGAGCGCGACGGGGCATGATGCCCGCCTGGTGGCGCAGCAGGTCGACATCTATGGATCAACAGTCCATCCGGTACTGTACCAGGGCTATACTGTCTCATTCGACCCCATGCTCTTTTGTAAGTATCCGTGGGCTCTGGATTACGCTCGGTCTGCTAAGAGAGAGTTCTGGGTCACCGAGCTCTCCGCCAACATAGATCCCAAATGGATGGGAATCGGTGAAGTTCCACCTGGAGACACAACTCTCAGGTTGTGGACGGCAGTAGCTCACGGAGCACTGGGCATAATCTACTGGCAATTCAAGCCCGAGCGCTATGGACAGCCGGAATCACCGGGCTGGGGGCTAGTAGAATACGACGGCTCAAGCACAATCAGATCGGATGAATCCAAGGTTTTCGGCGAAACAATCAAGCAGTACGGAGCGAAGATCGTTGGCTCAGAACCTTATCCCGCTCAGGTAGGACTGTACTACGACAGGAGAATAAACATCATGAGCGACCTTATCAGAGAGGACTGGTATGCAGCAACACAGGGCACCTACTATGCTCTTTGGACGCAGAGCATCCACACCAAGACCGTAACTCCAGAGGATGACTGGACAGACCTCAAGATGGTGTATCTTCCTTATCCCATACTCGTCGATCAGGGTGCAGCCTCCAAGATCGGGGAGTATGTTGAAGGAGGAGGGACTGTGGTTTCAGAAGCATTTCTCGGCAAGTACAGGGGCAACAGCTTCCACTCCACCAGAGTGCCTGGAAGCGGTCTTCACAAAATCTTCGGCATAGAAGAGAAACAATCGGGACACGCGGAGAACGTCGAACTAACTTCTACTACCGACACGGTGCCCGGTTTCCGTCGTGATTCTCGGGCCCATGGTTCAGGTGGAGTCGCGAAGCTTCGTTCGAGCGATGCCCAAGTTCTGGCGAGACTATCAACAGGCGAACCCACTTTGACGCTCAGCAACCATGGAAAAGGGAAGGCATTCTACATAGCTACTTTTCCATCATTTCACATAGCAAGAACAAGGGATGAAGATACAGTGAGAATGATCGGAGGGTTAGCGGAACTCGCAGGCGTGAGGGCCCCGGCTACCGCAAGAACACCAAACGGGCTTTCGCTCTGTCGCGTCCTTGAAGACGGCTCAGACAAGATGCTGTTTGTCTTCAATCATGGTCAAGCAGAAGCAGACATGGTCGTTGAAACGGCTTGGACGGTTCACTCTGTCGAAAGGGTCTACGGTGAGGCTCCGGTTCTGACAGGAAAGAGCACCCTGCAGGCGAAGGCTCCGGCGAGAAGTGTGGTAGTCTGTATTCTGCACACCGTGTGATAGCCACTGACGACAATTTACTACGCGTCAGAGCGTTTGGGAGTGCTAGTCGGTTGGCTCGAGGGCCACGGCTCTGGTCCACGAAGCCTCCAGTCTCTCAAACCTCAGGGGGAGAGCGACAAGGAAGACTCTCTCCCTCCTGAGCTCATGCAGATTCACTATGCCGTCTATCCTGACTACCCCGTTCTTGAAGAGAAGTAGCGCGTTGTGCTTCTCCTCAGGAATCATCCATTGAATCTCGCCCGGAAGATACTCGCTGCAGTTCTCCATGGCTAGGAGCCTTATTTTCTTCCCGACGAGCCACTTGGCCGCCTCCGACGAAAGATAAGGCGCGGGGTCCAGTTCTCGTCGCGGCCCCCTAATCAAGACCCTGTCTCCCCTTCGGATGTCCGTCTTCTCCAGGTCCGCAACCGTGATGGGTTGGCCCGCCTTCTTACCGCTGCAGTCGACCACTGCAGCTTCACCTACACAGTTCTCAATTGGGACTGAAGCCTGGTCCGTTCCGTTCTCGCTCACTTTCAGTGAGCTCTCTAGATGTGTCCCCACGTGTGTCTCGCCTCGGATGAAGTGCATCCGGACCCCTTTTTGCGGGCCGAAGATGAATTCATCAAGGTAGATCATCCTTCCCCAGCAGGGTTCGCCATGAAAGTACTTTCCGTCGGCCTTTCTTAGGGCCGGCGTCACCTTCACCGAAAGGTCAACGATTCTGTAGTTTGATGGAACCAAGTCGATGGGCCTCCTAGTCAAGTCTCTCCTAAAGCAGCTCGCCTTGCTATTTAGCTGTTGCAGAGAAAGAGAATACTGCTACGCTTTGCCTCTCGTTTGTCGCCTGGGCGAACTCATCGCAGCGATGGCATCAATCTCTACCAGGAGCTCCTCTCTTGCCAACCCGCTCACCACCAATCCCGTACTCGAGGGGCATTTCCCTCCGAACGCCTTGACTATCTCGTCATAGACCTCGGGACGATAAGCTCTGTCCGTCACGTACACGAAAAGTTTGACGACATCAGACATCTGCGCCCCCGCGCTCCCAAGCAGTAATCTGATGTTGTTGAGCGCGTTCCTGGCCTGTGCGCGAGGGTCCCCCACACCCATCAGTCTGTCATTCGCGTCGAAGGCAGTCTGACCCGAAAGAAAGACGAGGTTACCCACTCTGGTCCCCCTGGCCCATTTGCCCCGAGTACCCATTCCCAGATCTGTCACGTCCATCCAGCCTAGTACTCTTCTATCATGTGACATGTGCCGACGACACGAGATTATGGATTGGGATTCTTAAGGAGAAAGGTCAATCGGCCTCCCAGGCTCCGAGGATACTCTGGCCCTATCAAGAGCGCCTGAACCACTCCGACTCTGGCTCTATCATTGGAAACCAAAGGAATTCCCACCATTCGAAGAGCAGTGATTATGTGGCTATGCCCAACGCTCCGCGTTCTGATTTATCACCCTGAGCGCGTTATTGAAGGCAAGTTTCTCAATATCGGATTCGCTCATGCCCCTCTTCCTCAGAATCTCGAACAACTTGTCGATATTGGTGATGTCCTCCAGTCCCTTCACAGCGGGACAGTCAATTAGCCCGAAATAGTCACTCCCCACCGCAAGCACATCGGGCCCGAAATTCTCGTAGATGTAGAATACGTGATTTGCAAGGTCTTCAATCGTCTTCTTCCCTCCAGTCATTAGCTCACCGAAGATGACTCCGACGACCCCCCCGTTCTTCTTTACGCTCTCGAACGCCCCAGTGTCTAGATTCCGAGCAATGTTGTGCAACGCCTTTGCATTCGAGTGGCTGTTAATGACAGGCAATCTCGACATCTTGGTCACGGCAAGATGCGTTTTCGGACTCGCATGTGCTAGGTCGATTATCAGCCCAAGTCTGTTGCACTCTCTGATTAGGTCTTCACCTTCTCCCGTCAGCCCGAAGTCTTTCTTGGACATGCAGGAGGCGCAGTACCTGCTGTCGAAGTTCCACGCCAGTTGCAGGCTTCTCAGACCCATGTTGTAGAATAGTCTCAGGTCGTAGACATCCTCGATCGAGTAGGCTCCCTCCAAGGCGATCAGCAGTCCAATCGACTTCAGAGCAATAGCGTCATCGATGTCTTTTCTCTGTCTTACGATCCTGAGTGATTCGCCATGTAGTTCCTCCAGAGCATAATAGACCTTGATGTGTTCCAATGCATTGGTCGGCGCACCGCGCATAGCGTAGGCTCTCTGAAACTCTGGGCTTCCGTAGCCAGCTGACAACTTGCAGCTTGTCTGTGGAGCCAGCGTCTGCAGTAGGCAGTAGATCGATGAAAAAACAATGGCTACGTGCGCTCTCTTGAATTTTGGAATATCACCGTGTCGCCCTGGCAGATCATCGGAGAATGTCTCAACTGGGAAGGTCAGACCTGCGGCGCTGCTAACGTAGTAGTAGGAGATGTCTTCGTGCAGATCAACTAGGGGTAGAGGGTTCATTTCCCGATCAGAGCGTGATTCTGCGATCGAGCAGGTTTACTCCCGAGACCTAGGTAGTTGTCAATCGCCTGCGCAATCCACAACATCCCCTTCTCGAGCAGGTCGAGTCGAATGTTTTCATTGGGGGCGTGGAGGGACGCGTCCGAAGGGGACACACCTATCGACACAACAGGAGCCTTGTACCTGTTCATGATGACGTACATGGGAGAAGTGCCCGGAGAACAGAGTTCAACGACACTTTTCTTTCCGTACACCGCCTCTCCTGCACTTATTGCCGCCTTTGCCCATGGGTCGCTCACCGGCGTCCGGGCGCCAGGTTCGGAATCCATCACCTTCATTTCGACGTCTTGGAACCCCTTCTCATCCAAGAACGCTCTAAGTTTCTTGAACAGAGTCTTGGGGTCCTGACCAAGAGCGAGCCGGAAGTCCACCTTGCAATGTGCCTCGGCTGGCAGAACCGTTTTCATCCCCATGCCTGAGTATCCCGCCCAGATTCCCGCGATATTCGCTGTGGGGCGTGACTGAAGAGCGGTCTTGAGCTCCATGTCGGTCGATGCACTGGCGAACTCACGCGCACCGTACGACCGCGCAAAGGATTCCCTGTCGAAGGGTTGCTCATCGAGGACTTTCAGCTCCTCCTGTGTGAAATCATCCACGCCGTCGTACCAGCCAGGAACAAGTATGCGCTCGTCCTGATCCTTTATCATGTTGAGAAGCCTGACGAGCCTCCACGGAGCGCTCGGCAGTATCGCAGCATTGGCACTGTGAGCGTCCTGCGTCAGCATCTTCACTCTGAACTCCACGTAAAGTGTGCCCTTTCCACCCAGGCTTACGATTGGTCTTCCATCGGCTGTCACCGAGCCGTACTCCCAGAGAGCTGCATCCGTCTTGAACAACTTCGCGTTGTTCGCAACGTAGTTGTAGAAGCCGTTGCTACCAGTCTCTTCCTCACCCTCGACGGCGAACTTGATGTTGCATGGAGGCGAGCCGTATGCCTTGATGTACGCCTCGACGAGCTTCAGTCTCGCCACAAATTCACCCTTGTCGTCAGAGGCGCCCCTCCCGTAGAGCCGCCCGTTTCTCACTTTTGGCTTGAAAGGCGGCGATTCCCATAATTCAAGGGGCTCTTCTGGCTGGACGTCATAGTGGTTGTAGAAGAGCAGTGTCCTGTCCGAGCCTGGCGACTTCACCTCTCCAAATACGAGTGGGGCAGAATTCTTCATTCTGAGGATCTCTGCCTCACCACCTACTTCCTCAATCATCCTCTTCACGAGTTCCGCGCACTCGTCAATTCCCTCCTTCCTCGCGGAGACGCTGGGTTGAGCCACGAGTCTCGAGATGCCTCTCACGAGTTTGGACTGAATGTCATGTATCTCCTTCTGGAGTCTCTCTTCGACCATATCGGTCTTTCGCGTTCGCTGGTCCAGTAAATAGGCTTTGGGAAGAGCGCGATGGGCGGGAGGGAAAGATACTTGCATGTTGATTCCAGTTGTGTCTGATCCTGTCACCTGTCGCCTATCGTGAATCATTCTCAGTGTACTACGTGATGAAATGTAGTTAGAGGTTCTACTGCCAGGCGAAAATGAGATAGCTACTTGTTTCTGAAGTGTGGGAGGACCTGCCTTCCAAAGACAGTGAGAGTTCGTGCCGGATCGGCACTTGAATCGCTTAGGATCACTTCCGTCATTCCCTCATTTCCGCAACGCTCGATGACCTCGACGAACCGCTCAGGGTCCGCGAAAGCACCAACATGCTTGCAATCTCTTCCTCTGTCGCCAATAGCGCGTTCCTCTCCGTCCTCCTCGGGTCCGCCTCGTCGTAGTTAGCTGCTACGAACCACGCAGCCGATGAGTGTCTAATCTTTTTCATGAGCAATGTGGGATCACCGTAGCCGATGTCAACCCACGCGATCTTCGGAATCTTCTTCGGGTCTCTTTCCCGCTGACCTTACCCCGTCCTCAAAACTCGGGAGGATTGTTTGTCTGGTATAGTCGAACTTGAGGCCCCACGTTACAAGACCATCGCCGTATCTCCCAGCAACTGCGGCCGCCTTGGGGCCGTACGCAGAGAAGTAGACTGGAATTCCTTTCTTGGGCTTGTCGTAGCAGAAGATGTTGTTAGCCGTGAAGTATTTTCCATCGTGGGTGAAGTAGTCAGCGCTCGTCCAAAACTTCCTCATTAGGCTCACTGCTTCCACCAACATCTCGGATCACCACACTCCAGGGTGGCCACGAATCGAGAAAGGGACTCTCGTTGATGGCTTCGCCTGTTCCGACAATCATCTTGATGCGCCCCGGAAAGAGAGACTCGAGTGTGGCAAAGGCTTGCCCGACTACGGCGGGATGATACTTGAACATCGGCACAGTTGCTGCCGTCCCGACGCACATCCTGCTCGTCCTCGATGCTGCCGACGCCACCCACACCCACGCCTGCGGGCTGTGGGCGCCTGTGTGAAACCAGGGGAGGAAGTGGTCGCCCACCCAGATAGTTCGGAATCCAGTCCGCTCTGCCAGCACCGCCAATTTGAGACAGTACTCTGGTTCCAGCCAGTGCGCCGCCGCGCCTATGTCATAGCTGATGTTCATGTCAATCCCAGAAGGAGCGAGTTGTGCGCGTTCACGACCTCGGATCAACATCAGTGTCCCGTGTCAAGTTATCTCCCGAAGCGCGTGAGTTTCCTGCGTGAGCCTCTCGTTCTCGCTGCCGCCCATGGCGTAGACATCCTCCCAGATTATCGGTAGATTGCCCCTCGAGGTGAATGGTTCGATACCTAGAACCATCCCAGGCTTGATCACGGTCCTATCCGTCTCCGAGATGCTGGGCGGGTTCAGTGGCGAGCATGCCCTGACCATGGCCTAGTCTCCCCACTTCCAGAGTCGAGAATCCGACATCCCTTATCGCGTCGCGACCCACCCGCCACAGGTCCGCCAGCTCATCCCGGGCCTGGAAGCCCTAGCCATCGTGCTTGCCACACCACGTATGAGCTTGTGATACTTTCTTTGAGTGCCCGACGCCTTCCCTATCGTTGCGAGACGCGGATAGTCAATCGTGTGCGAACGGACGTAGGCACCGCCATCGAGGTAAAGCAAGTCGCCCTTGCGGAGCCTAGTCTCCGAGTGGAACTGCGTGAGATTCAGCGGCAGCTTCGTCCCGACGTGGACAAAATCTACTCGGTCAGCGCCGTTTGCGAGCATCTCCCTGCAGAAGATCCTCGCAACGTCCCTCATCGGCATCCCCTCTGAGACCTGATCGAATGTCGCCTGCCTGGCCTTTCCCGTGATCGCGGCAGCAAGCCTCATGAGGGCAAGCTCCTCCTCAGATTTGACTGTCCGCAGTGACCAGATGAGAGACGAGGCGTCCACGAAAGAAGTATCACCCAGTGTACTCATGACCTCCTCCACTTCTCCTAGCGGCATGCCAAGTCTTGTCTCGTGGCCCCTTTCGATCCCGACCCCTGCGCCGTCCGAGGCCGGCATCTCTTATT
This sequence comes from uncultured Nitrososphaerota archaeon, assembly GCA_963836465.1. Lineage (GTDB taxonomy): Archaea > Thermoproteota > Nitrososphaeria > Nitrososphaerales > Gagatemarchaeaceae > CAWIJZ01. Next base: position 31,366 of record CAWIJZ010000004.1, read on the forward strand.
GCCTTAATGTACAGCTCCACAGGCACGCCTGATGTTGACGTGTACACCCTTGTGTCTTTGATCGCCTCGGCCACGGTACTTTCGCTCGCAGAACCTACAACGCAATCGGTTCACCTTTCACGGGGATGATGAGGACCGCCGGTCTGGTGATGGAATGATAAAGGCAGATTGTACCCGACACCCCGGAGAAGTACTGAAAGTTCTCCTCGCCGCTGAGCATGATTGAATCCATTCTCTCCTGTTTCATGAGGCTCTGCGCCCTTTCGAGCCTTCGTCTCAGCTCCCTCCTTGAGAAAACGAGTGGCATCGCGCCGTTGCTGGCTGGGACCATCAACTTAAGTTCATTAAGCCGCTACACGATCTGGAACTCATGGAGCTTTTCGTTGCAGAGGAAGCACCGGTTGAAAGGACAATCGCTGTCAAAGGGAAGGGTCAGGGATACTTCCCGGTCGTCATCAACACGGGTAAGGAACTCTTGGCAGTGATGAGAGGAGGCGCTGAGCACATCGGGGTTGACGGAAGGCTCGACCTGATTCGCAGCTCCAACTGGGGTGCCAGCTGGAGCGCTCCGACCACAGTCGCAGCCGAGAAATTCAAGGATGTACGCAATCCTGCCTTTGGGCAAACGCCCACAGGGAGGCTCATCCTTGCCTACGTCGTGATGACCGGCTACAAGCTCGGGTACGTCGCCATGCCGAGGTTTGCGGATGCAAAGTTCCATCAGTTCCTCCGCTTCGTCTATGTTCCTGAGGACTCGGTCATGACTGCTTTCTCAATGTACTCGGACGACGATGGCAAGAGCTGGAGCAGCCCAGAGAAGCTCTCCATAGACGGCGTCAACTCGCTCTCTCCATACGGCAGAGTGGTTGCAGGAGAGGACGGCACACTCCTGATGCCGGTGTACGGGAGCGAAGAAAGACAACAGGTCAGCGGAGACAAGATTACGCTACCGCCGACCAACGCGTATGTCCTGCGTTCGAGAGACAACGGATTGACATGGGGGGACTCGAGCTTGCTCTGCAACGGATGTGATGAATTCTCATTGGTGCGGTCAGGTAGAAAGCTGGTCGCCGTCATCAGGTCGAGTAACGAGCTCTTCGTTTCCTCTTCGGAAGATTCCGGTTACCGCTGGGAGAAACCTATGAAGATTGGAAGCGAGGTTGAGCATCCTGGCGACATCGTGCGCCTCAACGACGGGTCCCTCCTCATCGTCCACGGCCACAGGAAGTTTCCTTACGGGGTGAGGGCCACTATCTCCAGCGATGGTGGAGCGACCTGGTCGAAGAAGAGACTCGTTCTTGGGTACGGAGGCATAGGGGAGGACTGCGGCTACCCCAGCATCGTCAGGGCTAACGACGGCAAGCTCGTCCTTCTATACTACCAAGTGGGCAGCATAGAAGGCGAATTCCCCGAGGATGAGTGCGCTACTCTATGTCTGAGGTTCGACGACTCACTTCTTGCCGAGCTTCTGGGATCTCCAGCACCGAGTACACGTCGTTGTCTTTGAGCATTTGCTGGATCATGCCCATCGTCTTCTTTCCGATCCTTCTTGAGGCGGTAGAGGCGGACCGAAGTCCTCTCCGGCTGCTTCGAAGACTGCCTTCGAGATCGAGCATAGCTCACCTCCTCCGCCTAGCCGAGAACATTTCTCCACGCTGTCAGCCTTCGAGCAGGCTGGCGAGGTGAAGCTCTGACTTTGGTGGAGGGTGAATTTGTCCCTTGGCACCGAGCTGGTGGGCGATGTCTGTCATCGAGCTATTGGGAAGAGAGGTTTGCCACTCCTCCCAAAAGGTTAACTGGGTTTGCTCGGAACTTCCCAGCATGAAGCTCATAATAACCGGATGCGACTATACGGGAAAGACAACACTAGCAAAGAAGGTGATCGCGTGGGTGTCCGAGTCATTAGGCCCCCGTTATGCGAATGACTCTCCCGTGGCCATTCACGACCACTTCACATTCCCAAGCACAGAACTGCCCGAGGATGAAAGAGAGAAACTCAGAGCGCTCGGCCCCAAGGCGAGGGAGCAGTATCAGAGATACATGATCACGTACCATCTCAATCCCGCCTTCTGGAAGGAGGACTACGACCTCGTGCTAGTAGGGTTCCACATTGAAGAGGCAATCTACGCACCGCTCTACTATGGTTACAGCGCGCCTGGGATGTATGCCGCCAGGTCGGCGGAGGCAAGAGACGTCGAAAAGGCGATCATGGAGAACGACCCTCAGGCCGTCATGGTTCTACTAAAGGCGGAGACAGAAGTCGTGAGGCAACGCATGAGCCAGCACCCAAACCCGTCTTCACCTGTCAGAGAAGAGCACATAGAGATGCTGCTGAAGCGTTTTCATGAGGAGTTTGACAACACCCTCATACGCAGGAGATTCATCATTGACACCTCGAAGCTAACTGTTGAAGATGCATTTCAGGCGTGGTTGAAGGGCATCGAACCCTACTTCACTGCAATCGATATTCTTCGGCTGCTGCAACATCGCACAAAGGCCGCACTAGCCAGCTCAGGAGCTCGCTCCGGCTCGGACTAACGAATTGTGAAGAGGAGGACGGCTGCCGCGGTGAACGGAATGATCGAGGCAAGGAATGGAACCACAGGGGAGACGTTTGCGTAGAGGAACCCTGCGAGCACCTGTGAAGGCAGGGCGGCAACATTGGGAAGTATGCCGAAGATGGCCAGGATCTTCCCTCGATCCTTCTGCGCGATGATTTCGGCTTGCATCGTCGAGAGCGACGGCGACAGCAGGACGGTGTACAGCGTTCCTGTCAGACCCCAACCGAGTAGCTCGTTGGCTGTCTTGGCTTGAGAGAGGAGAACGTTGCTGACGGGCGAAGCTAGCGAGGCCAAGAGCATACTTCTCCGCGCCCCCAGCCTCCGGATAAGAACGACTATACCGAGGTAGAGCCCCACAGTGACAGCAGCGTTGATGTCGACCACGACGCTGTAGGCCGTAGGGCTGATCGCGAGGTAATTCATCACGAATATGGAGACAAAGCTCGATGTGAGGCCCGTCCCCACTCCAGTGAGGGCAACATACAGCAGCAACTTCTTGATGACGACGTCCGAGCGGCGCACTGCTCTAATTCCAGCCATTATTGATTCACTGACGTGGTTCCAGATGCTCTTGCCGTCCTCGGGTCTCGGCGGTGACGTCTCCTTTAGCATCCTGTTGCGGAGTATCAGCGCAACGAATCCGAAGAGACAGCTGCACACGTAAGCCGCCTTCATTCCGCGAACCGTTCCAAGATAGCCGAGAAACACGCCACCGATCGTGGGAGAGAACATACCCGGCATTGCGCTGATGGCATTCGCGACAGAGAATGCCCTCACCCTGTCGCGCGGCTCGACTTCGTCCATGATGATCGACTGCGAAGCGGGTGCGTAGATATTCGAAGACGCCGTGAGCGTCAGTGGCACCAGGTATCTGGATTGAGGTGCTGATCAGAATGTAGATGAAGAGTCCGAGCATGTTAACCCAGCTGAAGAGCATGATGAGCTTCTTTTTACTCCAGGTGTCCGCGAGATGACCTCCGATAATCATCGAGACTATCAGGACGGCTGTGCTGTAGGCGATGAGCAGGCCTATCTCGAAAGGCGGTGCTCCGAGGGCCGCGAAGTAGACCACCTGATATGGAGTCGCCATTGACTGGCCCACGGCCCAGAGCGCGGATGTGGAATTGAAAGCCCATGTGTTGGGAGGAAGGCGGAAGACGCGCCAGACGCTCGACGCCGTTGCCTTCATCGATCGCTCGAGAGCAGGTCCAGGATCACCATAAGAATACTTTTCGGGGATGCCGAAACGGCGAGTCTCCCGCTGAGCCCCTCAGAGGAGGTTTCTGGGGAACGATTCGTCCCAAGCACGCCTGAAGTACTCTCTGCCGTCGAGCCTGACTTCCAGCTCAACAATGAGCCTGAGCGCGTCAGCCGTACTGCTGAGCACGCTGGTTGAGGTGACCTCGATCGTCGCATCCTCCTTCTTGATCTGCTTTCTACTGATCGCCTTGACAGAGCATTGCGCCGGGTCGGTCGAAGACGCTCTCGCCTCCATCCTCTCCTCGGTGCTGAATTCCATTCCATCCTGATTCGTTGCATCGGACGAGTGCTCAGCCACGACGGTCACGATGCCCGCCAATTGGTCCCTTATCACACGCCAGCCCTGGCCCTGACCAGCAGACTGTGCTGCCTGTGAAGCGGGGAGAAGACTGGGATGGGGTAGTGAGGGGCGCTGCGGCGTGGCGGTTGGAAGTGTCAGCTCCGAGCGATGGATGGGGCCGCGATAGACCCGGTTCACAGCCCTCAGCGGTGACGGCCAGATGTTTGGCCAGTCGCTTCCCGAAATGGATAACCTGATTCGGTGACCCTTCTCGACCAGCCAGCAAGCAGCGTCTAGGGGTATCTCAATAGTGTACAGCCTTCCGGGATCCAGGGGCTTCGGGTCTCTCAGAGAATCCCTGCGAGTTGCATTCAGCACACCCTTGCAGACAAGTGCCGATGTCCCGTCTGGAGCAACGTCGCATAGACGGACGACAAAGAATGCAACCCTTGCCGATGACGAAACGTGCAGGCGGGCGACTGGGTATCCGAAGACCTCCACATCATCATCGAACGGCTCGGAGGTGTAGGTAAGAGAATACGAATCGTCTTCCCTCTGGTCGACAGGTAGGCAAACTACCCAACCTCCGGACCAAAGCCCAGCGTTGACCCCTGCGGTCGGCACGTACTCAAAGGTGTCGAAGCCGTCGGTGGCAGGCTCTCCGCCCTGGACGAGTATCCCCCTCTCCTCCAAGTACATTCTGATTTCTCGACCACGAACAGCGGGCCAGTCGGTTACGTATCTCCAGTACCCGGATGTGACCTCCCTGTCGCCCCGCGGTGGGTCATATCTCTGGACGTAGACTGATATCGGCGGCTCGTTCATCACTCCTGTGTCGACTCCCTTGAGCCAGTATGCGAACCACCTTAGCAGCTCGTGATAGAGATCTATTCTTGGTCCGGGGACGCCCTCATTCGGCCTGACGTGTGCCCATGGGCCGATAAGCAGCTTTCTCGGTACCTTCAGATGAGAGAAGAGTCTGAGGGGGGGATTAGGGTACCCGTCGCGCCACCCGCCAACGACAAATGTTGGGGTCCTAATGAGGTTGTACTTCCTGCCCAAAGCGTCGTCCCAGTAGTCATTCTGGACCTGGTGCCTCAGCCATTGGATCTGCCACGGCTGGTTCTGCAGATGCTCCTTCCAAATAGACTCCCAGCATTCGCCGGATATCTCTCTGTACGGCGGTAGAGCATTCATCGCGACCATGAAGTTACCGTATAGACCAGTGTCGTAGTATGCCCTCAGCGCTCCGCCGCAGTAGTGGCAGTCGTCAGTATACCTGTCATCGCTGGCGTACACGGGCGCAATTGCCTTTAGCGAGGGCGGATTCATCATCGCGGCCTGAATGGAGGAGAATCCCCCGTACGACGAACCCCACATCCCTACCTTCCCATTGCACCATGCCTGTTTCGCGATCCACTCAATCGCTCGATAGGCATCCCTTCTCTCGTTCAGGGAGTATTCGTCGTCAGCTCTACCCTCTGATGCTCCGGTACCTCGTATGTCCAGTCTGACTCCTGCGAATCCATGTTGGGCAAAGTAGTGATAGGTGGTGTCCCTGAGAACGTGTAGTCATCCTTGCGATAGGGTATGTATTCCAAGATCGCTGGAAACTTCCCGTCTGAATCTGGGGCGTAGACATCAGCAGCGAGATTAACACCGTCGTCCATGGAAATCAGAACGTTACGAAGGACCCTCACTCGATAGTTCTCTTCTGGCTGTACGCCCGGCATGAGCGCAGTTGTTCGATGCCAGAATATCTATTGTTTTGCGTCTCAACCACTGGAACGGCGTGGAGGTGGACCACTCGGTACCGCGATAGTTCAGCGAATCACGATGATTATTATGACGAAGATAACTATTACAATCACAATGGGTAGAAGGATTGTCTCCAGCATCGCGATGGCGATGGCAATGTAATCCTTCCAGTCCGGCCTGAAAGGCTCTTCCTTACTGTCTGGCTCACCCAATCGAGAACCGTCCTGGCATTCAGATCGCCGAGCTTCATTTAACGCTTGCGGCAGACGAGAAAGGCCACCTCGAGCTAGGAGGCACGGAGTATCGCTCTCCCAGGGAGTTTTGTCGTCTGCCTGCCTCGGTCAACCACGGCTTCACGATAACGCGCTCTATTCCGACGGGGAACTGTCTGGGCTTGTCGAAGGTGGCCCTGGGGAGGTAGTCGAGGAGGGGAGTCGAGGAGGGGAGTCGAGGAGGGGAGTCGAGGAGGGGAGTCGAGGAGGGGAGTCGAGGAGGTCGATAAGGGCTGCGTCATGCGCTTTTCCCGGCGAGGTGCCGGCGAGGGGGTCGAGGAGGTACCTCCGCGGCCTCCGATTGCAAGTATTGGTTGTCCATTGCAACCATTGAATGTTGTTGTTCGACAACGAGCCATATCCGAGGATGCGGGCGGCGCGCTTCGCGGAGCGCCATCTCGGTTGAGTGGTGGGGCAGCAGCAGCAGCAGCATGTACGCGGGGCGTGTTCGTGGGCACTGTTTACGGGCTTGCTGGAATTAGCCGTCGTTACAGTGAGTACAAGATGGCGTCAAAATGTCGTCCTCGTCGTCCTCGTCGTCCTCGTCGTCCTCGTCGTCCTCGTCGTCCTCGTCGTCCCCCCCTCCCCGTCGCCCTCCCGTCGAACCACCTCGTCCATGCCCACGCCCCTAGCCAGCCCAAAGGAGGACGGGGACGACACCCCGTCCGACGTTCTAGCTAACTACCCACCGTCATTCTAGCCTACCGGCTAACTACCCTTCGCTAAGCCCTACGTCCGCTGGCAAGCCGCACCAACAGCTCGAAAGAACAACTTACAGGACCCATTCGAAGAACTTCTCGATTACGCCGAAAGAATCATCAGGGTAACGTTTAATGCGGGGTAAGCGAAAGTGGCAAGAGTAGATGCAGCTTCTCCAGTCAGTCAGAAACTACTGGGAACTTACAAAACCGAAGATCTGGTCCCTACTCGTGTTCACGGGAGTGATAGGGATGCTGGTTGCCTACCGCGAGGTGAGTAGAGTACCTTCTGTTCTGCAGCTTATCGTTGGGGCCCTCGCCCTGACTGCCGGATCTGCTGCTGCGGACACGCTCACCAGCTATCACGACAGGGATGTCGACAGCATCATGAAGAGAACCAGCAAGCGGCCGCTTCCGAGTGGAAGAATCTCCCCAGGAAACGCGCTTGTATTCGGCTTGGGGCTCGCTGCTGTATCGTTGATCCTCTCATACTGGTTCAACTGGACGGCGGCCGCGTTCATGCTGGCAGGGCTGGTGGACAATATCGTGGTGTACTCGCTTTGGCTGAAGCGAAGGAGTTCGCTCAACGTAATACTGGGCGGGATATCGGGGGGGATGCCTGTGTTGGTCGGCTATACTGCCGTCGCGGGAAGCGTGACACCCCTCGCCATCGTTATGTCCGCACTCGTGATAGTCTGGATTCCAACGCACATCTGGAGCTTGGCGATTAGATCAAGAACGGACTATGAGCGCGCGAAGATCCCGATGCTCTCTCTGATTGTCAACATGAAAGTGGCAACCAGCTGCATTGCCTTCACCAGCGCGCTGATGGCGGTGTTCTCAATCGCGATCCTGTTCGTTACCCCTATCAGTCTATTCTACATAGTCTCTGCCGGCTTCCTCGGCATGGTTATGCTGTCGTACAGTGTGAAGCTTGCGATCGACAAGACGGAGCGCACGGCCTGGACGCTATTCAAGCTATCAAGCCCTTACCTTGCGCTAATCTTCACTGTGATGCTTGTAAGCGTCTGGTTCTTCTAGTCCCAGCCAGCTTCGCGATTCTATATCTGCGCTCTGCACTGCCAGTGAAGCTCAGGAGCGGGGGCGGGCAGCCTGCCGCACCGTTGGTTAAAACAGTCATATCATGGCATCAATTGTATTTGAGCCCACTCCTTCTAAGCGGATCAAAAGGAATCGGGCTGGACAGAACTCCATGGAAAGCCTAGAGCGAGCTCTGAATCCATTTGACAGTGCGAATGGTGCAACACTCATCGCGACTCTTCCCCACAACTCGATGGAGTACGCAGTGGCCGCACAGGAGGCCGGAGTTGCAGCACTTGTTGTCGGCATTGAGAAAACGGAGCTTGCGTTTCCGGGTCTGTTCGCCGGATTTGACACACAGGAACGGACCATTCAGGAAATACTCTCTACTGTTTCGACGCCCGTGGGCATATCGATAGGCGAAGCGAGGCCTCTCGTCCGGGAAACGTGGGAGAGAATCGTGGAGAAGAGCTTCAGCTTTGTCAACATGTACGCACACCAGATGCCACTGTTCGTTCTCAATGACAACAGAATCAAGAAGTTCGTGTCCATTGGGCCAGGGTACATGCTGGAGCAGGTGCGGGTGATTTCGGAGATGGAGCAGGTAGTGGCCGTAGAGGCGGCAATTGTCTCTTCTCAGGCGAAGCTATACCCGTTCGGACTGCTCGATCTCTCCACTCTTTCGCTCATCTCAAAGCTGACAACAAAGCCTGTCTTCCTCCGAACGCAGAAGAAGGTAGTCCCCGGTGACATTCCCCTCATCCTGAAGACAGGCGTTCGCGGGTTGACGCTCGATCCGTCCATTCTGGAGCCGGGACTAGAAGAATATAGGGACGCAGTTCGGGGCTTCATGCAGTGGAGAGCACGCCCTAGCAATGAGCTCAGGTAGGCTGAAGGCTGTAATCCTCGCCGGAGGACTTGGGACAAGGCTTAGACCGTATACGCTCCTTCTCCCCAAACCGATGCTTCCAGTCGGTCCTAAACCAATACTCGAGCACATCATCGAGTGGTTGAGAGGCAACAAGATAACGGATATTGTTATTTCCACTGGCTATCTCGGTCGGATGATCGAGGAGTACTTCAGGAACGGTTCCGAGTTGGGGATGACGATAGAGTACGCGAGGTCCAACCGACCGATGGGGATAGCGGGTCAGCTCAGAGCGGCGGAGGAAAAGGTGGGAGAGATGTTCCTCTGCCTCTACGGAGACGCCATACTTGACTTCAGGCTTGACAAGCTGATTAACTTTCACGTGAGGAAGCGCGCACTGGCTACGATGACCCTGATGAAGTATGAGACCAAGCTCAAGTATGGCATGATTGACGTCAACAAGAAGGGACGAGTCGCCTCCTGGCGGGAGAAGCCAGTCATAGAGGGGGACATAAACGTCGGGTGCTACGTCATGCAGAAGGGCTTCTTCAAGTATATCCCTGAGAACAAGGTCTACGGAATGAAGGAAGCATTCGAGGACGCCCTGAGAAAGAAGGAGACCATATGCGCCCTCCGCGTGCGTGGGACATTCCTCGACATTGGAGACAAGAGGTCATACAGGGAGGCAAACGAACTGTACCTGCAGAGGTACGGCGTGATTCCCTAGGAACGGCTGACACCAGATGAGCATTGTGGTGTTTGAGGACGAGCACTGGGAAAGATTCCAGCCTCTTTCAACCTTCAGGCATCTATCCCTGCTCGCCTGCGGCACGTCGAATCTTTTCGAACGTGCGAAAGAAAAAGGCAAAGACGGAGTGACGCTCGCAGGGAGGACTTACCTCGAGGCTACGACAAATGAGAGTACGGGAGTTGAGCTCAACCCGAAGCTGGAAGAAGAGGTGCTGATGGTCAATGCGCGCCTTCGTCCCTCGGCTTGGAACCTTGTGGAGAGGATGAAGCGCGGGAATGGAGTGCTTTTGTCTGGAGACCAAGTCGCCCTGGCAACTGTGAATCCCTCGACTTTCAGGCGTTTCAAGAGCGAGAACGGAGTGATACCACAAAGAGAGCTCAGGCGAGCAACGGACTCTGTTGGAAGACTCGAGACGTCTCAGAATGTTCTCTTCTCCTATCCCTGGGAGCTTGTCCTTGAGAACGGGCAGGCCATAACTGCGAGGAGGAAGGAGTTCAAGAACAGTGTCCTTCCCCACGAACAATGCTTCATCAACGGAAGCAGAGCCGGCCTGGCCATTTCGCCGAGCGCGCTGGTGGAACAGTGTACGTTCTTCGACACGCGAAACGGCCCAATAATCATTGATGACGACGCTGAAGTCGAGGCATTCTCTCGCCTGACAGGACCTTGCTTTATCGGGAAGGGGAGCAAGATTCACTCTGCACTGATCCGTGGTGGTACGACTATAGGGGAGGGATGCCGGGTTGGAGGAGAGGTCGAGAACTCGATAATCTCCCCTCACACCAACAAGGCACATGATGGCTACCTGGGACACTCGGTGGTGGGCGAGTGGGTCAACATCGGAGCTGGTTCTGTGTTCAGTGACCTGAAGAACACCTACGGCACGGTTAGGATTGAGGTCGTAGGAAGGCGCACCGATACGGGCCTCCATAAGCTGGGCGCAGTCGTCGGAGACATGGCCAAAATCGCCATCGGCTGTCGCGTTTTTACCGGCAGGAAGATTGGAGTCGCATCCCATGCAATGGAACTAGTCACGAGAGACATTCCCGACTTCGTCTTCTATGACGGTAGAGATGACAAGATGATTGAGCTCGAACTTGGTTCCGTGGTGGAGACCCAGAGGAGGATGATGAGTAGAAGGGGGCTCGAGATGAGCAGCGCCTTCGAGAGGCTCGTCAGACGTATCTACACCGAGACAGAAGAGCGAAGACGAAAGGCCGGAGCATCAAAGGAAAAGCTGGGAACCTGAACATCGTCTTTGCGACCGACGTTCACGAGAACAGAGGAGCGCTGAAATGGCTTGTCACCGCACTGAAGGATTCAGATGCGCTCATCCTAGGAGGAGACATCACCACTTGGGGAAGGAGAGACTTCCTCGATGAAATGCTAGGACCGCTCTCGGCGCTGGACAAGCCCGTATACTTTGTTCCTGGGAATCATGAACCCCGGAGCTTCCGACCGCCCCGGGGCATAGTCTACCTGCACGCTAGGACCGCCAAACTTGGGAATCTTTCGCTGGGTGGTTTTGGAGGTTCGAACATAACGCCGTTCGGCTTCCCATTCGAATTGGATGATGGCGAAGCGGCCGCAGAACTCTCGTCCATGGGATACGTCGATATTCTTGTTTCCCACTGTCCTCCATATGGTACTCGATGTGACTTGACAGAGGCGGGAGAGCACATCGGTTCAAGGCCAGTCCGCGCGTTCGTCGCTTCTTCAAGACCTCGGCTTGTGCTCTGTGGGCACGTCCACGAATCGATGGCCACTGACAGCATCATGGGCGTGACCATGGTAGTGAACCCTGGGCCTCTGATGGCGGGACGGTACGCCTTGGTAAAGGTCTCGACGGAGCTTAGTGTGGAGCTTAAAAGCGCCCCGTTTCACTAGTCGCGTTCGAACGAGCAAGAGTGGGTTAGTTCGAGAAATGAGTAGAGACCCAATCTCCAGAAGCATTAGGTTGATCGACAGCATGGGAGTCTACAGGGCCTACGAGGCCTGGCCGAGCTATGCGGAGCAGAGCCTGCGTCAGAGAGCCGAAATTGAGGGAAGGTTCGAGAGGGTCATCTTTCTCGCGGTTGGAGGCTCAGCAGCAGCCGGAGATATCATCTCCGATTGGCTGACAATGTGTGGCGGACCTGAATTCTCCGTCTTCAAGGGGGTTCTCCCCGATGCGAATCTCGACCGAGCACTGGTGATAGCGTGCAGCACCTCGGGAAACACGGAAGAGACAATAGAGGTGGCAAAGCGGGCGGCGAAGAGAGGGGCCACGATGGTGACCATCTCCGGCGGCGGAAAACTCAGGCAGCTCGCGAAGCGAGGAGCCGTTCACATCGAGATACCCATCGCCATGGCACCTCGCTACACTCTCCCGAATACGCTATTCGCGACTCTTGCGATACTCCGTGAATCTGGACTCCTGGGAACACTCGCGAACGAACTAGACGATGGTGTCGGGAGCATGAGGAAGATGGGGCGTGAGATCGCGACCACCGTCCCAGAATCCAAGAACCCAGCCAAGAAGATAGCCCGCGCACTGGTGCTATCGACACCCCAGATCTACGGCTCGTCACTCACGCGTGGTATTGTGTTCAGGTTCAAGAATTCACTCAACGAGAACGCTAAGATGCACGCACACGCGGATTCTACTCCGGAGCTCTTTCATAACGAAGTAGAATCCTGGGATAAGGGTGGTGCCGGGCTCGTTCCAATCATTGTCAGACACAAATACGAACCGCAGAGGGACAGGGAAAGACTTGAGATGTTCATTGAGCTCCTCCGAACGAAAGAGATCAGCCCCATCGAGGTGAGGGGGGATGGGAGCACAAGGCTCGGCCTGCTCACGAGTCTCATGTACAAACTCGACTTCGCGAGCTACTATGCGGCAGTGCTCCGACGCATTGACCCCTACCCGATCCCGACAATCGATCGTCTGAAGTTCGGCTAGGCACGCAAATAAGGAAGAGGCTTAGCGGGCGAGGAGGGTGGAAAGTGAGTCAGGTTATCCCCACGAGCTGCGCGAGCTCCTTTCTGCTCGTGGCCCCGAGTTGAGCAGCAGCCGCCTCTGGAGAGATTCGTTGACGAACACCCCTGCGCCGAGCTCTAAGCCAGCCCAGTTTGATATTTTCGGATAGACCTCGATGTGCCAGTGAATTTGCTTCGTCGTCTTCTTCTCCGACGAGCTGTGCAGTACAAGGTTAAAGCCGCAATCACCCAGAGCCTTCTCCAGCCCGCCGAGGGTTGAGCGAAGAACCAACGCCAGATCCATCAGTTCCTTCTGCGAGAGTTTGAGCATGCTCGTCTGGTGCCTCTTCGGGTATATCCAGTACTCGTAGGCGTGAGACGAAGCCCAAGGTGTAAAAGCAATGTAGAATTCGGTCGAAAGAATCTGCCTCGGCCCTCCACTTTCTGCGGCCACGACCTGACACATCGGACAGACGCCAAGCTCACTGAGGGAGTTCTGCACCATCGTGGCCTCAGAGTCAATGTGAGGCGGCAGTCGTGGTATCGTGACGATCTGGAGGTGTGGGTGATCTACAGTCGCTCCCGCATTCCTACCGTTGTTGATGAAGACGAGCACATAGCTCACACCGCGCTGGGAATAGAGCCACCTTACCTTGTCTTGGATGCAGGCGAGGATGTTCGTCCACTGCTCCGTATCAATCTTGGAGAAGTGCTGCTCGTGCTTCGGTGTCGCAACAACCACATAGTGATAACCGATAGCTGGCTCACTGTAGTGTGGGTATTCACCGTAGGAGGGAGGAGCGTTTGGTGTTACGACCGGATACTTGTTCGGGAACACTCGCACGATCCAATCTCTTACAAGCTCACCCTCAGCATCCGTCTGCTTGACGAGGGTATTCTCCTTCCTTATCAGTACGAGATCAGCTAGTGGTGTCATCTCCTCGTTCCCCGGGCAAAAAGGGCACTTCTCGCTGTGAAAACCTGGGTGAAGCAACTGGCTGGGTTTCAGGTCTCTATCGGATGTGATTATCGCCAGCTTGTCGGCAAAATAGTCTTTCCTTATCTCAACCATGGGTGCACAGCAGGTGCCAACGTGAACGATATAGTCCTTTCCGAAAGGGTCTTGACGAATCTTGAGGAATCGACAGCTTGCCCAAGAGATTCGGAGCGATTGCTGCTCGGCATCACAAACTAGTTATTTCGGTGCTACGGCGATTGAGGCATGGGCAGGCTGCGTGAATTCGGGGGTCATCTCTTTGCTTCGAAGCATCAGGTAGGTCAGTTGGTGAAGTATGCGCAACTTTTCGACAGGTGCAACTTCGATCACATTCGACTGGGCGACCACACCCTGTCCACAGACAAACAGGCGCCCTACCCTAATACCTCTGTTTTGCTCGCCTCAATCGGCGTCCTGACGAAGAGACTCAGACTGTCCACGGCGGTCACCGACCCCTATCGAAGGCATCCGGTCGAGATCGCTCACTGGATAGCCACCCTAGATCAGCTCACGGGCGGTAGGGCAGCGCTGGGGATCGGAGCAGGAGAGATGATGAACCTGGCTCCGTTCGGAATAGAGTGGGATAGACCGTTCGAGAGGCTCAGAGAGGCGATCGAAGTGATAAGACTTCTCTGGACGGCGACACCCTCCAACCCGGTGAACTACACAGGCGAGATATTCCGACTTCGGGGGGCCTATCTCCAGACCAGACCTTTGCAGAAGCCGTACCCGCCCATCTACGTGGGCGCCGCGGGCCCAAAGACCAGGGAGCTGGTGGGTGAGATGGCCGATGGGTGGCTTCCCTTGGCAGCTGAATCTCCAAGCACCCTGAAAGAGCATCTGGCCGACGTCGAAAGAGGTGCTAAGCGGGCAGGCAGAAGCACAAGATCGATCATGATTGAAGCAGCCGTCTATACCGACATTTCTGAGGATGAGGAAAAGGCGTACAGAAGTGTGGAGGCTACGGCAAGATACGTGTTGATCTTGGAGCGAAGCATTCTCAGGAAGCGCTTGGGGATCGAAGTACCGGAGAATCTGTCAACCCAGAGGCTGAATGCGACGGACGAGTCAGTTTCCGATGGCATCGACAGAATCGCTCATCTCATACCGAGAGGCATCGTAGAGGAGGTAACGGCCGCAGGCGACACCGAACAGTGCATCAAGAAGTTCGAACAGTATATCCGTGCGGGAGCAACCTCAATCACGGCCAGTTTCGTCGGTCCGAACACCAGGCGGGTGATCGAGACGTGTGGCAGGGAGATAATCCCATACCTGAGGGAGCGGTACAGTGCCTGACCTTCGAGATCGTAAAGGAGACCTGCCCTTATGCTCAAACTTCTCCGAAATCATGAAAAGCCGCAGTACGAGTGGGACAGGCGTTCGCGTTGAAGATCGGTTATGTTCTTCTCGATGGATGCAGTGACAGACCCGACCCCGCGTTGAATTTCACGACGCCGCTCGAGGCGGCGAGCACGCCGTCTCTTGACGAAATCGCGAGGCGAAGCGTATTGGGGAGCGTATACACGGTGGGAAAGGGATATCGCCTGAATCGGACATCGCAGTCTTCAACATGCTCGGGTACTCTTTCTCCAAGGGGTATCCTGGCAGGGGCCTGGTCGAAGCAGTCGGCGCGGGGCTCCGATTTGAGGATGGCGACCTCGCGCTCAGAGCCAACTTTGCTACAATCGAGGGAGGAATAATCATCGATAGAAGAGCAGGTAGGGACATCGCGAGGGATGAGGCGGAGCAACTCCAGGAGGACCTGGGAAGGATCAAACTCACAGATGCCGAGTTCGAGTTCAAGAGCACCATCTCCCACAGAGGAGTCGTTGTGATTAGCGCTGACCAGCCTCTCTCCGCGGAGATTTCAAACACGGACCCGGCCTACACGAGAGTGAAGGGATTTGGCGTAGCCAGAGAGATCAAGGGGGCCGAGAGAATCACGAAGTGCCGC
Source organism: uncultured Nitrososphaerota archaeon (assembly GCA_963836465.1). Taxonomy (GTDB): domain Archaea; phylum Thermoproteota; class Nitrososphaeria; order Nitrososphaerales; family Gagatemarchaeaceae; genus CAWIJZ01. Next base: position 46,767 of record CAWIJZ010000004.1, read on the forward strand.
GCTCTTGTCGCAACGGCCCAGGCTAGAAGGGCCGCAGCACTAGTCAACGAGTTCACCGAGAAGGCTCTGAAGGCGCTCGCGGACTCCCCCACCAACAGAGAAAGAATCAGGTCCGGGAAGAGACCGGCCAATGCCGTGCTCTTGAGGGACGCGGGAGACCGCCTCCCCAAGGTTACGAGTTTCCGCGAGAGGTACGGTGTCGACGGCGTGGCCCTTGTCGAAATGCCTGCCGAGGTGGGTATTGCGAGGCTACTCGGAATGAAGCAGGTTGTCCTCGAGGATCACAGAGACATCACGAAGAAGGCCGAAATCTTTCGGCGGGAACTGAGAAACGGCACGGTCGTTTACGTTCACATAAAGGGCCCCGATGAATTTGGCCACGACGGGGACGCGACAGGGAAGAAGATGAATATCGAACTGATCGACAGGGAGTTCTTCTCCCGGATTTCTGCGGCACCCGCCGAGGTCAGACTCGCAGTCTCCTCCGACCATGCCACACCATGCCAGCTCAAGATGCACTCGAGCGACCCCGTACCTCTCCTGATCACGACCGAGAGCGGCATGAGGGATTGCTGTAGGTTCACCGAGAGGGACGCCAGCCGCGGGTCCATCGGAACAATCGCCGGCAGGGACGTCCTTGCGCGGGTGCTTGCTAATAGCTGAACCGAGGTTGATCGTGGAGCTACGCAGAAGCTTGTCTCATACCTTGAAGCCCTGGACGTAGCAGTTCCTCGAGGGTCGGCTTCTCTGCGTCGATCGCTTCGAACCGCACTCTCGCAACGGGCTTCGCGATCTTGATTAGGCGCGTGAGGTCGGCAGGAGTGCCCAGCACGACCGCGTCGCATTCTACTGCGTTGATACTCTCCTCCAGCTCTCTCAGCTGAGCCTCGTTGTAGCCGAGGGCCGGGAGGACGCTGCCGAGAGTTGGAAACCTTTCGTAGGCGGCCCTGATGCTTCCAACCGCGGCGCTGCGCGGATCGACCAGCGACGCACCGACATCCATCGCAGCGACAGCACCCGCCCCCTGTGAAAGCTCGCCGTGAGTGACAGAGGGGCCGTCCTCCACGACGAGAACTTTCTTCCCCCTGACCCACTCCGGCCTGTCGAGAACTGCCTCCGACCGCATCCTTACTATCTTAGCGCGCTGATTGAGTTTGCCACAGTTGGCCACGACCTTCTCGACATCCTCCGAGGAGGAAATATTGACCTTGTTCACGACGATGATGTCGGCCATTCTGACGTTCGTCTCACCGGGATAGTACCTAGTTTCGTGACCCTCCCTGAGCGGATCGACCACGACGATGTTAAGGTCGGGCCTGTAGAAGCTGAAGTCGTTGTTCCCCCCGTCCCATATTATGATGTCACTGTCCTTTTCCGCGGCGGCCAGGATAGCACCGTAGTCGACGCCCGCGTAGACAATGAGGCCGCGACTGATGTGTCCCTCGTACTCCTCTCTCTCCTCTATCGTGACGTGGTACCTGTCCAAGTCGTCGAGAGTCTCGAACCTCTGCAGTGGGACGCTCAGGTCGCCATAGGGCATGGGATGCCTCACGATGACGGGTCTGAACCCCTCCTTCAGGACAACATCAGAGACCTTCCTGCTGATGGTGCTCTTTCCCGCTCCTGTTCGCGACGCGACTACCGCTATCACGGGTACCTTTGCCTTGAGCATCGTGTCGTCTGGGCCGAGCAGATGGAAGCTCGCCCCCTTCGACTGCACGATCGAGGCACGGTGCATCACGTATTCGTGGGAAACGTCGCTGTAAGAAAAGTAGACATCGGTGACCTTTTGCTTCTCGATGATCGACTCGAGTTGATCTTCGCCGACGATCGGTATTCCCTCCTTGTAGAGGCTTCCCGCCTCCGAGGGAGGGTAGGTTCTGTGGGTGATGAAAGGAATCTGCGTCGCCGTGAAGGCGACGACGTGGTACTCGGGATTATCCCTGAAATAGACGTTAAAGTTGTGGAAGTCTCTTCCGGCCGCTCCATGATTAGTGCGTTTCTAGGCAAACAGCCCTTCGCCGCGAGGGATGATACTTTAAGAATTTTAGCCCCTTCCTGTGCTCCATCGACGTCCTACCTCGGTCGACACGGGCATGACATCGATGAAACCCCGTCCCGGTGAACCTTTTTCTTAATGGTTCTGGCTCTGTGGAACCCGAGCCGTTCGCAAAGCGCCAGCGCCCGCGGGTTCGTCATCAGGACCTGCAGCTCCACAATCCTGAGCCCCTCTTTCGTGCACTCGGCGAGCAGGGTCCTCATCATCTCAGTGCATATTCCGATGCTCCGGTATTCCCGAGAAACAACAATTCCCAGATGACCGTGGTCGCGAAGGTCGTTAAACGACCCTCTGGTGACCTCTGAATTCGCTATCAGCCTGCCGTCAACTTCCGCCACGACGCTTATGACATGTCCCTTTACTATCGCAACGAGCTGCTTCGCTAGCCAGTCAGCCTCTTCCTCTCGGGTGTACTTCTTGTCCAGGAAAATGCCGAATCCGGGGTCGCTCACTCTATCGTCGACGAGACCGCGTACGAGGTCCACCGCAGCATCGAGGTCATCCCATCTGAGCGAAAAGGACAACCGTCACCATCTCTCCGACTCGGAGACAGACTACTTTCTAAAGCACACGCTAGGAAAACACGGGTTTTTCCCGAGATTGTGCGTGTTGGATTGGTTTCGCTACTTTCCGACTACTATCTCGATGGACGAGACGTTCCTCATTTCTGCCCCTTCGCCAACCTGCTCGGTATCGATGCGGATGTCCTTGATCAAGAATGCCCCGTTGCCAAGTCGCTTGGTCACTATCTGCGCTACGTCTACCGCTCGGCTGATTGCCATTCCCCTAGCCTTGATGACAATGTCGCCCATCTGCGTCAGCTGGATGAGCGCCGACATGGCATAGCTCATCACCGGCTTCTGACCTACGTAGACATGATTTGCGGGAGACCTCCTCTCTTGAGAGGGCTGCATTCTTGGCTCCGCTTGCGGCGCACTCTGCTGCCCCGACACGGTTGATTCCTCAGGTTCACTTGCTGTTTCGGATTTCCCATTTGATTTCTTTGGCATGGTTGAATCTACCCAGCACCACTCGGCCATGACTATTTATGCTTAGCCAATCGGCAGGGTGT
>CAWIJZ010000005.1:0-29499 GCA_963836465.1 uncultured Nitrososphaerota archaeon
GTAGAGAGCGTATCTCATTGGGTTAACAATAGGAGATTGTCATGTGGTCAGACATGGCAGGGCGATTCGTGTCAGGACGAGCACAACCCATCCTGCAATGGCTCAACTGATTAGACAACTCTTTCTGCCACACGGAGCGATACATGAGTATCCGAAGAAAGCTCAATTTGTGGAATATGAATGGTGCTTGGATTGCGATGTTGATGGAAGTTTCGAGTTCCTGTTGAATCCCAAGGATTCCATGAAAGCAATCTTCTCGAGTCAACAATTGTTTCTGACCTTCCTGGCGGGATTCTTTGATGCAGAAGGTAGCATATATTATCACAAGAAGAGAAGTTCGGGCGGATTCGAACTCTCAATGAACAATGTAAATGAAGGGTTGCTTGGAGAAATCGCAAGTAAGCTCTCCGAGATGGGGCTCTCGCCCAAGCTGAGGCGAGCAAGTCAGAACCCTGAGAGAGGTGTGAAGAACGGAGGAGAATTCATCGGGCGATTGACGCTATGGCGCTACGAGAATATCGCCCACATACTCAAGATACTCCCGATAAGACATGCAGAGAAGTGTGCAAAGGCGGCAATAGCACTAACCTTGGGATACAGGTCGGGCCCAAAGGACCGTAGGGATACCATTGCTCGATGGGATGCCCTTAAGCTGCAGATTAGGAGTCAGCGAGATGATTACGTTGACAAGGCTAGACTCGAATATCTAGCGAGGAGGAAGCACTCTGCGATGCCTGCCGAAGAAGCTGTTACCTCGAGCGCTACGCAGGCAAACGATGAAGAGTACGGTCACAGGTAGGAAAGGGGCAATGCACGGTTTTTGCTGCCATCATATATGTTGGATTCAAGATCTTGCCAGTTTGCTTGGATTGGGGGGCTAGATTCACCCTCTCACCAAAGTCCTTCCTATTCTGGTATGGAGTTTGAAGGCGGAATAAGACCTTAAGACTGAATTACAACTAGAATGCCACTCTAAAGAGCAAAAGAAGACGAAAATGACCTCAGCGGTCCGCTTCGACCGGCCAGTAATTCAATCCCCAATATATCACAGGGATGTCTGCGACGTGCACGTTCCTCAGCAGGTGGGGGAGGACCCTCATGTTCTTGAAGCTGGGCGTCCCGATCTTCAGCCGGTAGGGCCTGGGAGAACCGTCGCTGATCAGGTGGTAGCTCATCTCTCCCCTTCCGGCTTCTGTCCGCGTGTACACTTCTCCCGCGGGCACCCTGGGCTGGGGTCCGAGCTTGAGCCTGACGGGACCCGGAGGCATCTTCTTGACCGCCTGGCGGATGATCTTCACCGACTCCCTCATCTCCAGGAGCGTCACGTAGGCCCTCGACCAGGTGTCGCCAGCGTTCAGTGTGGGAATGTCGAAGTCGAAGTCCGGGTACGCGCTGTAGGGTTCGTCCCTCCTGACGTCGTGCTTGACGCCCGACGCCCTGAGCACTATCCCGGTGGCTCCGAGGCGGATCGCGTCTTCCTTGGTGAGCACGCCGATGCCCTCGGTCCTCTCGAGGAGGATGGGGTTTCTGAAGAAGATCTTCTCGTACTCGTCCATGCGCTTGTCGAACCAGTCGCAGGTCGTGAGGATCTTCTCTCCGAGCCCGTCTGGCATGTCGTTCCTCACGCCGCCGGGGATGATGTAGGCGAAGGTGACCCTCGCGCCACCTATCCTCGACGGCCAGGTCAATCCAGAAGTCCCTGTCGCCCATCGCCCAGGTGATCATGGTGGTGTGGCCTGTGAAGTAGGCCGAAGATGCCGAGGTAGTACATGTTGGAGATGATCCGGTTGAACTCGGCCATCATGACCCTGAGGTACTCGCCCCTGGGCGGGACCTTGTTGTTCATCAGCTCGTCCACGGCGAGAGCGTAGGGGAACAGAATGCCGCAGCTGTCGTGGATGACGGGCCTCTCGAGGTGGGGCACGTTCTGGATGTAGTTGCGGTACTCGCGCCATCTTCTCCTCCCCTCTGTGGACGTAGCCCGGGTCAGGTTCGGCCCTGACCAGGTAGTCGCCGTCGAGCCACAGGCGTAGTCCTGAAGTGGCCTGCTCCCGGGTGCTGGGGGCCGAGCGAGACGGACATCATCCTGTCGGAGTCGGGTGAATATTCTGATTCTAGACTGCCAATCTTATCATCTCCCCGGCGAGACGTAGTCCTTTCGCAGCGGCGGGAGGTCGTTCCAGTCCTCTGGAAGCAGGAGGTGGTTCTGGTTGGGATGGCCCTGGAAGTTTATTCCGAACATCTCGTGGGTCTCCCTCTCGTGATAGTCGGCGCCGAGCCAGACATCGATCAGCGACGGGACCACGGGATTGTCCCTCGGCGACCCTCTCGGCGATGGCGATCGACGAAGTCCTCGTATCCGGGCCTGGAGACGGAGCCGACGAAGTAGACCACCTCCAACTCGTTCTTGGCGATCCAGTCGACGCCGCTGACCGCGCTGATGTGGTCGAAGCCGAGTTCGTCTCTGGCGAAGGTCGCGACGTCCGTGATGCGCCGAGGTGATGTGGTGACTTTGAGCCTCTTCTCCTTCGTGTAGTCGATCTTGGTCGTCTGGGAACTTCGACGTGATCTTCCGCGCGAGTTCCTTCGCTCTGATGGGTTCTGGCTTTGCGGCTGCGTGGCGGCTGCTGCGGCAGGAGCTGAGGACTGTGGGCGCGGCACTGTCGATGGTAGGCGTGGTGGAGGAGTGGTTGCCTGAGGGTTCGTGTTAGTTCCTTGGCTCATTTTTCTGTGTGACTACGCTCCGCTGAGACTCGGGAGTTTCTTGACCTTCTCCTGAAGGAGGACGATGCCCTGAAGCACGGCTTCGGCCCTGGGCGGACAGCCGGGGATGTACACGTCGACTGGGATCACGTCGTCGATGCCGCGCAGAACATTGTACGAGTCGAAGTAGAGGCCGCCGGTTATTGCACAGGCTCCCATGGCAATCACCCACTTTGGTTCTGCCATCTGGTCGTATACCAACTTCAGGCGGGGGGCGAGCTTCCGGGTGACCGTCCCCATCACGATCAGCAGGTCACAGGCTCGGAGGGAACCGAAAGCTTCGAGGGCGCCGAATCTCTCCATGTCGAACCTCGAGCCAGCCGCAGCGCCGACCTCCACCGAGCAGTTGTGAACGACAGCGTTCGAGACGAGATATGTATTGTCTCCTGTCTCCAGATTGCTTACCGGTCCCTGAGTATCTAACATTGGATATGCTCCTGATCGGGACAGCAATGAAACCGGATTGAACATCAAAACCAAAGCACTTCCGTTTGGAAGACATCGACCAGATCTCATAGGAATCGCTTACGTTCACCAGTCGGCCAATTATCTCTGATCGGCCTCCCCTGTGACCTAAGGAAATGCGAGCGAACAGACCAAGTCGGGCATACGCTAACTGGATTTGCAGTGCCAGAACTCTTGATGTTGTTTCAGCCCGGACGTATATCGGCCCTCTTGAGTCCACAATCTCGCTGCCGTCGCCTTCGAAATAACCAGAAATGAACGCCTTCAGTATGTCGATGTCTCTGTGATAAAGGACGAAGTCCGGCATTTTCTTGTTCTCGGCCAGATGACCACACCACCTGCGCAGTGCCCGTGCCAATATGGCGGATGAGAATCTCAGGTTGACACCTGTCTCCCTCTCCTTGACATGTGGGGAATATCCGAGCGACTCCACTATCTTTGTAATGCGTCGAACAAGTGGTTCTTCATCATGGCCCAGAGCAAAGAATACATCATGGCCCTCCGTGGTCCATCCTTCTGCTGTATACACTCCAAGAAGCCAGGCTGTATCGAGATTGAGGGGAAATTCGAGCGGTGGGTCTTCTCCCCTTCCTTTCGCTATGTTCAGTCCGCGTTCCGTCGCATAATCGTCGAGCTTAATCACAGTCAGATCCAGGGTTCCACTGATGCGTGGTATCAACAGGCAATCATGTTGCCCTGTAGGATACAGAAAGCGTCCGCTCTGCTTTACAGTGGGTGAGTGGACCAGATCCGCAGCCCGCTTCCAGACTTGTTCATCAGAGTAGGTTCCTTTACCACCACGCATGTCTCTCTGAACGGTTAGGATCGGATGCTCAGGCGTCACACGAAATGGGAGCATGCCCCTGCCACATATTTGGAGAAGGTCTCCATCAAAATCTCTTGAGAATGTCTGCGTGACGTCAACATGTCCAGTTGCACCGACCACCTTATCGCCCCTCTGATATGACGAGATTGGCTTGTTGTCGCCAAGAATCAGGGTATCAGGCGGCGTGCAGCAAGCAGTCTCCAGGTGTACGGGCCAGAACGAATAGAGCCTCCCCCAGTTGGCCAGGTACCGCATGGGGTCGCCCACGGCGTATTGAACAACGTCGTTGAGCTTGCCTACCAGAATCTGGAACGCGCCGTCCTTCTGAGCACTCACCAGATGTCTCTCCTCCCAGCCAGATAGAGCGCGAAAGCCATGGGGACAAAGAGCATGCCCATGAACAGGGTTAACACCCAATCGGAAGAAAGACCCAGCGGCACAATCTTGTACGCGGCCGCCCAGGCGTAGAGAAACATGCCCATCACGTCGAATACGATGAACATCAGAAGATATGCGTAGTATTGCATCATGAAATGCATCTTGCCCGTTCCTGTGGGCACCTGACCGGTCTCGAAGGGCATGTTCTTGAGTGGGTTGGGCTTTCTTGGTGCCAGCAGCCTCGGTATGATCACCACTGGGAGGGTGAAAAGCACCCCCACTAACCCCATGATGAAAACGGTGCCGATGTCACCGAAGTAGGCCACCATGTGATTTTCTCCGTCGAGTCGGCTCAGTGTATATAAATCTGGTGGGGTGGTCCAGTCTCAGTCGGTTCCGTGGACTTCTGTTTCGTCGTGTAGGAAACCCTCCAGAAGTTTCTGTTCGCGAAGAAAATCTCTAATCGACAGGACACCGAACAGTGTTCCATCGTCGTTCTCGACGACGAGGTGACGTATGTTGTTCCCCATCATGAGTCTGACCGCCTTTGAAAGAGGATCTGAACGACGAACGGTTATGGGTTTCATTGTGGAGATGGAGCTTAGTGGCTCCGATAGCTGCGTTCCCGATGCGATGGCCCTGACCACGTCCCGCTCAGAAACCACGGCCTCGGCCCTCGAGGGAGCGACGGAGGAAGCTATGACAAGGAAGCCTATTTTCTCTCTGGCGAAAACCTCCGCTGCCTGCTTTATGGTAGCCTTCGGACCTATGGTTACGGGTGACCTGCGAACTAGGGCTTCAACCCTCATCTCTGCATCTTCACCGTGGTTCTCCTCTTTTCTATGGGAATGTACTGGAGGTAATCCGGTCCGACGTATTCTGCTCTCGGCCTGATGATGCGATTATCGGCGTACTGTTCGAGGATGTGCGCCAGCCAGCCGGGAGACCTGCCCATGGCGAAGAGCGGTGTGTAGAGATACCCGGGGATACCTATGTGGCTCAGCGCCAGTCCGGAGTAGAGGTCCACGTTGGCGTGGAGTCCCTTTTCCCTAAGCATGACCTCTTCGAGCTTCTGAAGGATTTCGAAATCCTGCTTCTCTTTCTTGCCATTGGCGAATGTGACCGCCATTTCCTTGAGTATCTTGGCTCGGGGGTCAATGGTCTTGTAGACACGATGGCCAAAGCCCGTTATCTTCTGCTTTCCCGCGAGTTTCGTCGCGATGTAGCTCTCCACGCTCTCAGGTGATTCGATTTCCTGAACCATCTCCATCACCTTCTCGTTCGCTCCTCCATGGAGAGGTCCCTTGAGCGCACCTATGGCCCCGGTGATGGCCGAATTGGTGTCGGACAGCGTCGACGCTATGACTCTAGCTGTGAATGTTGAGGCGTTGAGTTCGTGGTCAGCATGGAGTAGTAGGAGTACATCCAGCATCCTTGCATCCTCGGGTCTGGGTTCCGTGCCATTGAGCATGTAGAGGAAGTTCGCAGCCACGCTCAGGTCTTTCCTCGGGGCCACGATTTCCAAGCCGTGCTTCTGCCTGTGAGTGGCAGCGACTATGGTCCCGATCTTCGCGAATATCGACAGGGCCTTTTCCTGCTGGCTCGACATGGGATCATCGAAGATCCCCAACGCGGAAACACCCACACGAAGTGCATCCATGGCGTCGCAGTTGCGTGGAAATGCCTCCAGGATCGAGATGACATGTGGCGGAACGCTATTCCTTGATGCGACCTCTTTCGAGAAGAAGCTCAGCTCGCTTTCTGTGGGCAGACTACCATTCAGAAGGAGGAAAGTCGTCTCCTCGAAGGTTGACATCTTGGCGAGCTCGTCTATGCTGTAACCGCGATAGAGGAGCCTTCCGTCCTGACCATCGATGAAGCAGATGGAACTCTGTCCAGCTACAACATCTTCCAGGCCCTTGGACTGTACGGTGAGTCGCTGTATGACTCGGTCCATTGATTCGCCCCACTTCGCCATTCCGGCCAGTTTTTCGTGCGTCGCGTCAGATACCTTGACGACCTTGGACAATCCCGTATACCGAGTACACCGGGGTTTTTTAATGTGGCGATTCAAGACCTAACTTGTTAGGCATCGCTTGCAGCTACGCGCTCTTCGCCAGGGTGTTGATGACGGTCTTCGATGTCCCACTATAGGCTCAGTATCTTGTACATGTCGGGGGCACGTACCGTCAGGCCGAATCTCTCCTCTCTAGCCTTCATGTACCTGTACGTCTTCATCAGCAGGTACGAGTGCCGAGCGAAGCTGAACTTGCCCTCTATCTTCAGCTTGACCAGCCTGTATACATCATAGAAGACGCTGTACGCCTTTAGGACCCTTTTCCTGTACTCCTCCAAGTCTGTAAGGGTATCGAGCAGAATCTCCGAGCATTGAAGGCTGGGGATGATACCCTCGCCGAGTATCGGAAAGACGGTACCGATTGATTCTCCAACTCCTACCACGTTGCCGTCGTAGAACGGCTCACACAGTTTGGGCGGCAGGAACCTAATGGGCCTTCCATTCTTCTTTACCTGCTGGCCCGGATGATCCTTGTTGTACTTCGCCGTGTATTCCATGTGCTTCCTGTTGAAATCGCCAGCGCCGACAAAGCTCGCACCGTTCTCCAGCGGGAAGTACCACAGATATCCGCTGTCGTGCCCGAACGGCTGAATGTAGAAGTCGTCGATGGGAGCGGTCGGCTTGTACTCCATCTTGTATTCAATGCAGGGGACGTACTCGTCCCTTGGCAGTTTGGGAAGCAAATCTCTGTGAAAACCGGTCGCGTCAATAATGAGATCGTATCCATCGCGTGTCAATTGTTCCCTGTTCACTCGCACGCCGTACCGCGCCTCTCTCCCCTTGGCCAGATCGAGTTCGAGCTGATGCTTGTCATAGGTAACCAGGCCAGCCAGAGGGATTTCGATCATGGACGAACCGAGATTAACGTGCATGACCTTCCCTTCATGCAAGATATACTTCTCAAAATCCAGCCCTGTTGGCTTCAATATCCTGCCGAGTTCGTGACGCGAGGTGCCCCAGGCACAGGGGGCGTCGAACTTGTCGAAGGACTGCCTCTCGAACCCAACCACTTCGTGTTCCTCACCTAATCTGTTGAGGAGGTAGCTGCCAGCGACCCCCAAGCCTGCGATGGCGATCTTCATCTGAATCCCGCCTCGAAGAGCGTTTGGCTTTAACTCTTATCGTGGGTGAAGGGCCGCAGGGCTTGTGTCGGTCCGGAGATTGGCGAGGAAAAGAGCATTGGCGGCACGAGACCTGGTATCATTCTCACCTGGAAAGTGTTGTAATTAGCATCATCTCAGTTCATTCTGCGTCCTGATGCGAAAGTAGTTATATCTGAATTAACAGAACCATGCTCTGGTATCCGTGGCAATCACGAGGTACACCGAAACAGGACGGGAAAGATCCACGAGGCCTACAGCAGACTCGCTAGCTCGCGAGTTTCGCGAATCAGGCCGTGGATTCTATGCAAGTGGGAGGGTCGCTGATTGACGCCTGAAGAGACTCGAACGCACTCGGCGCTCCATGTGTTGAAGGGCGCAGTGCAGAGTGTATTGGGTGCGAAGCTGACCACATCCACCTACGTGGCGGGAAGGCACGGTAGACTGACGGTCAGATTCGAGAGAAAACCGACAGAAGCAGAGATACAGAGGATAGAAGAGGCTGCGAACAGAAAGATCTCCGAGGGCGCCGAGATAATCGAGTTCGAGATGGACAAGGAAGAGGCCTTGAATCATTTTGGCGACGAGATCTACGATCTCTTTGCAGTACCCGAAAGTGTCACCAGATTGAAAATAGTCAGAATCCCGGACTGGAACGTGAACTGCTGTATCGAGAATCATGTTGAAGTGACCTCGCAGATCGGGAGATTGAAGTTGGGGAAGGAGAGGTACAGGAACTCGAGGAAGGAACTGGAGCTTGAGTTGGACCTAGTGGACTAGCCAGGGCGCAAGAGATAATATTCAATGCCGTCCGGCTCACGGCTGGGCCCGTAGCGCAGATCTCCTCGAGCGGAATACGGATAGCGCGGCAGAGCGGCAACGCCGATCCTCCTATCCAGAAGAGATAGCTGTAGTGAGCTGCAAACAAGCTCGCAGAGGCCATGGGTTCAAATCCCATCGGGCCCGCTTTCACTTGATTTTGGTTTCTTTTGCTAGCGTTAGTCGGAATCAGGGCATTATGCTCGTTCAGAACTTGCGGGGAACACGCATTCAAATCCAGGTGACCGCAGATCTGCGCCCCCCACTCTCTTACTTGTGTGCGTGTGTGCGTGCATGTGTGCCTGTGACTAGCTGACTGTGTGCTTGTGTGTATGCGCACGCCTGAAGCAATGCCATGACCCGGAAACACCCCACTGCCAAGTTTTTATTGACTCCCTACGGTTGGTGGGTCCCACTGACTTGTCGCGGACTGCATTCGTGGTCGAAGTATCTGTGCGAGTTTAAGAGTCGACGATGGAGATTTCATTCAGTTTGGACGTAACGCTTGAGACCATCATCGCGCTCATCGTCCTTGCCGGATTGATTGCGCTGGCTAACAGCGCCCTCAACCGAGGAAAGAAAATCAGGTGTCCGGTCTGCGCAGAACCATTCAACTCCCCCTCGATGGACAAGGGGCCACCTGGAATGGAGTGGCGTAGCACTTTTCGTGGCTTCGGCTATGTGAAATGCCCGAAATGCGGCTTCTACGGTAGGCGCGGACGATTTGCCGAGGTTACCTAGGTCATATCAAGTGGCCCACCGCAAACACACTCGTTTCGACTTCATCGTCGGTATCCTCCACTCAGCCCGTTGGGGCATCACCTGACTACACCCTCTATCTCGTGGGCGGGGTCGTGGCAGCTGTCGTCGTTGCAGCCGCAGCATTCGCTCTGAGGAAATGACACTGAAAAGCACGTCCGCAAACGAAGCCATACAACTGGCGGAAGACCAGCGGAGGCTCGTCTCATTCCAGAGGATCCACGGCGGGTGAGCAGATGCCCGCTAAATCGCGCCTGACTATTCTGGAAGAGGAAATCGCAAGACGTACTCTCTTGAAGGCCAATCCCGACAAACACCGCGAGCTGGCAGCGTTCGCGATGGAACTAAACAAAGAACGTCTAAGGAGTGAGGAACGGTTTCGAGACAAGAACTCCAGGCCAGTCACAGAAATTGCAGAGCTACCTCCTTTCTGAAAGCAAAGATGGTTGTGACAGTGTGCTACTGAAGGTGTTCCTCTTTCAGTTTTGTGCGGGGCAGCAAGACAACCGCAGCTCACGCATCACAGCAGGGGCACGGTCACCAGTAAGGACCGCGGTAGAGAGGAAGACATGGTGAGGAGAATGAATTCCACTCGTTATGGGAAGTTTTGGTTCCCGGGACCGCCAAGGGGGTTGGACAATATTCTAGGAACTTCGACAGGGCGCTATGGTAAACCGAATACGTTAGGGGGGCAACGCCAGTTTTATTAGAGTCGCGATTGCACCAATCTCTATGCCCAAGGACAAGACCTCGAAATTCAGCTACGGTTGGGTTCCGGACATACCCGATGCCCGTGACTTTTTGTACAGCGCGAAACGCCCGACGCCACCCAAGCTCCCTCAAGAGATCGACCTGCGTCCCGCCTGTCCACCAGTTGAAAATCAAGGGCAGCTTGGAAGCTGCTCTGCCAACGCCCTCGCCGGTGCTCTGGAGTTCCTGGAACTGAAAGACAAGCTTCCCCTCGTCGACCTTAGCCGGCTGTTCATTTACTACGATGAACGGGTTGTTGAGCACACCGTTAACTCAGATTCCGGTGCCATGCTTCGAGACGGAATCAAGACACTCGCGAAACAAGGCGTCTGCCCAGAGAAGACATGGCCATACATCATTTCGAAGTTCACTCAGAAGCCAAGCTCAGAGAGCTACAAAGAGGCACTTCAACACGAGATTACATCCTATCATCGTCTCCTCACAACTGACGACATGCGAACGTGCTTGGCTGAAGGATTTCCGTTTGTGTTTGGCTTCTCGGTATACGAGAGCTTCGAATCGACGCAGGTTGCTACAACTGGGGTCGTTCCTATGCCGCAAAAGGGTGAGAAGCAGATGGGTGGCCATGCCGTTGTGGGGGTGGGTTACGACGATTCTCAGCAGAGGTTCATTGTTCGCAATTCATGGGGACCAAAATGGGGGATGAAAGGGTATTTTTCAATACCGTACGCCTATCTGGCGGATCGAAATCTCTCTGACGACTTTTGGACAGTCCGTCGTGGACAAGAGATGTAGCTGAACGCACCGGAGTAGAAGGTTACCGTTCTAGCGGCCCGCGTTTACACACACGCTGAGAAGTCGCATACAGCACGTCGTGAGTGCTATCAGTGAGTGTGCAATTTCAGTCACCGCACAGCACGAAAGCGAGAAATACCATTGTCGATAATAACGAGCCAGAGGTGTCTTGAGCAAAGACCAAGATTCTGACCAGCTCGCCTCGCGACTACTCTTGGATATCAAAGCCGTGACCATCATGCATCCATCCGACCTTGACCTCAGACAAGTTCTGGAGAAATCACTCGTAGACTACAGTGATGACGACGTGAGAAGACTAACCGACGCGATCCGACCCACTCGTCATGTGAACAGGTCAGGAAGTGTATTAGTAGCTGCTGGGGAGATCATTTTCGCGTCGTTCCTGGCCATACTCGGGATAGGAACATTCACCTTCAACATGATTGGTATCGAGTCACCACAGGAACTCTTCAGCTACTTCGCTGGCAGCCTCGCCCACACTTTCGGGTCGAGTCCACTTGCGAATGTCGCCTCCATAATAGCTCTTGCATTCTCGATTCTGTTAATCGTCGGCGCTCTCTATCTGCTCCGAAGAGCGGCGACGGACCTGAAGGAGGCTGGACTTATTATCGAGAGAAGTGGGAAGTAGCTCTTGCAGAGGTCGTTGGCAGTATCTCTGACGGTGAAGACCGCCTGCTTGCTCACCGGCATGGTTGTCCTCATCTATGGCGCAGGCTACCTCTACGATTGGCTCACAGTGCTGATGCAGCGTGGCATAACGTCCGTCTCGGACATCTTCTTGGCACTGGCGGCGCTCAGCCTGACCCTGCTGGGCGGGGCATTGGTCACTCTCCTTCCGCGGTCTCTGCGGGTGAGGTTCTGGAGGCCCGGCAGAATCGAGGATACGAAGAGAATCTACGGCTTCGGAACAGTGCTCGCAGTTGGATTGGGTGCTACCCTGGGATCGCCGCTCTTCATTTTGATCCCGCAGAACGTGATTCAGTACCTATTCGTCTCGGTAGGGTCTCTGTGCCTTGCCACAATACTCTCTGTTCTGATGGCGAGAGTCTATGGCAACATGTACCGTGAGATGGGCAAGCGAGGTCTTGATGCAGTTGGTGGACCGTCGTTCACAAGAATAGCGGCCGGCGCAAGAAGCGTAAGGTACTTCATATCCAGGGTTTCCATGTGGGTAGCCAACACCGCGCTAGCTGCCTATTCCGTGATAGTGTTCCTGATCTTCGATTTCAATTACCTGCCTGGGATCCTGGCTTCCTTAGGGTTAAGCGGTACCGCGTCTAATCTCGCAGTCTACACCATAGCAGGGGTACTTGTGGTCTGGACTGGCCTCAACCTCCTTTTCGAGAATCACCTTCTCAGGGCGACCGGCATGATTCAGATAGCTCTTGCTTCTGTCTTGGTGGTGATTCTGGTCGCACATAGCTACCTGCTTGGGTCGACAGGGTCGTGGAACCTGGGTGGAATGATGAAGCTAAACGGAGTAGGTAACTGGCCACTCGCCCTCGTGACAAACACCGCGTACCTCTATCTCCTCTTCTTCGGCTTCCAGGAGATTCAGGCTCTGGAGAAGGACACACTCCCCTCTTCCTCAATCCCACTGATATCGTGGGTCAAGAGGGGGTACCGCGTCGAGAAATCCAGGTATTTGGGAGCAGCAATGGTGACGACCGTTCTCATAGCTGCCGCGGTCAACATATTCTACGCACTTGCCGTCTTCGCTGCGCATCCCGACCCTGCCGCGGTCCAAACAGCTCAGATTCCTGCGCTTTATCTCGCGAACCACTACCTAGGCCCTGACCAGGAGTTCTTCATTGCGATTGCTTTCCTCATTGCCACCGTGACCACATTCGTGCCGGCGTTTCTCGCAGCAACGCGCCACTTCTCGGCACTTGGCGACGATGGATACATTCCGCGATCGCTGAAGAACACCTCATGGATATTCACACTGATCGCAATCTTCTTCTTGGCGGTTGGGAATCAGTCCTTCTTGGTAGAGATTACCGATTTCATGGTCCTGGTCTCCCTCGGAATAATCGTCCTATCATCTGTCTGGTTCAAGAAGGCCAGGACCGGAAGCATGGGAGGCGAGCACCTGGCGCTGTTCGTTAGTGCCAGTTGCTTCGTCGCTGGTGCAGCGGTCTATCTCATTGACTCGTCAGTCGTGGTGTTCGGAGTGCTCGCGATTTTATTCGCATATCTCATCTTCGATGCACTGGAGCTCGGCCCGATTGGGACGCAGCTGTTCCTGTCAATCTTCAGTCTCTCTTGTCTTCCTCTGCTTGCCCTCTTCAGTCTCGATTCGTTGCCTCAAGGCACCTTTCTGTCCGCCCTATCGCTCAGCGGCCCGGAATCATATTCTGTGCTCCTCGGTATGCTTGTGGTCGCGCCGATAGCCATGATCGTGAACCTATACACCGATGCAAGAATCGTTGTCAGTGCCAATAGAAGATCAATCAGACAACCTCCAGCGCTGCGTAGTCGTTGATGTCTATGGTGCGGTATGGATTGGCTTGGCAGCCTTCGCCCCGAATCCCAGGGCGGAGGAGACGACACTCCCCTTCACTCCCAGCAACCTCAGTCTGTCTGTGGTTATTCGCGAATCTAGCCGTCTAACTGCTTGCATGGTTTCTGCTGATTGAGTGTATATACTCACTACATGCTGCATAAAGCCGAAACAGTCGAGACTCGCGAGGACGTCTTCACCCGCGCACTCAAGCTTGACGAGCCTGAGCTTCTCGCGATCCAGCCCCATTATGGCGCCCAAGAGCCGTTCCATCATCTGCTTGATTGAAACCAAGTCAAGATGCCTATTGAGCGAGGGTTCCCCTGTAATGTCCACCTTCCCTGCTTTGTCGGCGTACTCAATGGTGACGAAAGAGTCCGTATTGGAACGCGAGAAGACCAAGCTGACTGTCACCATTGTTGCTTGATTCACAAGCTTAGCCGATAGATGATTTCTCGAGGCGCGTGCACTCGCTAGAGTGTAATTGTCAAGTTTTTCGTAGTCGGGTACCAGCTCCTTCTTCAGCCAAGCCTTGCCGGTCCGCACGGGAAGACGCAGACCCTTCAAAGCCGTTGATGCGGAAATGTCACTCTTGAACAACTTCGAGTTTGCTGTGTTTAGAAGGAATTCATAGTTGATCTGGCTGGCACACTTGTAGCTCGCGTTGCTCAGGTAAGACCCTCCTGAGAGGTCTAGGCCTATCTCCTCGTCCAAGACTGGTAGCGGAGAGGTTGCGAGAAAGGACTCCAAGCTCTTGACCGATTTCAGTTTGAATGAATCAGTTTCCGCAGCAAGCTCCTCTATTGTCTTCCTGTACTCTTCGTCAATCTTTCCTCTGCTCTGCTGGAAAGCAGCAGATACGAAGTCGCCCACGACTTTCGCCAAGGGCTCGGCAACTCCCGGGTCCAACTCTTTGTTCTCAAAGAGTTTGGAGATTTGCGCCTGTATCTCTTCGAGTGTATGCAACCCCCGCTCTAGGCTCCTCTTTGCCGCGGCCTGTTTCTCCATCGACTCGGACCAGCTCTGACCGTATCTGACCGCGTCAACTAGTTCTGTGAAGAATGCTGCAACACCGCCGGTTGCGTCGGGCATTTCCCGGTACGTAGACGTAGACTTGGAACTACTAAATAAACCATAATGAGAGACCATACGAGTTCTCCGCGCGATCGTACCCCAAGTTCACATTGTAGCGGCATCGGACTGGACTATCTCAGCTTAACACGGTCTATACGCACAGCAGGGCGGTCTCCCTCCACTCTCGCATCACGAGGTCATCGGACACGGAGGGAAGTCCTGCCCGGGTTCCGAATCCAGAGAGACATGGCATGCCGTGGCTAGGGGTCCTCATTTCGGCCGTGGATTCGTTTTCGGTCCCATCGGGACCCTTTTAGCTTGGTCTATGCTTCTTTAGCCGCCAGTGGTCAGAATTAGGGCCTTCTGCCCGTGCACAAGCTGCTGCGGAACATCGGTTAAGGTCTCGGGGACGGAAATTTCCATTATCTTCACGGAACAGCTTCTCACCTTATTGCTGCGACTACCTGTCGTAATTCTACCAGACTGTCCAACAGCGGCTCCTTCCTTTTGACATTCGCGAGGCAGTCCTCCACCAAATCATCCACAATCACTTGTATGACGCTGTCGAGCGACGAGCGTACCGCCGATATCTGGTGGACTATCTCTGCGTACGACCTTCCATCATCGAGCATTTCTGTGATGCCGTGTACATGTCCGTGTATCCTGGCTATCCTTCTAGAGACCTCCTTTCTTTTGTGGCTTGGCATCCCTATCCCAGGGTAGGGGATAACCCTATATCTCTTTGCGTTCAGAGGCTCAGAATCCCAGTGTGACACGTTGAGTGGGTATCCCACAACCGAAGAGAACGGAGCGACGTGTGCTGGAGGATGGAAAACGGGAACTAGCTGAGGTCCTTCTAGAATGAAACCAATCTCGCAACTGTACTACACCTATCGACGTTTCCGGAAACAGCTCGCAATCCTGGCTGCCGTCATCGGCCCCGGGATTATTGTCATGGTCGCGGACAACGATGCAGGAGGAATCACCACCTACACGGTGACCGGTTCCCAGTTCAGTTACAGCTTCATCTGGGTCATGATTCTACTCCTACCTGTAGCCTACACCTGCCAGGAAATGTGTATCCGATTGGGGGCAATTACCAAGCGCGGTTACGCCGAAGCAATCTTCGACGCGTTTGGTTCTTTCTGGGGTTGGTTCTCCCTTGCAGACCTGACATTGACTGATGTCCTGACAATCGTAACCGAGTTCATAGGCATGACTGCAGCGATGAGCATTTTCGGCATCCCACCTCCGCTCACCGAAATCCTCGTCATCACCTTCATCATGGCGATTGTGATCAACGGTCGGTATTGGACATGGGAGAAGATTGTCTTGGCGCTTTGCGTCGTGAACCTTATCTATATCCCAGCTGCGTTCCTCGTCCATCCTGATCTGTCGAAGGTCTTCCGGATCGGTGTAATCCCTGGTTTCCCCTACGGATTCACGAGCCCGGTCATCTTTCTCCTGATGGCCAACGTCGGCACCACCATTGCACCCTGGATGATATTCTTCCATCAGAGTTCTGTAGTCGACAAGGGCCTGCGGACAAAGGATATCCCCTACGAGCGTGTAGACACATTCATCGGTGCCACGTTCACTGTCATAACTGCAAGTGTGCTCCTGATCGTTTCTGGAACACTCCTGTTTGGCAGAAACGTTGATTCGGCCGCAACGGCTGCAAGGCTGCTGATGCCTATCAACAGCTATATTGGGACTTTCGTCGCAATCGGGCTGTTCGATGCCGGGCTACTTGGTGCAATCGCCATTTCGCTGACGAGTGCGTGGGCTTTCGGCGAGGTATTCGGCTGGTCACATTCTTTGAACAGCAGACTCGGCCAATCGCCGTGGTTCACCATATTTCGCCTCTTTGTCCTCTGTGTCGCGGCTTCAATCGTCCTGATACCAGGTGCCCCTCTGGTGACAATCACACTCTTTGTGCAGGTCATAGCAGTGACACTACTGCCTGCAGCACTGACATTCTTGATTCTGCTTCTTAACGAAGAGGAGCTTGTGGGCGAATACAAGAATACGAGATGGCAGAACATGCTTGCAGGAGGCATAGTCGTGGTGATTGTGGTTCTTTCTACACTGTACGGAATAGGGACACTGTTCCCTGGGATTTTTGGATGAGAACGATGAATCCATTCAAGAGACTCGTCAGCAAGATAAGGGAAATCAATCGGAGATACGCCAAACCCAGGATAAAGCTGTCCTTTTGGACGCGTGTCGCTCTGCTTGCGCTTAGACTGTATCTGATAATCCTGGTAATTCTGCTCGCTTACAAGTTCTTTACACTCTTCTGATTTGAAATGACAATGAACAGAGTTCCCCATACCGTTATGGGTAAATGCTGCGAAGGGTAGGAGGGGAGTCAAGATGTCCACGGACCCACATCAGAAGGCGGGAGAAGACCGCAAGACCCTGCTCAGGAACAACGGGCACGCAAGGAACTTCCTGCTTAGCGACATCATCGGCAGCAGGGTCGGGACGAAATCCGGAAACAAGCTCGGCAAGTTGAAGGACTTGGTGTTCGTGGACGACCCGAAGTACGCGGAGGTCACTCAGCTCGTGGTGGGACGGCCCTTCGGCGACCTGCCCCTGAAGGTCCCCTGGGACCAAGTCATTGAGGTCGTGCAAAAAGGGATTGTAGTCCAAGATCCCCCAGGAGGCAAGTATCCAGCAATCGGACTCGATGAAGACCTCCTGCTACTCCGAGACAAGGTTCTCGACAAGAGGATACTAGACACGGGCGGATTCGCGGTGGAGGTTGTCTACGACATCGAACTCCTGCTCGTGGAGAACAAGTTGTTCATAGTGGCCGCAGATGTCAGTAGGGGCGCCCTCCTGCGGAGAATCGGTTTCGGCAGGTTTGGCGAACGGCTTCCCTTGGACGGAGGGATAGAGGGCTTTATTCCATGGAAGTATGTCCAGTCGCTAGGGCCAGACTTGACGGCAACCAAAGGAGATGTGAGGCTCACGATTGCGAAGGAGCGTCTCGGAGAAATACACCCAGAGGATCTGGCAGACATTCTGGAAGAGCTTGACCGCGAGGAGAGAATCCATATCTTCAATGCGCTCGACAGCAGGGCAGCCGCTGCGACTCTGGAGGCGTCCGAACCAAGGGTTCAGAGAGAGATCCTTGCCAGTACAAGTGCCGAACGAGTATCGCAGATGTTCGCTCATCTTTCTGCCGTTGAGATTGCCGAGGTAATCTCTATTCTGCCGAGAGACGACGCAGAGGAATTCCAGAAGACACTCAGTGGAGATCTCGCGTCGAGGGTCCAGAAGCTCATCACACAACACGACGTCCCGGCAACAGTTCTTGCGGTCCGCCGTTTCTTGCAGTTCCCCGGAGACATGACCGTGGACGAGGCTTTCGCCAGATTCAGGAAGGACGCGCCCAACTCCCTCGTTAACATGTATGTCTACATAGTCGATGACGCACGACGCCTAAGAGGGGTCGTCGACATCAACGAACTCCTCCAAGCAGCTCCCGGCAGCAGGCTTGAAGAGATCATGACCAGAAGTGTTGTCACTGTCGCACCGACTACGACGCGCGGGGATCTTGAGGCATTATTCAGACGATACCGGTTCAGGGCGATACCCGTCGTAGACGAAGAAAGAAAGGTGATAGGCGTTGTGAGGGAGAAAGACGCCTTCTCAACGGGCGACGAAATACGTCTCTCCAGGTGAAAGGTGGTCCATGCAATCTCGCCCCCGGGAAGAGCAATCGGCAAGAGGCTCCGAACCCAACCGCAAGGTTGGGCGCCCACTCGAAGGCGTCTCCAAAGAGGAGGCACGCTCGGGACTGCGAAGACTCCAGGCACTCATGGGCCTGTTCCTTTTCTTTTCGGCCGGTGTGGGTGCGTACTTGGTTGCCACCGACAGGTCGCTCTGGCTACTGGCAGTGTCCCACGCCGTAGGTCTGATCATGATCGTGGCGATCGACATTGTCCTTGGTATCTTGAGCGTCTTCTCATCAAAAAATGCCTACGTGCCGAGCATCGCTGCGGCTGTTCTCGGATTCATTCTCCAAGTCGGGGACATATTCACTGCATCGCAGTACAACATGACGATGTCCTATTTCGCCTCTTATCTCTTCGGGCTCTGGGCTTTCGACCTCCTCCTGGCCCTCCAACTGGTGGTCGTATTCATCGGAGTGGCAGGAAGACCCTATGCAATGAGTCTTGCAAGAAGAAAGACTAGACGAGGCAGGGAGTTGAACTACACGAGGAGGGGCTTCCTCACTGCGTTTGCTAGTCTGGCAGGGGCCGTTGGAATTGGCGTGGTATTTAGCTCAATCAAACTCCCGGCTCCGAAAGCTCCAAATTCTCAAACAACGACGACAACGGCCACCGTTCAATCAGGAACAGGAACAGGTTCAATCGCCAACATCAAGAACCTCCAGGCCGGTGTGCCAGTGTATTTCGAATATCCTTCTGGGTATCCAAACATGCTTTTGAAGAATACAGATGGTTCTGTCATAGCCCTCAGCCTTCTGTGCACACACGTGTGCTGTCCATGTTCCTACGATACGTCGTCAAAGGCGATATACTGTCCATGCCATGGTTCCATGTTTGATGGCACCGGGCAAGTGTTGAGAGGGCCCGCTAGCACTCCGCTTCCTACAATCAAGCTAAGCATAGATGCCGCAGGTAACGTCACTCCCACGGGTGTATCTAATCCGGGTCCCTGCCACGTGTAGTTCTTTCGACCCTCTTCCGAGCTACTTTGAGTTCAAAAGTCCCCGGCGGTCACGGCGGGAGCACCCGTCGGATTGATCAGAACCAACATCCCATTGCGAAACACAGTCTGAATTGTCACACAAGGGCTCTTGACCGAATCCGCGACATTATCGGGCACGATGATTAGCCCGTAGCAGTTTCCTCGCCTGGTTCAACGATCCAGTGAAGCGGACCACCCAAACCGACGACCACGATTCCCGCAAGAAGTGCAATCACCCCAACGAAAGTCAGGTTAATGTGATCTAAGATGTCAGTGCACCACGGATAACCTCCATACGCGTTCGCAAGAGTGCTGTCTTCGCAACTCTCAGAAACTTGGTAGAGCACGACCCCAATTCCAACAAGACATAACAGGATTCCCGAGATGAGGTATGCTTTTCTCAATCGCGGGACTGGGAGTGCCCGCTTCTATTAACCATTGACTGCCACAGACTATTGCTAGGAGAAAATGAACGGGTAATGACCCCCGGCTCAAGTTCTGACGGGATTGCTTTTCTGAGAATACGCTTCCAGAACCTGTTCTGGAGCTAACCCCATCGGGTCCGCTCTGTCCGAGCTCGGAGCTGGCTTAATTGGCGGATGCTTCGCTGAATCAATAGTCAGTAGGGGCCCTCGAAATCTGCCGGCGTATCTGTACAGAGGTTGCACCTCCTCGCGCCCATCCCTCTTAGTTGCAGGATTGGTCCACGAGCTGGTTGTGACGGTATACTGGTCGCACTTATCGCTGAGACATCCCGCACGACGGACAGAAGCTAGAGCCCTCCTCGAGCTTCGCACCACAACGTCGACACGTCCCCGCCACCCTCCGGTCAGCGTCACCCGATCCGCCGAACAATCCCAGCAGCCCGCCCCCTTGACTGCTCTCCTCTTCTGGAGGCTCTTCTACGACCTTCTTCCTTCTGGTGGCACCGAACACCGCCAGGCCAAGACCACAGGCGATAAGTATGATCCAGACAACATTAGTCTGGAGGAAGTCCGCCTCATTGTCGACGACGAGATGAACCAGCACGTTGTTGGGCGTGTTCAGTGACCGGGAGAGGAACACGAGAGTGTAGTTCTTGGTTGCACCTGTGCTGGCTATCGAGAAAGAATATTTCGTTGCGTTGAATTCTGAGGACTGGGGATAGACATTTGTGGGTGGATTTCCCCTGGCAGTCCAGGTCGAAAAGTCACTGCTATTCATCAAGAAGAAATCAACGGCTTCAGGGCTGGAAGAGAGTGTTACAGCCACAGTCTCTTGAGGACCGACCGAAACCTGAACTGATGAATAGTTGCCGGCGGCAATCCGCACCAGTTTGGTGCGATCAGAGACCTGGTTTGGCGGCAACAATGTTCCAGGATAGAGGATGAAGACGCCGCCAACAATGATGAGGAGCATTCCAAGGACGACAATTCTGAAATTCAAGATTTGACCTGATGGGACTCCCTTTCTCTGGCAGAAAAAAGGCTTCCGTATGGTACCAGAACTGAGAATCTCGGGGAGCGTCTGGGACGCTCTGTGTGACGCGCCATCTTGAGACTAGGTGCCGCCGTCATCTGAGTTCTGGACACGAAAGGTTGACGACGATGAGGTCGCGGACGAATGTGATGCTATCGGGCCAACAGGCTCTCAATCTCTCTTGCGATCATGCTCCGCGTGTGGATGTCGCAGTTTCGGAAACAGAGGATGAAATCGTCCCTCGACGTTTCCTAAATTGAGGACTGATCCCTGCAAAGGCTCAGCTCACGGCGGAGGCAGTCGCTCCTCATTGCCGAGAAGCATGTCCCAGTACCGATTCGATTTTGTCCTCTCAGTGTAGTACTTGTCGTACAACGACACATGTTTGTCTTGCAGATTCATGACATACTCGTGCACGTACTGGGCAGCCTGGCGACCCTGGTCCAGGGCCCTGCCCACGGACTCTTCCCCGATCATGATGTCGCCGGAGACGAAGATACCTGTCATCGATGTCTGATAGGGGTTCTCCGCGACGTCAGCGCCGCCACCCTTACCTGTAGAGAGCCCAAGCTGTTTCTGAAGGACGGAACTCGGTCCCCTACCCAATGCCAGGATGACGGATGTACATTCCAAATCGAATTCCGCACCCTGAATTGGCTGCGGATTCCTCCCTGCGGACGAGTCAGGCTCCCCCAATGACATGGATGACATGGTGGCCCCGACAACTCTTCCACCCACACCTTTGAACAGTTTCGGACTCGCCAAGAATCTGAAACCGACTCCCTCCTCCTTGGCCTCTTCAATCTGCGACGGATCGGCCAGCATCTCGGCCTCTGTTGCGCGATAGGCTAAGACAACATTCCCTCCTGTCAGCCTCAGCGCTGTCCTCGCAGAGTCGACGGCACCGTCGACGCCCCCGATGACGAGGACATTGTTCCCCAGGTCATACTTCGGGTGTTGTAGATAGCTGCTTACGCCGTTGCCATATACAGCCTCTAGAAACTGATATCCGTCATAGACTCCCTTGAGGTCAGTTCCCGCCACATCCAGCCTGACCACATCTTTCGGGCTGGTGGCAATCAGAACTGCGTCAGAACCCTCGGACAGAAGGTCTGTGAGAGTGACATCTCGTCCAACCTTCATCCCAGTTCTTATCTCCACTCCTTCCGCTTTTATCCGTTCGACTTCATAGAGCAGAACGTCTTTCGGAAGACGGTAGTCAGGAATTCCGTACCATGCGGTTCCTCCGGGAATTGGACGCTCTTCGTAGACCGTCACTTCGTGACCGTATCTTCTGAGCAAATCGGCCGCCGCCAGCCCTGCCGGCCCCGCTCCTATGACCGCGATGCGCTTTCCTGTCTTTTCCCAGGCCGCCGGATCGGGCTGCTTTGACACCGTCCTCTCCCAATCCGCGACGAATCGCTGGATCATGCCAATGGAAATGGGCTGGCCAGCCCACTGCATGGCGCAAGATTGTTCGCACGTTCCGTACAGCTGAAGGCATACTCGGGCCGTCGTACCGACCAATGGGTTTGTCTCCCGCATGCGATGAAAAGCTGTCTCGAAATCTCCCCTGGCGACTGCTTCATTCATTCCTCTGACATCCATCTGAACAGGACAGGCATCGATGCAGACAGGTGTTCCACACTTCAGACATCGGTCGGCCTCCAGCATTGCCTGTTCCTTGGTGTAGGGCAGTCTTACTTCCGAGAAGTCTTTCCTGCGGGTCTCGGGATCCGCTCTGAAATATGGGAACGTCCCGACTCGTTGTGGTTTTACGTTGGAGCTCAATTCGTCTTTGTCACCACCCACACGGGGCGATGGCCACGGGCTCATAATGCAAGCTCAAGTAATCGGCTTCGCCGCTATCCCAGGTGAAGATCACATTGCGTCCACCCAGTGGGAGACCAAACGCCTCATCATACTTCGTTTTCACGAGAGTGTCCCAGCAAGCATCAAAGATGCTCGGACTTCCACATATACTTTTTCCCGAACGACGCGAGAATCTCCTTTTCGCTTTTCACGCTTGTCTTGGAACGCGAAGAACCCAGTAGGCGACATCGGTGACCAGCGATCCAGACAAGTTGAATTCTCTGGTGACACTGAAGGCGCGCCGTCAGCTCTTGAAGAAGGGAGCTCGCGTCAATACGAGCGTGTCTGGACAGCTCGACTGCAATGAACAAGGTCTATTAGGTTCAAGAATTTGGCGCGCGACACGACCGACCGCAACTTGTCAGTCGACGATTTCAACTTCGGAGCTACGGAAGGCGTATGCTAGATGGGAGAGAGTCCAAAGCCCACACTAAGGCCCCAGCTCAGGCTCTTCGACGCGGTCGCTACAGGTTTGGCCGCAATTTTGGGCGCGGGAATTTTCGCAGTCATTGCACCAGCCGCGGGGATAGCGGGACCCGCTTTGCTTGTGTCTTTGTTAATTGCAGCATTTGTGGCGTTCTGTAACGCGATGTCCTCGACTCAACTCGCGGTTGTCTATCCGAGAGCGGGGGGTACATACGAATTCGGAAGGAGAATGCTAGGTAAGTGGTGGGGATACTCTGCAGGCTGGATGTTCCTGGTTGCTAACACAGTTGGGCCGGGGGCAATCGCCCTCGCGTTCGGGGGCTATGTGAGCGCCGTTCTGCCCAACTTACCCGTCCGGCTTGTGGCGGTCATGGCGGCGCTCGGAATGACCACGATAAACGCTCTGGGGGTTCGCCGATCGATTCGTGTGACCGATGTCGTTGTCATTCTATCCGTCCTGTCCTTGTTGGCATTCATCGTGATTGGACTTCCTAATGCACATCTCGCCAACTTCTCACCTTTCTTTCCGTCTTCGGGTCTTGCCGGGATTCTCAACACCACGGCTCTTCTCTTCTTTGCGTACACAGGTTACAGCCGTGTCGCGACTCTGGTGGAGGAAGTCCACGATCCGAAGGCCACGATACCCAGGGCAACGGTAGCCGCGCTGGGCTCGGCGACCTGTTTGTACATTCTAGTGGCGGCGACCGCAATAGCTGTCATCGGCACGCCGGCCCTAGCCCGGTCAACTTCACCTCTAGAAGCGACGATGACCGCAGTCGGTAGCACCTTTGGTGTGGCAATTATAGCAGCTGGTGCGTTGCTCACCACATTCAATGAGGGTCTTTCCGATCTACTTGGTGTCTCGAGGGTCGCATTTGCGATGAGTCGGGAGGCGGACCTGCCACAAGACCTCGCAAAACTCGGGAAAGGGCAGAACCCCTGGCGAAGCGTTCTGCTTGTTGGAGCCGTTTCCATCATGGTGGCGGGTGTGGCCCCGTTCACCCTGGCAATAGCGATATCCAGTTTCGGGACACTCCTGTATTATTGCGTGACAAATCTTTCGGCGTTCCGCTTGAAGAAGGAACAGAGACGCTTTCCGCGTGCTCTCGCAGTTGCGGGCCTGATTGGGTGTGTTGGTCTTGCTTTTTCCTTGGATTCGCAGGAGATAGAGATCGGACTCGCAATTCTGTTCGCAGGACTGTTGTTCAGAAGCGTTCGGCTCGTGGTCACCCGGGGCCCTCACTGGAGGCCGAGAAACTGAAGACTGTTCTTCTCTAATCTCTGTCGGAAACACTCGCCGTATTACCCCAGGACGCATCTCCCGACACGAGCATTTCTCGTATCTCTCGCTGATGTCAGGAGGCCGAGAAGTTCTGCCCCAAGCTCTACTGTGCACTAGGGCAAATGAATCGGCAACAGTAAGAAGAGAATGAACGAAGCCATGTAAAGGAGCGCAAAGTGGAGACCAAGCATGGCTGTCTTTGGATCAGCGTTGTCGGGAATCGGTCCCTGAAACGTTTTCCAGAGTCGGTGTGCTTCTGGCACCGTTAGGAACACCAAGAGGGACCAGATCGGGATGAGGCCGGCGATGATACCGATCGGGATAAACAGAAAACTCAGTCCGAGGAGCGTCCCATAGGCGTTCACAGCTCTTTTCTCGCCGAGTATTACAGCGATGGTGCTATTGCTGACTGACCCGTCGTAGCTGGCGTCTCTTATGTTGTTCGCAAGGATGACCAGAGCGACCAAGATCCCCACGGGGATGGCGACCAACGAAGGAACCCAAGAAAATGCGCGAGTCTGAACTACATAGGCTCCCAGAGGGATCAGCAGGCCCCACATCACAAACACCGTAACCTCGCCCAACCCCTTCGCCTTGAGCACAACCGGATCGGCGGTGTAGAGCACACTGCCCAGCGCGCCCAGAGCAACCAACACGAGAATCAGCTGACCGCTCATGTATGCGAGGTAGACTCCCGACAGGAGCGTAATTCCGTACAGAATCAGAGACATGCGGAGGATAGACGAAAGTGGAGCCTGTCCCGTTGCCCCGGGATGAAGTCTGTACTTCGTAGTTGGGGCACCCAGCTTGTCAACACCATGCTTGACATCATAGAAGTCATTCAGCACGTTTGTGGCAGCATGGAATGCCAGCATGCCCAGCATTGTTATGAGGTAAAGCCATACGTTGAAACTACCTTCCAAGGCCGCCCACAGAGTGCCTACGGTCACGGAGGAGAAAGTCATCGTGAAAGACCAGGGGCGGGTCGAGATGAAGGCTGTCTTCAGGTCCATGCGACGGACCGACGTCCCTCCCAGCTCTGGCGGTACAATATCGCTCAAAGGGTGACCAGCCAACACTGGCATCGTGTGGGGATATCAAGGTTGTCTCGATTTCAATCCCGCAAGCTGACAGCAAGGGACGACCGGGTGATTTTCCACCCCTCAACGAGCAGTCTCGCAGCCCCCCTGAGACTCGATGTCAGGGGCTGCAACGCTCTCAACGTCAGTGTGAGAACGGATTTTGGCTCTGGGGAATCTTTTACTAAAACCGTGCCGGAAGTGTGGCCCGTGACGAAGAAGAAACTGGCAGTAGGCATCGACCTTGGAGCCACCCACATGCGCGTGTGCATAGGGAATCGGGAGGGCACGTTCCTGAGACGAGTCACAAGAAACATGGAAGTTGGGGACGAGGTAGAAGACTACCTGAACGGAGTAGTTGCGGGTGTGGAAGAGGCGATCGGAGAGACCTCTCACCAAGACATCGAGGGCATAGGCGTAGCCAGCATCGGCCCGCTTGACATCCGGAGAGGTGGAATCGCAAGACCTGCCAATCTGCCTTATCGATTCATACCCATCCTGGAGTGGCTGGATGACCGTTTCGATCTTGAAACGACTCTGGTCAACGACGCCAACGCTGCTGCCCTGGGGGAAAAGACATATGGTGCAGGAAAGAAAGAAGTGAATCTCATCTACATAACCCTCAGCACAGGAATTGGTGGGGGTGCCATCGTTGATGATCACCTTCTTCTTGGGAAAGATGGAAATGCCACGGAGATTGGACACATGACCATCGATCCCTCTGACAGATTGACATGTGGATGCGGCAAAAGGGGCCACTGGGAAGCCTATTGTTCTGGGAAGAATATTCCCCAATTCGCGAAACTGTTGGTCAGGGGTCTGTCTGACTCGCACAGGCACGTCTGGGGAGGCAGCAAGCTCATCGCAGAGCCGACTCTCTCAACACGGTCCGTATTTGAAGAGGCTCGAAGAAGAGACAAAGCAGCGAGGTTTGTGGTTGGAGAGATTGGAAAACTGAATTCAGTGGGGGTGGCTAACTGCACCAATCTATACGACCCATCATTAATCACATTGGGAGGTGGCGTTGCGCTCAACAACCCCGGATTGATACTCCCTCCAATCAAGAGGCTCGTACGCAAGCATGCTTTCAACAGGATTCCAAAGATCATGATAACGCCGCTTGGGGATGATGCCGGCCTTTTGGGTGCGCTCTCAGCGGCTTTTGAACCAGGCCTCGTGGGCCACTGATCTCCGGCTGTTCTTACCGGTCATAAGGAAAAACGGGACAGGACAACGATCAATCATGACGACCAGTCAGGGCTTGTGGAAGAGGTGTAACTGATTTCTATCTTCTTTTCAACGTCGCCCAGTGGAATCGGTCATCTCTCTGAGTCTCCTGAACGAACTGGATCGGAGCTGTCCGGGAGTGGCTCTCCATTCCCAGTTGCCCACTGACACCGATGGGCGGTTCATCCTCGCCTCTGATCCCAGTGACAGAACATCCTGAACTGGAATCACGCTCAGATTGGCCCTTGAGGTCAATGCGAGTCGGATCAGTTCCCAGCTCACCTGTTCTTCGGTCAAATCCCTTCCCACATACTCGAAGAGTTTCTTCTTCTGATCGGGAGTCGCTTCATCATTGAACCAACCCCTGACAGTATTGGTGTCGTGAGTCCCGGTGTAGACGACAGAGTTGCGAGAGTGATTCTCAGGAAGGTAGGGGTTATCAGCCCCTCCATCGAACGCGAACACAAGAACATTCATCCCGGGTAATCCCAGCTTTGCCATGGCGTCTCTCACGTCGGGTGTAATGACTCCGAGGTCCTCCGCGATGAGAGGCAAAGATGAGAATTCAATTCTGACGATTTCGAAGAATACTTCCCAAGGCACATGAACCCACTGCCCAGACTCTGCCGTCTTGGCATCAGCAGGAATCTCCCAATAGGCGATGAATCCCCTGAAGTGGTCCAACCGCACAGCGTCAAAGAGCGTCAATGTCTGCCTCAGACGCTGCAACCACCAGCCGAAGTCCCGAGCTTTGAGTCGCTCCCAGTCGTAGACCGGACTGCCCCAGAGCTGACCGGTTTCGCTGAAGTAGTCGGGGGGAACTCCCCCCACGAAGAGAGACATTCCTTCGCTGTTCAGCTTGAAGTTCTCTCGGTTTGCCCAGACGTCGCAGCTATCGTGAGCCGTATAGAACAGAACGTCTCCCACCAGGGAAATCCCAAGACCGGCGCAGTGGTCTCTGAGAGATTTCCACTGGTTGAAGAACTCGAACTGAATGAATTCTTCCCGTTCGATCAGTGATCGTAGCTTTACTCTTTTCTCCGCAAGCGCTTGTTTTTCTCTGTCTCGAATATCCTTCTGCCACTGATACCAAGGCAGGTTGCCGCTCTCCTGCTTAAGCGCCGAGTAGAGAGCGTAATCATCCAGCCAGTGTGAATTCCTGACGGCGAACTCCTCCAGCTCTGATCTATCGCCACCACCACTTCTGAAGACCTCGTATGCCCGAGCTAGCATCTTCTCCTTGAAGAGGACGACTCGATTGTAGTCCACCCTGGTTGGATGGGATCTGACCCCGGTCTCTTCGGGGAGCTCAAAGAGAAGCTTTTCGTTCTTCAGGAGCTCCGGACTAATGAGAAGCGGATTCCCCGCAAAGACTGAACGAGGATGGTAGGGTGAGTTCCAAAGGCCGACGGGGTTTACGGGGAGCATCTGCCAGCAACTCTGCCCGGAGTCCGAGATGACGTCCGCGAATTCCAATGAAGCAGGACCCAAGTCACCTACGCCGAAGCGCGAAGGAAGAGACGTCACGTGCATGCGTATCCCCGTGCTTCGTTTCTCGAAGACCAAGGGGCGACGCTCTACGCTCCATCGATTCTGACCGATCAGCGACAAATCTGCCGCCTGTCATTTCCATTCTCTTTCCGCGTGTCCATCCCCTAGCGTTGGCGACAACGTCCGGTTCTACCAGGGCCAAATAGACGTCTTTTCCGTTCCTGAATTCACGGCTATTGCTCGGGGCTCCCTCCAGGATTTCCATGAAGTGTGGCTCGAGATCTACTCCGCTCGTTGCCCTCGCAAGCTGCATGGCCCTCGCAGCATATCTCATGATCTGCACACTCTCGATGCGCGAAATCTCATCCCAGAACCACCCGCAACTCGTGAAAATCAGCATGGCGCACTTCTCCATCTCGAGCAGATCGAGAACCAGGTTCGACTTTCTCTATCAAGGACCACCTTGAATGTGCTGCTATGAACCGATTGGGCTTGTCCCCCCCATCCTCCTTGCCCACTCTCCGTATCGGGTCGGCGAGGACGATCGAGATGTACTCATCCCTCGCCCTCCAGGGATCGACGAGATAGTTCGATGACTCTCGTTCAAAGATGGTTGCAAGGTTGTTCCACAGCCAGTCCATTACCACTCTTAGCGGCCGGCGCCATTCCTGATTCGAGCCTGCATTCGTGGTCTGTGCGCAGCCGCAGTTGCTTCGCCATCTCTCGACTCCATGCGCACAACTCCACGATGTGTTCTCTACGATCTGAACCTCCAGCCTGGGCGGAAACTTCGCCAGGAACTCTCCAAAATTCGTGATCTGAGCAACCTTGCTCGATTCCAGGTAGCTGAAGCAGTAGGCGAGCGCCATGTCCCCATAGCGGTGATGATGACCAAAGGTCTCTCCGTCTGTCGCAACACTGACGAGTTGTGCCTCCTCTCCCTGATCAAAGACTTCCACCATTCTCCCTGCAAGGGTCGCGCCATTCTGAAGAAGGCCACCAAAGGCTACATCGTTCGAAACGAGCTTGTCATAGAAGAAAATGTTATGCTCCTCCCTGAAGGGAGGTTGCAAACATATGCTCGCTTGGAATCCAGGCCAACCTTGGCCACATCGGACCAGGCCCTCTCCTTTATTCGCCTCACTCTTGCAGCCTGGTGAGGACCGAGAATAGTGAACTTGATGTCGGTTGCTGCAAGGACTCGAGGCTTGCTATGTCTACGGCGGTCTCCGGAAGCCACATGCCTTCGGGTTTTCTACCGAAACGGCTCTCAAAGTCTGCAACCCCCCATGCGACCTGAGTCTGCTTGTCTCTGCTGTTCGCAAGTGGCATTATCATATGATTGTAGACCTGCGCCACTGCCGACCCATGCCCAGAGAATCTGCGCGCGCTTTCACGGGTCGGCGCGCAGAATCTTCTCGTACACCTCTGGATGACTTCTCTCCATCCAAGAGAGCAGGGTGGGTCCAAAATTGAAGCTCATCCTCGAATAATTGTCCAGGGTTCTCTCGACCTTTCCCTTGGAATCGAGTATGGCTGCGGCCGTGTTGGGCAGGTAACACTCGGCCGTGATTCTCTCGTTCCAATCGTGATAAGGATGGGCCGACTCTTGGAGCTCGACCTCTCCCGTCCACGGATTCTCTCTACA
>CAWIJZ010000006.1:0-14546 GCA_963836465.1 uncultured Nitrososphaerota archaeon
TGCCCTACTATAGACGAGGTTACGGCATCCAGCTCAAGGGTATGGGCCAGATGGTAACTTTTCCAGTAACCATCTCTCCTCCGATGTTTCTGTGACAAGTTGCATCGGAGAGGCCCATTCCCCGGTAGGGACTACAGCAACCAAATCAAGAGAGTCTCACAAGGCGCTCAAAGGGAATTAGGAAACAACCTCGGTGCCAGTAGAAGCTCGATTATGGGCTTGCACCGGGGAATGGGGCGTGGGAAACGATGTTCGAATCATGCCTAACTGGAGAGAGTCCCTAGCCGGGATTCTACAACTAATGAAGGCGCCCCAACAGACTAGAGAATTAAGGGATAGCGGGCCTGGTCGGGTCGGCCCCCAAAAAGGTTCTGAAGGTGGATTCACCGCTGCCTTCGAGACGTTCTCAAAGGGGCTCAAAGATGGCGCTCCGTTCTTCAAGGGCTTATCCGATGACAGGTGCCAGAGTCCACACTGGGGATTCGTCATAAGGGGTAGGGTGACCATCGGATACAAGGACCATGAGGATACCATAAAGGTTGGCGAGGCCTATTACCTTGCTCCCGGTCATCTTCCGCTGCGGATGGCAAAGGGGACGAAGATTGTGAAGTTCAGCCTCAAGGCCGAGTACGACAAGACATTGGCTGTCACGTCGAGGAACATGGAAGCAATGGCGGCCAAGAACAAGAAGTAAGGAACCGACAGCAGGCCAGGTGTGGTCTGCCCCCGAAAGCGTTCGGAAAGTGGATTTCGAGGCAAAGGTAGCCCGGCTAGGTTTGATTTACTTGTATTGGTATCCAAGTGCCGATAATCAAGCACACGCCCACGACGAGCGTTGTCAAGCCAATTAGGCGGAGAGCAATCCCATACCCGTGGAACCTTGTGGGGTTGTAGTCGTAGATGGGCAAAGCGCCCTTCGTAATCTTAAATTCATCTTCCTGCAGAATGGTACGCGGAGATGACGACAGTAAACTCTGTACTCGGCCCCTTGGACTGAAGCAAGCTCGGATTCACACTTTCGCACGAGCACGTAGTAGTATCGTCGGCAGCGATACAGCATGTCTATCCCGAGTTCATCCACAGGGAGGAGACAATCAACAGGGGGATCTCCCAGCTCAAGGAGGCCTACTCTGAGGGTCTTCGCAGCATTGTGGATGTGACGACGATCGACCTAGGACGAGATATCGGTATGCTCCAGGAGGTCTCGCGCAGCTCCGGAGTCCAGATCATCTGCGCAACGGGGACGTGGCTTGACATTCCCCGCGTCTTCTGGCGCGCCAGCCCAGACATGGTCGCCTCCCTCTTCATCAGAGAGATTACGCAGGGAATCGAGAACACGGGGGTCAAGGCCGGGATCATCAAGGTGGCCAACGACATTGGAGGCGTCACCCGAGAAGGAGAGATAATATTGCGAGCCGCGGCCCGGGCGCAGAAAGCAACCAGCGTGCCCATCTCCACCCACACATGGGCCCCCGAGAGGGTGGGCGACCAGCAGGTGCGCATCTTCGAGGACGAGGGTCTCGACCTCGATTTGGGTGTGTGTCGGTCACAGCAACGACACAACCGACACCGACTACCTTACGGGACTGATGAGGAAGGGGGCTTGGGGTCGGGCTTGACCGGTATCCGGGCGGGAAGACAGCGGGCACCCCGAACTGGGAGGGGAGGACGGATACGGTCAAGAAGCTGATAGACGCAGGGTATGGAGACAGGATAATGTTGGGTCACGACTGGGATTCGACTGTCACCATCGCCAACAGGGCAGAGCAGGAGAGCATCCGTCAAAGCAATCCTGACGGATACCTATTCATAACGCGGAGGGTGCTGCCAAAGGCTAAGAGAGCTGGGCGTCTCCGAGCAGGCCATCGATGACATCATGGTGGGGAACCCCCGTCGTTTCTTTGAGGGAAAGAGGTAAGAGGCGTCGCTGAATCATTCGCGGGCCCAATCGGAACATGCTGATTTTTAGCAAGACAGCGCTTGTCGTTATTGACTCGCAGAAGGGCATTGCCGCGATGCCGACTCAACCCCACGATACAACCACCGTGATAAGAAGGATAGGCTCATGAAGTTCCAAGCCCGCCCACTTTCCATCCACGTATAGCAATGTAAGCTCGGTGGACCTTCTATCTGTCTTACATTTGAACCCCTCCATTTTGCCAAAGCATGGTGTGAGAGAATGGACACCAGGGGTTGAAGAACAAAAAGGGAACTCAGGTCTAGTGGTACTCCTGCTGAAGGTGTGGTCTTGGCGACATCATGAAGACACTGACGTCTGTCACCTTCTCTATTGGTAGAGCAAGCAGCTCAGACTTCGAGGATTCGTAGATGGGCTTTCCATCGAGGAGAACTCTCGCGACTCTATGCTCAGGTATGATGTCAGCAATCTCCCAGAAATCTTTCATAGAAACTTCGGCTAGCCGCGTCTTGTCTCGGAACTGCACAGCATACTCTCCTTTGGTGAAGCGAGCTCTCTCGATGGCTTGTCGGAGTCTTCCTTTCATCACCTACTTGGACCAATCCTCGCGTTTCTTAACGATAATGTCACAGTAGAATCTGCTCAAACAATTGAGTAGACCACATCAATCAAATTGAGGCTCCTACTGAAGCTCATACCAAAAAAGTCGCATGCCATGTGATGATTATCCCTCCAGGCACGCGATAGAGTTCAGTTCGATACCCCCACGTACAGACTACTCGCTCACAACCAAATCGCCATGGCATGGTCGGTGAACATGTATCTGGAGACGCCCCCAGAAATCACCTCTGACTTGGTCTACTTTCGTCACCGGGGTCCCCCTTAACGAAAGACGCCTACCCCCGCTTTTTGCATACGGTCCTATGATCAATGCAGAGGGACAGATGCGGTGACGTTACCGTCAAAGTAGTTCGGGCGGTTGGAGTTGGCCAGCAGTCCGAGGCCCATTGACGAAATCCCGCGATAGAAGGTTGAAGTACGCATTAGGCTTACTTGGTCCCTGTTCACGCTAAGGGGCTCAGGTCCTCACAAAGTTCTGTATGTCGCGGGGAAGTTCAAAAGATAACTCCAGGAGCCCGCCCACCCGTCCCCTTTTTTTCCAGTGACACTGATACACCAGCTTCTTGGCCCCTCTCCTCTCAGTTGTATACACGTTTGGCCGGCCCGAGGCCGTTACGTTCTTGAGCCTGTCCTGGGCTTCTGGCGGATGGCAGTCCATCAAGTTCTTTCCGACCAGGTCTTTGCCTCCCTCCTTTGAGTTCACTTCTGCGGCCTTGTCATTCATGTACAGGGACCTATAGTTCTTGTTGCAAATTGTTACTGCACAGGGCAGTTGTTTGAACCATTCGAGATGACCTACGCTTACCATCTGCTGTGGCTCCGCGTTGTCGAGCCCATCGCATCGGCTTAAGACTTTCTTCGGCATCCGTCGGCGCACGAGAACGAATTCGGTGTGGACGGACTCCTTCAGTTTAGCTACATTTTAGGACACCACAATTTCGATGTGAGTGCCGGAGCGTATGTTAGTGTCAGAATCCCGACGGACAATATCTTCGAGATCTGCACGGGGATCGTCCCATTTCGCTTCTCCGAGCTAGACGATGATTCGAAGTAAGCCGAAGGGAGGAGACGGCTCGGAATAGGCGACAGCACGATCAATCTCTGCCTTGGAATCCTGCAGGTCCGGGAGAAAGTGCTTGGACGTCTAAGCACTGCTGACTCTTCCCTCTACAAGAATGAAATCGTTACCTTTATCGTGATGGACGCTATCGCTGCTCTCGTGGCCCTTTCTGCTGAATGGGTTCGAAAAATGGATTTCAGATTGATCCATGGTTCAAGGAATGCTTTTATCGTTACTCAAAATGGTTCAACTCCGTGTCTCTTGAAGAACCAATAGAAAACATAATCGTAAAGAAAGTGTACACGATTGGTCTGGAATCCAACGTAATGGCTGCCGCGTCTCGAATGGTCAAAAAGGATGTCAGTTGTTTGATCATTTCAAGGGATGACAAAGCGTTCGGGGTGATCAGTGAAAGAGACATACTTCGAAAGGTGATCGCTGTCGGAAAGGATCCTGGAAAGGTCCGTGTTGCGGATGTCATTTCAATCGCCCTCGTGGCAGTGACGATAAACACATCAATCGGAGAGGCTGCAAAAAAGATGATTGATAACAAAGTCAAAAGACTTGTGGTGGTAGACGAGAACCGTTCACTTATCGGTCTTGTCACTATGACGGACCTTATCAAGTGGTTAGCCAAGCAAGAGAAGCTCTCGGACTCCTTGATGAATTACCTAATGTATCACGTCGCATGAGAAAGGGTCGAAAGAAGACAGATGGCTTGGCCTTTCTTACAGATGTCAGAGCCTATCTCTTCAAGGTCATGATATAGCTGCCGCCCATACTACTAGGTAAAAGCTGGCTACGACCATATCATGAGGTAGCCCGGCTAGGATTCGGGGCGCCTGTTTCGATTGTCGCAGCCTATTCTTGAACAACCAATCTGGCACTAAAGCGCATTGTCTGTCGCTAGACATAGCCAACGACGGTCTACGCAATGATTGTTGGCTGCTTTGTGAGCTGCTCCGGCCCACCCGATGTCACCAGGAACGTGTCTTCGATCTTGAACGAGCCCGCGCCCGGGATAGCCAGAGGGGCGTGCATGGCGGCAATAACCATGCCTTCCCGGAGCGCCATGCGCCGATGAGGGATCAGGATTGTTGTGATCGGGTCCTCCTCTACGAGCAGCCCGACCCCATGGGCAAATCCCTTCACGTAATTGGCCGAGTAGCCTTGAGCTGTCAGGGAAGCCCCGATCTCTTGCTCCACTGATCCCAGGACAGTGCCCGGCCGTAGCTTCGGGATGATTGATTCGTAGATGGACCGCAGGGAGTCGAACGCCCGATGCTTCTCCTTGGATGCGGCGGAAGGGACGTAGGTCCTGGTCTCGTTGCAGTAGTAGTCCTCAGAGTCGCCCCCGATAGTGACCGTCACGACATCCTCTGCCGTGACCCGGACGCCTGCCCGTGGCTCTGCGTGAATCCTGGGAACCGGACCTGCGTTGACGTACACGTGAGGGCGCTCTGATCCTTCTTTCATCATGGCGTATACTGCCAAGCTTCTCCTTGAAGACGAGCGCCAGGCCCGCGGCCACCCTGTTCGAGACGCCGAAGTAGCTCTGCATCAGGACGACCTTCGCGACATCGGATGGAGGGTATGTGGGGCGTATGACCACTCAAAACAAAGAATCTTGGACAATGGGGTTATTTTTGGGATAGGCACTTATACGCTGTCGAATCTTCACGCATCCCCAATGCCCCAAACGAAGGCAATAGTAAGCATCGAGAATGTTGTCGCTTCCGCTTCCATAAATCAGAGGGTCGACCTCAACCTGATAACCAAGAACTTTGTCGACGTCGAGTATCATCCAGACCGATTCCCTGGACTGGTCTTCAGACTGAAGAGCCCAAAGACAGCTACCCTGGTCTTCAGCTCGGGGAAGATGGTCTGCACGGGTGCAAAATCGGAGGAGCAGTCAAGAAAGGCCGTGGAAGAGGTCGTCAGGAGGTTGAGGAAGGGGGGCATCCCCATCAAGAATGAGGCGGAGGTAGTCATACAGAACATGGTGGCATCGGCGAACCTTGGGGGGAGGATTCACCTGGAGGAAGCGGCCAGACAGTTACCAAAATCGATGTACGAGCCTGAGCAGTTCCCCGGTTTGGTCCACAGGATGCCAGACCCCAAGACCGTGATACTTCTCTTCTCCTCTGGGAAGCTCGTTTGCGCTGGAGCGAGGAAGGAGGGCGACGTCTACAGGGCCGTGAACAACCTGCACGTGATGCTCGAGGAAAAAGGGCTCATGATTTACTGACCCTTCCCGGGACCAACCTGACTGACGATGGCCTTCCTCTGGGAAAGATTGTTCTTGAACTAGTGTCGTACTTAGTTTGATGAACAAGTACATTCACTGGTGTAATTATTGCAACCAGTACAGACTATGACAGGGCTTCCATTAGTTCTCATCTCCACCCTTTTTTTCTGCATTTGCTACAAAGAACCAACTCTTTGGTTGGATGTTATCGCAGGCTCACGACAAGTAAATAGGGCGGCTCAGTGCGCATTCGGAATGTGACGACGAACTACGCGAAGGGAAGAGCCAAGGAATACAGGGCCATGAAGGAGCTCTCCTCAGAGGGCTGGCTCGTTTCCAGGAGCGCGATGTCGCACGGCCCCGTCGACATATTCGCGGCGAAGGACGGGAGGAGCCTCCTGATCCAGGTCAAGAGCGGCAAGGGCAGGCTGAACAGCGAGCAGAGGAGAGAGCTGACGAAATGGGCGAAGGAGTTCGGCGCGGAAGCGCAGTTGTGGCAGTTCAGTGTCGGAAGGGGACGCACCATAACCACGATATACAAGGCCAGTCGCAGAGCAGAACGGCGCAACCAGAAGCAGCCGGTTCATTCACGGACGGGAAGAGAAGAGAAGGAAGGGCAGAACGAACTTGGCAGCATGGATAGAAATGGGCAAGACGTAGGCGATGATGATAGCAGCAGTTGGTATCGACCGGAGAAGGGATCGGAGAGAAACCTGAGCAGAGCGAAGGTATCTTTGTAAAAGCAGTGCAGCTAAGGAGCCTCGAGGAGGTTCCGAAGATACGCGAGGATGTCTCGAGGAGGACGGTTGTCATCCTGAGGGTCACTCCGCTGGCCCAGAAGAGCACGGACGAACTCAAGGCTGCTATAGAGGACCTCTACGATTTCGCTACCTCGATAGGAGGGGACATAGCGAGGCTGGGGGAAGAGAGGGTCATCATCACTCCCCCTGGCGTCAGGATCTGGAGGCAAGGACAACAGCCGCAGGGGTGATGTGATCTCAACCATCTCCTCCTCGCACTCCGAGAAAAAGAGGAGTGGAGGGGAGGTTCCCACTTTCGCGGGTCCAAGCCCCTCACGTTTTCCATTCTTGTTTTTACGATGTGCTTTCCGTCGATTCTTCCATCGAGGGGAGCCCAGAGGGAATCTCTGGGAATTTCTCCTTCATCCTGCTTTCGGCAACTGCCGCAGCCTCTGCAAGGACCTTCTCTGCATCCTCGTTGGCAGCCTCGAAGTTCAGCGAGTATCCTCCCACCGTTCCAGCATCGACCAGGATGCTGCTCAGCAGGCCTGAGATTTCGCCGATCTCGCCTTCTGCCTCCGGTAGGACGCTCACTAGTCCCTGCCTTACGCTGCGAATCACTGACATTGCAGGAGTGAGGGTGACAACGATGTCTCCCAGCTCGGTGACGGTGTTCAGCCTGCAGGGTTATCTGCTCGAGAGCCAGTTTGGCCTGAGTGACCATCCTGCTCATCTTCCTTATCTCCGCGAGTTCATTCGCGTAGACTGCAGCGTGCTGCGAATCGTGCTTCTGCATGGATGACACGACCTTGTTGAAGATCGAGGCGTCTCTCTCCCTGAGTTTTGCGCACGTTCCGTCGAGCTTTGCGACTTGGACTTGAATCTGTCGTACTGCCAGGTCCAACCTCGGCTTCAGAGGACCCGGGTTCTGGACAGAATCTCGTACTCTTGCCGTGAATCCACTGCCGTTGGATTTATCCCACTTGCTTGCGAATTGCGACATATCTGACTCGGTGTTCAATACTGGTGACTCTTCTTTATGCCGAATGTCACCGACTGACCTGTCACCGTGGTGACTAGGATGTCAGTGACAAGTTTCTTTCTGCGTTGACTTCTTTCCTCTTCCTCCTTCGGCATCCTCTTCCAGTTGACTTCTTCCTACTGTTATCCGCGTAGAAACGGTCTATTTCACTAATTACCGGGCAAGTTGTAGCCTCATCTGATTAAGCGTTGTAGGACAATTTGTTGGACAACTGTGCAACCCTCCCTAGCCGAACCGCCTTATGGCCCTGAACGTCTCGTACAACGAAATCAAAAGGGCGACGATTATTGCAATTAATGCAAAGAAATACGTGGACGTCACTCCTCCGGGCCTGAGAATCGTCAGCAGAATAACAATCGAAGCAGCAAAGAAAGTCGCGTAAGCAGCCTGGAATGGTATCGATAATCGTCTGAACCTGATTACGTTCTCAAAGACCACCTTGTCGATGACGTAGCCCGCCGGGTCTTCACGGATCAGCCCAAGCCCTAGGAGCTTCTTGATGTGATACTGTGCCACCGACGGAGAGCTCAGGTTGAGGTCTCTCTGTACCTCGTTGACCCGTACAGGCTTTCTGGTCTTGTACATGTAGCGGTAGACCTTGTAGGTCGTCCCCTTCAGAGACGCATCGTAGATATCAGGGGTATCCTTGTGGGGCTCTGGCTCTGACAAGACAAAGAACACCCAATCCTGTCGGCTCGCTTATTAATACTAAGATTTAGAACGGCTCTGGAATTCCTTCTAAAACGTAGTGGTATATCCCAAGATTACCATACTATCGGCGGAGAAACGGCTTGTCCGAATACAAGAGGCAAATCGGGGTCGCTATGGCGATAGCACTCGTAGGAGCACTGGCGCTCGGGGCCTTTGCAAACTTCTCCTTCCCACCCCAGACGATCCCCTCTCCTGGGTCAGGTTCCTTGACTTCGCAATCGACCTCGACTGCCTCTTCGCAAGCTCACCCGAGTAACCCCACGACGACCACGACAACGATCACCCTACTCTCGACGGCGTCAGTGACTTCCGCTTCGACGAATGGAACTATTGTCTTGCCTGTAGCTGGGTAGCCAAGTGCAAATTTCGACGAGGCTGTCTCGACGGCCATCAGCTCTCCCGCAGTACAAAGCTACGTGGCTAATGACGTAAACGACTCACATTCATATAGCGTCAAGCAGGTCTCGGGTGGCAAGAATGAAACTTCGCTCGTATTTGTGACCTTCAGTGTAACGGACGACCGGACAGTAAGCGGAAACTGGACTTCGGAATATTTCCTGACATACTCGCAGAGGCTCGCCCTTAACATCACCGTGCAGTTCATGGCCCCTTCGACCTATCAGGTGATCAATGTCGCGATTCGCGCCCTTCCCAACCTTAGCCAGTCTATCTCATTCACGGCCGAGCAGCAGAAGATGATCCAGGTGGCCCTTTCGG
Organism: uncultured Nitrososphaerota archaeon; assembly: GCA_963836465.1. Classification (GTDB taxonomy): domain Archaea; phylum Thermoproteota; class Nitrososphaeria; order Nitrososphaerales; family Gagatemarchaeaceae; genus CAWIJZ01. The sequence goes on from CAWIJZ010000006.1 coordinate 9,058, forward strand.
ACAGCGCGGTGAGGCAGCAGTACACGAGCCAGTCAGCGTACTACGTGCAATCCGTGACCTACTTTCCTCCTAGCTCCGGTAACCAGACCTACGCTGGTGACTACCTAGTTTACATCGGCCAGGTGCACGGAAGCTGCGTTATTTGGTATATTCGTGAACCCGAACACGGACAGCGTTGTCACGGTCTACAACGACACGCGGATGGTGTGCAACTGACATGGTCGCCAGCCGGGCCATTTCCAGCAGACGTAAGGTATTCATCGGACTGGCGGCAGTTGTCGCGGTTATGGCGGCCCTTGCAGTCGGCATACTGGCAATCTCAGTATTCCCGAACGGTCTTAGTACGACCAATACCCTTACTACTACGACCCCTGCACCCAGTACGACCTATACCAATACCGCTATCGCTACCAACACCGCTACCATTACCACTACGCCCATTCCTACACCCATTCCCAAGGCATTGATGGGGGAACTATCTGCGCAGGATGTCTCTTGTTCCCTCGCAAGCGGCGTCTGCACCCTCACGATAGTGAACAACAGCACCGTGCCTTTGGAACTGGAAACTTGCGACGTGGTTGTGATTGTGAGCTCCAACGTGAGCTCCAGCGCTACCGTTACAGAATATAGCAGTATCAACGGTACGATAGGCGGTCCGGCCACAGCGGGGATGCCCGCTAATTCCCAAGTCACTGCGACTTGCACAGTGCCCGCCACACAGCTCGCGCATCAGACAGAAGGATCGCTTGCCGACGGAACTTTCATGGTGAAACTCGACGATAGCTGGTACTCCTACCCTGCCGGCACGGAGACAGGCTTTAGCTTCGAAGGCACGTGGTCCTAGCATGCTGAGAAAACAACTGCTCGCCAGACGGGCAATTTCCAGTGGGCACAAGGTGCTCATCGGGGTGCTGGCGGTTGCACTCGTTCTCGGCTGGACTACCGTCTTCGTTGTAATGTCTTCTCCGGGTAAAACCACTTCACCGACGGAGAGCGTCGCTTCGAGTGCATCCTGCAACCAACCGGCTTATCTTACCCGCCTCGCCTCGCAGGTGGAGCAAACACAGAGCTTCGCCAGGCAGTCTCATGGTCTAAGCTATACACTCGCATATGGCGATAACCAGAGCGTGGAGACAGGTACGGCGAACGGGCAGCCAGTCTACTATCCGCCTGAGACAAGCCTGGCCTTCTACTCCTATGGCACTGCCTCGACAGCCGTCTGCCCCTCAAACCTCGGGACCAAGGGCGTCGTCGGAGCGCTCTGGATTCAAGTTCCAATCAACAGCGACGGCTCGTACAACCTCGCGAACATGTCGATCTACTTCACGCCCGGAGTCTTCACAAACAGCACGGCGGTAAACTCGTCGAGCTCTTCTAGCACACAACTTGGCGGAATCGTGGTAGTGGCGGCGAGACTCGTCGGACCGTACACGCCAGCGGGCCCGACGGTGGAACTGACGCTCCAGAATCAGGAGGGGTGCTGCGTGACGAGCCTCTCCGCGATACTCGAGCTGAATAACAACTACACATTCAGCTTCAAGGGGGTCAGCGCGTCCAACCCGATGGAGCAGGGACAAACGGTCTCTGATAATGAAACCCTCATCGGTGCTGGATTCGATTCCAGCAAGAGCTACACTCTGGTAATCAAAGGAACCACTCAAGACACAATATTCACGGACGTAACCCAAACAAAGATAGCGCAGAATTCGAGCGCTTTCATCTATCTCACAGCGTCGGCCATCTGTACCGGACCGGGAGGTTATGCGCCGTGCTGGGATGGTGACCCGTATGTATTCACTTGCCCCGCGAACTTGCTCTCCGGCCCAGCAACAACACAAACGTGCACCCAGGAGGTGACGAGTTTATTGGCGCCGCATCCAAGCTACGTGATAAACATCACGATACCTTACGTCAATCAGACCGGCGAGCCGTCGTGGGCCAACTGTATGTGGACGGTTCAGGGAATAACTCCGGGACAGGGCTATGCATACTGCGTCGCAATCAACTCGACTTCCTTCACCATGGGAGAACAGGCCCCTCCACATCTCTAATCAACCCTCGTCATCTTCTCCTTGTGATTAGCAAGGCCAGCACTACTCCAATAACAAGAATCACGATACCCATGTCCAAAGCGAAGAACCCCTTGTTTACCCAAATCGAGTAATTTGGACAAGGGACTCGGTTCACGGCGCAGTTCTGCAAGAGTGAGTAATTGACTGCGAAAATCAATCCTCCAGTTACCGCGAGGATGGATCCAGAAATGATGATTAGCAGCAGCATGACTTTGCGTACCCTCGTGGCGGTCGTATCGTTCGGGTTCTCAATCGTCATGAAAAAGAAGGTCTCTGGTGCGTCTTAGGGCGATTGACCTCCTAAGACTTCTTGTGGTGCATCCGGGTGACCACCGCTTCAACTGAGTAGCCAGCTGCCTTTGCCAGCTCCTGAATCTCTCACTTCGCGAACTCGTCGACATAGGTGACTATTGTCGCCTTCATGGACCGGTCAACCATCCCCTAAAATCTGAGGGAGTGAAGAGGCTTGGAGACGTGTCCTCCGAGCGCTTGCCGCGCCTACCTGAAACCCAGGCCGGAGGAATCCATCGTCCTGACACAGTTCGCGCACCTAAGGCCACGGGGCGTCCTGTAAAGGCGTTCGAGAATGCCACACCGTGGGCAGACCTTGGGCAGCTTTTGGGACTGCTGGATGACCTCTCTCATGGAGCTACCGCCTTCTGGATCTCCTTCGGAGCATCTCTTGGTTAGTCAACTGTGCGCAGACTGGGCAAACGAGGTGGCTGGTCATTCCATCTGGTTGAAGCCTGATTCGATGGGTTACGCACAACTCGGGTTGTATTTGGTCCGTCGCTCCAGGCGAAAGAGGGACTTCGCGCGTACGATCAGTGGAAGCTGCTCGCATCAAACTTGCTGCCGTACTTTTCAAGAAAAGCGATCTCCGACAGCGGCTTTCGATTCTTGAGGCCCTTCAGCTTCCTCGCCGGGTATCCAAATCCGACAACGATTGCGATGTTCAACTCCCTCGGGATACCGAAGTCCCTCCTCAATTCCGTTTCTTCGACCCCTGTGAAGACGCAGGAAGCGACACCGTAGTTCCAGGCCGCGAGTTGCATGTCCTGCACGGCCCTTCCAGCATCAATCATGTGGTAGTTGCCAGTAGGGTCGGTGAGGACGATCACCGCAAAGCTAGCTGTTCGACCCATTTCCCAGACCTGCTGTCCTTGGCGAGCGTTCCCAGGTCTTTTCTGTCCTGAACAAGGATGAAGCGCCAGTGCTGCGTGTTGCTACCGCTCTGAGTGAGTCTTGCGGCTTCTAAGACCTTCAGCTTCATCTCCGCAGACACGTCCTTCGGACTGAACTCGCGCACATCGAGTTTCGTCCTAATTGCATCGTAAGCGTCCATCGAAATCGTTTTCCAATCGGACTCTTAAATCTCTTAAGTCGGGCGTAGCCAAAGACGAGGCAGCAGTTCGACCTCCTTCACGTGGTTGTGTCTCCGCAAAACGCGCTTTCGTCCTGACCTATCCTATTCTTGCGCGTGGGAAGAGAGGATTGTACACTGACCGAAGAGAGGAGTGTACACGGAGGCGCCCAGCAACAGCTCCTCCTGTTCTCTCTCGTTCATAGGGGTGAAGCGTTCGGCCGCGTCTATCATCAACTCGGCTATCCGTGTGCCAGAGGATGACGCCGCCGTGGCCACGTGCTGCGATAGAGTGAATCGTAAGGCTTCGCCGATTTCTTTTTGGGCATCAAATGGTTGATACCAGCAGTTGTGAGTTCGCGTACCGGCGGGCCACGGCCCCTTCGCAACCGACTTCATGGCTATCACCCCAATCCGTCGCGGCGCACCGTCCGTCATCGAGGTCATGTCCGCCAGGGAGTCCTTGGGCTTTCGTTTTGGCAAGGCACCGCCGGAACCTGGCACTCCCCCGCCGTCAGCTTGAGGACAGGAAGACAACATTGGGACTGGCGGGCCGCTAAGGAGGCCTATCTTCTTCTGCCCCTTCTGCTCATGCTGTTTTGATTGTAAAGTTGCTCGCAGACCGGGCACTCCATCCTGCTGGACAACCCGTTCATCTTGAGATGTATCTGGTGTATTGTGCAGACCTGTCGTTGCCCTGTCGCTATCTCCCAGCTCATCTGTGCTGCCTCCAGCTTCGGTGATTTGGCCTCCTTGACCGGCCTGAGCCGCGATGCCCCCGTCTCCAGTCTCCCCCTTCCGACCTATGGGTCGTGAAGGTGTGGAGCCTGTCTTCCGCCCTCATGGGGGTGATCGGGGCCTTCGTCAGCCTCAGAATGCGGGCGAAATCCCCCGATTCCTCGTCAGAAACGAAGGAGAACGCTTTCCCCGGCCTTCCGGCTCGGGCAGTCCTTCCCACCCTGTGGAAGTAGAGCAAGGGGTCCATCGGTATGTCGTAGTTCACAACGCAGGCCACCTGGGAGACGTCGATGCCCCTGCTCGCAACATCGGTGGCCACAAGGATGTCTGCGTGGCCGTTTCTGAACGTGCTCATGTGGCTGTCCCGCTGGTGCTGGCTGAGGTTGCCGTGCAGAGGAACCGCCTCGAACCCGCTCCTTTGGAGGTCCGAAGCGAGCCTGTGCGCCCCCAACTTGGTCCTGCAGAAGATGATTGCGCTCTCCGGTCTCTCCCTCTGAAGCAGGTCCGTGAGGAACTGGAACTTCGCATGTTGGTCCACCACAGCGTAGTACTGGTCGAGGGTGTCGACCGAGGGCTCGTCCATGTCCACCAGGATTTTCTCCGCGTCGACCGTGTACTTCTTGGAGAGCTCCGTGATCCTGTACGGCATTGTCGCGGAGAAGAGGCACACCTGCTTCTTTTCAGGGGTGCGGCTGAGGATGAACTCTACATCGTCGATGAACCCCATGTCGAGCATTGTGTCAGCTTCGTCGAGAACGACAAACTTGACAGAACTCAGGTCCAGCCATCCGCGCTTGAGATGGTCGATGACCCTCCCTGGGGTGCCGACGACCACATGGATGCCGTGGCGCAGGGCCTCTCTTTGGACGTTTATCGACTGGCCACCGTAGATGGTGACGGCTTTCACACCTGTGTACGTCCCGAGTCTCCTCATCTCCTCCGTTATCTGGACCGCCAGCTCCCTCGTCGGTGCCAGGACCAGAGCCTGGATTCGGCGGACGCCCGCGTCGATCGACTGCAACATCGGCAGTGAAAAGGCGGCAGTCTTGCCAGAACCCGATCTGGCTTGCCCTATCACGTCTTGACCTTTCAGCAACGGACCAATCGCCCGCTCCTGAATGGGGAAGGGTTTCTCGAAACCCATCTTTTCGACTCCTCTCAGTATCGAGGAATTCAGTTTCATTTCTTCGAAGTTACTCAATTTGTTTGTTGCTTCTACAGCAATGTCCTTGTCAGAGAATCAGAATCACAATACGTTCCGAGTCGTCAAACACAGAATTGCTTGTAGGAAAAACGCTCCGCGCCTGCGTATTTAA
>CAWIJZ010000007.1:0-11395 GCA_963836465.1 uncultured Nitrososphaerota archaeon
TCCAGCTGCGCCTCAGTCGGCTGATGTCCGAATCAATGACGCAGTCGCCTTTAAGACCTCTAACCCTGAAACCGTCGTCTTCGGAGACCTTCCCAATGCAGGCGCACGGAATGCCGTTACATGATCCTTTCAAACTCCTCCTTTTTCTGCTCCCCCACGGTGATAACGAAACGGCTGTTCGATTCCGAGAAGAGCAGCACGTCGTCTCTCTGTACCCCCGATCGAGGGACCTCTCCAAGTTCGACCTCCATCCCATGGCCTCCGGCGATCGCGCTCAGGGCCAACGCAACGCCCAGTCCGCCGACTGTCGGGGTGTGAATCGAATGGACGATGCCTTCCTGCGTGGCTTTGCTCAGCCTACCATAGATCTCCTTCGCTGTGTCAGCTCTGACCTTGGGCACTTTGTTCCCGACGAATGCCGTTCCTCTGATCGTTTCACCCATATACTGGTAATACTCGGAGCCCCCGGTCTCGTCATAAGTGCATCCGACCACGTAGACTAGATCTCCCGGGCTCTTCACGTCCATAGTGACGGCGTTTTCGACATCGGCGATCTTGGACCTCACCGAAAAAAGCAGCGTCGGCGGTATCGACACCAGGTCCTCGGATTTCCCTCCTTCTGGAACTGGCTTGATCTTCCAGACGTTCTTCATGCTATCCTTGCCGGAGACACAGGGCACTCCGAAGGCCAGGCAGTAATCGCTCAATGCCTTGTTGGCCCTTACCAGCTGTGCCAGTTTGAATTTCCCGTCGTCATCTTCAAGCCGGGACATGTTCCAACAAAAATTGTCAAGTGCGTAGAAGGGGTTATCCCTGCTTGGAAGACTGCCGCCGACAGCGATCACCCTCCTGATTGCCTCGTCTATGACGGAGGCGGCCATGTCATAGGTGTCGATGTCCGAATAGTGAGGGTTTAGGCCTTCACTGACTATCAGACCTTCCCTGGACCCGTATTCCAACAGAGAGATTGTGGCGTCGCTGGGGACGTCGTGTTCCGCCCCACAAAGTGGTTTGATGACCGACATCCCCTTCACCTCATGATCGTACTGCCTCAGCTTGAACTCCTTCGAACATATGTTCAATCTGGCAAGCATCTCCTCTAGGATCCTGTTCAGGTCGTGGGGCTCACCGAAATCAGGCTCTTCCTTCTGCCTCCTGCTCCAGTCAGCCCTCAACCTCATCTTGGGCAGACCGTTGTGCAGGAAGTCCATGTCCAAGTATGCAACGGTCCTTACACCATAAGTCACGTGGAACTTGCCCGTATCCGTGAACGTCCCCAGGACTGTCGCTTCGACGTCTCTCTCCTTCGCAAGTTCGAGAAATCTCCTCAGAAGGTCCGGGGAAACCGCCACCGTCATTCTTTCCTGCGCCTCTGAGAGGAGGATCTCCCAGTCAGCCAGACCCTGGTATTTCAGAGGGACCCGCTCCAGGTCAAGCTCGCAGCCGCCACTTGACGTCGCCATCTCCCCGACGGAGGATGACAAGCCACCAGCTCCGTTGTCCGTGATACATTTGTAAAGACCCAGATCCCTCGCCTCTGTGAGGAAGTCATTCATCATCTTCTGCATTATCGGGTCACCTATCTGGACGGCTTGGATAGGAGACTCCCTGTGGAGCTCCGCTGACGAGAACGTCGCTCCATGTATCCCATCCTTACCGACCCTTCCACCGACCATCACTATCAAGTCGTCAGGGTCCGCCTTCTTCTGATGCGAAGGTTGGTGGTTGATTTCGACAGGCATCTTTCCGATGGTGCCACAGAAGACCAAGGGCCTGAACGTGAAACGACGGTCGAAGAATTCACGGCCCCGGGCCAGAGGTATCCCGCTTTGGTTCCCTCCGTCGATGACCCCTTTATGCACTCCGTCCCTGACGATTCTAGGGTGAAGAACGCCCTCCGGCAGATCGTCGAGGGTTCCAGGGTCGCCGAAGCAGTATCAATAGATATTGAGGATGAGATCGGCCCCCTTCCCAGTCCCCATGGGGTCCCGGTTGACTCCGACGATCCCCGTTATGGCCCCCCCGTAAGGGTCCAGAGCGGAAGGCGCATTGTGGGTCTCCATCTTGTCTACTACGTTGAGCCTTTGATTGAACCTCACAACCCCTGCGTTATCCAAGAAGGAAGACACGACCCATCCCAGCTGGGCATTTATGCTCTGACTGGGATTCCGTATGTACGTGGCGAAGAGACCTTGAATTGTCTCCTCGACGCCGGTCTCATGGATCATGATACTCTATCACCGCGTTGAATATCTTGTGTTTGCAGTGCTCCGACCAAGTCTGGGCAATCGTTTCGATTTCGACGTCGGTGGGATTGGAGGTCAACCCAACACTCCTCCTCTCTTCTCGAACCTCGGGCCGCATTGAAGTGGTTCTTGATCTGCCGCATCTCCTCCACATTCAAGGACAGGACCCTGTTCATGCTCATCAGCGACAACTCTTCATCATCAACGTCTATGTCGCACTCTCTCGTGGCTGGTCTAGGCCCAGCCATCATCACCGGAACAGGGAAGTGGATGCCCTTCTCTTTGAACTCGGCAAAGCTCATGATGGCGAGGCTGTTGATTATTGGATTTGCCCCAGTGCTTGGGTTCGTCCCAAGGCAGAACCTGCTTATCCTCTCGATGTCGTCCTTGCTGAGGTTGTTCCCCTTCACAAGGTATTGGACTGAAGTGAAGACCCCTTCATCCTTCCCCCACTTCCTGCCCAACAGGTCCTCAAGTGCCAACCTGGAAGAGCGTCCAACATTGTCGGTCACGCCAGGCTTGTATCCGACCTCAATGAGCCAATCGAACCCCGTGTCTACAGAGTCTGAGGTTGTCTCGGTTATTCGGTCGCAGAACAACTCCTTGACTGCTCTGTCCAGCTCCGCCGGTGAGATGTCAGCGCTGATGGTGTAGACCTTCCGCACTTTCACCGACTCGAGTTCGATCCCAAACAGGTTTCGTATGCTCGATCTTAGGTTTGCCCCTGAGGAATCGCCATCAGATAACGGTGAGACCTCCACCCTGCGTATCATTTAGGGTCCGTTCCATCACCTTACGGTCTAGCGTAACCGATGCTGTGCTCTGCCGTATGAGCGATGTCAGCAGCGACCTGCCTCGCCCTACCGATGTCATTCCCGAAGCCGACAGCCAAACCCATCCTTCTCTCTGAATAGGCGGACTTCTTGCCGAAGTACCAGACATCGCCGTCTAGTCCCATGCTGTCGATATGACGTCTCACAGAGTTCAGCCCAAATGAAACAACCCGACGCTCCTCTTCAGAGTCGAAATCAGGAGCTAGGATCACGTGTGCCACTGCATACCCCGACCTTGACAGCTCTAAATCTGACTGCGTCACTTGAAGACCTAGTGTCGAATACAGCATCATGGCCCCCTCATCCATGTTAAGGGCCCATCTCGAAATCATGCCCGTGTCATGTGGTCTGTTCGCGACCTCGTTGTTGTAAACGGTGTCGCCGATGACGAATTGCTCGACTGCGTATACGCCCAGCCCTCCGATGAAGTCGGCGATCCGTCCTGCACCATCCCTGCATTTCTCTTTTGCTGCATCGGAAATGGTCGCCGGCAGCCAGCTTTCGTGGTACGTCGCTCCGGGCCTCTGGTGCTCTATAGGAGGGGCGAAAGACATCTTCACCTTGCCGTTGGCATCGAAGTGTCGGACCACAAGTTGTGTTATCTCCGTGCCTCTCTCTGTCAGCTCAGGGAGGAATCTCTCGACGATGACTTCGTCACCCTTCCCCCTGGCATGCTTGAGGGAGTTTTCGTAGGCGCTCCTCAGCTCGTCCTGATTCCTTATGATGGAGGTCCCGTGGCCGCTAGATGTCATCACCGGCTTAACTATGACCGGGAGCCCGTAATCCCGTGCCGTCGCCTCAATCTCTTCCTGGCTGACCGCGTAGCGCCAGTCCACTCTCGGTATGCCCAGCCTGTCGAACATGCACTTCGTCAGATGTCCGTCCATGCAGATCAAAGGGCCGTAGGGGGTGGAAGCGACATTGTACCCCTTTGCCGTCCCAAGCTCGCAGACCCTCCTCGTGTTCGCCTTCTCAATCTCAAGATAGATGGCATGGGGCCGTGTGGGGTCGGGGATGTACTTTCTGATCATCCCCTCGAGCAGGTCACCATTCATCATGTCGAAGACTTCATCGAAGTCGGCGGAGTCCTGGGCAGGGTATCCCTGATACCTGTCAAAGGCCACGGTCCTCACGCCTCCCGCGGGGCCGCCAAGGCGCGTCTTGGAAGCCGTGACTGCCAAGTCCCCCAGCTCGCCTCCGCCGACCGAAATGAAAGTGGCAGGTTCCTCCGGGTTCAGCTTCTCAAGCGGGCTGAGCCTTGTCTCAAGTTCCCCCTTGAAGCCTTGAGCGAGGTCGAGAATCCTCTGCTTCTCCTCTAGACTGGCAGGAGACATGGAATCCCCCGTTAACCTCGTAGTCCAGATAAGGGTTTCGCCCACTCGGCATGCGTCCTTCTGAACCTCTTGTTGGTGAAGACCACCGTCTCCTGCTCTCTGTAGACCTTGTCTTCGGCTTCGGCGATAGTCTTGCCTTCGCCAACGAGCACGACCACTCGCCCGCCGGATGTGCAGAAGTCGATTTCGCCGGGTTCGTCGATCCCATCGACAAAGGGCCTTCTTGATGCGATTCCAGCCCCGAATGCATGCACTCCTTTGACCCTGTCCAGTCCATGGACGCTCTGGTTCGTGACATGGGGCCATGGATAGCCTAGGTTCTGGTCCTTTGTGTAGCCTATCCCGTGCTCGGCGACATCCTCCAGATCGCTGTAGTCCTCTTGGTACTGCCTCGGCAGCCGGCCGCTGACCAGGGCCAACCCGAAGGTACAGTCGTTCTTCCATCTTATTTCGATCTCATCTAGCCTTTCTTCCAGATAGGCGGTGCCCATGTCGAAGAGGCTTGATTCAAGCAACGGGAGACGCAGCTCGGCTTCGGTGTCGCCGTCTCTTCCGTTGAACTCGGAGACCATTCTCACCAAGCCTCCATCCTCCTCTGTCAGCAGGAGCCCGAAGTATGCGATTCCCTTCCACTCGTCCCCCGTGACCCCCCTGTAGGCTTCGAAAGTGGGCTTCACCACAGTGTCAATCAACCTGGACACTTCATCTTCATCCATGTATGGTGACTGAGCCGCGCCTACCATGCCCCCGGTGTTGGGATTCATCGTCAAGGGGAATGTGTTTGCCAGGTTCCTGCTGGGGGGTCCCAGCTTGTGAAAGCTCCGGTAGTATTCGTTCCTGAACTTCCTAAAGAACCTCAGGTCGGACGAACCGTCGTCGTACGCCTTCTTGTCCTCGCAGGCAGTCCCGAAAAATGCCATGTTCCTTTCGTTCTTCAGAACGAAGAAGCTCTCCTCGGCGACCACGGGGAGCCTTTCGTCTATCTCGACGTCGCCATTGCTACGGGTCTAGCTTCAGGTCTCCCAATCGCCTATCCACCATGATAGCGCGCACAGCCCATTTCGCCTGTTCCCTCGACGAACATACTACCGTGCCTTTTCCCTTGGCATAGCCGTCGTACTTCACCACCGCGTCCTTCTGCTCGTCATAGAGTTGGTCGACATAAGCGAAGGCAGCATCGACCTCCTGAGGGTGGTGGAAGCTCCTGAATTCAGGAACCGGGACATTGGCCTTCTTCATCAGTTCCTTCTGCCAACACTTGCTCCCTTCAAGTCTCATGCATGACCTTGGGGCACCGATGATGCAATCCAGCCCCCTGTTCACCCCGACGTCGTATATTCCCTGGGAAAGCAATCCCTCCGGTCCGACCCAAACCTGCGCCACCTTCTTCTCAATCGCCAGCTCTATGATCCTGTCGACGGTCTTGCATTCGAGTGCTGGGGTACATTTGGGAATCAGGTATGTACCCGCGTTGCCGGGTGCGATGTAGATGCGTTCGACTCGATCGTCTTTCTGAAGGGCGAAACCGATGCAGTTCTCCCGGGCGCCTTCTCCCGCAACAAGCACGCTGACCAAAGACAGCGATCATCCTTGATTCTGCTCGTACACTCTCCCCAATTCATGTATGCCGTTCCTGTATCTCTCATGTGCCTTACATATCATCGCGTCTGCGTAAGGTGTCGGATAACTACCCGTGATGCACCCAAGACAGAGGGTGTCTTCGCTGAATCCACTTGCCTTGATGAAGTCCCCGAGCTCTTGATAGTGGAGTGAATCTGCGCCGATCTCTTCGCGGATTCCTTCGGTTGACTTGCGGGCTCCTATCAGTTCCTCGAAGGTCGCCATGTCAATCCCGTATGGGCACGGGCTCGTAATCTTGGGGAAGGTCACGAAAAGATGCACCTCCTTAGCATATCTCTTTATCTCCCCAATCGTGTTCCGGGTGGTGTCGCCCCTCACGATGCTGTCGTCAATCACGCCGACTATCTTACCATTCAGTCTGTCTCCGATGATGTTCATCTTCTTCCTGATGGTCTCTGCCCTATCTATCTTGCTTTTCATGAACGCCCTGTCAGTGACAAACCGGTGCCTTCTCATGGCTCTCTCCAATCTCAACCCAGTCTCTTCATGAAAACCGTACGCCGCGTCTTCTGCGGATTCCGGGAGCGGGGTCACGAGCTCTATTAGCTTGACAACATCTTTGTTCTCATTGGCCAAGTTTCTGCCGAATCCCTCTCTAACGTCATAGACGTATCTTCCGTTCGGCAACATGGAATCCGGCCTGGAAAAATAGGTCAATTCGAAACTGCAATACGACTTCTTCTTGCTCTCCACGACCTGCTCCCTCGTCACCCCCTCCTTCCCAACCACCACGCATTCCCCTGGCTCCACGAAAGAATCGAACTCGAGTCCGTTTATCTTGAGGGCTGGTGTTTCAGAGGCGAAGCAATGAACGAGCCCGTCCCTACTCTTGCCATAACACAGAGGCCTTATCCCGTAGGAGTCTCTGAACGCGAACAGCGTTCCGTCTTTTATGCCGACTATCGAAAAGGCACCTTCAAGCTGCTTGATGCATTCTCCAACGGCGGAGAATATTCCCTTCCCCTGTAGCTCCATAAGGAGTTTCTTCGCTATCAGTTCAGTGTCAGCCGTCGTCCGGAGCGGGCCGTACCTCGATTTGGCTTCCTCCCTTATCCTGTCCACATTCACAACGTTGCCATTGTAGGATATGGCGAGATCAATGTGGTTGTCTGAGATATAGAGAGGTTGGTTGTCCTTTACCAACGAGTCTCCATCCACCTTGCCAAATGTACTGTAGCGCACGTTTCCCACTCCGACGGAACCGCTCAGCAGTTGCGATAGACTGCTGGCCTCCAGCCTTGACAGTATTTGATCCAAAGGGGGTACGAGTCCAAGGTCGCCGAGTTGATGGAACAGGCCGTCATACGTGACAAGCCTGTAAGATTGGTGGCCTCTATGGTTCAGCGCTTTCAGGCCCCAGTAGATGTAGGGGGAGACAGGCTCCCCGCTCACATCATAGACGCCGAATACACCGCACGCCATGGAACAGTCGCATCTCTTGAAGTCAGTACGCTGGACGAAGCTACAATGCAGTCAATCATAATATGATTCTTCCATGTGTTCCAGCGCGCTATATAGGATTTGCCTGCACGCCTACATACTGTCCTTTCCCGAAATCGGACCGCCTCCTCCTGCCCTTTGTCGACATGATACACCTCTGCTGCTCCGCGCGATTGGATTGGGGGCGGTCTACGAGTCTTGCGGTATCATGTGATAGGAGGCCTCACGCCGAACTCCCCTTGAATGAGTCCTTCCTCCGACGTGTTCAAGGGACATTTCTGGAACGGATGCATTCAACTACTCTTCTTTCAGTTATTATCAGATCTACGGGGATGTCATATTCCTTAACGGGGAAGTCTACGATTTGGAATTCATAGGCAAGCCCAACCTGGGATACCTTGAGGACGTTTCCAGCAAGGAACTTGTCATAGTAGCCAAACCCAAACCCCAAACGGTATCCGCTTTCGTTGAATGCAACGCCCGGAACGATTATCAGGTCAGTGTTGTACGCTCCCACGAGTCTTTGATTCTCCACGGTCGGTTCAGGGATCATGAACGTCCTGGGCGATAATTCGGAATAATCCCTAACCTCTGAGAAGAGCATCGTCTTCCTGACTGTGTCTGTAATGGGAACAAGAACTCTTTTTCCTTTTTTCAATGAGTGGACTATCATCTGCTCGGTTTCGACTTCATTCTGCTTCTTCTTGGCCGCATAGAAACTTATGGTGCTCGCGCTGAGGAAATGGCTCAAGCTGAAGAGTCGCTCTTCTATCTTTCTACTTTTGTCTTCAACTTCTTCTCTTCTCATCGACTTTCTCTGTTGTTTGATATCGTTTCGGATTTCATTTCTTTGGAGGTCCTCGTTGTTCATACTAGACCACGAGCGGCGAGAGCTTTGGTTGCGTTTATCGTGTTCATCAGAAGTCGCCCTCTCGTCATAAGCCCGATACCGTTCAGGTTTGGTGTAAGGTATGAGGCTTTCTCTGCTATTTTTCGATATTCGTCGCTGTCTCGCTGCTGGTCCGGTAGATCGAAATAGAGTTTCCCATCTTGGGGATTCTTCCTTACGCCAATCCCGACAACAACTGATCTTTCTTTTATCATTTCGCTCTTTAGTCTGAAGGGGTCCAGATCGTACATCTCAGGGGGTCTTCCAGCCGCTGATATTATCATGTCAGCTTGACGCAAGAGGCTTGTCTTATCTCTGGTTGCCCTGTGTATGCACGAAGGTGTGGCATTCCTTCTCTCCAGCATTACTCTCAGTGGCCTTCCAACCAGGTCGCTCCTGCCAACTATGGCGACGTTCATTCCCTCAACACTGACGTTGTATCGGTCGAGCAGTCTGCACACGCCCACTGCGGTGCAGGGCAACAGGTCTCTCTCAATGTCGAAGTCACTCATCAATCGGCCTTTGTTGTAAGGCGTAAGCCCGTCAACATCTTTGCTCGGATCGATGTATCCAAAGACTCTATGCTCTCTTATGAAAGATGGTAATGGTTTCTGGACGAGTATTCCAGTTATGTCGTCTCTCTCGTTCAGTTTCTTGATCGTTCTAATCAGGAGATCTTCTCTCTCTTCTTTTGGGCATCCGAATATCTCGATAGGTTCGGAATAGATCCCAACTTCCTTGCAGTCACTGCTCTTCAGAGAAACGTACATCTTCGCGGTCTCATCATCTTCTGCAACTACGGCCGCCAGACCAGGGGTTATGTTCCTCTCAGCTAGCTTTTCGACCTCATTTCTGATTCCTTCTTTGGTCTCGAGGAAGATCCCTTTCGCACTCATTATGGTTGCGGGAATAATAACACCTCGGTTGGCTTGCCCTTATCCATCCATTGCTTCTTCTGATTCAAGATAAAGGTCTTCTGTCTTTCGTTCCATCTTTCATCCCAATGTCTATCGTAATCGACCATGACAACCGCTCTCTCCTCAGCATGCTTCTCTCCATCACGGCTTTCCTTGACCAGGTGGCTTTGAACTCTGAGCTTCCCATCGACAAACAGTTGAATCGCTTTGGCGTAGGATCGGTGTTCCCAGATCAAGACTCTGTCGGCAAGTAATTGCACACCTCTATTCTGGTCAGTACTCAGTCCGGTCGCCAGGTCCTCCCAGAAGACCCTCGTCTCTTCTTCTCCGACCTCCACAGGATGCTGCAGGATCACAGGCCCCCTTTCGACGCTTATGTCCGTGAAAAAGACCGAGCAACCCGTAATCTTCGTTCCATCCTTGAGGACGGCTTCATGAACGTCCATTCCGTTCAGACCCTTATCGCCATAAGCAGGCAGCAAAGCTGGATGTATGTTCATTATCCTCCATCGATAAGGCTCGAAGAATTCTCGCCCAATTATCATGTCCCATCCTGCCAGGCAAACAAGATCCGTCCGATATTGCTCCAGTGCCTCAACCACTTCGTTGTAGAACCCTATCCTTCCCTTCTCGTGTTCGATGAACCTGGCGTCGACTTGATATTCACCAGCTATCTTCTTTGCCTCGGAGTCAGGATGGTTGTAAATCAGCACCCCAATGTCGACATTCTCGAAAGCTCCGGTTTTCTTATGTTCAAGAATGGCCTGAAGGTTCGAACCTCTTCCGGACGCAAGCACGCTTACGGTGGTCATCTCAACGATTCAACTCCTCAATACTTTGCATGATTCTTCCATCAAGGAAGACATTTCCTTGGTTGTCTATCCCAAATCTGCCTTTGCCAATCATCTCAACGACCATGGGGAACATAATCCAGTCACCGTTTTCTTTGAGTCTGTCTTGGTTCTCGTCACTTATATTTCGCAGCAATTGGGAGTTCTCTGGTCTGTTCAGGTCCTCTACTTCAACGCCGTATGGCAATTTCACTTTCACAGGCTTGGATATGGCTAGGATCTCTCCGGAGTCAACCTCCTTTCTTACGATGTGGACGGTTGATCTCAGATATCTTTCTCCGGCGAGAATGGCATCTCGGACCGCATGCGGTCCAGTGTACTTCCTTTTCCCATCCATCATCTTCGACAAGTCAGCCGGGTGCACATTGATTATCCTGCCTCTATACTCATCCAAGAGAGGAGAAGTCACGATGCTCATGAAACCCCCAAGTGCTATGAGATCTATTCTGTACTCCCTAATGGAGAGCAGAGCTCCTTCGTAGTAGGCCGGCCTCAAGCTTAGGTTTGTCCTGCTTTCATAACCTCTGTCTTTGTAGAATTTGACGATATCGTGGCAAACGCAAGGGATGCCGAATTCGATCGACATCTCCTTAGCCTTGCATTTCTCTTCATCTCCGTTATCGGTGAAAATCAGAACAACCTCGTAGACCTTCTGGGTCAATTCCTTCTGGTGCTCTATCATTCTCCTTATGTTGGAGCCACTACCAGACATGAAACCTGCAACTCGCATCGGCCTGTTGGGTTGCGGAACATACAATAGCTCAGAACGAGGGCGACCGTCATCCAAAGTTAATCCTCGATTGACCACTGAGAGAAAATATAAATGTCTTTCTTACGGAACCTTCCGTATCAGCACTACGGAAGCGTTTGTCGGATAGGATCGACATAACGGAAAGGTAAGCGTTCCACAAGGATTCAGGTCTATCGGTTATGCCCCTCAAAACTGAATACGCTTCCCGTTCCTTCTCTGCTTACAAAAACGTAGCTTCTGGCCTCCGAGGGCGCCTGGACGAACGGGATGCGGCGCGGAGAAGGGGCTGAAGGTGTATTTCTCGCACACCCTGACCATGAAGGCGGAGACAGCGTCAACATCCAACTGGACATCTCGGCAGACGACAGCTCGATCCATAACGGCATGCTGGTGCCCTCCCTTACGGCGATAGTAAGCGGCTAGCGACGGAAGAGGGGAGCCGCCGGCCGGCACAGTGGACCAAAGGGTTATGGTAGGGCGGTATTGATACCTA
>CAWIJZ010000008.1:0-13119 GCA_963836465.1 uncultured Nitrososphaerota archaeon
GGTGCCGAGGTACGCTAGAGGTACTGGAAAGAAAATCGCCGCTCCCAGGGAGAGCATAAGGGCGTACATACAGTACGTTAAGAGGGTACTGTACAAGAAGGACAGGGTTCTGGTCGACGCGAGGAGCTTCAAGGAATATACTGGCGAAATAGCTGTACCCCCTGAATACCCGAACGAGCTTCCGCAGTGCACCGGGCATATTCCGGGAGCGGTTAACGTGCCTTGGGACCTTGCGATCAACGGCGATGGCACCTTCAAGTCGGCCAAAGAGCTTGAATCTATCTACAAATCAAGAGGAGTAACCGCAGACAAGGAAACAATAATCTACTGCCGCATCGGCGAGAGGTCTTCTCACACCTGGTTTGCCCTGAAGTACCTGCTCGGCTTTCCCAGCGTCAAGAACTACGACGGCTCATGGGCTGAATGGGGCAACTCGATAAACTCACCCGTTGAGAGATTCCAGAAGGAGGAATGGAGAACGCCCGCACCACCTACTAGAGGTCCCACGCCGCTCCGCCTCTTCCCACGCATCTAGCACTCACACGCCGAACTTTGGGAAGATCTCAGTCGAATCTGCGCCGGGCGAAGCGTTCACGCCCCACGATGAGAAGGCCTTCAGGCTTTACTGCTTCTTCATCATGCCATCCGCGAGTACTCGGTGCGGAGCCGTCATTCGATTCTGGCGACTTCGAACTCGCAGTACTTGTCTCCCTTGGAGGTGCACTTCGTTTCCTCGCAGCGCAGATCAGACTGGAAGTAGGCGGACAAGGCCCCCGCGAGGTGACCTCTCATGAAATGGCTGGCCGGTCTCCCAGTCATCTGGTCTACGCATTCAAATCCTTCTTCAAACCTCACCTTGGCCTGCACCTTCTCCATGTCCAGGTGGGTTAGTTCGGGCCTTCCCCAACCGGCCGCGGAGTAGAGCTGGAGGGCCTCTGAGAGTCCCTCCCTTGTCTGCGGTCGGTGGACCGACAGGAGCTGCTCCCACACCGACTTGCCGTAGCTGAAGCCCTGGGAGTAGATGGACTCTGCACCCGTGGCTGGGTTTGCCATCATCACCGCGTTGAGCATCGCCCTCAACCCCCCCACCTTCACCAGGACTGCCCTGTCACCGGTGTTCCAGGAAAGGGGAAAGTTCAAGGAATCAAAGAGAAAACCCTCGACTCCCTGCTTCACCATCACGTCGGAGACAAAGACGGAAGATTCGATGAACTCCTTGAGCCACCCAGAGTCGAGCCTCGGGTTGGTGGATTCGAGGAAGAAACTCGCCACCTGGTACTCCTCTGAGGAGGTCCCGCCGATGTAGCCTTCCAGCATGTTGATCCCTCTGACGCAAGTATGTTCGCTATATTGCCTAGGGCACCAGGCTTGTTCTCTAGGTGCATCGTCACGAGAAAGTATCTCTTCTTGGGGTCGTAATGGTAGATCATTACGTCCTTTCGGTGTTCTGGCATGGGCTGAGCTCAGTTCTGGCTGAAACTTAAGCTTTGGAGGCTTCAAGGCTGGAGGCCTCGTTTCACGCAAAATCAAGAACCAGGGTGCAGAAGGGCGGCTGAGCCTATTGATGATGGCGGAGAAAGTCGCTCAGAAGGCGGCTTGATTCTGCACTGCAGTGAGGTTGAGCCAAGTTCGATTCGAAGAACGAATTCATAGTTGATACGAGAGAAGCAAGCTTGCAATTGCCTAATTGCAAGGAGATCGAGTGGGACCCCTGTTTTTTGTATGGAATGCTTACATCAGAGATGGTTGGTCGTGACGAACATGAAACAGGGAAGCGTGGCAATAGCAGAAGAAGACGAACTCAAACAATTCGCTGAGAAGATCTTTCAATTTGACGACAGAATCCGCTTTGTCATTGTCACTGGCAATCTCGGCCAGGTCAGCTTTTCCATGGCGAGGCCCGGGATCACCTCTCTTGAGCCGGATACCGAGTCACAAAGGTTGTTCGCGCAGGGTGCCATTGTCATGGGGATGGCGAGCTATTAGGATGCTTACCACGGAAGGCTGAAATCCGTCGTCATGATGCGTGAGAAAGTCATTCTTATCATCTTTCCGAGAAAGGACGGAGAGTTGCTAGTTTCGGCGGAACCGGATTTCCCGTACACGAAAATTCCCGAACTTAAGGAGCTCGTGGAACAGCCACCTGCATGAGGTTTCGGCTAACGATACCTGCAGCGTTGGAGCTTGGAAGTAGGCGAGGTCAACGGGTGTGAATGAATGGACCTAAACTGCGTCGGAGGAAAGCCTCGCTACTTCTGTCTGTTCGAGGAGATATGTCAATGGATCCCTGACAGCGCTGAAGAGCGAAGGCAGCATCAGGAGGAAGACGAGGGGCTGAAAGAACAGTGTTATCTGTAGCCCTGAACTGGTCACACTCAGATCCCCTCCCCACGTTATCGCCCAGATGAAGTAGGCCGAGGCCAGATACGAACCGGAAACGATTGGCACCCGAATCGCATGCCCCTCGGCCAAGGCTCCCAACACTTGGAGGCCGGTGATTGTCGCACCGAAAGCGTAGACAAACCCCGGATCATATGCGAGAGGCAAAGAGGGTAGTCGTTGCGCCAGCAATGAGAAGATGACGACAGGGATTGCAACCCAGAGGATCAGGTTCAGTACGAGCAGCCAAACGGCATGGGTGATCTTCCTTCCCCATCCGACCGGCTCTTCGATCATCTTCTCCATCAGCCTGTCCTATTTGCCAACGAGCTCAGATCGACACTGACCGAGATTGAAGCGAAAGGTTCCAGCTCGACGCTGAAGTTCGCTGGCACAGCCGCGCCGATCCGTGACAAGTTCGGGGATGTCAACGAGAAGCGAAGCGTTCCGGTGCTACCCGGCGCAATGGTCACCACCCCTGGTTGGCACGTCACGTTCGTTGACTGTGCAGGAGAGCAAGACAAGGCGACTCGGAGGGGGTAGAGGCCCCTGTTCGGGAGGGTGGCGTTCACATACAGAGTCGCGGACTCGTTCTGCGTGGTGGTCCTTGTGCTTATGACACCGTTACCGGAATTCTGCCCCAGGACACCCATAACCCCCTGGACTTCCGCATACGCAGAGTACAACACAGTGGAGAACGTCACGATCGACACCAGTGTGATCGCGAGGGTTGCCGCCCTAAGGGAGCTTCCAACAGGCGAGGTTTCCTGTTTCATGATTGCTTCGGTTCTTCTGTACGCTGCTCCGTCATTATGCCCACGCCCTTGTCAACCTTGAAGGTCACGACGCCGACCCCCCTCTCGACCTTGGCGTGATCGAGACCTCTTAGCATGAGGAGAGATCCGACCCAGGCCATTATTCCGAGAAAGAGCGCTTGGATCGCCGCATACAGAAGCGTGCCCATCGATGTCGCCAAGTCGCCCGTAGCCTGCACACTCTGATACCTCTGGAAGACCGTGTACCCCATTGCAAACGTGAAGAGGAGGAGTGCGAGCCCGATGATTGACGACGCCAAGCCCAGAATTCGATTCGTCTTCACGAGAGTCCTCGTGCAATACTTGCTATTTAACGCTAAACCTCATCAGCGCCAAACCGGCGCCATGCCGTCATGCTCGGTGATCCCAAAGTATTGCCACTTACGCACCCGAGAAAAGGAAAAAAGGAGAGGAAGCTCGGGGAACTTCGGGTCGGCTGAGCTCCGCTCTGTCACGCAGTGGACTCGGTAGTCGGCGCCGTGAAGCCAGCGAGCTGGGCTTCAAGTGCGCTCTTCTGGCCTTGGAGGGCTTGCACTTCCCTCTCCAGCGAAGACGCTTCCCTCTCGAGCGCCCTTGTCGTAACCTGCTCGGTTAGGGACTTAATCTCACTCTGAAGTCTAGTTCTTTCTTCTTCAAGCTGCCTTATGTGGTCCTCGAGCCTGCTCTTTGTGTCTGCATATTCGGACATCGCTTGCATGAGACCAACACTGGGAGTATCAGCGTTTGACCGAAGAGATTCAAAACTCTTGATTGAAGTGTGAACTACAGTGAATCACGTGACCCATCTATCAAGTCTGGATTGAAATCCATCAAGGCGAAACTGATGGGTGGGCACCGAGCTCCTCGCTCTGGCGGCATTTCCAGTCCCGCTCCCGCAGGTCGGCATTGCCCTCGCGGTCGTCTCTCTGGCCTTCGGCATTCTGTTCTTCATGTTCGCTGCAAGGTACTACATCGCCATCGTTGCTGTCCTGGTCAGTCCTGGAGCGAACTCTGGCAACGGAAAGAAAGACAATGGTGCGAACGAAAAACAGGGCAACGGAGCGAACGGAATCAAGAGAATAGGAAAGCGAGCCTGAAGTTCTACAGGTCTTCCGCCCTACGGACGATACGTAACAGACTGGAACACGAAGGGTACCGTTTCGCTGTCTCACGGGAAGAGATGCTTTCTCTCTTGGATGACCTCCTTAGATTCGAAAGAGAACCGTATCCGATAGCAAATCCCCAGCCGTCGGTTGCCCAAGTCCAAGCTACTAGCTGATTCACCGTTACAATGGTCAACATCTCCAATCATCCGACGAAGACTTCGGCTCCGGTTGCTCCCTCCTCACGTAAGTGTTTCTTGCATAATCAGATCTGAGTCTACTGTAACCACAATCTCAGTCTCAGAAGAACTCCCGAGCCTCCTTGTGCCTGTGAGTTCGCCGTGCCTAGAGCTTGAGGGGCCCGTCCTTGAATAGTCTCGCGGCGAGAGATGCCAATTCTTCCATGAAGTGACCTAGGTATTTCTCAAGTATGAAGAGCCCTATCGATACCACGCTTATCGCGAGAAATACTCCTGCGATTACATCCAGAGGATAGTGCATCCCTACGTAGACACGCGAATAGCAGACTATCGCGGCTTCGAGAGTCAAGAGCAGAGCTACGATTCTCTTCCTTGAACTTCACCAATGAAAAGGCCGCGCCGATTGAGACGATCAACGCGTGCCCTGAGGGATACGAAGAATCTGTCTCGACTGGAAGACGCCTGATCATAGCATCGATGGTCTCAAAAGGTCGAGGTCTGTAGACTACGAACTTTATAGCATCTCCAATGACTATGCCGACAACGAATAGTACAGCGAGCTCTATTGCGAGGAGCTTCATATCTTTCTTTCCAAGAACTAGCATGACTCCAACAACAGGAATCCAGAAGTACTCTCTACCGTAATCGGCGAAAAGAACCATGATTGTTGTGAAAGCCCCACCGAGGCTGGCATGATTGATGGCCAGGGCTAGTTGAGCGTCGAGAGACTGACTAGCATTCGAAAAGACGAATGCGGTAATGATCAGAAAGACGAGGAAGGAAGATATGCCAAGAGTCAGTCTTGGTCTTTCAGCTGCCATGCTTTCGCTTCAGACTGAAAAACCCGTGGTATTTATCCAGGAACTAACCCGCAGTTGGATACGCAGAGGATCTTTGCTCGTTGACACTCAGTCAAGTGGTTTTCATTGCTGCCTTCTGGGGTGCGCGGTATGTCAACATATGCGCGTCATGTCGTTGGCTGTACCTTATCGTGCAAGACTGTCGCGGAAGCCTTCACCTTTGATGAGAAATTCGGAGTTGGTGTACACCCCTAAAGATTCATGCGTAGCTTTGTTTATGGAGAAGACGATCCAGCTTCGACATGGGTCTAGCCAAGCAGCGCCCCACCGCGTTGGACCTTCTCTCGCTTCTGACATCGGGGGAGGTCATAGTCACGATAGGAGGATACCCGCTACTCTCCATTCGCTCGGACGAGAGAGCGCTGGACCTCGAGGTCAATGGAGCGAAAGAAGTTGGGCTTGACCTCTCGAAGATTGTAAAACTGGAAGGTGGAACGAACATCTTCAGCGGCTCTGAACTCATCGCGAGAAGGCTCTCGTCTCTAGGCTGGAAACTGACATTGTATGATAAGGGCAGCAGACTCCTAACGATGGGA
This sequence comes from uncultured Nitrososphaerota archaeon, assembly GCA_963836465.1. Lineage (GTDB taxonomy): Archaea > Thermoproteota > Nitrososphaeria > Nitrososphaerales > Gagatemarchaeaceae > CAWIJZ01. Next base: position 5,873 of record CAWIJZ010000008.1, read on the forward strand.
CGAGGAGTATCGAGGCTGACGGGACGCATCACGACTAGCCCGCTGAGGCTGAAGAGATTGTTGGGGACACTCAGGTAAGGTATCTACCCTAGGTTCTTGACATCAGCGCAATGTTCTTCGCGGCTGAGGCCTTCCTCTCGTCCTCCGTCAGATCTCCTCAAGTGGACCGTAATGGTGAGGAGACCATTGAGCTCCACGCTCATCTGCGTGTTTGGAAGCTTGATGTTTACTCCTTGAAGGTTGATGTCGAGCTGCGAGTGCTTATCTGCTAGCGCTTCGAAGAGCCCTTCGAAGATCCCCTTCTCAACCTCTTCAACAGTCCTTGACTCTGTCATGACTGAAAGAATCTGATTTCAGATATTTACGCATTTGGGCCAGCAGATTCGTTTGCTTCTCTGGGTCTTTTCAATGATGGTGCAATATCGAAAATAGCTCTTGACGAACAGAGCACAGTGCGTCCCCTCTGCCGCGGCTCTAGAAGTTAAGTCGTACCTTATCATCTTCTCTTGGGGTGAGCCTCGACTATGAAGTGCAGTGCGATGTCAATTGGCTCCTTACATCTTATATCCTCAGTCAGGATAACGAAGTGAGCGTAATCGTAGACTTTATGTGTTTGAGCGTACGAATTCTGGAGAAGATGATTTCTTTGAGCTTCTGGTCCGATTCGGCCGCGATCTCAACCACTATGTCGTAAACACCATAGACCTGCCAGACTGCAACGATTCCTTCGATCTTCTTCAGTTCTGACTTGAGCTCGGCCTCTGAGTTCGGGTCGGTGTTAACAAGAACGAACGCCTTTCTCATGGATTAGGCTCTATGTTCAGACGGTAAATACTTTCATCTCCGGTGATTACCTGTTTGATGTTACCCCCAACAATCAGTTGGCATGGGTGGGAGTAAAGACTGCACAAGTAAGTTTGCTGCTGCGGTCTGTCAATCAATCAAGGCAACATTGCTGCCCCGCTGTCCATTCGCTAGCCCACCTCCGAAGTACGAGAGTGAGGCGAAGATCGCAAGATCGTCGACCGATGCGCGTTACCAATCACGGTGAATACTTACTGCCAAGTTCCAGAGAAATGGACCTGTGCGCCGTTGCTGAGCGAGAAATAGCCGGAGGCTGGTGAATCCATGGCTCCTCCACCTGCAGCAAGCGTACATGTTGCTTGAGCATGAGTGCCACCCGCTGGGATGTTAGCCGCCGCTACCCCACCGTTTACACCTGTTTGCACTGCTGCGTTTGCATCGACGCCGCAGGAGACTGTCCTCACGTTTGTGGTCCCGATGTTGGCTAAGCTGACCCTACACACCGCTGGGGCAACTGCAGTGCAGGAGACAGTGGTCGCCGTGACTTGCGCTGTCCTCGAGTACGTTCCCATCAGACCGAACACGGTACCTGCGAGAGCTACGGCTGCGATGAGTGTGACCGCGATGAGGATGACTTCTGATACGACTTGAGAGGCTGCGCGTCTGTTCTTGCCGCCTTCTTGTGGCCGGTCCAAAGCTGTCGGGTTCAACCCCCACTGTTGAACGCGAGATTTGGCTAGGAAACTTGCTCGACGCATTCTTTCTCAACTACTTCTTCCGTTTCCAGGCCCACCTAAAGGGCCAGAACCGCTCTCAAAAGTGATAATCACGATTGAGAATCGTGTCGATTCGATATATAGATGCGGAGAGAACACTGAGAATAGGTATTTCGGGAATGGAAAGCACAGCCAGGAAAGTCGATCTCAGAAAGCAGCTTAAGCATCGCCACAGCCTATCGGCATCTGAGGTCAAAGAGGTCGACGTGCCAAAGATGAACTTCATAATGGCAAATGGTAAGGGTGATCCATCGTTCACGGAATCCCTTCGTCACCTAATGGGAAACAAGAGGTGTTGAATATATGGAGTTCAAGATTTTTGGTCGCACTGGTCGTATGTTGTCTGAGGTAGGGATGGGTACGTTCTACGATCCGAACTGGATGTTCTGGGCGCTCCTCGGCTGGAGAAGGGGGGCTGCACAGAGGGTTGAGGCGCTCAAGGCAGGGATATCAGGCGGAATCAATCTGATCGACACAGCTGAGGCTTACAATTCCGAGGTGTTAGTCGCTGAAGCAACTAGGGAGCGCAAGCGCGAGGACCTGTTTATCGCGACCAAGATCACGCCGACTCACCTGGGCTACAAACCAGTGTTCAAGGCGCTGGAGAGGAGCCTGAAGCGACTGCGCACTTCTTACGTTGACCTTTACCAGATACACTATCCCCGCCCCTTGATGCCGACTGCGGAGACAATGCGCGCGATGGAAGATCTGATTGACCAGGGGAAGATCAGGAGCATAGGTGTGAGCAATTTCTCGCTCCATCAGATGATGGAGGCAAACGCATCGCTGAAGAAGACCCAGCTGGCATCGACCCAGATGGAGTACAATCTGGTCCACCGCTCCATTGAGAAAGACATTCTTCCATACTGCAGAAAAGAGAACATTGCCGTTCTCGCCTATCGTCCCCTAGGTCACGGAAAGCTGGCGTCCGAACAGGCGAAGCTCAAGAAATTCTGCGATAAGTATTCGAAGACGCCGGCACAGATTGCCCTGAAATGGTTGAGTTCGCAGCCCGGGGTGTTCCCCATTCCCCGAGCATCAAACGTGCTGCACGTAAGGGAGAACCTAGAAGCGAGCGGGTGGCGGATGGACGAACCGGATCTTCGCGAACTTGGCGAGCTCTTTCCCGCTTGAATTTGGTAGTCTTCTGAATCATGCTTACATGAGAGGCGCTATGAACGTCCAGAAATTCTCTTCCAGCTGGCTCAGCTTCTGCGTCTGTTCCTAGAAGGTTGGTAACGCCTTGTGTATTCGGCTGAAGAGGGTAGAGACAGTTGTAGACGAGTTCCTCTGTTTTGCAGCTCAGCCACGCGTCAAGCTTGTCATTTCACACACTTGCCTGGCAGGTCGTAATCCAGTAATCCGTGTGCCGATATTTTTTCATTACGGCCAGAATTGCCATATGCCCCCCTCGGCTGAGATAGGTGCGTGATAGCGAAGCAGTGTTCAGAAATGAAGTGGCGGAGAGGCCGCACTTCCGGTGCTTAGTTTTCTCCACGCCGATTCAGTCCCCGTAGAGCGGCCACTGCGGTAGCTACTCACGAAATCGAATCCGCTGGATCACGATCTCCAGTTGATTGGAGGTCGTGACTCAGCCAGGAGAGTGATAATCATCGTACTGCTAGTGGTCGTCTCCGTGTTCGCAGTGATTCCAGCCGTCTCGCAGACCCATTCTAGCAACCCTCCGTCCAGCCTGCCCGCGTAGCTCTGGCTCGTCGACTTTTGTAGCATTCTTAGCTCGACGCAACGTCAACGTCAATTATGTGATAGCCGGTTGCGCCGCTCGGAAATGGATCTGATATTGTCGCTGTCTGAACTGCACCCGTCTTGTCTGTGGCCCTGACTGCTACGCTGTAGCGTCCCGTTGCCGGTGGATTCCACTCAGCCATCCACAGCACCCATGTGTAACCCGACAGAGGATCCTTGATGCTGGCGGGCATCCAGGTCTTGCCGTCGGTGCTTACTTCGACCATCTCAATCCCTCTGTCCCCCGCGAACGCTATTCCCGCGATCGACGTCTTGCCAAGCGGTACCTGCGAGCTGCCGATAATGCCAAAGCGGTCCTCGATCGGGCTTCCTCCGGGCGTGACAATCTCGGAGCCCGTCTTGTACTCCGCTTCGTTGGCCCACCCTCTCTGCTGCCAGTACCCCTGATAGACTTCCTTCACGATCTCTATGCTGGTCACCCACTTGCAGTTCATCATGCCGTAGTAACCCGGAACTATCGCTCGGGTTGGATAGCCGTGCTCCTGTGGAAGAGGGACATCATTCATCCGATAGGCTAGGATCGTGCCATCCAGAAGTGCCCTTTCGAGAGGTATGCCGACGTCATAGCCATCGGCCGCCTTGAAGACGACGTAGGTGGCTCCGGACTGGATCCCCGCGGTCTGCAGGACATCCTTGAGCTTCACTCCAGTCCATTTTGCGGTGCTGATGAGGTCGCCTCCGATCCCATTGCTGACGCACTCTAGCGTGTTGTATTGTTCTACCGAGTTCATTCCGGTCAACTGGGCGTAGTTCAGTGTGAGGGGATTGTCTACCATTCCGGAGACCCCGAGCGACCAGCTACTCGCGTCGACTGCCGGAGGGAAGATGTTGACATCCACCCTGTAGAAGTTGGAATTCAGCGTTATCTCCTGAGCATAGAGAGTCGATGGAGCGTTCGTTTGAACGGTGGTCGGCTTGGGGAAGAGAAGATTTACCCCATAGTAGAGGAGCACCGCGGCGACGGCGGTGGCCACCCCAGCCTCTATGAAAAGTCTCCTCCTCCTGTTGAACTTCACTGCAGGCCCGCTCGGCTTGAACGGTTCGCATATGACGCCCTCCCCTATCGGCATGAACTTGTCTGCTGCGCCCAACGTGATTCCGAAGACGAACTGAGACGGAAGTAACGCGATCATCACCGATGGAATGGATTGGGGGGCGCTCAGTACCTGCGTGAGGTCAAGGAAGAGTACCGTCAGTCCCAGAGTGACCACATAGGCGACGAGCGAGTATATCGGCACTCGATCCGCGTAGCTCGCCCGCCTCCCTACGCCGGTCATGAAGTAAGCAAGTAATCCGTAGAGAAGGAGGTTGATGACTATCGCTCCTGTGAAGGCAGAGTATTTTGCAAACGACTGTAGGTTCGTTACGAGAACGGATTCGACTGCTCCGGGAGTGTGAGAAACGAGCGCGTTTACCGCCAATTCTGGTAGGAATACACCTGCGATGGAATACCTAATCGTATAGGAGATGGCGAGGGCGGCGGCACCGGCACCCATTCCCAGGAGGAACCTTCTCAGTCTCGGCCTCAAAATCCCCACTTCAGTGGTTACAAGGTCGAGAACTCTCTGTTGGTGCTTTCAAGGCACCCGAGGAGTTCGTCCCTCACGAATGCCGGAGTCACACTCTCTGCTGGCACATCCGAACCCTTGTACGTCACGGTCATGGTTTGAGATTATAACATAGGTAATATAAACAGTTTGTCCTCACCGGGCGAACGATGAAATCTTCAGCATCGTGGTCCCTAACAGAGTCTGTTGAAGAGTTATTCTCCACGTGTTCCCTGCAGACCTTTGGGGAAGAATAGTTCAAGCGCGTTGTTCCGAAGGAGACCTCTCGCAATATTCACCGCTTCTTTCACGGTATAGCCGTCGTTTTCCACCTTCTCAGCCAAGGTGCGAGCGATATTCTCCTTTGCAAGCTGAAGGTGGCCGTATACACCCTCGACGAACCTGTAGTCTCCTCCAAAACCTATGATCTTGTTAGCGGGCACGACATCAAGCCACTCGCTCAGCGCGCGCCGAGCAACTGATGGTGAGAGTACATGGAGCCAGGCCATATCAACATATACATTAGGAAAAGTCTTTGCGAGCACTGCCAATTCCCCCATGTAAGGGTAGCTTCCGTGAAAGATATCGAACTTGGCCTCCTTGTATTCAAAAAACAGATTAAGGAGGTGCACCACATTTGAATTTGAAATGACGTTTTCATTGCCTTCATGAAAACCGGTGTGGATCTGGATAGGGAGTTTGAATCTTATCGCAAGCTGAATCAATTTATGAACCATATAGTCTTGCAACGGCTTCGCCTCCTCCCATGATATGCCCTCCATAGTGTGCACTAGCGACCCTTCTAGCTCGACTTTCTTGAAGGCACGTTGATTGTAGATTCTGTTGAATACTCTTTCCGCATCCGCAGAAACCACCTTATCGAATTCCAGGGTTCGTCTGTATGCTAATCCAATCTTCACACCAACCAAGGAAGGTGCTAGCTTCTCGTACACGAGCTCAAATGCTTCGACAAAGTCATCTAGTGTGTGAATCCCCATGCCGGACGTCTTGGCCAATGAAATCAACTGGTTCTTCTCCCTCACAAACAGGAAGTCTTGAAACCTTGCAACAGGCACAAAGAACTGCCTATCAAGCCCCGTTATGCTGTCTCTGGGAGCTTCATAGTCGTCCAGCGATGTATCAATTCTGCACTTCTCTTTCAGTATCCACCTGTAAAGCCCCTTCTTGTTAGCCTTCTTCATCCTCTCCGATAATTTCAGATAGGTGTTCTCTCTGATGCCATCCACTCCATACAAGTCTTTTACCGCCCTGTTCAGGGCTCTGACATAACCTGTGTTCTGTACACTCTCCCAATATGGTCCGAGCTTCTTCCACCTCTGTTTCAGAGGAATCACCGGATTTCTGACGTAGCCCAAGTCCTCGGACGACATCCCCGCTGAGACCAGATCAGACGAAACATAACCTGAGAAGAGGGTTGCAAATGCATCAACATCACGATTAATGCGAAGAAGTTCTGGTTCAATGTGTTCGTGGCTGTCGATGATCCTTACGCGATCGATAACTCCCTTGATTTCACGATAGGATTCAGGAGTATCCATACGCTTGAAAGACGATTTGCGTTATTTGAGTTTTTCAAATCGTCTAACAACGGATTCGATTTCATGTGTAGCTGCCGGTGTATGATTCCCAGCTACCACAGCACGGACTCCAGGCAGCGGACTCAATCATCCGGACTGATGCGCGACACTCAGCCTGAAGGTAAGAGTGTCATCACGCAACTGGAAGTCACTCTGAACCTTTGTGGGCAGTTCTTTGCACATCGCTCTGACAAGCTGCCGCAGGTACAACGACCACTTTCTTCCCATCGTGTGGGTGATGACGCAGCTGTATCCTTCAACCTTCTCGAACCTCACCGTCATGCCGCAAGCCTTGAGCCACTTGTTGAATACCGACAGGAACGCCTCCAACGTCAGTGTTCCCTCGACCAGCAAGGTCAGGTCCACCATTGTGTTCCTACCTGCTCTTGAGGCCAGCTTATCGATGACTTCGTCCGAAAGGTACTCAAACGTCTCCTTCAAGAATTCCTTGCTCACGGGCAAGAAGTTGAGCCTCGTGGCGTGCCTTCCCCATTCAATGTACATGCTGAGGACGTCCCTGCCGAATGGACTGAGGTCCTCTTGATTGAGAGCCGCCTCCCGCTTGAGCTCCTCGATCAGGTGTCCAGAGACCCTGAATGTGACCGGCTCCGTCCTCCTCGGAGTAGCGCGATCCTGCGTATCTCCTATGTTTGATTGACGGGCTTGGCGCATGTGGAAACTCAACTCTTTTCTTTGTGAAAAAACGGGGGCAACGAACTCTCTTAAGACAAGAGTGAATTGTGAATAAGGATTAC
>CAWIJZ010000009.1:0-8346 GCA_963836465.1 uncultured Nitrososphaerota archaeon
GATTAGGGCGGCCCGACCAACGATTTCACCGTGACCGCCGCAGGCAGTTTGCCAGCGTTGATGTGGGCTTTGCTCCGTTCCACCATAAACGGGGCACGAGCATTCTGAACACCCTTGACATAGAAATCAACAACGCTCAGAAATGGAATTGCTGGCGTGGCGGGACGCACTCACCGCATCGGACAGAAAGGTAAAGAAGTGATGCCCTTCGGACGCCGTGTTGGACGCGCTCACTCCCAGGGCTCTCGTTGCACTCCTGATATTTATCGCGACATACGGAGCGCTCGCTTTCAGGAACGTGAGGCCATCAGCAGGCATCCCGATCTGGCTCATACTCCTCGTCGGTGCGGCCGCCATGGTCTTTACCGGGTCGATAACCGTTCAGGAAGCGTACACGTCCATCAACCTTCAGGTCATCGTCTTCCTCTTCAGCATGTTCGTTCTCGTGACCGCTCTCGACATTTCAGGCCTGCTGGAACGGTTCGCGACGTCTCTGCTGCTCAGGGCCAAGAAGCCGCAGGACGTGATCTACCTCACCTTCTTCGGATTCGCCTTCCTCTCATCTTTTCTGATGAACGACACAATCGCACTCATGGGTGCGCCGGTCATGATGATGCTCGCCAAGAAGATGAAAGTCTCTCCCCGTCCGTTGTTTTTCATTCTCGCCTTTTCGATTACCATCGGAAGCACAACGACGCCGATGGGGAATCCCCAGAACCTGCTGGTCGCTATTGGGAGTGGGATGCCAGCGCCGGTGATCACTTTCGCTCGTTACTTGTTGGTGCCAACCCTGCTCAACCTCATAGCGACCTACTTCATCCTGAAACTGCTGTTCGGCAAGGAGTTAGAGAAGGCTCGACCTGGGTTTGACGAGCTGATAGTTTTCGAGGCGGCTGTAATGAAGAATAATGAGACGAAGCAGAGAGGTTTTGGAAGACTTTCTCTCGCGGTCGTGCTCCTGACGCTGGGCTCCATAATCCTGGTGAATGTGCTGGAGACGTTCGGCGTTGGTGTGCCCTTCAGAATAAGCGAGGTCTCCTTCTTCGGCGCGGCCCTCCTGCTAGCGACGAGCGACAAAAGCAGAGAAATAGTGGCGAGGATCGACTGGGGCATACTTGTGCTCTTCGCATCGCTCTTCGTCCTGACGCAGGCGGTCTCGGAGAATGGGATAATCGCACAGGTGGCGAACAACCTTCCGGTACTGAACTCAGCCAATCCACATAGTTCTGTCCTCGCAATCCTCATCTCGAGTACTGTACTGAGTCAGGCTCCTGAGTAATGTGCCGATGGTAGCACTTTATCTTCCGTTGATGAAGTCGCTGGGCTTTGGACCTCAGAATGGTTACGCTTGGGCATCTCTCGCAGGTGGAAGCACACTTGCCGGAAACCTCACCCTTCTCGGAGCTGCGAGCAACCTGATCGTCGTCGAACAGGGAGAGAAGAAAGGCTTCACACTGGGTTTCTTCGAATTTCTGAAGGTGGGGATTCTAGTTACCGTCGTTAACGTATTGATACTATATCTGTACCTTCTGCTAGTTGGGTGAGGGAAAAGAGCGGACAGTAAACTTCGGCCAATTTAGAGACGTTAAGAGGGATTTTCAGCTCGTGGGGAGTTTACATCAAACGAGTATCATTGGAGTGACCTCGAAAACAACAAGCCCGCTTCTGTACGTTAGTCAGACCCAGCTCGGCTTGGCCAAGACAGAGTTCAAGATCGAGTAGCTTTTCAGGTAGTGACTCACAACACAAGCGATTGATTGCGTGGTCCGGGGAGTGCGTTTTCTCAGGACCAAAGAACAACACTAGTCGCAAGGGAGTGCCGAAGACATAAGTATTCCTAGAATCGCCTGGACGACGAGAGTCGCATGGTAAGCGAGAAAATCTTACACTTCCAGGGGAAGAACAGAATCTGCAACAACTAGCGAAGTCGATCTCCGACCAGCTCGAAAGCGAGGGATACAAGGTTCAAACTGGGACGCCACCGCTGGGAATCGTAATCCAGGCCAAGAAGGCAGGGATTCTAAGGGACATAATCACCGCGGAGAGGGCGTTCACGATAATGATAACAGGCCAGCCAGACGATTTCTCAATCCATGTGGGCATAGGCAAGTGGATCCAGAACATCGCCGTTGCCGCCGCAGAAGCGATCTTGCTATCGTGGCTGTTCCTCGCGGTTGACGTGCCAGAGATGCTCTGGAACACGCACGTCGAAAACCAGATCGTCAAGCAGATAACGCAGATCGTCGGATAATCGACAACGTCAGGCGCACCACATCTCCCTCCAGTTCCTCATCCCCGAGTTCCTGGAAGAGCGTTTCCTATTCTTTCAGGCCTCCGGTAAGTCCCAGATTATGGTTGCGTCTTCTGCGCAGGCTTGTTCTGGTCCACTCGTGAATAATAGAGATTTGGGATCCAGATTTCTGTATTTCGCCAAATAGCCACAATAGTCAGTCGTATGGGTTCTATGCTTCCTTGTCAAAGAGCCAAGATGACGCGAAGCCCTACAAGTACGCCTACACCTTCGGGCCCGCGAAAAAGGAGAAGCCTCCCGAAGAGATGGACATTGATGTACTCGAAGACTACATCAATAACCTGCTGGGAACGAATGGGGAGCCAATGCAGACGAAGTGACCAGTTCGACGCACGCAGGATGTCCGGCATGGCGTATACTTTAGTACTATCTGTGCATGATACAAGGAGTTGTCGAGTTTAGAAGATTCTTGAGCAGGTCAGAGGATTAGGCGACTCTGCCCCAAATCGAAGAACCCTTGGGTCCAAATCCCACCTGGGCCGTCTGAGTTATCAACCCTCAGTTCTCATGCCCAGACTTTGAATTTAAGCAGACTTCGTGAGTTCTTCCAATCCTTCGGGCCAGCCTGGATTGTCATGATCGCAGATGTAGACGCACCCAGCATCCTGACAGCCGCAACGGTCGGAGCGATCTACGGCTACGGCCTGACGTGGTTCTTCTTGCTACTCATCGTACCGCTCTTCCTCATTCAAGAGGCCAGCGGAAGGATAGGCATCGCTACGGGAAAGGGCCTCGGCGACATAATTCGCGCCTCCTACTCCAGACGGATTTCTGTTCTGGCGAGCCTTCCGATGGCCGCCGTGGACGTCGTGAGCTACGTTGCGGAATACACAGGCATTGCAATCGGGATGGAACTGGTGGGCGTCTCACCGATCGTCTCGATGCCGATCGCCTACGTTGCGAACATCGCAATCATGAGTAGAAGGAGGTTTGTGACAATCGAGAAGGCTCTGTTTGCCATTTCCACCGTCCTGATAATCTCTTACGCCGGTTCCCTCTTCGCCAGAGGACTCTCGTCATCCAGCGTAGTCTATCTTAGTGCAGACCCGAGGTATCTCTTCCTTCTGGCCGCCAGCGCGGGAGCTGTTGTCATGCCATTCATGCTCTTCTATCAAGCTTCGGCCACTGCCGAGAAGGGCACGGTGCGAGTGTGGGCGATGAGAACGGAGACACTGGTGGGAGCGATAGCGAGCGAGATTGGCATGATAGTCATCGTAATGGCAACAGCTGGCCTGGGTTCTTCGGTGAACTTCGCAGAACCGAGGACATTGGCCTTGGCCTTTTCATCGATTGCTGGCGTCTATGCCCCATATCTGTTCGCCGTGGGCCTTGTGGCCGCGGCGTTTCTCGCCTTGGTGGTGATTTCCCTTGCTAGCTCATGGGCTGTGGTTGAGGCGATGGGTTGGCAGAGAAGCAGCTTCTTCTGGGTCTACATAGTTGAATCGATTCCAGCCGTCGCCATCCCGGTCTTCTACCCCAATCCGTTGGCGTTGGTGCTGAACCTGATGGTGGTCTTCGTCTTTGTCCTTGCAGGCCCAGGGATTCTGATGGGGAAGTTGGCGTCTGACAGAAAGGTAATGGGAAAGTACGTCTCAAATCGGCGCTGGAAGATTGCGTATTGGCTCAGCCTGACCATGGTTCTGAGCTTTGGGCTGGTAGCGTTGGTTGCGGTCTTGTAGATGAAACGACTGATGATTGCCGAGATAGTTGGATTCCAATGTCCCTGACTACAAGACGACTAGCCGACCGCTCTGCATAGCCCAATGCACAGTGCAGAAAACGAGTTCCACCTGCCGAAATACTATCGCTCCGAAACTAGCCCTACTCCAGACGCGAGGCCACTCCCAACTCGATGACCGATCTCCTCGAACCTCTTCTCTTCTCCTTCCTGAAGTCTCTCGTTCATATGCCTCCACTCCTTCGATTCGTCCTTGCTCTCGAACTCGCGTTCCTTTCTTTCGGGTTCGGGGTTGACAATTATCGCGGATAGTCTCGGTTCAACAATCTTCAACCCGAGCTTTCGCAATCTCTCTTCGATGAATCCTGCCGCACTGCCGGCAAAGAACGAGTCTCTCTTCGTATCGAAGGCGAATGCAAGCTTGCCTGCGAGGTTCATCGCTCTCAGAGTTTGCAAGAAGTCCTGCATTGTCTTGGACGCGGTTTGGTGCTGCGTGGGCCCACCGACGCAGATCAGGTCGTATTGCTCCAACGAGTGGACGGCTGTGTCCTTTATGTTGATACAGGTGGTTTGAATGCCGGCTCCCTCGAGCCCTGTTTCAAGAGATTTTGCAATCCTTTCAGTGTTGCCGTACCTGGTATCAAAAATTACCACCGCATTCATGGTTTATCGTTCCATAGGGGCGAGATATAATATCATCCTACAAGTTCCACCATACCACCGTACCAGTAGTCTGGACCCTGGCTTTGAGCCAATCGACTCGTAGTTCAATGAGTTTCTTGAAAGGGCGTTTCAGTTCTCACGAATGGAAATCTAACTCAGCTTGTCGCGAGATGATTCGCGTCCCTTCAATGCTAAGGCGGGGACGTGCCTTTACGCTGGAAGCAAGGAATTATAGGACATGGGTGCTGGGCATGCAAAACATGGAAATCGCGAGTATTGACACGAAGTTCAGGTGTCCAGACGGGACGGATATGATTGCGTATCTCTCGAGACCAAAAGACACGGGAAGGTACCCCGGAATAATAGTGATTCACGAGGCCTGGGGGCTCAACGACCAGATCAAGGGGGTCGTGAAAAGGTACGCCGAACTGGGGTTTGCTGCTGCGGCGCCGCATCTCTTTACTAGGTACAAAGACGTCCTGACCGAGAGCAGCATAGAGATTGCCATGAAGTCCATGTTCTCAGTTCCACTCGAGAAGAGGAACGACCCGGATACTATCCAGAGCATGATGAAGACCATGTCGAAAGTCGAAAGGGAGGTCGTGAAGGTCTTCTTCCTGGGGAGGGAGGCCCTCGAAAAGACGATGAGCAGCGACTTGATGTCCTGCAAGGACTTCCTTCAGGGCGAGAGCTTCGTCAGGGAGGACAGGCTCGGCGTGACGGGATTCTGCATGGGGGGCGGGCTGACCTACCAGGTGTCCACGATGTATCCCTTCAGCGCTTCCGTCCCATTCTATGGAGCCAATCCGAAGCCCATCGACTCAGTCGCCAGCATTTCAGGGCCTGTGCTGGGGATCTACGCCTGGTGAAGACGAGAGAATTAATTCAGGGGTTCCGGTGCTAGTCGAGAGCATGATCAGGCACAAGAAGTCATTCGAGATGAAGGTGTACAAGGGGGCCCAACACGCTTTCTTCAACGAAACGAGACCGGTGTACGACAGGGCCGCAGCGGAGGACGCGTGGGCACGCACCATCTCCTTCTTCAAGGAGCACTTGCTTACCTAGGCGATACGCATGAATGATGGTAAGGAAAAGGAGGAGGATCCAGGATCTCCTCTGGGGGTGCTTCGTCAACTGGGTCGAGACACTCGAGAAGGTAGAGGGAAGAAAAAGGTAGTGCAATCACAGACCAGCTAGGAGGCGCCCGGTTTCGCTCGCTTTTCTGTGGACGACGAGACTACCTTAGTGACATTGAAGTTACTGAGGATAGGACTCTAAATCAAAGGTCCACTCTCCCTCTTACGAAGAGAAAGGGACATTAACAGCTCTCCCTGACACGAACAGCAATGCACAAACCACTAGGGGAGGAAGCAAAAAAAAATTCATGAGCAGAGCATTACTGTTGACACGCATAACATTGGTCCCTTTATCTACTCGAAAAACATGATGCACAAGGTCGACAGCCTTCTCGCGGGTGGTGCCTCAGGCCCCCAGATTTGGGACGCGATGACTTCAATGAGGATTCAAGAACTTGTGACCAACACTGATTTCCGCAAGACGTACCTCGAAAACTGGCGATTAGCCGGAGTGACGGCGGTTGGTTACTCCTTGTTCAAGTTTAGACACCCTTACACGTTCGATAGTATAATTGAAGATATTGGCGACTTGACTTACATGCTGGACAGCTTGTCCGATGTCTTCGTTAAGGTGATTAAGGCTGAAGATATTCGGGGCGCAAAGGCTCAAGGAAAACATGGGTTCATAATGTTCGTCGAAAACACAGACCAGTTCGGTAATAACTTAGAAAACATAGACCTATTTTACAAGTTTGGCCTGGAGAAAAGGGAGGATACATCAGTGTCGCAATTTGTCCATATTTCATAACGGACGCGAAGCAGGCTACGATCGAACACTTTCTTCAGCACATAGACCACATCGTTCAGATCGCAGGAGTGGACCATGTGGGGATAGGAACGGACCGGTTTCCACCCCCACACAGAGGCTATGCTGCGACGTTGACCGCAGCACATGAAACAATTGGTTTTGGGAGAATCTCATTCCATTTGGACCAGACTGCGTCTTCGTTTCTTCTTGGGTTCAGTTCAGGCCGATAAGTCGCCGCTTCAGAAGCCAAATTCAGGGCAATAGGGAAAAAAGCCGATGTGTGTGTGCTGTGATGCACTCAAATGGGGGAGTCGGATTATCTCTTTTCTGAATGAAGAGATACCATCAGTGAGTAGCGGTCAAGTGTTAGGCTGAGAAGGCGTGAATTCAAGCTCCTTGACTTCTGCCTTGAAGTCACTGCTGAGAACCCTTGCGGTTAACTCATTTCAATATTCTCAGATGGAGCGTGATACAGGCGAGGTGGACGAAGCCCGAGTATGCGGCTGACACCCTCTCGTACCTTATCGTGATTCTTCTGAATGCTTTGACCCACGCGAAGAATCGTTCAACAGTATACCTGACCCGGTGATACGTCGCCCTGTCGAATCTCTTCGGTCGCCCGGGCTTCCCCTCTTCTTCTCCCTGGGCGGTAGAAGAGGCTCTATCAATGCCCACTGGTCGTCAGTAAGTTCGCTGAACCGCATCAGGACGGAATGGATCGTGCAGGGAGGATAGGCACGGGAGACAACTGTTGTGGACCATCAGCTGAATATTGAAATGAGTTATGAAGCCGGAAGATTTATATTTCTCTTGGTTGTCTGCTCTTCGAGCGACTTCTTTCGAGGTCGTGGAGGTAGAGCTGGGGGAGCAGTATACTCTCCCCTATGACTCTCCGAATCTTGTCGTGGCGAAAGAGGCATATTGTTCAGTCCTATTTGGGCATCCAAATAGACGCCGAAACTCAACCTGGCTGCGCAGTTTCAGCCGAAGCGGAGTTTCGCGACCTCATAGGGACCCTGTGATTACGACTATTCCCAGCGCTAGGAGAGGAACACCGATCCAGAAGGCAGCGTTCCCGAGGGGTTGGTAGACTGGAGTCGTCACGATTCCGAATAGTATCAGAACAACTGATAATGAGAGAACCAGTTCTCCTTGGTCGGAGCTTTCACCATAGCCAAGACCTTCCTGTAACGCTCTGACGAAGCCGCAGAGGCTGAGCGTCAGGCCACGACGAAAACTGTGCTTTTGGTTGAAACACGTGCAAGGCCCACGCAACCGGTTTAAGCCGAAGCCGCAGCTATTCCACCCAGTGACAACGCTCACACTTTATTTAGAATCGCCTTCGGATTGCGAGTGACCTGTCAGGCTTCACAGTATCTGTTGGTTCAGGACTGTCAAGCCGTGGCGCGAGTGGTAGGTCCAAATTGTTGTGCTCTCGGTGACAGAAACACCAATTCTTTCATTAAAGAGTCTTGAATAGGCAGTTTACGCTGTAGAATCATCTACCCGGTCCTTCCTAGGAGGTTCCACAGAAAATGCCATTCAAGAAACAAACTCTGAAATACGGTGCAGCAGCCATAGCCATAGGGTTTGCCATAATCGCGGCAAGTCTTATGGTTAGCAACCCAGCAATAAACCAGCTAAGTCAGTCCTTCACTTCATCCAGCACGGGAGCAAGCTCTAGCAGTACCTACACAAGTTCTGGTGCGACAACTAGCGCGGTCTCAGCTTCAACGTCCACAAGTAGTCCAGGAGCAAGTACCATCTCGTCTACTAGTACAGAAGCAAGTACGGCCTCATCCACTACAAC
>CAWIJZ010000010.1:0-7913 GCA_963836465.1 uncultured Nitrososphaerota archaeon
GCAGCCAGCGGCAAACACTTAAAGAATGGCTGGGGGGAAGACGCCCACTCAGCTTAAAGTTATGCGTGTAAAAGTTCTCGGAGCGGCGAGGCAGGTTGGCAGGTCGGCCTTCTTTGTCGAACACGGTAGCTCTGGTCTGCTACTAGACTACGGAGCCCTCACGACCAGGGAGCCGGGGTTTCCCATGCACGTGCAACCGAAGCGCGTTGACGCGCTCATTCTCAGCCACGCCCATCTCGATCACACAGGCGCGGCCCCCATCTACTTCTTGGGCAACAGCGTGAAGATGCATAGCACGCCTGTCACGGCAGAGCTGAGCAATCTCCTGATACAGGACTTCCTGAAGATTTCAGGTGCATACCTCCCGTTCGAGTTTCTGGATCTCATGGCCATGAACAACAGCACGGTCCTCCACAACTACATGGAGAGCTTCACCGTCAAGGACTTCACGATAACATTCTACGACGCGGGGCACATCCCAGGCTCCTGCATCGTGGCTGTCGAGGCAGGATCGAAGCGCCTTATCTATACGGGCGACATGAACGGCAGGGAGACGAATCTGCTGAGCCCTTCTTGGAAGAACCTGGGTGAGGCCGATCTGGTCATCAGCGAGAGCACCTACGCGACAGCGGAGCACCCCGAAAGGCAGAGGGTGGAGAGGGAGTTCGTCGATTTCGCGAATGAGGTGGTACAGAGAGGAGGCGTTCTTCTTGCGCCGGCGTTCTCGGTGGGGAGGGCGCAGGAGCTCGCGATGGTGCTGCACAAACAC
This sequence comes from uncultured Nitrososphaerota archaeon, assembly GCA_963836465.1. Taxonomy (GTDB): domain Archaea; phylum Thermoproteota; class Nitrososphaeria; order Nitrososphaerales; family Gagatemarchaeaceae; genus CAWIJZ01. Next base: position 770 of record CAWIJZ010000010.1, read on the forward strand.
GGCTTCAAACACCCCGTCGGCATGGATGGCATGGCTCTGAAGGTCAATGACATTCTGCTGAGGTACCAGGAGTACCTGAGAGATTCATCCGAGTTCAGGAGGTCCATGGAGAGTCTGGAGATTATCACTGGGTGGGGCCAGAGGAGGAGTATCATTCGAAGGCCCGGTGTCATCATAGCGCCCGCGGGGATGCTCGTCGGCGGTGCGTCCGTTTTCTACAATCAGCAGCTCTCCCTTGGAGAAAAGAATGGTATAGCCATAGTGAGTTTTCAGGTGCCGGGGACTGCGGGCAGAACTCTCATCGACAAGGGCCTCACTCTAATCAACGGGAAGCCGACCAAGGTGAGAGCCGAGGTAAGGCGCTTCGACTTCTCTTCGCACAGTGGAAAGAGCACGCTGTTCAGCGACCTAAAGGGAATTCAGGGCTCTCCGAGGTTCCTCACGGTCCACGGTGAAGAGGAGAGTTGCGTCAGCCTGGCTGAGCGCCTTCGCAGTGAGATGGGTGTCGATGCCACCGCACCCCATGTTGGCGAAGAAATAGAGGTGTGACCTCCCGGCCATGGAGCCGCGCGAGCCACAGGCCAGTTTGGTCACAGCGCAAAGCATCGCGGTAACGCTTGCCTTCATCGCAGTGATTCAGCTCGCCGCCCTCTATTTCACACAGGTCAACCTACCAGTCACCTCGCAGGTGGGATACAGCTACGCTCCGGCAGGCACCTCATCGACGGGCTCCGCCTGGAACGCGATCATTCTTGTGCTCGTGGTCTTCGCAACAACCGTGGTCGCGGTCTGGCTGGTTAGAAACAGGAGGGTGAAGGTCTTCAAGTCCATTGTCTTCGCAGGGGCGGCCTTCGCGCTGTTCCTGCTCACGTTGCTGACCGCCGCGGACGTGGCAGCGGGTTATCTCGACCAGGCGACTGGACTCTACCTCTCCCTCGGGGCAGCGGTTGTCGTTGTTGCGCTTCTTGCAGTGACTACCTATTCTTCCAGAGCAGCGGTCGTGGCGCCCGCGGTCACAGGGCTGCTTTCCGCAGAGGTCGGGAGCTACTTCGCCTCCACCATTCCGTATCTGACAGCTATTCTTGTCCCGATCGCGTTCTCGATATACGACATTTACGCTGTCTTCAGAGGCCCACTCAGACAGCTCGTAACACTCGCCTCCGCCGACTCCCTCGGGACGGTCTCGACCAAGGTCGGAGAACTCACTCTTGGCGTGGGTGACACTGTCTTCTACTCGATGATACCATCGATAGTCCTATTTCGCTTCAACCTGAACTACGCATTCCTGACAATGCTGGCAGTGGATGCGGGAGTAATTGTTACCCTGTATCTACTGAATCGTGTAAGGCTACTGCCTGGGCTCCCTATCCCGGGTGGCTCTTGGGCTCCTCACCATTCTTCTCTACGCAGTGCACTAGAACTCGACAACCTCTGCTTTCAGCCCCTTGATGAGGGCTTCCGCATCGTCTTCTGAAGTCTTGAACGTGTAAAGCATTTCATTGGTTCTCACCTTCAGCTTAACCTTGTCCTTCCCCTTCACGACCCTAATCTTTGTTGCTCCGGCGAGGAGTTTTTCCATTTCCTCCCTACTGGTTATTTCTCGCGGCATTCGGACGCCCCCCAACGGGAATACATTTATCTACTTCGCTTCTACGCACCGAGCTACCAGCACCGATGCGGTAGGAAGTGAAAAGGACGAGTTTCGGACAACGAAGTGGCTACGGTCGCGGTGGATACGGCGGAGGAGGATTCAGATCCTTTAAGCCCAAGCCAGTTGAGGTCGGCAAGGAGTACGACGTTACAATTTCCGACACCAGCAGGCGCGGAGATGGTATTGCAAAGATTGACGGTTTCGTCATCTTTGTACCCGGGGCAAAACAAGGCCAGCAGGCAAGGATCAAGGTGACACAGGTGTCGAATCGCTACGCAACGGGAACACTGATAAAGGGTTCGACGACTGGGGCAGTACAGGCCTCCGAGCCTGCGAGCGAACAAAGCACAGAAGAGCAGGCGTAGAGCCTTGCTCTGACACCGACGATTAAGGTTGCCCCGCTAGGGGCGATCCCCTTATTTTCTCTCTATCTTTTTCATTCTTACTTCTTCGTTTCGCGGACGTACTCTTCGTAGATGGCCCTAGCCTTGTCGGCGGAGAGACCGGTGCCCTCGACAACGCCCTTCTCGGTTACCTTGATCTTGTCCATGACGATAACCGCGCCGATGTTTTCACGCACGGAGACTAGGTTGGGAAAGACTCTGTTCATTCTGTCGCCTAATGCCTTGAGATCGAAGGGCTTTTCCGTGAGCTTGATCTCCTTGACGTTCTTCCCGTTCACGGCAACCTTGAAGACATTTTCTCCCGCCCCAATCACCTTGTCGAGTATCAGGTTCAGGTTCTCATCTATCCCCACCAACGTGCCCGTGTAGTGTTTGTCGTCTACCGTTTCTACGAGGATGGGTTTGCCCACAAAAGCCGTTATCTCCTCCCCGAATTTTCGGAATACAAACGATGACAATTTCTCAAGCCTAATCTTACAGCACGAGAAGGTGGCTATTTAGAACTTGTGAGGAGCGTGAGTATGATGTTCTATAGTTGGGAGACATTTCATCGAGTTAACCTGCGATGGCGCTTGCGGCAGACGTTAACAGAAACGGAGAGGGTGCACTTCGCACGACGAAACAATGGCACGACATTCTTCCCTTCGAATTGTTTATGACTGGTCTTAGGCACCTAGGAGCTCATCAAACTTGGCTAGCATCGTCACAGTAAGAGGTGAGATTCCGCCGGAGAAACTTGGGGCAACTCAACCCCATGAGCATGTTTTTCTGGACATCAGAGTTTGGTTGGACAGCAGCGCGCCCAAGTACCTTGCGGAGGCGCCCGTCACGATGGGTATCCTAGCCGACCTGAAGTGGAAGGATGGCCAGAACAAAGACAACATGGTTCTGGACAGTTTCGATGACGCTGTGTCCGAGCTCTCTAGATTCAAGAAGTTTGGAGGCAGAAGCATTGTCGACGTAACGCCGCTGGGCATCGGAAGAAATCCTCCAGCCCTTCGCATGGTCTCCGAAGCTACCGGACTGAACATCATCTGCGCCGCCGGCTTCTACATCGCCACTTCTCATCCTCCCTTTGTCAAGAGGAAATCGATTGACGATCTGGCTGAACTCATGATTAGCGAGCTCGAGGAAGGTATTGAAGCGACGGGAATCCGCGCGGGTGTGATCGGGGAGATCGGCTGCCAAGAGCCTCTCGAAGCACAGGAAGTGAAGGTCCTCGCTGCGGCCGCCAAGGCTCAAGCCAGAACAAAGGTAGGCCTTACGGTCCACACTGCGCTGCACGATCCCACGAAGAGACGGATCGCAAAACAGGCCAGGCAAGAAATCGAAATCCTGCAAAAGTACGGTTGCGACCTCTCCAAGGTTTACATCTCGCACATGGACTTCACGTATGATGATCCGAAGTACCAGCGCGACCTGATGGACGAGTTCGGCGTGACCCTGGACTACGACACATTCGGTCAGGAGAATCACTACCACAACATCTACCTCGGCGCCATCGGCATTCCGGACAGCGCGCGGAGCCAGGCCCTCGCAGGCCTCGTGAGCGACGGCTACACGAAGCAGTTGATGATGTCCTGTGACGTGTGCGAGAAGATTCATCTTAGAAAGTACGGAGGCTACGGGTACTCCAACATTCTGGAGCACATAGTTCCCCTTCTCAAGGTGTATGGTGTGAGGGAAAGAGACGTGAGAAGAATGATGGTGGACAATCCAAAGAGCATTCTGTCAAGATAGATAGCCGAGAGCGCGAATCCTAATGTCGCCTTGTGCCGCGTGCTCAATCCCGTGATTCGCTCAAGGTTATAACGCCGTAAAACGACCTCGGGCTTTATTGAACTCGGTGTGTATAGCCCTGTGACACACCCCTCGAGATGGCAAAGGACTGTGACACACCCATACTCAGGTCCGCTACCCAGAAGCTTGCTGAGTATGTCTTCCTGTGCCAGTTCAAAGGATTGCAGCTCTTCGAAGCCGCGGTGAAACTGGCGAAGTTAAACCCGCCCCCTCAGCCGGTGAATGTGAAGGACTTTGCAGTGCCGATGATGGCAGCGCTGTCGAAGATGTACCGGTTAGGAGATAAGCAGAGAGTTAGGACTTGGAATTGGAGATGTACAGCACCATCTTTACAGGCTCGAAAAGGAAGGAATGATTATGTCTGTCCGACGGGGGCTCTACAGGTTCTTCTATCCTAGCAATCCTACAATCTCACCACATCAGCTAGACAGCCGTTCCTTGTTTAACATGTGACCTCTGTACGACATTCAAACCGACCCCGATTGTGCTTGGTTCTGCATCGATGAATTAGCCCGTGATATCTTTCCCTCTCAAGAGCAGCCAGCAACGAGTACTGCTGGTCACAGAACCATCAGAGCTTCCTCCCACCCTACGCCTGAAGAAAGCATAAACTATCTATGTGAGCAGACTCGAACCAAAGACGCGCGGAATGAAATTCGAACGATGGAGAATCATTGGTCACACTGGGCCATTCACTCCGACTCGAATTTCTTGGCGACCTTCTCAGCGGCATAAGTTGCTGCCTCGACCGCATTGATTATGGTCGTTCGGAAAGAGCCTTTCTCGAGTTCGTATATCCCGGCGATAGTTGTTCCGGCTGGTGTGGTGACCGTGTCTCTGAGCTCGCCGGGTGCATGGTTGTGTGGGCGAGCATGTTGGCAGTTCCCGTGAGCGTCTTTATGGCGAGCTTGAGGGCGATATCCCGCGGAAGCCCCACCTTCAGTCCCGCGGTCACAAGAGCGTCGATCAGAACCGCGATGTACGCCGGACCACTGCCGCTCAGCGCGGTAACGGCGTCCATGAGCGACTCGGAAACCTGGACGTAGTCACCGAAGCAACCAAGAATGAACTCAACATCGGATATCTCCTTCGCTTCGAGACCTGCCGCCGGGGCGTATGCCGTGATAGCCTCGCCTATCTTTGCTGCGATGTTTGGCATCGCTCGCACTACCTTTGCCTTGGGCAGCTCGTGCTCCAGTCTCCTGATTGAAATCGCCGCCATCAGAGAGATTACTAGCTTGTTGGCGGTGGAACCAGAGATTTCCTCCAAGACGTGCTTCGCGTCTCCTGCCTTTACCGCAACTATGACCACGCTAGCTTTCGAAGCGGCACTCCTGTTGTCCTGCGTGACCGCAATCTTCTTTGTAAGCGCAGCCTGATCCTTTGGCGCGCTCCTCCTTGTCATGATTACCTCAGAGACCTTTGCGGACATGGCAACTCTTCTCGCCACAGCATCACCGATCTTCCCACCGCCGATTACAGCGATTATCAAATCATTAGGGCCTCGCGTTTTCGACTTATAATAGCAGCGTGCCTTCTTGCTTCGAACATCGAAGATGGTGGTGCGACCGCTACTTCTTGAGATCTTTTACAATTGCACCGATAGCGTCCAGAGTGACCGCCACCTTTGGATAGGCGGCAGAAGTTCCCATATGCCCTATTCTGATTATCTTTCCTTCCAGCTCTCCGAGCCCTCCTGAGACCATGATGTCGTAGCGCGACAAGAGTTGGTGTCTTATCTCCTTGTTTGACTTCGCGTCTGTCTTGAAGACGCTGACGGTGTTGGAGAAGTACCTCTTGTCGGGGAAGAGCTCCAGCCCGAGTGCCTCGAGCCCGTCGCGCGTGAACTTTGCAACCTCCTTGTGCCGACGGTACCGCTGCTCCAGTCCCTCTGCGAGCACCAAGTCAGCGGCCTTGCTCAGCCCCACGATGACAGAGGTAGGCATCGATGAGGGGTGAGGATGCCAATCACCCATCTCTTCCAGCGATTCTCTCCAGACATTCAGGTTAAGGTACCGCGTGTGAATCTTGTCCTTGTTTCTCTTCGCGGTGTCCCAGACGTTCTGACCGATCGCAACAGGGTTTGCCCCGAAGATGCCGCCGATGGCTTTGCTGGCGTATCCTATCGCGTAGTCGGTCTGCCACTCATCGACCCTGACGTTGATTCCGCCGAACGCGGAAATCGCATCTAGAACCGTGAGAACGCCTCGCTCCCTGCAGACCTTGAAGATTTCCGGCGCCGGATTCAGAATACCCGCCGATGTCTCGTTGTAGACCACGAAGAGAGGCTTCCCGGCTGGGTCCTTCGCGCCGTCGAGTGTCTCCTTCACATCCTCGGCTGTCACCGCCGTGTTGACCGCCTTGCTCCTAATCATAACAGGTTTTCCACCCCAGTATCTGACCATGACACCGATCATATCGCCGAAGAAACCATTGGTGCATATGAAGGCCTCTTGGCCCTTCGTGACCAGGTTTGCCACCGCCATCTCCACAGAGAGCTGGCCGGGCATCGGCACGATCATGACGTCGTTCTTGGTTCTGAAGATCTTCTGAAACTTCGACGTCGTTTCTTTGTAGAAGGCAGTCCACTTGGCACCGTAGTGAGGCATTATGGGAAGCGTTAGAGACGCGAGCACCTCGGGATCGGGCTCGGACGGACCTGGAATCATCAACACGACACTTGTCCCTCAGAGGGACGCGCCTCTAGACATTCTATTTAAGGTGAAGCCGTCCTCGAACTGCTTAACTAGAACTCGTGGGTTGGCCGTGGTTGCTCGAGTGAAGGAGTACATGCCTTCCATGACAAAGCAGGCAATCGAACGGTTCCTAGCCGGTCCGAATCTTGCCAGGATCGCCACCGTCAAGAAGGACGGTTCGCCCTTCGTCGTCCCCGTGTGGTACGAGTGGGACGGCAAGCACTGCTATGTGGTGGCAATGACTACCGCGAGTTGGGTGGACAACATAACAAAAGAGCCTCGCGTCGCCATCGTCATAGACAACGATGTCCCGCCGCACGAGAAGGTCATCATTGAAGGTGAGGCGGAAATCATGTGGGAAGAGGATTGGATAGAAATAGGAAAGCGAATGGTCAAGAGGTACATGGCACCCGGCGCTGGGGCGGCGTATCTAGAGGAAATCAAGGCCCAGCCCATGGCCACGATTCGTGTGACTCCAAAGAAGATCACGAGCTGGATCATCCCCGAGCCGTAATCAGAGAGCCCGCTTCATCCAGCGTATTTCCAGCCCTATTCGAAGTTGTACAGAGAGTGTACGAGAGAGGTATGAGAGA
>CAWIJZ010000011.1:0-15149 GCA_963836465.1 uncultured Nitrososphaerota archaeon
CAGCACTGCTTCTAACTCATTTCAATATTCAGCTGATGGTCCACAGCAGTTGTCTCCCGTGCCTATCCTCCCTGCACATCCATTCCGTCCTGATGCGGTTCAGCGAACTTACTGACGACCAGTGGGCATTGATAGAGCCTCTTCTACCGCCCAGGGAGAAGAAGAAGAGGGAAGCCCAGGGCGGACGACAGGAGGACCATCAACGCGATTCTCTACATCCTCATCACAGGGTGCAGGTGGATGGACCTGCCATCCCGGTACGGGGACGATGTCACGGCCTGGAGGAGGCTGAGGAGGTGGGAGGAGCAGGGCGTCTGGAGGCGCGTCATGGATGCCTTCGTGGCCAGAGGATACTCATCGGGTGCGATTGAGATGGGAGCGATCTCCGTCGACAGCTCTACGGTGCCCGCGAAAAAGGGGGAGACCTCGTAGGCTTCGACGGCCACAAGAGGATTCTGGGCACGAAGATACATGTGGCGGTGACGCGCGGCTCGCTCCCCGTCGCTGTCGCGATAGGGTCTGCGAGGGAGCACGAGGGGAGGAAGCTCATCCCGCTCATGGAGTCCATCACGATCAAGACGACGAGGGGACGGCCGAGGAAGCGACCAGAGACCGTCTATGCGGACACGAAGTATGCGACACCGTTGAACCGGTTCTATCTCAGCAAGAAGCGCATAGGCTATCAGATACCGAGCAAGGAGACGAGGAGGAAGCCCGGGCGACCGAAGAGATTCGACAGGGCGACGTATCACCGGGTCAGGTATACTGTTGAACGATTCTTCGCGTGGGTCAAAGCATTCAGAAGAATCACGATAAGGTACGAGAGGGTGTCAGCCGCATACTCGGGCTTCGTCCACCTCGCCTGTATCACGCTCCATCTGAGAATATTGAAATGAGTTATTCGAGCCTATCTCAATTCTGGGTCGCTGATATCTTTGTCACGCCAGCGTGAAGGACAGGATCGATGCCTGAACTATGAATCCTTAAAGCCCGGCGGCCCATTTGTCGCTTCATGCTCGAGGAGAAGGAAAGGGAGGCCCTGAAGGAGAAGCTGAAGTCGCAGCTCACCAGGGAGCAGTACGACGTCTGCTTCAACAGGGCGACCGAGAGGGCCTTCACCGGGGCCTTTTGGACTCCCACGAGGACGGCATCTACAAGTGTGTCGTCTGTGACAACGAGCTCTTTAGCTCCGACACAAAGTTCGATTCCGGGACAGGTTGGCCAAGCTTCTGGGACGCCGTCAGGAAGGCGGCGGTCAGGGAGATACCTGACAACACGTGGGGCATGAGGAGGATTGAAGTAGTATGCGCAGATTGTGGAGCGCACCTGGGGCACAAGTTCGACGACGGCCCGGAACCCACCGGGCTCCGGTACTGCATCAACTCGGCCGCTCTCAAGCACGAGAGCAAGGGCTAGGACCCTCTGGGATTCTGAGCCAGTTTCGTCCGCAACAGGATTTCATCAGGAACTGCCAACCTGTTCCAGCATGTGGAGAGCGCACGGAGTGTGCCGTGTTTCTTCGATATTGACCGGTGATTGGTACATATCCTCGTTTTCACAAACCTCCTTCGAGGCTCATACACACATCACTTGGCGGGCGGGTGCTTTTTGGGCATTTGCCGTCAAAGGCTTTTAGCGGTCTCGCTGGGCTTCACGTGGTTCAATAGTCATGGACGAAAAACCCACTAATGCGAGAGGGGGAGTTACACCGGGCCAGAAGGTCGAACTCGCTTCTCTGGTTTCCTATCAAGCAGGTTCCGTGGTGAGCCACACCATCATCAACTACAAGACCGGCACGGTGACACTCTTCGCCTTCGACGAGGGAGAGGGCCTGAGCGAGCATACCGCCCCCTACGACGCTCTGCTGCACCTTCTGGAGGGCGAGGCCGAAGTCACTATCGCGGGAAGCAAGAACTATATGGAACAGGGGGAGGCAATCATCCTTCCTGCAGGGAAACCTCATGCGGTGCACGCGTCGAGAAGGTTCAAGATGCTCCTCACCATGATCGGATCTGAGTGAGCTCTCGCCAAACGGCGTGGAATGGAAGACAGTCAGGATAGACGATGACGGGAAAGTGCGTTCCAGCTTATTCTTCCTAAGGAAACTGAATGTAACGGGACATCTCACCGCTTGCTTCGATGGCGATGCTTTTTCGGCCTATTCATCGCAACTATGTCGAACAATATGCGCCTGTAGTTCATCGTTAGCGTTCTGGCAAAGAACTGACCTTCGATGATCATTTCGCGCAGGTTGTGCTCGTTCTTCTGGTATAGATCGAACTTCTCAAATGACAAGCAGTCTTCAAGATACGGCTTGAGCTTGAAGAACATCAAGGTCTACCAAGACCTCCCTTGGTATGGGCTCCTTCTTCGAAGAAAGAAGCATGTCATTCAATGCTTCTCTGGCTGCTTCATAGTTCTTCCATGCTTCATCAACAAAGCGGTGAAGATTCCGTTTGCAACCAGTCTTGAGGTGAATGAACCGTCTCTATCCTCCGAGTACCCCTTGAGAAGATGCGCTTTGATATTGAGCTCGTTTGATTTGTCGAAGGCATACAAGAACTGACGGGCAATGCCTTCCATCTCCGACTTGTAGGCATGGTTGAGCGAATCGCCGAACGCGCCGCTTGCCAGGAGAAATCTAGCCATGTCATAATCGCCCGAAATCAGGGCGCTGGAGATCATGTGTGAAAAGTCGGGCTCGTAGGGGATTTCGCTCATCAAGAGTCCCTTCCAGGTGATTTCATGGGTGCGGCGGTCGATCGCTCCAATGTCAATGAGCCAGTCCTCCGCAAAGGTAACTTCACGATGATTCACCTTCGACATGAACTCCAGCTCCGAGAGCTTGAGGCCGTACTTTGACATGAGGAGCACCAAATCAAACGGGGTCTCGGTTTCAAGAGCCTTGCGCACCGGTATCGGGTTGATCTTCTTCGGGATGGGCGTATCAGAGATGATGACGGCCCGGCCGGGCTTGAAGCGACCGATTCTGCCTATCATTTGCAGGAGAGAGTTGTTGTCTATCGTCTTGTATTGGAGCGTCTTTTGACCGAGCTTGTCCTTGCTGTCAATCACTTCATTGAATATCAGTACGTTGTCGACGTAGATGTTTACGGAGGAAGCGATGACATTCGTTGCAAAGATCCTCAGATTCTTGTCAAGCTCGGCTCTTTGCTGGATCTTGTTGATCTCCGAACCTTCAAGGCCTCCGTGAATGTAGACGCCGCCGTAGCTGCTGGCATACTTCTCGACCAGGCGCCTTGTGGGGAGAAAGACAAGCCACGATTCATCGCGGGGCTGCGAGTAGAGATAGAGCGATAGGGTCTTGAACATTTCATCGAGGTCCTTTGCAAGCTCCACCTCGAGCCTGACCGGATATCTGCGACCGCTCAGCGAATAGAGCTTTGAGATTCCCAAGAACGAGAGGAACTCCTTCGGATCGATTGTGGCGCTCATGATTCGAAACAGGTTCCTTGCTCTGGCTTCCTCTTTCTTGGCGAGTGACATGCACAGTTCCAGCTGGGAAGACATCTGGTGGCTTTCATCAAAGTAGATCGAAGAATCGAAAATCGAGTTCTCGGCCAGCATCCTAAGCAGGACGCCATCTGTGACTATCTTGATCTTGCCACCGACGTTGATCTTGGTGTCCTTCGTGATGACCGCCAGCTCGTCTTTTATTTCTGGATGAAGCGCTTGAAGCGAATAGAACAGAGCATTGCACGCGGCCCTTGAAGGCTCACGGATGACGATTTGCCTGTTCCTGTTGCACAGCTCAAATTCGTGAATCGGGGTTACGGTGCTCTTTCCCGTCCCGACATCGCCGATAATTACGAAATGATCCGAGAAATCTATGGAGTCGAGGATTGAAAAGATTGGAAGCCTTGGCTTTGCTCCTTTGCCAGCCGCTTCTTGGGCTTGTCGCTCCACTTCTCCTGAGGCGGCTGGCTCAAGAGAATGTCCAATATCGAGCCCGTTGTTAGCCAAGAGAAGCGCCCTAGCCCTCCAAAACACCGATTTTCGGATGGGAGAGATAAACCATGCGTAAGTCCCTCGCAGGAGACAGGTGGTCAGGGCCACTTTGGAAGGCGCAACCTTCGAAATAGGTTCATGATTGAATCATTGTCTTGATTACAATGACGCCTATCACGATAACTGCCGCGAGTAACGCAATTCCGACTGGAGAGGAGATCTCCGCGAAATCAAAGATGAATGAGACGATCCACGCTAAGAAAATGAGCACTGAAAAGCCAAAGAGTGCTCTCAAAATGGAATCAAATCTCATGACGTGGGAAGCGTGACTTTGCTCATTTTAAGTATTCGTCAGATTCTTCCGAAATACCCCAATTCTGTGTAGAAAATGGGCCAGAAGGCTTTTGATAGAAAGCATTCGTGGGGTCGGAACTTAGGTTGGTCGGAGAGAGTGGACGGCCGGATTTGAACATATAGAAAAGTATGGTGATGGACGCACTTTTCCGGTCGGAACTCAGGCCACTCATACTAGCCCAAGTAAGGGCGAGCGTTCTCTGTAGTCCATTATAGAGAGTCCTCCTTTGCATTTCGCCTTCGTTCTATCCTGACGCTAAGGTTGGGCTGGTCACCCGCCAGTGGCGGCAAAAGATGGGATAACAACTGTTCCTCGCTGAGTCGTCTCACGATGCCTGTTGGGGCGGTCTGTGTCCAGCCGTTGCCCTTTTTGAGATATTTCCATGTTCTGCCGCGTCTAGTTGCGATATAGATTACATAGTCAGTGTTCATGTTACCTACGCCGCCGTACCGAGTATCACAACAGTTCCCATTCCTGAGCGTCATTAACGTTCCATACTCCAGAATCGCTTTCTCTCACACGCATGACCTCCAATCATGACAATAAAAGCCGATTCAAGGTAAAGGAGGAGATGGCGCGCGGTTAGTGTCCGCGGGATCAGACAGACATGAGAGACCGACCGCAAATCGGACTGCTGGTTCCAAGATTAGCAGGACGAGTTCTACTAATGGTCACAGGTCGAAGTATGGCTATCAGTGGATTCAGAATCAGCTGTGTCCAGACGCTGTCTCAGAACTTTACGCGACTGTAGAAGACCCTTTTTGCGACTTCTCCACCCACCATGTAGAGCACTACGATCGCCCCCATCAGGACCAGGAACAAGGCAGGGGGTGGCGTGAATCCGAAGAGCACGCCGAGCAGAGTGAATGGGAGGACGACCGTCGCGCCGACGATCGTCAGGGTGGTCAGCAGCAGATACTTCCCCGGACGGCTCTTGAAGAAGGGTCCACGGCTCCGAATGACCAGCACGATCAGGCTCGCTGAAATGACCGATTCGATAAACCAGCCAGTCCTGAAGAGGCCCACAGAACTGTGCAGGACGAAAAGGAGCACCCCGAACGTGGCGTAGTCAAAGACGGAGCTCAAGATGCCGAAGACTATCATGAAGTTGCGAATGAAGCTGACGTTCCAGCGCCTGGGCTGTTCAACCATCTCGGCGTCGACGTTGTCCGAACCAATGGTCGTCTCCGGGAAATCGGTCATGAGGTTCGTGAGCAGGATCTGCTCGGGCAGAAGTGGGAGGAATGAGAGGAAGAGCGAAGCCCCCGCCATGCTGAACATGTTGCCGAAGTTTGCGCTTGTGGCCATGAATACGTACTTGAGAGTGTTCGCGAAGGTCTTCCTCCCTTCTCTTACTCCCTGTACAAGGACGCCCAGATCCTTTTCGAGCAGTACGATGTCAGCCGATTCTTTGGCGACATCCACTGCGCTATCCACAGAAAGACCAACATCGGCAGCGTGGAGAGCCGAGGCATCGTTGATCCCATCTCCCATGTACCCTACTACGTTTCCGGCTTTCTTGAGCGCCAGGATGATGCGCTCCTTCTGGTTTGGCTCAACCTCCGCGAAGACGTCGGTGGTGTTCACCTTCCCGAGTAGGGCTTCGTCACTCATCTGAAGAAGGTCCGAGCCGGCAATAATCGCAGGGGTCGGAAATCCGACCTGCTGGCTGAGAACTCCCGCGACCAGCCGGTTGTCTCCCGTTATGACCTTCAGCGAGATACCCAGACGTTTGAGGTCGGCGATGGTATCAGCCACCTTGGGCTTGATGGGGTCAAACAGGGTCAGGAAGCCAAGGAAGGTCATGCCGGTTTCACTATCTTTGGTGATCACCTTCTCCGAGCCAAGGTTCTTGTAGGCGATCCCGAGAACGCGAAGACCCCTCGCGCTCAGTTCCTCGAAGCGCTTCTCGACCTCCCCTTTCTGAGTCGAGATTTCTTCGGTTTCCCCCTCGGAAGTCTCGAGCGAGGAGCAGACGCCGAGCACGTTTTGGAGGGCGCCCTTCGTCACCATCAGACAGGCACCACCCTTCTCGACCAGGATGGAGAGCCTCTTGCGAACGAAATCGTACGGCACTTCATCGAGCTTGGTGTAGCCAGACACATCGAGCCGCTTGGCGGCCGTCACGTCAGCGGACCGAACCGCCTCGTCGATTGGGTTGGTGAACCCTGTCTGCATAGAAGCGTTGAGAAAAGCATAGAGAAACGCTTTGTCGCTTTCCTTCCCCTCGGCATCGAGGACTGACTCTATGTGTATCGCGCCTTCGGTAAGTGTGCCGGTCTTGTCTGAGCAGAAGACGTTCATGCTCCCAAAGTTCTCGATGGACGCCAGTCGCTTGACGATGACCTTCTGGACCGCCATTTTCTTCGCTCCCTGAGCGAGGTTTATGCTGATTATTGCCGGGAGCAGCTGAGGAGTAAGCCCAACAGCGAGCGCCAGCGAGAAAAGGAGCGAGTCCAGCACCGGACGCGCGAAATACACGTTTATGGCGAACGTAGCGACAACGAGTACAAGTGTCACCTCCATCAGGAGATATCCGAAACGCCGTACGCCGTGCTCGAATTCTGTTTCAGGCGGTCTCTGCTTGAGCCTCTCGGAGACCTTGCCGAACTCCGTTCTCGACCCCGTTGCCACGATTAGGGCCCGCGCGTTACCACTGACCACGTTGGTCCCCATGAAGAGGCTGTTCGTTCGCTTGGCCAGCGGGGTCTCGCGGGGAAGCGTACCCACCGTTTTCTCGGCGGGAAAAGTCTCTCCGGTCAGGGATGATTCGTTCACGAAGAGGTCCTTCGAGTCCACGATAAGGGAATCTCCGGGGATTATGTCTCCGGCGTTGAGGACGGCGATGTCACCAGGCACAATCTCCTCGACGGGGATATCCTCCTGCGTGCCTCCGCGTAGTACCGTGGCTTTGGTTTGGACGATGGCGAGGAGTTTCTTGACAGCGTTGGTCGCACCCCTCTCCTGCCAGAACCCAAGGAGGCTGCTCACCAAGATGATCACCAGGATGATGACGGCGTTAACTGGGTCTCCGAGAAAGTACGACAACCCACCTGCAAAAATGAGGATGAGGATGATAGGACTCTTGAATTGAGCTAGCAGAAGCGCAGGCGTATCCGATCTTTTCTTGGGCTTCAGAAGATTGGAGCCGTATTGTCTTAGCCTTTTTCGAGCTTCATCGTCCGTTAGGCCCTTTTCCGTCGTTTGAAGTCGCTGAAAAACTTCAGTAGCGGGGACGCTCCAGAATGATTGTTGATTCTCGCTATTTTGGTTACTCAGGGGAATCGCCTGGGACTTGCTTCAATGATCTTCCTGAAGTGATAGTAGAAAGCGAGCCTATAAACAGAACGATTGCTGGTTCAGTTTAGTCGCAACCAAGAGTTGGAGTTTTTGATAGCTCATAGTGTTGTTCCAATTCGAGAAGCCTGGTCCTGCTCGCAGTTGTCATATCAACCAGGCTGCCTTCGGTGACTTCTCCTCGGACGGTAGGAGATAAGCAGTGCCACGTAGCGTTGCTGTCGCTCGTAGGTAAGATCTGGGGGACTTCGCTAGGTCAGAGAAAGATCCGGTGGCCATCGGAACTCGAGAGGTTACCGTATACCCTTAAATCACCTAACTCGCAGTATGGTAGTGAAATGAAAGGGTACTCAACAAGTCTTGAAAGAGAGACGTTAAAGAACACAGATTTCCGCCGTGTGCTGTACACGGGAAAGCACAGCCAACTCGTGCTCATGTGCCTTAGGGCTGGTGAGGAGATAGGCGAAGAAACACACAACACTGTTGACCAGTTCTTCAGGTTTGAGAAAGGTGAGGGCTTGGTGGTCATTGATGGGAACAAACACAGCGTCAAGGATGGGAGCGGAGTCATTGTCCCGGCTGGTGCCAAGCACAATGTCATCAATACTTCAAAGTCCGTACTCAAACTCTACACGATTTATTCTCCCCCTGAGCATCAAGACAAGGTTGTTAGGCACACCAAGGCAGCCGCAGAGGCTGAACCCGAGGAATATGACGGCAAGCCAACAGAATGAATCTACGCTCAAAGCTCTTCCCACCCCAGCCTATTCTCGCATTCAGTGTAGTCGAATAGCATTATCGACTTAGAGCCTATCCCAAAAACAACCCATACAGCCAACATTCTTTGATTTGAGGGGAGATACGCTTCTTGCTCCTCCCATGTAGTGGATGAAGAAAATCACCAAAGAGTTACCGACCATCAGGAGCATCCCTGACGACCTCTGGGTTGAGATCGCCCCTCTCCTCGGAGAGGAGAAGAGGCCGGGCACCAGGGGGAGGCCGCCGGTGCCGTTCAGGGAGGTCCTCGACGGCATCCTGTACGTCCTCAGGACCGGGTGCCAGTGGAAGCAGCTCCCGAGGGAGTACGGCTCGGGCTCGACGTGCCACAGAAGGTTCCAGCAGTGGGTGAGTCAGGGAGTCTTCGAGAGGCTCTGGATTAGGCTCCTCGAGAGATATGACGAGTTGAGAGGCATCAAGTGGAAGTGGCAGTCTTTGGACTCGAGCTCTGTCAAGGCACCTTTAGGGGGGAGATGACTGGCCCCAACCCCACAGACAGGGCCAAGCTGGGAACCAAGAGGCACGTCCTGACGGACCAGAGGGGCACCCCTCTGGCTGCTATCGTAACGGCCGCCAACACCCATGACATGAAGGCCGCGTTCCGGACGCTGGACGGCGTGGTCGTCAGGAGACCTGCCCCGAGGCGATATCATCCTCAGCATCTCTGTCTCGACAAGGGATACGATTTCCCGGAGATCGAGGCGGGCGTGGTCGCGAGGAGGTACGTCCCGCACATGAGGCACAGGGGAGAGATGGAGAATCCGGTGAAGCGCTACAGGCCGAAGAGATGGGTCGTAGAGAGGAGTGCGTCGTGGCTGAACAGGTTCAGAAAGCTCCTCATCAGGTGGGAGAAGAAAGCAGGTAACTATCTCGCCCTGGTACAGCTAGCCTGCTGCATCACTGTCTATCGGAGAATAATTTTGGGATAGGCTCTTATCATCTAAGAAGAGCCGGGTTTGACTAGCAGTTTTGATAATGATGCTGAACCTACAAGGTCCAGCTGAATCCCAGGCCTGAGGAATCCATCCTTTTGAGACATCGAAAGCAGCGGAGTCCTCGAGGTGTTCTGAAGAGCTCAATTGCCTCGCCGCAAGCCGGACAGCAGGTCCTCGATGACATGATGGTTCCATGTTGTCTTGCTTCTATATAGGTCTCTGCAACACGGTTTTCAGGGTTTTGTGTAATCCGTGGGACACATCTTCGACTGGGTAACGTCGGGACATGGGGTGGGTCCTAAGTGGCTGGGCACGTCCTTGAGCTTACGATTGACCTCTTCGTGGTAATGATTTGCCTCGCTTATTGGTTGTATTTGTTCTGCACTGGGTTAAGACAATCCGCGAAGAAAAGTCAGCGCCCAGTTGTTTTTCGTTCTTTTCTAAACGCATACCCAAACAATATCATTAGAGTTACGAATATCCCTGCAAGGATGGTGCTTCCAATCCATGTAAAGTCAATCACAATGACAACGACAGCCAAAAGCAATCCGAAGAGTGAAAGCGCCCCTGAGACTAATCCAAATGTCGCAACTGGGCCCCCTACGCCAACCATCCCAGTGGCCGCGAACATTTCGCAGAAAGAGGAGACGACTGAAAGAATGATGAGAAGGGCCAAGAGCAGAACCAACGCGTCAAAACTCTGGGCTGGAGTGAGAAACACATCGTTCTTGGTCGTGAATGGTCTGGGGTCTTCGAGAATCAGAACCATTGCGGCGAAGGCAATCGCGCCATTGGTTCCCACAACGAGGGTGAACAACTGATGAAATTGACTGCCTCCCTTCTCGTCGCTCAACATGCTTCTTTTACCTTGAAGTATTCTCCTAAAAACGTTAAGTCGGTCCAAAACATCAATTATCGCTTTTCGTTTTCGGTTGACGGGTTCGCTCGTCGGCAGGAGGCGAGCTGAATGCATCCGAGCAAGTGGAAGAAGGTCAAGCGGATTCGCTGCTCTTCGAGCGGATCGTGCTCAGTTCTACCGGGAGGAGAATGGCGTGCATGATGATGGACCAGGCCATGGCGAGTCCCGTCAGGGTGAGCGGAAAACCTAAGGGGAGAAGAATCGCGAAAGGCAATGCAACTGCTGCAAGTGCTGTGCACTTGGTAGGGTTGATCGTTGTGTAGCCAACCTCGAGAGGTCGCCATCGGTTCTTTCCTGAGTTTGTCTTGATCTCTCGCCTCCGTACAATCCATGGCAGTGAATCTGGTATCTGAATTTCTGCTTCATCGGTCAGATATACTGCCAAGCCAGTCTACATGAGTATCACAATGCGCGACAAGTGGAGCTGTATCAGGTGCGGAAAAGACACGAGAGCTCATGAGAGGTGGGTCTACTCCTTTCGCGAGGGAGGTGTGATCTGCCAGGACTGCCACGCGTCAGCTGGAACGTTCATCGTATTGCCTCCATCAACGTGATCAAGTCCAACCGGGGGAGACCGCTTTGCTCGTAAGGCTTAGACCTGACGTTGACTCTTCTCTCGGCGATTCACTTCCAAAAAGTCCGTTCAATTAGCTTGGTTTGAGCTTCTCTTGAGCTCAGAATATAGCAATTCGAACTCACTTGGGTCATTCCGTAATCTGACAATCGTCACTCTTGCTTAATACCGAGACGCTTCAACAGCATGACGATGTCCATAGCAATATACCAGAAAAGCCAAAACATGGTCAAGAGCGACGGCGCCAGGTTTCTAGACGCCTTCCTGTCCATGTTGAAATCCAGGGCGTTCACCCATAAGCCCTTCTTCCTGGCTCATGCGGTCACATTCGGCTGCAATTCAAAATGCAAGATGTGCACATACTGGCAGTTGACGCCAAGGATGAAGGAGGACATGTCCACGGAAGAGGTCTTCAAGCTTCTCGACGAGGCGTACGACTTTGGAATGCGTGGTTACTACCTTTTCGGCGGAGAACCTCTCATAAGGAAAGACATCGGGAGGATTGTGGATTACGCGAAAGAAAAGGGCTTTCTGACAACAATGAATACGAACGCGTCTCTGCTTGCAAGTAAGGCGTATTCCCTGCGGAACCTCGACTTCGCCTTCGTTTCGGTGGACTATTTCAACGAGTACAACGATTTTATCAGGGGGAGACGCGGCTCCTTTGACGATGCAATCAG
Source organism: uncultured Nitrososphaerota archaeon (assembly GCA_963836465.1). GTDB lineage: Archaea > Thermoproteota > Nitrososphaeria > Nitrososphaerales > Gagatemarchaeaceae > CAWIJZ01. Next base: position 11,507 of record CAWIJZ010000011.1, read on the forward strand.
AGGCATCCGGCGGATCAGAGAGGTCGGGAACACCAGAGTAACTCTCGTGACCACAATCAGCACCCTGAACCTCGATGCCATGGAACCAATGGCAAAGCTCGCCCGTGACCTGCGGGTCGGGATTTCCTACAATTCTGTAGAACCTACACTGGACTTTGGCTTGACCCCCAGCACCGACTCGCCAAACCTGAGCTTGGGACTGACCAGAACGCAGCTCAGGAACTTCTACAATACGCTGCTGAGATTGAAGAGAGCGAACTATCCCCTGATGGAGACCGAATACGTTCTAAAGCATTTTTCAGAGGGAAGACGTTGGACCTGTCATTTCCCAAAGATGTTCGTCTACGTTTCACCCGACAAGAAAATCTTCGATTGCACCTACAACTACAACTACGACCTCAAAGAGGGGTCCTTCGAAGACTATTTCTCGAGCAGACTTTATCGAGACCAGGTGTCCAAGGCCGAAGGGTGCAACATGTGCGTCAGGACCTGCGTCAGAGGATACTCCTACGCATACGATCTGAAGCCCCAGAACCTCATTAACCTTGTCGGCGATGCACGGATTCAGACTAACCAGAGTATCTCCTAACATAGGTGCCTGTCCACCAGTACATCCCCGGACTCCTCTATCTGTAAGGTTCAACTACTTCTTCGTTTCCAGAGGCGGCAAGGAAGCATCGACAGATGCAGTTCAAACTTAGCGCATTTCTCACATATCGGATGGACGTGAGAGTATTATTGATTTCGCTCTGTTTTTCTGCCGCAACATTCGCCGTTTACGCTGGATTCTTCGACATCCTCGTTCCATTCATTCCCGGAGGGAGCGTGCGCTCCAACTCCGGCCTGTTCTTCCTTCTGCCAATCGCACTCCTGCTTTCTGCGCAGACGCTCTCCGCCACCTGGCTGATGCACATCGCGATAGCGACGGTCGCTCCAAGCAAGAAGGACGCCCTGAAGGCGTATTTTGTCGCCTCAGTTCAAATCCTACTCTTCTCGGTCTACTACGTGCTCTTCCCACACTACGGACCATACACATTCATTGTCTATTTCATGCCGGGCCAGAACTTCGCACCGACCAGCTACCCCATTCTTGTCGTCTGGACGATGGTGACAATCCTCGGGACGTATCTGCTTATCAGACGGGCCTTCCGGTTGGAGAATAGCAGTCATTTCGGTCCCGTAAGGAGGCTGCTGCTTGCCACAGCTACCCTCGGGATAATAATGGTGATAGCGTCCTGAAGCGTAAGAGGGCCCGGCTTCGGAGACACCCCAGAACGTAGATGTCTCAGGCCCTCAGTATTTGGAATCAATTTTTCGAACCCAACTATGACTGTTCTTTAACCTTCCTTCGTTCTTGAACCTGGGTAATCACTTTCTCCATGAAGAGGCTGGTACCCAACTATTCGAGGATTCCCCTCATATTCCTTCTTCACCCCTACCAGAAGCGTCCCTATCCATTTGCCGGGGATTCTCCTCTTTTCCCCATGGGTTCGACCAGGGAGCCAGCTCCTCGTAGGTTTGATTCCTCTTCAGCATCCAGAACGCGTACGACGCGAGTTTCCTCGCCACCGCTATGATCGCCTTCTTGTCTCCTCTCTTCCGCCTTATTTTGAGGTAGAACTCTCTGAGGTGTGCATCCTTTCTGACCGCGACCCTTGCGCACTGCACCAGGTTGCGCCTCAGCCACTTGTTCCCGCCTCCCGTGATGTGGCCCGTGAACGATACGTCACCGGACTGATGCAGGGAAGGGACGAGGCCGAGGTAGGCACAGGCGTGCTTGGAGTCGGGGAAGCGATTCACATCGCTCAGCTCTGAAGAAAGGAAGAGGGCCGTGTACCCTGCGACTCCGGGGAGAGTGTCCAGAAGCCTTGCCTCAGGGTCACTCGCTACGATAGAGGATATCTCCCCGTCCAGTCTCTCGATGATGGATTCGACGAGCTTCAGCTCATCCAGCCTGATGTCTATCTCCCGAAGGCGGAGATTCCTCAGAGTCCCTCTGCCTTCCACGCTGAACGGGCTCGTGACATCGATTCCCTTCCTCTTGAGGAGCCACTTGATGGAGCCCTTGAGCTCCCCCTTCCGGAGTCCGTACCGCACCCTGTCGTTGATCAGCTGCCTCTCCTCCCTTGTCTCCTCATCAGGCATGTAGGACGTGGGGAGGAAGTTGGTCCTTAGAAGCTCTCCCAGCACCCTGGCGTCGGCCTTGTCGTGCTTGAGTCTCGACTTCGCGATGAGCCCTACGCTGCTCGGGTTGGCGACGCTGACGTGGCACGATGGTAGCTTAGAGAGTCTGTCGTATATCGGATAGATGAATCCGACAGACTCCACGGCGACATGCTTCTCTCTGGGGAGGGAGGACACGAAGGATTCCAGGCTACTCGTCGGAATCCTCTTTTCCATCAGAAGAGAGCCTGACTGCTCGAAGACGGCGAGCTGGGACTCCCTCTCGTGAACATCCACTCCAACGTACAGCGGAACGTCCTCTGGGTTTGTCATTATGTCCTTCGATCCGATGCGCTTCCTTTTCAACAGTCATAGGGTTCATTTGGGGCGGTTGACTGCAGGCCGACACACCGTGGCGAGGGGAACCCCAGCGCACTCACGTCCTCCCGTGCTTCCGCTTCTTCGCTTTTTCGTGTTCGGATTCTCTTTCTTCTATTTCTTCTGATTCGTGCTCTTCAGATTCTTCCTCTGTTTCTTCCTCCAGCTTTTCGCTTTCAGCTTCACCTACTGGCTCGACACCTTCAGTGGACTCTACTTCTACTTCTCGCTCCTGTTCTATTGCGTCGGCTTCATCTTTCTCTTCACTCATTTCGGCTCTCCCTCACTTCGTACAGCATAACTATTATTCATAAATAATTCGTTTTCCATTCCTCGGGTTCGGTTATCTCTTCCTCAAGAGCACACCTTCGACATAGGTACTCAAACTTGCAGCGATACTCTGCGTAGAGCCGAACATCATCATATCCGCAAGTGCCAACGGCATACGATCCGCGCAGCAGTGGGGGACTCATTGTGCTACCGTTTGCGGGCATCTACGTCGCGGGCGAGATTGGGATTATGTCGCTTAACACGACCAAACCCAACCTACTCATCCAAAAAAATCATCATTTCCGCTGCGCTCCTGGTGACTGATGTGATTCGTTTCTACATCAGCATCGCAACGTTTCGTAGGAAGGAGACTTACAAAGTGGAAGTGATCCGGAAGTCCGTCGGAAGAACTGGATATTCCTACTATTCGTTCTGCTGCCGCAGTCGTTCTATGACTTAATGCAGTCCTTTCTTCTAGTCACGAGTTCGCGCAGGACGGGAAGTATCTCTATGACGGCCCGAAATCGATTATCAACAAGAGTATTACAACAATCACCAGAATCACGATTGCGCCAGTAAGTATCCGTGTCAAACGCTTAATCTCCGTGTTGCCTGCTCCATCGTGTCTTCCATGGCCTACACACCTCTCGTAACTTCGCACAACTTCATACGTCTTGGTTTATTGCCGTCCTTGAGTAGAAAGTGGAACGGTGGAAGTTCGGACATGGACTACAGAATCACCAGAACAAGTGCAATTACGGCTAGGATGACGACTGCGAAGCCCAACCGCTCGACTCTTGCCAGGGCTCTCTCATAACGTTCCGATGTGTCT
>CAWIJZ010000012.1:0-83319 GCA_963836465.1 uncultured Nitrososphaerota archaeon
CTAACATGATATGAATTCGCCGGTTGAGGCGCAACAACCCTAAACAGTACCCCTGTATCTCTTCCCTGACGAGCGAAGCATCGGAACTTGGCGTTTGTATTCCAGGTAACTCTCGCTGAAGAGCAAGACCAGAGCTTCTCTTCAATTTATATACGGCGGGAGAGAATAATAATCCATGAGGTCGAGACAGGATTTCGATCTCCTACTGCCTAGCGGATGGCATTGATGGTAATTGACACATCTCCCAAAACAGACAACAGATAAGGAGGAGAAGAAAGGTCACAACCATCCCGCCAGCGAGAAGTGCGGTCCCTACTGCCCGCGCAACGACCGATACAAAGGACCAAGAAGGAAGATTGATCCTTTCCACAGGAACAAGTAGCCCGCAAAGGCAGTCGGGATATCCCTTATCCTTGCCAATTCTGAGAGTCTGGTAGAGTCACAGAAGACATCAGACAGCGTGCCGAAGAGAGGAATGAACGCTTGTATGGCCCTATTCGCCAGTCTACCTCGATGCGTTCGATAATTATGGCAACTATTCCATACCGTTCGCGGTGTTCCAGGGAGTCTCGTTGACTTTTAATGCAAGTCCTCAACTCCATGAGCCTGAATGTCGATACACGAGTGGATGCCAGATAGGCCTTCAAAGCCCCCTGGGCAAGAGCAATCATCAGCGCCTGTACCTTACATACTCGTACCCCCACTTCCTGTTGACAGGAGCAGCGTCCTGAATACCGCAGGATGGTCTGACCCGATACCCAAAGCTATGTTCACGTGCAAGACCTGCAAGAAGCAGCTGCATGCCGCGTTCTTGGGACTCCTGATTTTTCCCTCCTTCAAAGCCAACATCGATTTGTTCCAATTCACTTACAGGATGCCTGAGCACAAGATTGGTGGAGCCTTCGGCAAGGAAACCTGCAAAGAATCTGGAACAAACGTAACGAGAGACTTTGAGCGTCCAACAAACATCAGGTTTCTTACTAGAGACCAAATGCCAACTGATAATCAAGGCAAGGAACCTGACCAAGCGACAGAATCTGTTCCTAGCGAATCTAAGGATGATCCACTAGCCATCCTCAAGATTAGGCTTGCAAGGGGAGAAATTACAGAGAAAGAATTCGAAAGATTGGTCCAGATTGTTGGCGAGGAGGCGGGTTCTGCACCCGAGGTGACACAGAAGGAGGTAGACCAGAAAGAGTCAGACGAAGAATTAAAGAAAAAACTAGATAGCCTATCGCCCCAAGCGGCAGAGGAACGTTACCAATACCTCAGCAGCAGACCAATTGCTGAATTAACGGACGCCGAATATGGTGAGAGACTGGCACTAGCCCAAAGACTGTCAGGAAAACGCTCTGATATGCCCAAAAAGAAATCCCAGTAGTGGAAGGGAGCGTGCACACTTCCCTATGTCGGGCAACTCGGACCTATCGGCGAACTCCTACGTCAATGTGTTAGCCGTTAATGAGCCTGACCGCGTTTACGTATCATAACAATCACCGTATCATAACAATCACCGTATCATAACAATCACCGTATCATAACAATCACCGTATCATAACAATCACCGTATCATAACAATCACCGTATCATAACAATCACCGTATCATAACAGCCATTCCCGACCCCGCGGACGTGCTAACGACCTGTCTAGTTACGTACAGCCTCTGTGAGTTAGCTTTTTAGGAGGATAACCTTGGGTAGGAGCATATGGCTTCAATTAGAGTCCGAGACGATGGAACGTCGCCAGTCGTAGAGAAAGGCCGCGAATCCCCATTCAAGCAGGGCGAATATTATGTGTTCGACGTCAAGGACGAGGTAGCAAGGTACTGGAACAAGTTGCCCCCCGGCAGGAGAGACCAACTTTGGAAGCAATCAATAAAGGAAGGCAAGGACATCCGACAGATAATAGAGGGGTTCGTGTTCAAACCGGCTCACATGAAATGAACCCCCACGTGGGGGGCGCTGGTTCTCGTTTACTTCTTAGTAAGATAGGCCAGCGACTCAAGCCGTCTTTCTAAACTTGTGCCTTTCTAGCATAAGCTCCACTGACCCCATATTCAGTCTAAACTCAGCGGTATATCTTCTCGAACCGATGAACGTATAGAAGATTGCGATGTCTTCGTCGAGCTTGCCGGGTACGAGAGTGACATTCTCACCTGGGAAGCGATCTGAGATGTGCATGTTCAGGAAATCCCCTCTCCGCGTTATCTCTGCCCTCTTCGTCCCCTTGTAGGTCATGTAGTGCCCCTCAATCCTCTTCATGATCCTGTCATTCCTGACAAAGGGTAATGAATCCACGTCCTTTCCCGTCAGCCTGGCCAGGGCGTACATCCCCAGGTCGGAGAGATTGTAGCCGCTCCCGTTCGCCAGGATTGCGATCCCTGCCTGTGCCTCTAGAAGGTAACCCAAGAATCCCGTGTACACGTAGACCGAGCCACCGTGGTACACCAGCCTCTGGCCGTAGAAGTCCGGTGCGATCCGAAGCCCGTACCCATACGCTTCGCCCTCAAGGAGGGATTCGGGAGTTGCGATGCGTGCCCTTTCCATCTCTTCGAGGCTGCGACGGCTGACTATCTGGTCTCCTTCGAAGGTTCCCCTTCCGAAGTACATGCCTAGGTAGTTTGAGAGATCGAGCACGTTGCTTACGAGACCCCCATCCGCGGTTAGCCCGTACGGGAAGCTCGTGGCTGTCTGCTTGCGGTCGTGTATGATGTACGGGGTGGCTCTGTCGGCTTCACCCTCCACGTCTCTTCGCGTGAAGAACGTCCTCTTCATTTTGAGGGGCTCAAGAATCTCCTTTCTGATGTACTCCTCGTACGGCAGCCCGCTGACTCTCGAGATGACGGCGCCGAGCAGCGCGTATCCCTCGTTGAGGTAGAAATAGCGTTTTCCAGGTTCTGCCTCTCGCCAATCGTCCGAGTCGGCCATGAATGAAATTATGCTCTCCGGCGTCGATGTGGGTAGCCACACTTCATCGTCGATGCCGGTCACACCGCTCATGTAGGCCTCGGCGTAAGCGAGGGCGGGCATCCCGGAGGAGTGGGTCAAAAGATGATGCAGCGTGACATTCTGGAACGAGACAAGGCTGATCGGCACGTATTTCGTGACGGGGTCTTGGAGCTCGAGCTTGCCTTCATCAACTAGCTGTGAAATCGCGACGGCTGTGAAAGACTTGGTGATGGAGCCGATTCCATAAAGAGTGGCGGGCGTGGCGGGCAGTCCAGACGCTACGTCTCGCAGTCCAAACCCCTTGGAGTATGCCACCTTGCCCTGCTGCAGTACTGCGACGCTAAGGCCTGGGAGCTTCGTCTCCCCCATCTTCTCCAGCAGGAAGCTCTCAAAGCCGCGAAGTTCTAAAGACAAAACATCATCGTTGACTGTCGAACTCTTCTTATACTTGATGGCGAGAATTTCACTTGAAACCGCTCATCACAGCCGGACGAAAAATCGTCGATGACCAAACTCTCGAACTCGTCGTCAGGGTGCTCCGCATGAAATCACTTTCGCTCTGTTTGAGGATTGCGATTTCACGACATAGATGAAGACAGCCAACGAGTCTTAGCTCAAATTAGGAGGTGTAGCTGGAACGCGCTCTTGCGAGTTCTAGAGGCATAGTGAACCATGCCTTCGAAGGCACAATGAACCCGTATGACTGCGACTTCTCCTTGCCTCATCCACCGTTCATTTGTGCAGCTTCCTCGAGTTCCACCGACCTTTCTTCACCGGTTCGATCCCCCAGCTCACGGAAACCTTCGGCGTAATGCGGAAGTACTTCCCCTTCCCGAAGATTCCTTCGTGCTCCACCACCTCGACCGTGCCAAGGACCTTGATTCCGCGTACCTTCCACGGATCGACCGACTCGAGGTCGTCCACCACGATGGAGACTCGCGCATTCCCGCGGGTGATGTTCTTGTATCTCTGGGTCCTAGTGAAGAATGCCTTGTCATGGGTCCCGACATAGAAATATTTCCCGTCCCATTCAAAACCTACGGGCGAAACCTCGGGCTGCCCCTTGGGCGATACCGTCGCAATCCGGGCGAGGCGCTGCGTCTTCAGATACTCAGTTTCGAGTTTCGATAACAAATCTCTCTTGATATCGGGCACAGGTAATAAAACATGGTGTTCTTCGCAAGGTCTGGTCGCGACCTCAAGGTTTCCTGACGAAGCCAGGCAAGTCAGAAAGAGCCTGAATGTGCACGTCCGACAAACGCTTCAGATGAAGTTCTTTCGCAGCACTGATCAAGAAGGGTCATGTAGTCGTACTCAGAACTCTGATGACGATCACGCTCTTGTCGTCATCATATCCAACCCATGACCGTTTTGCACTCTCGATAATAGCTTCGGCCACCTCTCTCGCGTCTGGCACCATTCTGACTATGGGGAGAAGGGTTTCGTGATTGATCACGTGCGCGACTCCGTCGGAGGCTAAGATCAAGTAATCGTTCGTCTTCAACACTACAGTACTACTGTGAACCCTGATCTTCTCAGGATATCCCAGTACCTGCGTGATATACCCAAGTTCACTCCTGTCTGCGTGTGTCAGAACGCGAAGGTCGCCGTCTCGCAGCAAGTATCCAGGGCTGTCCCCGACGTTGACAATTTGAGCTCCATTGTCGACTAGATGTGCTGCAGTCAGGGTGGTCTCGCCTATCGTTCTGTCCGTCTTTTTCAGACCCACGAGCCGCCTATGAACCTCTCCCACTGCTTCCGCTAAGATCTCCAGAGAATACCTCTTTCAGCAATCTCAGGGCTAGTTCAGCTGCGACTCCACCACTTCCCTGCGAAGAGATCGTGACTCCATCCGCCGCAGCATAGATCTTCCTTTCTTCTTCGACGAGGATTCTGTCCTCGTAGACATGCGTGCTGCCGGGTACCGATTTGAAGTGAGTATCGAGCACCAAGGTCATCTCGATCGCACGCGTTGCCGGAGGCACGGTAACGTATCAAGTCTTCGAGGTCCTAGTTACCGCGCAGCGAGCAGCAACCTCAGTTTCGTCCCATTAATCCTGAAGGTCTTCTTCCTTCTATACAATAATGACAAGACCACATCCTCTATAAGGTTGGCTTACAAATTCGAGGGTAGCTCATGTTGATCCAAATCTACGACTACGAAGCCATAGCGCTGTTGAGGATGAGCATATGAGTTCGGAAATAACGGGAAGGCTCGTTAAGAGTCTCGACGCTTTAATCAAAGACGAGTACACTGGGTGACCCGATGTATCGCTTCGCTCACCTGGCCGATATTCATATCGGCGCATTCAGGCAACCCATCCTCCAGAACTTAATCATTGAAGCGTTTGACAAGGCCATGGACCTCTGTTTGGAGCGGCAGGTCGACTTCATTATCATAAGCGGTGACCTCTTCGACTCAAACATCCCAGACATGGGTCTCTTGAATTCTGCAGTAAAGAAGATGGGGGAAGTCAGAGACAAAGGGATACCATTCTACGTCATCTACGGTAGCCACGACTTCAGTCCGACTCAAACTTCTATCATCGACATTCTTCAGAGTGCCAACCTGTTCACGAAAGTTACGGAAGGCAAGATGGAGGAAGGAAAGCTCAAGCTCGAATTCACAACCGATGAACGAACCAAAGCCAAGTTATGCGGGATTTCAGGGCGACGGCGTGGCATCGAAAGAGAGTACTATGAGATACTGGACAGGGAGTGTCTGGAAAGAGAGAAGGGTTTCAAAGTCTTTGTGCTCCACGGCGCTCTCAGCGAGTACAAGTCGAAGGACTTGGTCGATGCTGAATCAATGTCGGTGTCGAACCTCCCAAGGGGTTTCGCGTACTACGCTGGTGGTCATATCCACGAAAAGCTTCTAACCAGGGAACATGGGTACAATGTAGCCTACCCAGGAACGCTCTTTGGTACGGATTTCACTGACCTAGAGAGAAGTGCGAAAGGGCAGGAAAGGGGGTTCTTCTTGGTCGACTTCTCTGACAAAGTGGAAAGCGTAGAATTCGTTCCAATCTCGGTCTGCGGATACGACCTGAGAGAGCATAATGCCAATGGCAAGAATTCTGTTACGGTTCAGAACGACTTGTCCACGATTGTCCAAAGTATTGAGCCTGAAGGGAAGATCATCCTCCTGAAGGTGGCGGGGGAGATGTCCGGCGGCAAGACTTCAGATGTCGACTTTCAGCAGTTCAAGAGGCTGCTCAAGGAGAGGGGTGCACTCGAGGTCCTCCCCAATTATCACAAACTCAGTTCGAAGGAATATACTCCCTTTGAAGTAACCGGCGAAGACATTCACGAGATAGAAGAAAGGCTCTTCAAGGAAAATATCGGGACCGTGAAGGTCTCCGACCCGAAGCTCAAGGGCGAGCCGGGGATCAAGCTCTCTCAAGACGTGCTGCGCGTGCTGGAACAGGGCAGACCTGAGAATGAGGGCAAGACATCATATGAAGGAAGGATTACCAGCGAAACTATCGAAGCACTGGGGATAAAGGAGGACTTCAGATGATCCTGAAATCGATTACCCTAGAAGGGATACGAAGCTACAGAGACGAAACCCCACTCCCCATCTCGCTAGGAACGACTCTGTTTGAAGGGGACATCGCCTCTGGTAAATCTACTATCCTGTACGCCATAGAATTTGCCCTGTTTGGGTTAGGTTCGTTGAAGCCGACTTTCCTCCTCAGGAATGGAGCGAGGCGAGGTGGAGTGACACTCGTGTTCGTAGCAGACGGGAAAGAATACGAGGTCCATCGAGGTCTGGAGAGGAAAGACAGAGGGATACAGCAAGTTGATTGCTATATCAGGGGACCAGAGGGGAAAGCATCTCTCGCCGCGGGGGAGCTTAAGGAGAGGATACTGCAGGTACTGAAGTTCAATGAGCCGTCCAATCCGAGGGCTCAGAGCGTCATCTACCGTTACGCAATATTCACGCCCCAAGAGGAAATGAAAGAAGTTATCCTTAAGGACCCGGATGACAGGCTACAGACTCTACGCAGGGCTTTTGGGATCGAACAGTACAAGATGGCAATCCAGAATTCGGCCGTTGCGGTCTCTACCATCAAAGGGAGGATAGATTTCCTCCAAGGGGCCACCCGAGATACTGAGGAGGTTAGGAACAAAATCGCTCAGGAAATACAAAAGGCAAAGGGACTCTCAGAAGATGTCAAGCCTCTGAAGAGCCGAGAGAGTGAACTCGATTCCGAGCGGAAGGTGAAGAAAGACACATTGAGGGAATTGCAGAAAGCTCGTGAGAAGATCGCGCAGGCGGAGGAGAGGATACCTCTAGTCAGGAGAGAGCTTGAGGGGAAGACTGAACAACGCGACAAACTAATTCGTGAAAACAGGAGGCTCGAGAAGAAGATCAAGGAAGAATTCGAACCACGGATATCCGAACTTGAAGGAGTAGAGAAGCCCACCGAAAAGACAAAGGATGACTTGAAAAAAGAATTACGGGAAAACAGGGCGAAAAAAGGGCAAGCCGAGAGCCTCAAATCTAAACTCGAAGAAAGGATCGCAAACTTTGATTCGATTCTCGAGACGAAGGTCTGTCCCGTCTGCGAGAGAAAGATTGAACTAGGAGATTTTGCAAGTAAGTCTCAACATCTGAAAAAGGAGAAGTCCACGCAAGAGAGGGAAATCGAGAAACTTGATGGGAAAATCGTGGACCTCGAGAAGCTCATCGACAAGCTTGGGGATTATGAGGACGCTCAAAAGGAGCTAAAGACTCTATCACACCAGCTGAGGGAACAGAAAGACAGGGTTGAAGAGAATCAGAACAGTATGGAACAACTTGAACCGGTGATCACAAGTCTAGAACACCAACTAAAGTCCGCCGAAGAGGAGGTCAACCCCCTGCAGGGCGTCGTCAGGCAAACTGAAGAGCTGGAAACTGAAATTGAAGCAGCAGAAGATGAGCTCGCTAGGATTGGCAAAGAAACCGCGGGGATTGAAGAGAAGATAAGGGGGTTGCGGAGCAATCGGGAGCAACTCGAGAAGGATCTTGAGACGAAAGGGCGACAGCTTAGGATCAAGGATTCGCTAGGTGAGCACAGGATTTGGTTAACCGATTACCTAGCCCCAACGATAGAGAATATCGAGAAACACGTGCTGACTTCGCTGAACCAGAGATTCAACGAGCAGTTCCAGAGGTGGTTTCAGATACTGATGGAGGACCCTGACCTCCAGGTGCGCGTGAACGAAGACTTCTCGGCCGTGATAGAGCGGGAGGGCTACGAACAAGACTTCCTCGCCCTGAGTGGCGGGGAAAAGACAAGCGTAGCTCTGGCCTACAGATTGGCCCTGAACACCATGGTCCAGGAGGTCGCTGCCGGAGGTGGAACCAACGTCCTAATTCTTGACGAGCCTACCGACGGATTTAGCAAGGAACAGCTTTCCAAAGTCAGGGATGTTCTGACCGAATTGAAGTGCCCGCAGGTTATTTTAGTGTCACACGAGAGGGAACTCGAGGCATTTGCAGACCGCGTGTACAGAGTTGAGAGGGTGAACGGAGTCTCGAGAGTTAGTCTTCTGAACAACCGATGAATGTCGTAGGCGCTGTCTACAGGCCTGAATCCGTTCGAAAGGATAAAAGCAATCCCAACAAGAAAACATCCGTGCCTGCGTTGAATCTGACTCCCGACGAACTGCTCACGACGACGCGGGCCGTGCGCAGACGGCTTGATCTGACTCGCCCGGTCGAGCGCGAAGTAATAGAGGAGTGCATCGCGATCGCTCAGCAGGCGCCAAGCGGTTCGAACCTGCAGACATGGCACTTCGTTGTCGTAATGGATGAGGACAAACGAGCTGCCTTGGCCGACCTCTACAGGAAGGGTGCGAAGGACTACTTCTCTCACCCACCGGTTTCAGCCAGCGAACTCGACGATTCGGCGAAGGTTGCGGCATGGCGCGTGATGAATTCTGCCCTGTATCTGGTTCAACACATTCATGAAGTCCCCGTGCACGTCATCCCGTGCATCTCTGGCCGCACCGACGGAATGCCTGCTTCCGTGCAGGCGCCGAGGTGGGCCTCCATCATCCCCGCTACGTGGAGTTTCATGCTCGCTCTACGCGCTAGAGGTCTCGGCTCAGCTTACACCATCTTTCATCTCCGATTTGAAGAGGAAGCAGCGAAGTTGCTTGGCATTCCTTACAAACAGGTTATGCAAGCGGCGCTCATACCAGTCGCATACACAAAAGGGACGAACTTCAAGCCCGCTCCACGTAAGCCTCTAGCAGGCATGATACACTGGGACGGCTGGTAGTAGCACAGAGAAGACAATCATCTTCAATCATAGAGTCCAGACAGCTACAGGCTAAGGCGTCTGACGAGTTCCCAGGCGGAGCCGCAATGAATCCTAAGGATGACAGAAGTTCTTCAGCCAAGCGAGAGAGGCGGTATCGCAACCGATTCGCTTAAGGTCAACCTTTGAATCAAAGCTACACGTGTTCTACACTGAGTCTCACACTTTCCTCAACCAAGAGATTGAACGATGGCATCGAAATACCATTCCTGGGCCTCGGCATGTGGCAGGTCCCGCAGGGAAGGGTTGGTATCGAGACCGTTAGATTCGCGCTCAAGGTTGGCTATCGGCTCATCGATACCGCAAGCCTCTATGGAAACGAGCGAGAAGTGGGAGAGGCGATTAGGGAAAGTGGTGTACCACGGGAAGATGTCTTCATCACCACAAAACTGTGGAACAGCGACCACGGATACGATCGCACTCTGCAAGCTTGCGAGCGCAGCTTGAAGCTGCTCGGCCTCGACTGCATCGACCTCTACTTGATCCATTGGCCCGTCGCGGGCGCAAGAAAAGAAACATGGGACGCGCTGGTGGCACTGCGGGGGGAAGGCAAGTGTCGGTCCATAGGGGTTAGCAACTATACCATTAGACATCTTCGGGAGCTCATGAGCAACTCTTCGGTCCTACCTTCGGTCAATCAGGTAGAATTCAACCCATTCCTCTACCAAAAGGAGTTGCTGGAGTTCTGCAAGGAGAAGAACATCGCATTCGAGGCTTACCGGCCTCTAACGAAGGGGCATCGGCTTAATCATCCCGTGCTCCTTGAGATCGCGCAGAAGTACTCCCGCACACCGGCACAAATAATGATTCGCTGGAGCCTTCAGCATGACCTGATCGTCATTCCAAAGTCCGTGAGACCAGAGAGAATAATCGAGAACAGTCGGGTCTTCGATTTTGTCATCTCAGGTGACGACATAGCGAGGCTCAACACACTCAACGAGAACCTTAGAACAGACTGGGACCCGACTGACGAGCCCTAGCTAGACTGAGTTCATACTCCAGGTTTGACGAATGGTTCCGCGAAATTGATTACCTTTTCGTTGGGCTTCCTCATAAGCCCCACCCGCTTTCTTCACGATCTAGTGTACAACGTCGTAGAAAGGCATCCGGTGATTTCGTCGATGATCGAGAAAATTCAGATATTGATAAACAGACGAGGACTTACTTGCTGGAACGTTTATACGAAACAAGGGGTCGCATTGCATTCGCATGCGTCCCGGAAGAAGCCTCGGAATCATCATTGGATTGATCATTCTGTTCTCTCTCTTCGCACTACCCGTAGGCTACGGTCCAAATTCACCCGCACTGTATGACATAATGCTCATCGTCGCGTTCAACCTCTCACAGACTCAGAACACTGGAAACCCGACTGCTATTGGGCTAGTTTACGCTTTTCTTGCCTCGTTTGCCATCCTCTTTATGGTTGGAGTTCTCGGGGTTTTCCCCCGTGTCACAGGGATACTGGGAATAATAGCCGCGTCGGTTTTGACCGCTATGTTCGGCGTGACTAGTCAGGGTCAGGTAGACCTTGCAGGTCTCGGTCCTGTCTTCTACGTGCTCTGGCTGGCATCGATCATGTTGGTAGTTGTATCCTTCTGGCGAGGAAAGGTCCCGGCCGTGCCTCCTCCCGCGCCGACGCACCCCACAGCCACGACCGTCATCAATCCGATGATGACAGTGATCCTATGTCCGAACTGCGGAACGCAGAACCCTTCTCAAGAAGCCTTCTGTGGGAACTGCGGTGCAAAGTTGAAGTAGAGGCCCCACATCTGACCCACTCCTCCAGCCGTCTTAACTCGGAGTTAGCGTGGGAAAAAGGGTTGGTGCGCCTAGTAGGTCACGTTGACCAACAGGCGTCTAGATCATGAGTCCCTACCAGAATGGCACCTCGTGCCGGGGGGCCTCGACTATGTCCTGGTTGTGCGTGAACAGATCAGTGCGAAACAATTCCAAATGTACAACTTGGCGCCGGCGTTCTAACGATTAGGACTATCTAGTCGGGGAGAGATACCTCTGACAACAGTGGAATGACAATGACAAGCAGGTCTGCGGCTCTCGCCGGAGTAGCTGTGGTGGTCCTAGCGATTATAATTTCCGTTCCACTCGCTTTTCAGGCTTGGAACAACACCACAGGCTCAAGCACGACCTCGACCTCCAGCTCAAGCACGACCTCGACCGTAACAACAACAACGGTCAACACAACCTCGACAACAATCACGACGATCTCTTCAATATCGACAACACAAACGAACATGAGCGCGGTCTCATTTGCCTATTCCCCCACCTACCCCATCCAAGTCCAATCTGTTCGGGCGGTGGTGAGTACCGAATCGAACGGAGACCATCACGTGATTTTCGAGGTATCTTTCGAAAACACAGGAAACACCTCCATCTACGTAGTCGGAGGGTGCGGAAGCGACCTCTCAGGCACGATTCCAAGCGACTCTTCAGTGCTCCAGAAGGTACCTGGAGGCCCCTCTGCGCATGCCCCATGTTCATTCAGTCCATTGACCATGGTCAAAATCACATGTTGACTGACCCCGGTTGCTGGAGCGGGTACGCGGTGAAGCTGCTTCACTCTGGAAGCGCCATGGTGAATTTCACGCTTTCCTGGTCCATTGATAATAGCTACAGCCTGCAGAACGAGAACTCGACAACTATCAATGCAGAGTTCACCTTCAGCTGAGCAGGCCACTGTTCATCGAATCCGGCGAACGACCCTACTGCTGCTTGTGAACCAGGTTATTCATACAGTTCCAATCAGGGACAACGCTTAATTCCGTAGACTCGGGCTCCGTGCCACACTTTGACTATCAAAGAGGACCGCGAACCATCGCCACAAGGTCGAGATAGCGCAATGCGGGGAATCGTCGCACTGGTAACGGGAGCCGCGCAAGGCATTGGAAAGCAGACAGCGCTTGCACTTGCTGAGCGAACAGCCATGGTCGTTCTTTGCGACATAAAGCCCACGACCGACCTCGCTAGCACACTGCGAGGTCGCGGCGTGCGAGTGCTTGAGCTGCAGGGGGACGTTTCTGACGAGGGAGCAGTGAAGCGCTTCGCAGATAGCGTGCGCCGGGAGTTTGGTGGACTCGACGTACTCGTGAACAACGCGGGAATAAGCTTCATCACTCCTGCCTTGGAAACACCCGTGGCAGACTTCCGCCGAGTCCTCGAAGTAAACTTGGTAGGTCCTTTTCTAATGTGCCGAGAATTCGGAAAGATGATGCTGGAAAGAGGAAGCGGTTCAATCATCAATGTCGCTTCAATCACCGGTCTGCTGGGCATTTCGGAGCGCTCCGCGTACAACGCAACAAGCACGGACTGATTGGACTTACCCGTACCCTAGCTTCCGAGTGGGGCGGCTACGGCGTGCGCTGCAATGCTGTGTGCCCAGGCTGGGTGAAGACCGAGATGGATATCGCTGATCAGGGTAGCGGAAAGTACACAGATGCAGACATCATACGTCGGGTGCCGATGGGACGGTTCGCGCGTCCGGACGATGTAGCCGAGCTCATCTGCTTCCTCGCCGACAGTAGTCAGAGCGGCTTCATCAACGGGCAGGCACTCGCCGTGGATGGGGGATGGACAGCAGACGCGAGTTGGGAATCTCTGCGCCTGAAATATCGTAAGACTTGATTTGTCAGATTAGAGTTATCAAGGCTCCCTCAAGCTGTTGCCCGTCCTGCCCTTCTTTCGCGCTGCAGACGGACGAGGAAACCAAAGCGGCGGGCAAAGAGCTAGTGCGATCCGAATAGCAGACAACCCCTTCCAGGACACCACGGACAATTCACACGCCAATCGTGGGCGACGCGTTGAGCTAGTCCCATCTCCATAGGCCGATTGGTCGTCTGACATTCTCAGCGGAGGCGCAACAGATTACGTTCAGGGCGAAAACTAGGAGAGTGAGTCGTCAGCCATGCATCACACCCTAGAGACGTTTCACAGCGACCTCGACGAGGTGTATATACCAGTGGCTCTAAGAATCAACGTGGAGCACCAAGGTTGAGATGGTCCTACGTCTTCCTGTCCATTTGGATATGCTCGTTCATCGTAGGGCTGTATCTGGCTCCAGCCACGAACATCAGCGCGCTGATGATTGAATCTCTCATCAATACGGTAATACTTTACATCATTGTCTACGGAATCACGGGGATTGCTCGAAGGGGGATCGCATCAAGAATCTTCGCCATCTTCTTGATCCTGCTGGTCGCGGGACTCGCCTACCAGAACCAGGTAGCAGTTGAACGGACAAACCTCGATTCGCTCAAAAACGTGCTCGCTTCAGAATCCATGTTTCTCCTAGGGACTTCCTCGAATACTGTTCAGAGCACATCGGCAACTCCAACCAGCTCGTTGACTGGCACAGGCCAGACGACCGAATTCACGTCCAGCATCCAGACTCTCGTTCCCCAGTTCCTTCGCTCGCCCAACGGTACCCTAATTGACACGACCTGGGTTAACCAATTTATGGCTAACGTCAGTGCAGCTAGGACAAGCCAAGGGCTTTCCCATCTAACTGAGTCGAGCTCCCTTGATCAATGGGCACAACAGCGGTTTCTGACCATGCAGCAGGAACCCGACGTAACACACTATGGTTATCAGAATCAGGAACCGGGCGTGGGTGAAGCCATCTTCTATCCCAGCGGCTTTTCTTCCTCAGTCTACGCGAAGGATCTCCAATCGCAAGCGCCACTGCACTGGCAGCTGCTGATGTACCCCAGTTTCACTTCATATGGCTTCTATGTCGGCAGGGGCGTTGTCTACTCGGTCGGTCAGCAGTGCTCGGTGACCGAGCTCCCGGGGCCTGGCATCAACATAACGCAGTACTTCAGTCAGCACGGTTGCACCGCCTATCAAGGAACGGACACGTGGCTCGTGATCGAGCTATCGTGAGATTGAATAG
Organism: uncultured Nitrososphaerota archaeon; assembly: GCA_963836465.1. Classification (GTDB taxonomy): domain Archaea; phylum Thermoproteota; class Nitrososphaeria; order Nitrososphaerales; family Gagatemarchaeaceae; genus CAWIJZ01. The sequence goes on from CAWIJZ010000012.1 coordinate 14,170, forward strand.
AGCGAGAGTGTCATCATAGGGATGCTCGCCTTCTTCAACGAAGCCTACAAGGGAACTCCTCCATGGGATATCGGCCGCCCTCAGGAGGAGTTTGTCAAGCTTGCTCGGAGTGGAGAAATTCGGGGAAGGTCCTGGACGTGGGTTGCGGGACAGGAGAGAATGCGATTCTCTTTGCGGAGCACGGACTCAATGTGTGGGGAGTGGACGCAGCCCCGCTGGCGATAGAGCGGGCGAGGCGGAAGGCATCGCGTAGGGGAGCAAAGGTCAAGTTTATTGTCGCGGATGCTCTGCACCTCGAGAAGCTGAAGCAGACATTCAACACCGTCACTGACTGCGGTCTCTTTCACACATTCTCGGACGATGAAAGGGAGCGGTTCTCTGTGAGCCTGGCATCCGTTCTGGAGGCAGGAGGCACCTACTTCATGCTCTGCTTCAGTGACAGAGAACCCGTGTCCTGGGGCGGTCCTCGACGCGTCTCTAGGGAGGAGATTACACGGACTTTCCGCAACGGATGGAAGGTCAACTACATCAATGGAGCACGCTTTGGGAGCAGGCACCACGAGGACGGCGGTCAAGCGTGGCTCTCCTCCATCAGGAGAATCTAGCGTTGACGGGGTAGCACTAATCCTGAACGACCATATGTCTTAAATTGGCACCATCCGCCCCACGGACTCCCATGAAGGTGATAGCGGACACTCTTCAGGTCCAGAGCAAGTGTGAGAACCACACGATAGATGTGACAGACGATGTTCAGGACATAATCCAGAGGAGCAGCATAAGTAATGGCCTAGTAACCGTCTTCGTAGCAGGTTCGACAGGGGCTGTCACTACCATCGAGTACGAACCGGGGCCTGCTCAAGGACTTCCCGGCCATGCTCGAGCGCGTAGCGCCCAAGGGTGCCGGGTATGAACACGAGAAGGCCTGGCATGATGGAAATGGTCATTCACACGTGAGGGCTTCACTCATCGGTCCCAGCCTTACAGTGCCTATCGTGGACGGGAAGCTGACCCTCGGAACTTGGCAACAGATCGTCTTTGTCGAGCTGGACGCTCGACCAAGGTCGAGAACTCTTGTTGTGCAGATTGTGGGGGAGTGAAGTAACCGCACCATTGTTGACCGATCCAATAGGTTGACTCTCCCATCAATCACCCAAGAGGAGGTGTCTTGTGAGTCTGCAGTAGCGAAGCGAAGAAGCACGCGAGCACGACCTTCGAGCCGAAGTTCAGGTAGAGGCTGAGGTGATACGGGTCAACCGCCGGGAGAAACACAGGATAGAAGTAGCCCACCGAGAAGTACTGCGGGAAGCCACAGAGGATCCACTCGGCCCACACGATGGCGAAGATGAAGACGAACATCAGGCTTAGCCTCCTCATCTTGAGGTTCTTCATGACTAGGAGGAGCGGGAGCAACATGATCACTTCAAGCACGATATACCTGATGGCATCGCCATTCAGGAATGGTAGTCTGAAGTAGTTCAGGTAAACGGGGAAGGTGAAATGGTAGATTAACTCGTAGGTCTGAAGAAAAACATTCACAAAGAGAATTGCGAGTACGATCGATTCGACGGGCGTCTCTCCCACTCCTCGAGAGTCTGTATTCGGTGAGAAGGTACAAACCACTCACGATGGCGATAGAGATCGTTGAAATGCCGCCCAGAATGCCGATCCACAGCTCACCCTCTATGGTGAAGTACACGCCCAGAGCGAGTGCTACCACCGAGAGGACCCGACATGTCCAAAGAAGTAACTTTTGCGAACTGGGAGGTTTCAGAGGTACTGGCTGGCCCCGTCAGAGCGCTCTTAAAGTCTGTGCTCCATCACAGCTCCCATCTCAATTACTGTGGGCTCTCTCTAGAACTTAGGGTCGCGCTACCCCTCTCGGAGCTGTAATCCTCCTGTAGTTTCATGGACTGTAGCCTCTTGATATTCCTTGAGTTCCTTCCTCTGAGGTTTGGCGAGCCGCATGATTCGACCGTCAAGCGATTCGCTAGGGAAGACGGCTGGTTAGCAGCGGTTCACACACGATACTCTTATCCCACATCCTAAGAAGAAAGGGCGCATGAGAGAAGCGGGGTCTCGCGTTAAGGTCAAGTGCATTTCCCCCGAAGCTGGCAATCAGGATTGCGAGGAAGATCGATGGCACGTTCTCCTCTGTGTGGTTTCCAGACATCAGTGGGTCTGTCGACCCTCTTGATCTGTGTGCTCTTTCCCTCGGTGCGACGAAGAGAATTCGCGCGGGAACAGGGGTCGTACGCCTACCCGAACTGGATCTCAGCCAAGCTTGCAAGTCGCGCCAACACCCTAGCACAGGCCTCAGGGGACAGATTCATTCTCGGCGTGGGGACCGGTTCCCTCGTCGGGCGAACTGCGGTGGATCTTCTCGTGGACCTCACGAAGAAGTTCAAAGCGGGTTACCACCTAGGCCAATCGCCGGTCCCAATCTACTTTGCCGCGCTCGGACCAGGGATGGTGCGCGCTGCCTTTCAGAACGCTGATGGCGTCCTGCTGAACTTCTGTTCACCTTCATACGTCTCGAGTGTCATGCCCAAAGGCAACAGAAGAGGCGACGGCTTCCGGATTGCATCCTACGTCAAGCTCTTCTTTGCAGCGTCAGACGCAGAAGCCAAGCGATTGCTCGCAGACGAATTCATCAAATACGATGCCATTCCTCAGTACCACAGTATGTTCAGCATCATGGGAATATCAGGGGCCCTTGAATCATTCAGGAGTGGGCGCGAGTTCTCCGAGAGATCTGTTCCAGAGGAGGTTTCAGAGATTTCCATGTACAACCCGACACGCAAGCAGGTGCTCTCGCTTCTGGGGAAATTCAGGGAGGCGGGCGTGGACACCCCCGTGATTTACCCATACGTGGCAGGCGATGATAACTACAGACTCCAAGTCGTGGGGAGGCTGCGGGACTGGGTGAAATAGCACGGCAGCCCAACTCATGGGGTGATGATTAGCATGGACAGAGACTCCAGGCTCCAGAAGGACAGGCTGAGAAAGGCAAGGAGGCTGCTGCGTTCTGCCAACCTTCAGGCCCTAGTTGTCACCGCATGGGACAACGTCCGTTTCCTGACAGGCTCGGAACCGTACCTCACGGTGGACTGGTACGTTGATGCGGGAGCAGCCATCCTGGCAAGAGACCAGGAGCCTGCGATGATCGGGGGTGTGGAGGGGAAGGTAGCGGAGGGCGTGAAGGTCCTCGGCGAACTGAAGAGCTACCCGTTTGCCGACAGCGCTCTGATCCCTGAGATCTGGGGAGGGGCGATAGCCCGTGCGCTGACCCAGACGGGCTCATCGAGAGGCAGAGTAGGATTCGACTACCTGCCGTACAGCAATCTGCGGTATCTTGAGGGTAGATTCCCAGACATCGAATTCGTTCCGGTGCTCTTCGAGCTCCTGGATCTTCGGGCGGTAAAGACCGAAGACGAGCTCAAGCTCATCCGTGAGGTGGCTTCGATTGTCGACACAGGCATGCAACGGGGCCTCGAGAGCCTCAGGCCCGGCATAAGCGAGCGGGAGGTCTATGCCGAGATTTCAGGGGCGATGTTCAAGGCCGGTTGCGAGACGATTCCTTGGACACCCTGCTGCACTTGCGCTGGCGAGTACGCGGACCTCAAGCCCACCGCATACAGAGTCAAGGCTGGAGACAGCATCAGGTGGGATGTCGGAGCCTACTACAGGGGATATGTAGGCGATGCCTCAAGGACAGGCGTTGTCGGGAGGCAGAAGCCAGAATTCGGCAGACTCTATGCGCAGGTTCACGAGGCCCACATGAACGGCATCAAAGCGATTCGACCCGGCAACCGGGGCTCGGACGTCGACAGCGCGGTAAGGAATACTCTCGTAAGGCACAATCTCCCTTCCCTGGCGGAGTCCATGGGTCACGGCCTAGGCATGCGGGTGTACGAGTTCCCTTGGATAGCACCGAAGGAGGAGTCCAAGCACTTGGACATGAAACTGGAGCCAGGAATGGTGATCAGCCTGGAGCCCGAGTCTTGGTCTGGAGGCAAGTTCGTCAGGCTCGAGGACATGATACTCGTAACAGAATATAGCAACGAGGTCTTGACGAAGACGGGCTACCTCGAACAGTACCTCTAGATCAGGTGCGCTAGCTCGAAGAGACCTTCCCACGGTTGCCCGTCTAGTCGGCTGAGTGAATCCAACAAATTCCTGAAGCAGTCTAGACGTGCCCGTCTACAGGCTGAGGGATGTAGGGCTCCTCCAGATACTTCACCTCTTCCTCCAGATCTTCACAGTAGTCGACTCGACCATCTCTTCAAGGTGCTCCACCTTCGAGGTGCCGATGATGGGGGCCGTCACACCCTTGTGTAGTAACCATGCGAGGGCGATCTGGTTTGGCGTGACCGCCTTCCTCTTCGCCATCTCCACAACTCTACCAACTATCTGGTCGTTCTGGGCTCTCCCAACATATCTGGTGTGCCCGAAAGAGCCCGGCGCGACCCTGGCGTTGTCCTTCTCGGTGGAGACGAGCTTCCCATCATGGAGATACTTCCCTGAGAGAAAGCCGGCCGCCGTTGGGCTCCAGGGGATGAGCGCAATTCCTTCGGTCCTGCAGAGAGGCACCATCTCCCTCTCCTCTTCCCGGTAGAGGAGGTTGTAGAGGTTCTGCATGCTAACGAACCGCGCATACCCCTTCATGTCGCTCGTGTAGAGCGCCTTCGCAAACTGCCACGCCCACATGCTGGATGCGCCGATGTAGTACACCTCAGCATTCCTGACGAGGTCCGTCATGGCAGAGAGCGTCTCTTCTATCGGCGTGTCATAATCCCACCTGTGCGTCTGGTAGAGGTCTATGTACTTCGTCCTTAGCCTGCGAAGAGACTCCTTCACTTGCCACATTATGTGCCTCCTCGAGAGGCCCTTCTGGTTCGCACCCGGACCCATGGCATTGTAGACCTTCGTAGCGACCACGGCGTCGTCACGAGAACCGCTGAGAAACTCTCCGAGTATCTCCTCTGACCTCCCCTTGGAGTATACGTTTGCCGTGTCAAAGAAGTTGATCCCCAGGACCCAAGCGCGTTTGAGGACCAGCTTCACCGCTTCACCGTCGACCATCCAGTTAGTCCCGCTTCCAAACGACATACAACCGAGACAGATTCGCGAGACCTTGAGACCCGTTGAGCCCAGCCTGACGTACTCCACGAATCGAGTCTGGCAGGTTGGACTTATGAGTCTTCTTTTGTCCACCCAGTTCGGAGAGGGTCTTGGGTGGGCTACAACAACGTTGATTACATGTCTGACGTCCACCCGGTCCGAGTACAGGAGACGTGAACAACACCCAGTCTGTTGTGGAGAAGTGCTGTCCGACCGACTTGGATTCGGTCATGCGAATCGAGCAGGCCTCATTTCCTGACCCGTACGCCAGGCGCCTTTTCTCTCAATTCCTCCAGTGGGAACCGGACGGATTCTTGGTGGCTAGGGAGAACGGAGAGGTCGTCGGTTACGCTATGGCGTCCTTCAGAGACGGCTACGGGCTGATACTATCAATAGCTGTTTCCCCCGAACACAGGCGCAGGGGGACGGGCGCTCTCCTGATGCAAGCCGCCCTGTACCATCTCGAAGGCAAGGTCGAGCAAGTGCAGCTACAGGTCGGCTTCACCAACCAGGAAGCCATAGACTTCTATCGCAAGTTCGGGTTCCGCGAAACGGCGCGTCTCGAGAACTATTATCAGAACGGCGACGACGCCATCGAAATGACACTCGAAGTCTGAGAAGGTCAGAACAGCTGGTCAGTCAGAAGACGTAAATCAACAACGTTCAAAACATAGAGGATTGGCTGGACGTCGAACCGAAGGAGACCTCGATGCTTGGACACGGCGGGCGGAGAGACTGATTGTCGGCAGGAATCGTGAGTACTTCAGGCAGGGAATCGGCCTCAAGATCAACAAGAAACGTCTGGCGAAGCTCGAGCGAGACTCCCTCGAGCACTCGAAGCTCTTCCTCAAGCTGTTTGGGAAAGAGCCAGAACCTCTCTTCATGATGTCAGTCGACACCATTGGACTGGCCAAGACCTACAAGCTTCTCGTCAAGCTTCACGAAACACGAATCAACAAGATAGTCTCTCACAAACACCGGCTGAACGGTCGTCCAGTCAACTGGGGTTCTTGGAGGCAATTCACTGCCGTGACGGATGATTCAGTTGGGCGAAAGGAGCTGTTTGACGATTTCGTGGAGAAGTCCAGGCTGCTCGTTCCCATCATCGGGGAACGCTTCGATAGGTATGCAAAAGCGGTCTCGGAGTACGGCACAGACGCACTCAACATCTACTTGAAGAGCGAGGGAATCATCTACGAAGACCTAACCTCCTTCATAGACGGCCTCGGAAACCAGCTGAAACCAGTGTTTCGCCGAAGCCTGGAACACTACTCTAGGGAGATTCTCGGAAGGGAAGCTGAGTACTACGACGATTACTACTTCTTCAGAACAAGAGTCTTTCGCGACTATGTGCATAGCTTTCCAGCCAACGATTCTATCTCACGCATAATTCGGACGATGAAGACCATGGGGCTCGACGCCACCCGAGTCAAAGTCGATAATGTCGACAGGAAGGGAAAGAACGCCTCGGCATTTTGCTCCGCGATCAAGGTGCCAACCGATGTGCGAATCTCCTACAGGAGATCGAATCCGCTCGAGGACTTCACAAGTGTCTTCCACGAGTTCGGCCACGCGGTTCACTTCTCATCGATTGACCCTAATGACTCCTTTTGGAACAAGTATAACGTCTCCAACGGAGTCGCGGAAATCTTCTCTCTCTTCTTTGAGGGACTCATGCACGACGGGACATACCTGAGAGGCGAGCTCGGGCTTTCGGAAGAGATGGCCTCCGACCTGATCGGAAGATTCCGGTTCAACGAGCTCTACTTTGCCACGTTCTACTCCGCGAACTCGATGATGAAGGTGAGATACTGGCACGACGGCCTGTCACTCGAAGGAGCGACAAGGCTCTACTCGAACCTCACAGAAACCTACATGGGAATCAGATACCCCGGGGAGTACTGGCGGTTGCATCATGTAATGCCGGACGCCATCCTCTACAGCCCATCATATCTACTCGCAGCTGTGAGAGCTCACGAACTCAGAGAGGCGCTCCGGTCGAAGTTTGGCGAAAAGTACTGGAAGGAAAGGGATGCCGGGCGATTCCTGCTCGACCTCATGCGTGTCGGTCAGGCCATAAAACTGGATAGCTTCTCAAGGCTCGACACGAATTCGTACGTGAAATCACTGAGCTGGAACGGGACCTGAATCACGCCACGAATACGGTCATTCTCTCAACGTTGCCGTGTTGTTCGTCAGTGGCCCACTTGCAATTCAGCTTCGTTCTTCACACACGTGTTCCTGAAATCGACCTTCACCCAGACTGCATGGTGAATCCTTTTATCGGAAGTACCTCCCCCACAGAGTTGATATGGAATCTGAGGAAGACTACCTGGGAGGATTCTCCAGCTCCCATCTGATGATGAGAGGCCTCATGGGGTACGGAATTCACGCGACGAGCAAGAGGCTCATCGGTGTCGCCAGTCGCTCCTCCATGTTCACGAGTATGCTCGGGACCAGTCTTGCAGGGGCGTTCGCAGGTCTAGGCGGAAAGTTGGCATCAAAGCTACCACCCGAGGAGAGTGCGAAGAAGATTCGAGAACTGGATGAGAGCAAGGATTTTGACATCTACAAGGACCAAATTTCTTCGTTGGAGCTCAAGAAACCTGGGGTATTCAGCCGGGGGCACTTGCTGATAACACCGAAGTCCGGTAGATCGATCGAGGTAGAAATCTCTCCAGGGGGACGCGACTACGAGATTGTCAGGGGTCTTACCAAGACCTTCTACCCGGAAGTCGTAAAGATAGTCTAGAGAAGCCATCGCCGCGAAAAGCGTTCTCCACCGATTCCAGTTGATCCCATTCAGAGGAGTCACTTCCACTTCATTCGGACTCGTAAATTCGCCGGCGAAGTGAGTTGCGACGCTACTATCTGCTTGGGTAACGCTTCTGATAGAAGTTCCAAATCTTCTTCTGCTCAGCCTCTATGTACTCCCTCTCGGCCCGCGAGAGTCTGGAATTCGCTCCCTGACCCTTTGGTCGCCTCAGGTGTACGGGAAGCTCGTCGTAACAGAAGTAACCTCCACCGGGGAGGCCCGAGTCCTTGCGCACGACAATCGCAGCAAACCCTGGACCTCCTTTCTGATACTCGTGTCTGTCAATCTCTCCAATCACGCCTACAATTCCGGCTCCTCTCGGGTGCCCTCTGGAAATCCCGAACTTCTTCATTAGGTGACCGTAGGTCACAGTCCTGCGTCTCTTCGCGGCCCTAATCAGCTCCTCGTACACGTCTCGCCGGAACATGGGGCGTTCTCCGCGCAGAGTTCTCTTAACTACCTTAGGTCGCTCGCTGAGAAAGTAGGTCATTAGCAACCCTAGTTCGCTGTGCCTATGTGACGTCCTCCCCCCTGATGCGCGTCAGTCTGGACGAGAGGAACGCGGCGATCCCGACGAAGAAACCTCCGGCTATGAACGTTGTCGCGAAGCCGAGATAGAACGAGACGAATCCCGACACCAGGGAGCCTACCGTAGACGCCATCCCTACAATGGCGCTGTAGACACCCATGGCCGACCCGTGGCTCCTGTTCTGAACAGAGTCGAAGACGAGCGTGTTCGAGGATGTGTAGTAGATTGCGAAGGCCAGGCCCACGGCGACCGGGTACAGTGTTAGAGATGGGATCAGGTAGAGTGAGTTCGGTACGACCAGGGCTGCGACACCGAGGAGAGCGTAGCAGACTGCTCTCAGAATAATGCCGTTTGTCATTGAACCGATCAGGCTGCTTTTCTTGATGTATCTGTCAGCGTACAGGAAGCCAACAATGGAGACGATTGTCGCAACCAGATTGACAAGGAAGACTTCGCTTCCGGAGCTTAGGTATTCTGACATGGCTGGAACGATAGACGCGTTGAACAGGCCGCCTCCCACGTAGAAACACGTGATAGACAGATACAGGAGCGGGAGGTAGCTGGTGAGTTCGCTGCGAAGTCCCATGAATATCCTCTTGAAGTCTACCAGCCTTGGAATGGTGACGAAGAGCGACTGGATGCTGAGTAGCCTGCTGAGGAAGCTCGGCCTGTTCCTGATTATGACCTCCCTCTCGAAGACGTAGCTCGGTTCGGTGATGAGCTTCAGTGCCAGGATCACGGAGACCAGACAGAGGACACCGAGGGGGACTGCCATCAAGAGGAGTGGAAACGCCTCGACCCAGATGGAGCTGATGACAAGGCCAAGCGTGTTCCCGACCGTTCCCATCAGCGAGAGTTTCGCAAAAGAGGAAGCCCACGTACTCTTCGGCTCGCTCTCCATTATCAGCAGGTTGAGGGGGGTTGCGGACGCGGTGATAACGAAGGAGAGGATGCCGAAGGCGAGGATGCTCCCCGCCGTGCCCGGGGCTAGGACGAACAAGAAGAACGAGATCGAGGTCGCCGCATAACTCAGGATTATTAGGCCCTTTCTACTGTGAAACCTGTCGGTTGCAAGCCCCCAAAATATCGAAGCCGGGATGCTTACCGCGTTGTATATTCCTACCGCGAGGGCAGCGTACACGGTTCCAATGGAGACTCCGTTGATTTGAACTAGGTACAGTTGAACCATAATTCCCACGGGACCAAGTGCCATGTTCACTGGCAGGACGGAATAAATCCACGTCGACGTTTTCCTCGGCCGAGCAACCTGTGGAAGTGATTCCGTCTGGGCCTCCATGGGAACTTTTCATCTATGACCCCAAAAACTCGTGCATGTATTAGGTTGTTGGCAACCCTTCCGAAAGTCCCGGCAGTCTAACCTCGCTTCAGCGTTCGCGCTCCTCACTCTCCCCCCTTCGCCTTTGGCGCTATTAAGCAGCCTCTGCCGCTCAGCCTTAACAAACCATCAAGAGTGACCTCAACGAGTTTCCGGCCCCTTTGAGTGTCGGTCGATTTCAGGTCATGGCGGTGTTGCAGGCTGCTCGGGCGTACACGCTTGGCCTCCCCCTGGAGTCGTCGCTGTCCTGGGGGCTCAACAGAATCGATTTTCTACGCGGCCGCAAAGCGCGGATTCAAAGGCAGTGGGGCGGTCGCCGGGGGGCCTGGCAAGCCACGCCAAGTCCCCGATGTGTACTACCTCGGGGACGAGATGGCGTATAAGGAGGAAATGAAGGGCAAGGTCTTCTTCACAATCGGTGGTGAAATTCAGACCGAGCGTGAGTTCGAGAAACAAATCAAGTCGAGATTTCAGCGAAAATTCGACAAGGTATGGGAGGAGGCGCTTGACTACGTGCAGCACTTTCCGCGGGAAACACTCCTTTCGGGAAGCGCTTTCTTCTCCGACGTCTATCGGCCGAAGAGAGACGAATTCGCCGAAAGATGGTCTGAGATGGCTTCGGCTCCAGGCCCACGAAGACCGGGTGAGCAATTGCCACACCGTTGGAAACAGGCGCAACCGTTAAAGGAGAGAAATGAGTCAAGCCGTCCCTGAATTGAGCGACCTCATTGCGGCCATTGGAGATACGGTTTCGGTTCACTACGTCGGGAAATTCCCTGGAGGGAAGGTATTCGACACCAGTATGAAATCCGAGGCGATGAAGTCAGGGCTCTTCAGTCCGGCACGGGACTACAAGCCGCTACAGGTCGTGCTCGGAACGCATAAGGTAGTACAGGGTTTCGAGGAGGCTTTAGTCGGCATGAGGGTGAACGAGACGAAGGAAGTTACGCTACCACCCGAGAAGGCGTACGGACGGGCTGGGAAGCACCCAATGGCGGGGAAGACTCTTCAGTTCAAGCTTCTTGTTACCAACATCAAGAAGCCCTAACTACCGCGCTCCTCATGACGAGTGAACGGATGAAGTTTTGAAGGGATCATTGCATTGCCAACTCTACAGGTCGGAACGAGGTCCATCGACTACTTGGTGACAGGTGGGAGCAGCAGGCGATACACCTACTTTCGATTCAGGCCCGACCTGACCTTGGAGATTGTCATACCTCGGGGAAGAGCCACAGATCTCGATTCCGCGATCAGAGAAAAGCGGGATTGGATACTTGAGAAATACGAGGAGATACTGCGGAGGAAGAGGGTCATGGAAGACGGACGGGTCATGTTCGGGGGAAATCACTTCGAGATAGCGTTCGAAGAGGACGCCGAGAAAGAAGAGATTCTACTCGAAGAGTCAAGGGGAGCGGTTATCGTCAGGGCGAGGGAGAGGTCGAGGGTCAGGGAACTCGTCCGCAGGTGGTTCCTGCGCGAGACTTCGAAGTACGTCGTCCGGAAGATCTCAGAGCTTTCACGGGACCTCCCCATGAAGTATCATAGGGTGGACGTCCGCGAAATAAAGAACTGGGGATACTGCACCAAGGATGGAAGGCTCTCCTTCAGCTGGCAGCTGATCGCGCTTCCAGAGAGACTGCGGGAGTACGTTATCCTACACGAGCTGGCTCATCTCTCAGAGTTCAGCCACTCCCGCGCGTTCAAGCGTAAGCTGGCTGCGCTCTGTCCTGACTACAAGAGGAGAGAGAAGGAGCTGGACGAGATCGTGCCCCTCTGAGGGACACGGCTAGTGGCCGTCGGCAAGATTTCTGCACTCAATCGCAACTTCGCCGACGTCGGTGAGATTTCTAGAAGAGAACCCCGCACCCTTCTATGGTTCTTCGAGAATACATCAAGGGTGAATCTGTGGACCGTTTTCGACTTGCTTCGTTCAACTTTGAACCGCGGGTTTGCTGCTGCTCGAGCTTGACCTGACGAAGACATCTAGGACAACAAAAACAATTATTGCGATCAGCACGAGTCCTGCAGTGTACTGAAATGGGATGAGTATGAATGTAGAAACAAGGGCTACGACCACGCCCGCACCGCTGTAGTACATCTTGTCCCCCTTCGTACCCAAGAAGAGTGCGAAGACGAGTGTCCAAAGTCCTCCGAGCAGGAGCATTGCTGAGACTACCTGGAGGGGGCTGAGGAGGCCGAAGAGGAAGAGTGCCACGGGTAACAGGACTGCTATGATCAACCCCACCCCGTAACCCGCTCTCAATTCGACACCACCGCAGTTTGCGGTTAACCCAGACTAAAAAAGGCATTCTCGGAGCCGACCAGCCAGTCGGATGTCTAGCTTCGCTTGTCTGCGGCGTCACGGTCGTACGAGGACACTGCGCGTCCAGTCGCCAGTTCTGCACAGCGCAACTTTGCCCTCGTCTTTCTCCGTTAGGTGACGAAAAGAAGAAGTGCCCAATATCCCAAGCCACGGACCCGTAGCGAATCTATTCCTTGGCAAGAGATGAGACACTGGTGCTGAGTTCATCGCTGGTGAACTTCATCCCATATGGCTACATGAACGTCGTGCCCTTAATCTATCTTCTCAGAGGTCGGGTACAGCCCAGAAACAATCGGTCTCGTATACGCCATTAGCTCGATCGCTGCCACCATCGGGCTGGTCCCGTTTGGGATACTCACGGACAGGTTCGGCAGGAAGAAACTACTGATCGTAGCTGCTGCCACCCCAGCAATCTCATACGCCATATTCGGCTTCACAACCGAACCATCCTGGCTTATCCTGGCTAGTGCCATCGGAGGAATCGGCATTGGCGGAGGGTTGGCCAGTGCACTCCAGACTCCGGCGCTCATCTCGACGCTTGCCAGCGGCGTTTCGGAGTCTAGAAGAGCCACTCTCATCGCCCTGGTCCAAGCCAGCTGGGTAGTGGCTCAGGGTGTTGGCGCGATTCTCAGTTTTCTTCCAGCGTTCCTCGAGTCCACTTTGCGCAGAACTTCTTCGCTGCTCATAATGCATCATATTTCTTGATGTCCGCACTCAGCATGCGTGTCCACCGTCCCTCTCTCTTCTTGAAAGGGAAGACAATCGTAACGGGGGAGGCGGAGGGCGACCCTCCATTGAAAACGAGGAAGCTTGCTGATGGAGAAGCTCACCACGACCTTCGGAGGCACACAGGTCTCATCGAAGGCGGTCCTCCTCAAGTTCTCCGTCGTCTTTGCACTCGGGGGGTTCGGCGTCGGGATGATCGTCCAACTGCTTCCCACGTGGTACAACCTGAAGTTCGGTGTATCCGAAAGCACGGCTGGCCTATGGATGGCGATCGCGCAGATTCCCTCACTGGCAGCCGTGCCACTCATCCCACAGCTCGTCAAGCGAAAGGGAGCACTTTTCACTTCGGTTACGACCGGGTTCATCGCCACATTCTTTGTCATGTTCATGCCTCTGGCGGGACAGTTCGAGTTGGTCGCACTACTCTTTGTGGGACGTAGCGTCTTCTGGTCGATTGCATGGCCGGTCTTGCAATCCTGCGTGGTGGGAGGTGTAGAGGAAGAGGAGAGGGGGAGGGCAGTGGGAGTGACGTATGCAGCATGGTCTCTCACAAACGCTGTGGCAACCTACGTGGGAGCCTACCTGCTCAACGTCGGGTTGCTTGAGGTCCCGTTTGTGATTGCTACGGTAGCTTTCTTTGGAACGATAGCGGCTCTTCTGATGTTCTTCCGCAACGTCCAGAACAGACAATCACAGCCCGATAGGCTATTCGGGTCTGAGACGTCTGTCTAGTGCGGTTGTTCCTTCCTTAATCACCAGTTGAATCCTCTCCTTGTGCTGCAGAACAGTGATGTCCCTTGAGGGATCCCCGTCGACCACCAGCAAGTCAGCTAGTTTTCCGGCCTCTATCTTCCCTGCCACGTTTTCTAGTGCACACGCTTTGGCACCATTCGCCGTCGCTGCCACAATGGCCTCAAGGGGAGTATAGTTGCAGTACCTCACCAGGAATTCTAGCTCCATCGCGTTTTCCCCCATCCTCGTGAGAGGTGTGTCGCAGAAGTCGGTCCCCGATGCCATCGTGACTCCTTTCCTGTGAGCTCTCTGAATCCTCTTGACTCTCTCCTTCCACGCCTCCCTCTCCTTCTCAATCGCCCACGATGAGTATCCGCCCTCCTCTCCTCTCTTGATTATCTGAAGATCCCAAGATAGGGTCGGCACGAAGATGGTGCCGTTCTCTTTTGCGAGCCTCATGCATTCGTCGTCAGGGTACCATGCGTGGTCGATCGTGCGAACACCACAGGTGATCGCGTTCTTTATTCCGTCGGTGCCCATGGCGTGAGCGACCACGAACTTACCAACGTGCCTCGCCTCTTGCACAATTGCACTTATCTCCTCGGGAGTGAATTGCACGTGCTCAGGCCTGTTGCCTCTTGACAGAACTCCACCACTCGCGCAGATCTTGATGAAGTCTGCCCCCCTCCTGAGCGCGTAGCGGGCTGACTGAATGCATTCGGCCACTCCGTCACAGATTAGGGTTTCCGATATGAAATCCCTGTCGGCCTTCCTGTAGTCCACAATATCCATTGGCAAGTAGTCCACGTCTCCGGCCCCAAACGTCTGAGTTAGAATGAAACCGGCTGCCAGTATCCTAGGACCAGGGATGCTCCCCTCCATGATTGCTCTTCGGAGAGCCAACCCGTTGATTCCTCCGCAGTCCCTCACGGTAGTGTATCCGGCTTCAAGCAGACTCTTGGCGGAAGCGACAGATCTTATCAGCGTCGCCTGAGGAGAATCAAAGTGTGCGGCAAGGAAGTTGTCCGTGTTCATTCCGTAGAAGTGAAGATGGCAATCAAACAGACCGGGCATCACTGTCTTGTCACTCGCATCAATGATCTCTGCGCCTTTGGGGGCACGAAGCTCGCCCTCTTCCGCGACCGCCTTGATGCGAGAACCTTCGATCAGAACCTCTCTGTTCTTCTTGGGAGGATTTCCTGAGCCGTCAATCAGTCGTCCGCAGCTGATTAGCTTGATGTTGTTCCGCATCTCCTAGATATGCCAGCGAATCCGGATGATAAGCGTTTGGCGGGGATGGAACACATCTTCCTTCCCATCTGTCGGGTTGGTGGCTCCAGATCAGACGAACTAACTTGATTGCAGGAGCTCGATCCTCTTCGCTTGCCTCGTTCGTTCAGTGCCTCTGCGGGAAAATCGCAAACCTCGCCTGCCGCAGCCAGTTCATTCTTTGGCGGGGTTGCTACGATGGAAAGAAGGGACAACTTACTTCGCATGTTTGTTGAGGAAACGTGACAAGCTTCTCTTTTGCTACACTGGCTCAGCAGTGTAACCATGTCGAGCCCCCAACAGGCCCAACAGGTTTCGAAGATCAAGAAGATAGAGTGGTATGCCGGACAGCTCGTCTCTGACGCGGCCGCCAAAGAAAAAGTGGGAAAGATCGAGGAAGCAGTCGTGGACTACCTGCAGGCCGCGGATCTTCTTCTTCTACTGTCCAAGAACCAAGAGAATTACACGGTGTGGAAAGCCTATACTGACCGCGCAACCGCCTGTCAGCAGAGGGTCAAGGTGCTGATGGCGAAGAAGCGTCTAGAACAGTCTCAGTCAGAGCAGACCTAGCTAGCCAGCCGTTGAATCGATATACTTCAGAACTAGGTCCTGGACACGGATACAGGGGATGCCACTGATCGCGCAGTACTCGGAGAGCTCGGTGTCGAGTGTGATGAGCGTGATTGAGCCCGGCTTCTCCCTCAGAAACTTTACGATTTGGGGGTCGGAGATGCTCTCCTGACTCCTTTCGTTCCCGAGCATGAGTTTGTGGACCGTGTCGCAGTCGACCCCCTTCGCGCGCAACTCCTTGGCGAGTCCACTGAGGTGCGCATCTGTCATGTATTTGGCACGACTCATTTGCAGGCTTTCGAATGAGGAGAGAGAAATAATAAGAGTTCTTAGGACCTGTTTCAGGATGTCGGCAATCGCCTGTGAATCCGAACGAGAGGCCAGCCGGGGCCTATAGCTTAAATCGAGACCAATGGAGTACCGGGTGAACAGCAATGCTACCGAAACATTCGAGGAGCACACGTGCGCTGTCGGTATGGAGTTGTAGAGCGTGACCGTCAGAGTAGCCATCGTAGGGGTCGGCAACTGCGCTTCAGTTCTTCTTCAAGGCACTAGGCACTACGCCTCAAACAGTGGAGAGGGTCTGTGGCACCCCAAAGTAGCTGGACTGAAGGTCAGTGATGTAAAGATAGTGGCGGCGTTCGACATAGACGCCAAAAAGGTCGGAAGCGACCTAGCTGATGCTGTAGCCGCTACCCCAAGCTCCGCTGGGATGCTGGCCAGCAAAGCGAGGGCTGGACTAAAAGTCAACCCCGGTCTTATGAGCGGGGACTTGCCTCCACATCTCAAGGGGCAGGAGACGGTGACTGTCGACCTGCGCGACGTTGTAGGGGTCCTCAAAAAGAGTAGGGCGGATGTCGTGCTGAACCTGATCTCTTCGGGTTCCGACAGGTCATCAACAGCGTACGCAGAGGCCGCGTTGAAGGCGGATTGTAGCTTTGTGAACTGCACGCCGACGCTCTTCATGAATAGGAAGTCCACACTAGCGCGATTCAGGAAAGCCAGGAGAGTCATCGTAGGCGACGACCTGATGAGTCAGCTAGGAGGTACGATCTTGCACAGGGGGATTTTGAAGCTAATGGTGGGGAGGGGAGTGAAGGTTCGCAGAAGCTATCAACTCGATGTAGGTGGCAGCACAGAAACCTTCAACACGTTGAACGAAGAAATCAGGATGGCCAAGAGAAACGTGAAGACAGAATCGATTGCTTCGGAAGTTCCCTACAAGTTCGATACCGTGGCGGGGACGACAGATTACGTCGACTACTTGGGGAACAACCGAACGAGCTACTTCTGGATTGAGGGCACGGGTTTCCTAGGATCCCCCACAACAGTGGACATGTACCTAAGATACTCTGACGGCCCTAACGCGGGGAACATCATCCTGGACGTGTTGCGTGCCGTTCAAGCCTCCGTCAGGCGGAGGGAATATGGGGCAATCCAGGAGATTTGCGCGTACGGCTTCAAGCGACCTCCCGAGAAAATGCACTTCGACGAGGCCTATCTCGCGTTCGAAAGGCGGTTCCTCTAGGTCTAGAGTTCTCTGAAGAAGAGACTCTCACCAGGGACAACGAGCATTCTTCTGTACAAACCGAGTGCACGTATTACGCCATACCTTCGCGAGACTTCGGAGTAGTTGGTCCTGCTGAAGTCCTTACTCCTAAAGAGTGCCAGTGACTCGGCATTGTCGTCTTCTATGCTCGCATAGACCTCGCCGACACCCAGTGAAGCGAAGTAATCCAGGGCATCCTGGAGAAGACGGCTACCGATGCCCTTCCTTCTCTGGTTTCTCAAGACGGCAACGTAGTAGACGTAGCCAATCCTCTCACTCAACCTCTTGAGCATCACGACACCGGTTGCCTCTTCGTTGATCTTCATTACTCTGACCACTTCTATCTCTCTCAGAGTTCTCCTCGAGTGTCTGAGGTACCATCCCTCGAAACTTTCCTCCAGCACGCGGTCGAGCGCCCCCCTACGCTCTGTTGGCACGTCCTCTATTGTCAGATTGTTGCTCAAATGGAAAACACGCGCTGGGCATTCTTCCAGAGTATCTTCTCGCGATCCTCTTCGTCGATCTCCAACCGTTTTGCCAGTTCAAGGGCAGTTGAGTATGTCTCGACGGGGTAGTCCGTGCCGAAGAGGAACTTTTCCGTCCCGCCCGCGTAGTACACCGCTTCGCTGAGCTTTCTGGCCAAGCTGTCGATGAACTTGCTGGTGTACCTACCTTCACCCGTCACCAGGCCGGAGATGTCAGCGTAGACGTTGGGGTGCTTGTAGACGAGCTCCGCCACATCCTGAATCCAGGGGTTGCCACAATGACACACCACGATCGTCAGTCCCGCATGCTCGTTGGCGATTGGGTCTAGTGTCAGCGGATGGGAATGCCTCAGACTTCCCGTTCTAACAGCTGTGTCGCCTGTGTGGAACATCACCGGCAGGTTCTCTGCCTCTGCGTATCGATACAATCTCCTGAACACCAGATCGCCAGCGAAGACCCGCTCGTAGCCGAGCATTATCTTGAATGCCTTGACGTATCCCCTGTTCTGGCCTGCCAACCTAATGCTCTCGCTCACTCCCCGGTCTGTGGGGGGCACGGTCAGGACCGGAAATAGCATGTCATTGCTCTTTTCGCAGAGCCTGAGCAACTTCCCCGGGTCGAGATATCTTCCTCCACCCAGCGGCGAGCCAAGGAGCAGTCCCTTGCGCACCCGGTACTCATGCATCAATGACAGGAGTTCGCTCAGGTTGTACTCGAGATGATTCAGTCGCGCATACGGTCGGAGCAGGTCATCTGGCTCGTTGGAGCAATGAATATGTGAATCTATGATCTTCGGCAAATGGAAGACTCGACGCCGCATTCCTATATAATCCTGTGAATCGATACATTGCAGCAAACCTTAATTCGCGACCGCTGGCACATACAAGGGACTCGTCTTGTACGATGTAGTCGTGAAGGGAGGCACTTTGATTGATCCCGCACAAGACATCAACGAGAAGATGGATGTGGCGATATTGCGGGGAAAGATAGAGCGAGTGAGTAAGACCATCGCCGAGGGCAACGCGCGAAGGGTGATCGATGCCTCCGGGATGATAGTTACTCCAGGGCTGATCGATATCCATACGCACACGGCGTACAATGTAGTCAGGCTTTGCATTGACCCGGAGACGGCCTGTCTCTTGAAGGGCACGACAACGGTAGTAGACGCGGGGTCGACCGGGGAGCTCAACTTCGCACCGTTCAGAGAGTACGTCATGAGGCCGAGCAGAGTCCGAATCCTAGCCTTCGTGAACATTGAGTCGCTTGGAATGGTAGAGTTCGTAGATAATGAGCGCAGCACGGATCAGAGTTGGCCCGATCTCATAACTGGCATCGACGAGTCTTTCGCGCCGCTCTTCGTCAACATGAAGAATACCGCGGAGCTGATTCGCAAGAACCGCAAGACGATCGTCGGGATCAAATGGGCCCACCACGGGATAAAGCTCATGGCTCTCGCTCGGGAGGCCGCAGACAGATCCGGTTGCGCGCTGATGGTTGAGAATCACTTCATGCCGGAGGGTCTGAAGTACGTCAGGAAGGGTGATCTAGTTACGCACCTGTACCACAACTACAACAACCCGCACACGGGCCACGTTGACGGTCTTGTTCATCGCGGAAAAGTGCATCCCGAGTTTCATGACGCTGTCAAGAGGGGTGTTCTCCTCGACGTCGGGCATGGGAAGGGGAGCTTCGTCTGGAAAATTGCGGAGATCGCCTTCAAGGATGGCATAAGGCCACAGACCATCAGCACAGACCTCTGGATAGCGAACCTGAACGGCCCTGTCTATGACCTCCCTACGACGATAGCCAAACTCCTCTATCTCGGGATGAACCTTGAGGAAGTCGTGAGAGCATGTACAGCCACGCCAGCCTCGGCAGTGAAGAAGCTCGGTGAAATCGGGACGCTAAGGCACGGTGCTTGCGCAGACGTGACCATCTTCAAGCTGAAGAACGGCAAGTTTCCGCTCATCGACGTGACAGGGGCAGCGCGTATGGGGACGCAGATGCCCACTCCGATCCACGTGATTCGCGGCGGTACGGTTGTCGTTTCGAACGGAGAGCCAGTCGCCCTTCGCCGGTGAAGCGACACAGCAAACCTACTCTTAAAAAGGGGGTAGCTGGGAGTTTCCTAGAGAGCGGCGTGACAAGCGAAGACAAACTCAGCGAAGAAGACCAAGTCAACCAGCTGCTGGTGGAGTTCAGGCTGCTCGAGAACACGTTCAACGAATTCACAGCTCGACAGAATGTTCTCGAGAGGGCACTGATCGAGGCCAGGTCGGCGCTAGAGACGGTAAAGAGTCTCGGTTCTGAGAATCCAACAGAGGTCCTCATGCCGATTGGCGCTGGCGTCCTTCTCAAGGGAACCCCTCCAAACTCTGAGAAGATACCTCGTCAACGTGGGTGCCAACGTCGTTCTGGAGAAGAGTCGGGATGACGCGACCGCTATTCTCGAAAGTCGGATTGAGAGCCTCGAGAAGGGTATCGTCTCTATAGCCTCCCAGAGAAGTCAGATAGCCGAGAGGCTGGAGTCAGACCGCAGGGTGGTGCAGTCGATAGCGTCAAGGCAGGTTCCACAGCAGTAAACTTGTTCGAGAAACTCAGAGAGGCTTTCGTCTCTCTAACGAAGGTCGTTTCAGAAAAGACCCTTTCGGACAAGGATCTTGACGATGGACTCTTCAGCTTCCAGATATCGTTGCTCGGAAGCGATGTCGCGCAAGAGGTTGTCGACAATATCATCAATACTGTGAAGGCGGACCTTCTCGGCACCAAGATCGAGAGGTCAAGAGAGACAGAAGCTGTGGTTCGCGAGAAGCTGCGAAGGGCGATTCTGAACGTCTTCTCAGCAGCGCCAACCCTCAATATCATGAAAATGGCATCCGAGAAGAAGAAGACGGGTGAACCTTTCGTCCTCGTATTCCTCGGCATAAACGGGACGGGAAAGACTACGACAGTCGCAAAATTCGCCAATCTTTTGAAGCACAATGGTTTCTCTGTCGTGGTCGCTGCGGGTGATACCCACAGGGCGGGCGCGATAGAGCAACTCACCGAGCATGCCAACAGGATATCAACGAAGATTGTATCGCAGCGCTACGGGGCGGATCCGGCGGCTGTCGCCAGGGACGCTGTTCTCTACGCGAAAGCGCATCACGTCGACGTGGTCCTAATCGACACGGCAGGTAGGATGCAGACCAACCAGAACCTAATGGCCGAGATGGGCAAGATCGTACGTGTTGTTAACCCCGACGCAAAGATATTCGTGGCGGACTCGCTGACGGGCAATGACGTGATATCGCAGGCACAGTTGTTCAGCAAGTACACAGGATTCGACGGAGCTATACTCACGAAGGCAGACGCAGACACAAAAGGTGGTGCAGCCCTCTCGATAGCATTCACGACGGGTAAGCCCATCCTGTATCTGGGAGTCGGACAGGGCTACGATGATCTGAAGCCGTTCGAACTCGAGTCCTTCGCGAAATCACTCCTCTAAAACTCTCTATGCTTTTAACTCACACTTCCGTACCTTTCCCCATTGAAGGGTAAGGATTTCCTAGACTTCAGCGAGCTCACACCTTCTGACCTAGGCTTGATTCTGAAACTCTCTGCAAAGTTCAAGCAGAACAGGGGGCGCTTTGGGACGACCCTCATGAAATCACGCACTATCGCTCTCGTCTTCGAGAAGCCGAGCACCAGAACCCGCGTCAGCTTCGAGGTGGCCATGCGCGAGCTAGGGGGAGATGCCATCAACCTTTCTACCGGCGAACTTCAAGTGGGCAGGGGAGAGACAATAGAGGACACTGCTCGAGTTCTCTCCAGATTCGTCCATGTGTTAATGGCAAGGGTCTATTCACACGATGAGATTGTCGCACTGGCGCGAGCCGCGTCGATTCCCGTGATCAACGGGCTGAGTAATCGCTACCACCCCGTCCAAATCCTCGCGGACCTGTTGACGCTCAGGGAGCACAAGGGCAGGCTAGGGAGCCTCAAAGTTGCGTGGGTCGGGGACGGCAACAACGTCTGCACATCTTGGCTCTACGGAGCCGCCCTTGCTGGCCTGGAATTCGTGGCGGCAACTCCGAAGGGTTACAGACCGCCAGCAGGTGACGTGAAGAAAGCCCGCATGATAGGAAGCGCGACCGGCGCAAAGATAGTCGTCCTCGAGAGTCCGGCAGAGGCGGTGAGAAACGCCGACTGTGTCATGACAGACGCCTTCGTGTCCATGGGCTTCGAGGCTGAGCGGGAGAAGAGGATCAAAGCGTTCCTGCCAGAGTACAGGGTTGACAAGAAGCTCTTCTCGCTCGCAAAGAAGAACGCAATCTTCGAACACTGCCTACCAGCACACCGTGGGGAAGAGGTCACAGCCGACGTCATTGATGGGCCCAAATCTGTCGTGTTTGATCAGGCCGAGAACAGACTGCACACGACTAAGGCTCTTCTCTCCTTCCTGCTTCTCGGAGAGAGAGGAGTTCGAGCTATGATCTGAAGTCGCTGAACATATACCTTGAGAGGTCGACCTTCCCACTCTCGACCTCCACCCCCTCCCTGTTCAGGATTCTCGCTTTTGTCGCAAGACCACCCGGAGCGGAGTAGCCCCGGAGTCCTCCGTCAGCGCTCACGACCCTGTGGCAGGGAACCACTATGGGGTGCGGATTCGCGGCGAGAATCCTTCCCACAGCCCTGCCTGCCTTGGGTCTCTTCAGTTTCTTGGCTATCGCACCATAGGTGCTGACTCTGCCTTCGGGTATCTGTGACGTGAGCCTGTACACCTCCTCTGCGAATGTAACCTTCGATTTCAAAGGCGTATCACTTCCAACCCGAACTGTCTTGCGAGGCCGAGTAGCCTCTCTCTATTGGTCCCCACACCCTTCCAGTCGATGGCGACGAACTTCGGGAAGCGAGTCGATTTCTGGATAAGCTGCCCGAACATGGGACCATCGACCCCGCTCAGGGCGTACTTCGGGGCGACGCTGGCAAGGGCGGTGTCTGTTTCGAGTAGCATTTCGTTGAACTTCTCAGGATAGTGCGTACCCCCGAATCCTATCGCGACTTTCTCCCAGGTCTTGCCGCTGGCGAGGCTCTCCATCAGCGCATCGGCGACTATTCCGCCCACGCGCTCGTCTTTGTAACTCGCGTCCCCCGAACCTATCTCGACGAACATCACCGGCTTCTGGAGAGAAGTGGGTCCATGATGCGTTGCTTCTATCGTGATCTGAAACCCCCACAGTTCATCCACACGTTTCCGCAGTGAGAACATGTAATTCTTCACAAGGTCGGGATTCACTCGCCCGATCTCTCGTGGCTTCCCTCCCATGGCTGCTTCGTCCGTGAAGTTCCCTGTCGTGTGCGCCGTCACCGAAGCGATTCCCGATTGCGCTCTGTGCCTCGATAGGAAGACGTACGCCTGAGGGTTGAAGTAGGCGTCGAGGTCGGGCGGGGTGACAATCTGGGTGTCGATTGTGACGAGCAGGAAAGAGTCCTTCTGGTATATCGGCTTCTCGAACAGGACGACCCCTGTCGACCCGAAACCGTGCTTTTCACGCAACCTTCCCGCAATGTTAGTCGAAGCTGGATCTTCGGTGGACGTGACAAAGACAATCGTCGGACTGCTCTGAGACATAGTCTAACCACGCACCCTCGATGGCTCGAACCACTCCCAGCCAACAATCCATATAAAGCTCCCCTCGCGTTGCCTAGAACGCAGACAGGTTTTCCATTGGGTGCCCGTGATTTCCTGAAGTCAATGGCGTCAGTCCTCAGGCTCTCCAGAAAGAGCGACAGAGAGGAGTTCTGGCTTTACCTACGATTGGTTCTGATCGGGATAGCTGTGGTGGGCACAATCGGATTCCTTATCAAGCTGGTCTCCAGCGCCCTGCCAACGATCTTCGGATAGGTATGCAAGAGATGTCCCAACAGAAACAGACTTCGATTTACCCTGTTAAGACGACGGGTGGGCAGGAGAAGACGGTCGCATCCTTCGTCGCCAGCAGGGCGGCTCAGAAGAAGAAGCCCATTTATTCGATACTCGCTCTGGACACCTGGAAGGGTTATGTTCTCATTGAGGCAGCAAACTCACAGGTAGTCGACGAGAGTATCCAAGGTTTCAAGCACGTGCGCAGCAAGATTCCGGGCATGATGCAGTATCAGGACATCGAGAAGTTTCTGGTTACAAAATCGATGGTTGCGGAACTACTCGAGGGAGACACGGTGGAGGTCGTCGCAGGGCCATTCAAGGGAATGAAGGCCAAGATAAACCGGGTTGAGCAGGCTAAGCAGGAAGTCACCGTTATCATGCTCGACACGCCTTTCCAGCTTCCAGTCGTCTTGGACCCCGCATACCTGCGCGTCGTCGAGAAGGCCAAGCAAGGACAGAGTCCCTAACAGAAGCATTCGTCCAGCTTTCGCCACCTATGGGTGCCTATTCTATCCATCATATTCTGAGTCTGAGCTACGAGTACGCCTCGAACTCCCTTCCGAGCACGCTCAGCGCTATCTTCTGCTCGAGTATCTCGTTGGCACCTTCGTAGATCATTGTTACTCTCGTGTCGAGCAGATGTCTGGCAGGCCTGTTCTCAAGCGAATAGCCGTTCGCTCCGAAGATCTGCACCGCCCTGTTGGCCGCGTCAAAGGAAGCGTTGGCGGCAAAGTACTTGGCCTGCGCTATTGCAGTATCAGCGGCGGACCTGAGCTCCACATTGTTGTGATCCTCCTCATACTTCTGTTTGACGAAGGCGGCCCTCAAGACAAGCCACTTCGCCCCCTCGTAGTTCGTCGACATTAGCCCTATGTGCCTCTGAATCAGCTGATGTTTCCCGATTTTCTTGCCGTGCTGGACACGTATCCCCGCGTACCTCGCCGACTCGTCTATGCAGTCCCTTATGACGCCAACGCACCCAGCCGCCACGCTGAGCCTGCCGCTCATCAGACCATAGTACGCTACGGAGAGGCCCTTCCCCGCTGGCCCGAGAATGTTCTCCTTTGGCACTTCGACGCTATCGAGATAGATTGTCGCGGTGTCTGAAGTGGGCAGCCCCATCTTGTTCCTTATCGGCTCTGCTGAGAAGCCAGCGCTCTCGCTGTCGACCAAGAAGGCACACATCGCTTCTCTTTTGCCCTTCGGATAAGCGAAGATTAACACGGTATCGGCTATTGAGCCATTCGATATCCAAGTCTTCTGTCCATTGAGGACGAACCTCCCTCCTTTCTCTTCAAAGGAGGTCGTAAGTGCCGTGGGTTCACTGCCCGCGCCTGGTTCCGTGAGGCCGAAAGCGAACACCCTCTCTCCCTTGGTGGCAGGAACCAGATACCTCTGTTTCTGCTCCTGGTTCCCCCACAGCTGAATCGTCAGCTGAGTGAGGGCTATGTCCACCGAGAAGAAGGTCCTGAGTCCCGTGCCCTCTCTTCCTATCCTCTCAGTAGCAAGAGCGTACGTCACCATGTCGGCACCCTGCCCGTCCCCGTACATTCTCGAGATTGGGAGCCCCAACAGATGGGCACCTGCGAACATTGGTCGGACCTGATCGTTGAACCTGTGCTCTAAGTAGCACTTCTCCTCTATGGGCCTTATTTGTCTGCAAACCCTGTCTACCTGCTCGAGCAGTAGACCTTGCTCTTCAGAGATATCGAAGTTCATCGTGGAAAGACTCGTAAATTCGTTCTGCTCAAGCAACGGTACCCACTTCCGACTGTCTCAAGCCGCCTTCTCCTTAATATGCGCACCTGTTGTGTCGTTCTGTGTCGAATCGGCGCACTCAGGTGCGTGCGCCTTGTTCGTTCAGACAAGTAAACACTTTAATTCATGAACAATTCGAGGCCGAAAGCCAGAAGTGTTAGCTAGCGTGATGGATCAAGGATTTTGCGATACGGACGCCGTTCTCCATAACAGCGGAGCTACGGAGAGCCCGAAGACAGAGGCCAGATGAGTAGAATGGGAGAAGTGAAGGTCATCTCGGTTCTTGTCAGCGGAGGGGAGGCCTCAGCCGGTCCCCCACTCGGTCCCCAACTCGGTCCTCTAGGTGTCAACGTGCTCGGAATCGTGAACGAAATCAACAGGATTACCGGGGACTTTAAGGGAATGCGTGTCCCGGTCAAGATAGAGATCGATGTGGAGACGAAGAAGTTCACCGCCTCTGTGGGCACTCCCACCACCTCTGCCCTGATCTCAAAGGAGGCTGGCATTCCAAAGGGTTCGGGAAAGCCGAACCTCGAGCTCGTCGGCAACCTGACCTTCGACAAGGTTCTGGGAATCGCGAAGGCCAAGATAGGTGGCTCCTACGCGAAGTCGCTGAGGACAGCGGCCAAGGAAGTGGTCGGGAGCTGCGTGAGCATGGGAGTAAAGGTTGAGGACACAGACCCACGACAGTTCATCGCTCAGATTGACGAGGGCAAGTGGGACAAGGCCATAGAGGCTGCCGAGACCGGGAAGCAGGCAAGCGCCTAAATAGAAACTCAAATCGCTTCCATCAGAGAATGCTGCGGAAACTCGGCGTAGTAGCGGCGCTGTGGCGCTATCCCGTGAAAGGGATGCAGGGTGAGAGTGTTGAAAAAACGGAGATCGATCGGAATGGCGTTGTCGGAGATCGCGTGCACGTGCTCCGAGAGCTCACGCCGAATCGCATCCCTGCCGCTAATGGCGACACCCCTTCAGAAGCGGTCCTAGGCGCGGCAGAAGCGATTCAGCTCCAGGCCAAGTATCTTCAGGAGCCGCGGGAAGGTGGGATGCATACTATCCTGATAACATTGCCAAACGGGGCATCACTCGCTTATGGAGACATCGGCATGGACATCTTCATCAGCTCGGCCCTGAACAGGAGGGTTGGCTTGATTGCGGTCCCCCAAATGGCGATCGCTAGAGCCAAAAGCGGAAGGGCTCTTCATCTGTTAACAACCGCTTCGCTGAGGAAGCTACGTGAGTATTACCCCGCTGGAGATTTCGACCTCAGGCGTTTCAGGCCCAACATCGTCGTCGATACCCCGGACGGCCAGGCAGGTTTCGTGGAAGAGGATTGGCAGGGTCAGACTCTCTTCGTTGGCCAGGAGATCCAGATAAGGGTCGAAGAGCCCAACAGGAGGTGTGTGGTTCCGACGCTGCAACAGGGTAATCTACCATTCGACGCCAACATACTGCGGACTATAGCCATGAAGAATAAGAACAACTTGGGTGTAGTGTGTAGCGTGATCAAAGGCGGACTCGCCCGAGTCGGGGACGAGCTCCACTCCATCACCTGAACTGGTGGACAGAGCGAACCCCCCGGCGCCGGTCCCATTCTATTGAGCCGCTTCCATCTGCGCCCGAATCCTCTCGCCGATCCTCTTCATCTCTTCGAGCGGTATATTCTTCCTACCCATGAACTTCCCCTTGTCTTCCAACGAGACAGGGATAACATGCACATGCACATGCGCGACGACCTGATTCGCGGCCTCACCGTTGTTCTGAACAAACCTGAACCCGTCAGCACCCACCGCGGCAACTATTGCCCTTGAGTATTCTTCGAGGCGAGCATGAAAAGTCCACCGATTTCGTGAGAATTCATGTCCCAGACGGTTTCTCCATGTCTCTTTGGGCAGACGAGTGTGTGCCCAGCGGAAAATGGCGAGGCGTCCAGGAAAGCTATGTACTCGTCATCTTCGTAGACAATGTAGCTGGGGTGTTTCCTGGCAACGATCTTGCAGAAGACGCACTCCTCCTGCGTAACCCTCGCCGAGTTGTACAGCCCTCTTTTAGCCGCACTCATCTGGGTCTAGCTTAATTTGCGATTTTCTAAACATTTTCCTCTCGCTGAAGTACTCGACATCCCTAATCAGACCTTCTCGCATGCTCTTGGATGTACCACGCTATGTCATCAACACTGTCTGAAGTTTCTTCTAGAATCTCGGCTCGTACTGTCCCTAGTACTTGTCATTCACCTGGTAACAAGAGTGATGATATCCTCGTCCATGAGTCGGTGCTCGAGTCCCACCTTCTGTCCGTCGAACTTCGCGCTTCTCCCCCAAATCTGGGCGTATCGAAACTCATCCTTCATGCTGCGATGCACCTTGTTGCACACCTCGAGAACGCTCGAACCCTTTCGTACAATCATGGGCTCCTTGAAGTCGGTCTCACTGCCTCTCCTCTTCATGTATATCCTGATGAAGTCCAGTTTCCTGTGAATCTCCTGTTTCAGCGCTTCGATGTTAATGTTGCTCTCCGCGGATATGGGAACGAAGGCATAGGGCAGCTTCGCCTGTATCGCATTCGTGAAGCCGGCATTCACCAAGTCCACCTTGTTCATCACTGTCAGCGAAGGTATGTAGATACGGCTACCGAGCATGACATCTATGAGCTGCTCGTCCGTGACATCCTCCCTTATCACGACGCGGGCACTACTGATGCCATATATCCTAAGAATCTCTTTCACTAGGGGCTCGCTCATCTTCGTTAGTGTTACTGTCGAGTTCACTGAAATGCCCCCAGAGGTCGTCTTCTCAATTACAACGTTCGGAGGCGGCTGGTCTACTCTGATGCCGATACTGTTGAGCTCCTTCACGAGAAGGTCCCTGCCCTCCGGCTGAAACACATCGACCAAGAACAGAATCAAGTCCGCCTTCCTGGCGACTGACAGGACCCTCCTTCCAAGTCCTCTCCCATAGGACGCACCGGCGATGATTCCTGGGAGGTCAAGCACCTGGATTCGTGCACCGTCGTATTCGAGCACACCCGGCACGACCTCAAGAGTTGTGAATTGGTAGGCGGCGACTTTGGACCTTGCGTTGGTGAGTCTATTCAGAAGCGTGGACTTCCCGACGCTCGGCAGTCCCACAAGAACCACAGTAGCATCTCCAGACTTCTTGACGTCGTAGCCTGCACCGCTCGTGCTTTTCCTCGCCTGTTGCTCCTCCTGCTCATGCCTGAGCCTGGCGAGCTTGGCTCTCAGAAGACCTACGTGGTGCTCCGTCTTCTTGTTCACTTGGGTGCGATGGATGTCATCTTCGATTCTCTTGATTTTCTCTGGAATGCCCATCCTGTTGCCTCCTCACCGATGCCTACGAGAAGGCGCACACTCATCTTCGCGCATATAAACGTGACATGCTGCTGGGCGGAAATGGAATAATAGCTCGTCGCTCACCATTGAGCCGTCGATGATTTGCGACAGATGCCATGCGGGTCAGATGATGGAATACCAGAGAAAAGTCGGTCAGGCTGAAAAGGAGGTGTCGCTTGTCGGGAGGAAGTGCGACCGATGTGGTTACATGCAGCTCGATAGGGACGACGATGTCTGGTCTGCGGTGGGGCTTTGAGCAAGCGTGTGCGGTGCTGTCAGGTCTTACCCGAGGCTACTGTATTGTAGGCTCGAATGAAGTCCAACGCAAACTTGTCCGCATACTTCTCTGTCCCTCGATGTTCATCTCCAAACGATCTCAGATGGTGGTAGAACTCGTGCAATACTGTGAAAGGATCGTACAGGTATTCGCGCTTTGCCGCTAGTATCTCCTTTCTCTTGGCCGTATAGACCGCCCTGACATCACGCGAGTGTCTCTTGACTACTCCCACACGAATGGTCGGCTCGTCGACCCGGAAGTGCTTGCTGAGGATTGCCAAGGCGCGCTCCGGTTCAGAATCCAGAATCGCTGCCACGACGCCCGCCTTGAATTCGTCGCTCAGGTCGACAACCAAGTGAATCTCGGCGACTCGTTGAAACCTACTGCACGGGGTGCCTAGGACTTCTCGACCAGAGTGAAGGGAAACCTGACTCCTGTGAACTCGTCAGTTCCGACACGCTCCCACTTCACTTCATAGGCCTTGGTCACCTGCGCCCCGATTATCTTGATTTCACGCGGGACTTCTTCGTAGAGCTTCTCAACTTTGGCCTTGTCCTTTGTGAAGAGCAGGCTCCGCCTCCTCTTCATCAGGTACTTCACAGCGACGTTCCTGTGAGCGTGGCCTTCAACCTCGATCTTCTCCGTGCCAGTGTCGATTGTGAACTTTCTCTTTGCCAACTCCCTGTCATCTTGGCGCGGTCACTATTAATGTTAGGCCCACCCGCGGTCTGAAGAATTGACCCGGCGTCAACTTCTTTGCTGAGGTCTGCTAATATCCAGAGACCATGTGGAGAAGGCGTGGCCGAGTCCGACCTGCACCGCAGGCTCAAGGAGAGCGTTTCAAGAGAGCTGCAGAAGGAGGGCTACAGCATCTTCGAAGAACCGATCTTCTCCCCGTCGCCAAGCGTGGGGTGGTGTCGCTACAGGCCCGATCTTTTCGGCGCCAAGACGAATCAGGAGGGAGAAGACTTCGTTCTGGTCGAGTGCGAGACAAGGCCCAGCACCAAGAAACTCATCTCGAAGAACTTCCAAGGGGTCTGGCTTCAAACCCATATCTCACACGCCAATCACATGAGGAGGATACTGGCCATTCCACCAGGTACGCTCCGGGGTCTCGACCTCAGAGTCAGGCGCGAATGGGAGATCTGGATAGTCGAGCATGGAATTCTCCACATACCAAACCTCCCGCCGAGCGACTGACGGGTACTCATATTCGCAACAGGAATTCATTCACGATAGAATAATAGTTGCAGAGGAGCCTAATTACCCCATCATCCACCCATCTGCCCCCAATGCTAAGCGGCTGGCAGACATCGTTGCGGTAGTCCCACTAACGAGTGAGCAGCTTTTTCTTATAGCGTCGACGACACAAAGATGCGAACAGGGAGTCGCGGTTGAAGAGAACCAGCGCCCGAAGGGTCCATGGCCGGCCGAGAAGAAATCGCTATCTCTTGCTCGGAATAGTTGCCGCTGCAATGATTCTCGGTGCCACATACTTTCTCATAACTCAGAACAGCGGGATGGCCGAGAAACCGATTGTCCTGTACGTCAATCAGGGAAACGGGATTGTCGATCAGTCCAATTTTGCTTCGATGTTGTCATTCGCGAAATCCCATGGCTTCAATACCATATTCTTCCAGGTCTACAGGAAGGGGGTCCTCCTCTTCAACATCTCGCAGCTGCAGTTCTTCGTCCAAGACGCTCATGCTCGGGCCTCTAAGATCTTCTTTGCGCTCTACTTCACGAATTCAACACAACCAATACCCGAATCCATCTACACTCTCGGTCAAGATGGAGTCAGCCTTGACATGTCAACTCTCTCCATCTCCTCGCAACAGAACCTGCTAGCGAGCCTCCAGCAGAATTATCACAGCGGCAAGATAGCAGTGACAACCACCGACTTCAATAGTCCCCTCAAACCCGACATGCTCATCTTGGAAACCTACGGCACGCAGAGTCAACAGTTCATTCAGCATGGGATAATTGCCAGTGTTGCAGTCTTTGCAACCGCCAACGAGCAGGAATACCAGCAACAGTTCCAGTACGCGCTGAATAGAAGCGACGGAGTCATGGTTTTCGACTACGCGGGGCTACTCAAGAGCGGCTACTGAAGCATCTATCGGCGCGAACCTGATTGGGGTTAGGAATAGCTATAGGAACCATCAGTCTTGGAAGATACTAAGCTGAGGATAGGCTGCAGTGGTTGGTCTTACAAAGATTGGGCGAAAGGTTTCTACCCGAAGGACCTCAGCGCGAAGGACTATCTGAGATTCTACTCCGGTGTTTTCAATTGCGTCGAGATAGACTCCAGCTTCTATCGGACGCCGTCACCGTATGTTATTGAGCAGTGGAAGCGTGCGACTCCGGACGGCTTCCTCTTCTCTCTGAAGCTACCAAAGAAGATCACGCACGAGAAGAAGCTCGTTGACTTCGAACCGCAGCTTGCCTACTTCTACGGAGTCGTCTCGAAGCTCGGCAAGAAGCTGGGACCTATAGTCGCCCAGTTACCTCCGTCAATAAAACTGTCGAGCCATAGCTCTCTAATGGAGAAGTTCGTTTCCAGTCTTGACCCGAAAGTGCAGCATGCGATCAAGTTCAGACACAAGTCTTGGTTCACCCCGGAAGTGTACAGATTGCTGAGGAAGCACAACGTTGCGATGGCATGGTCTCTCAATCAGTACCTGGAGACTCCGGCAGAGGTTACAGCGAACTTCGTTTATCTCCGAATGGTCGGAGAGAGGGATATCACGGAATTCAGTGGAATCCAGAAAGACCGAACTGAAGAAATGAAGCGGTGGGCAGGGAGCCTCGAGGAGAAGAGCAGCGACTACGACACCGGATTCATCTTCTTCAACAATCACTTCGCTGGTTTTGGCCCGGAATCAGTGAACGAATTCAGACGTCTACTGGGCTTGATAGAGCTTGACTGGGAAAAACATTCGGGCCCAAGGCAAAGCAATCTCGATCCATAGAAAATAGTATCTGGGCTTGTCAAGAATCATATTTCACGTCGACCTCGACGCGTTCTATGCGTCGGTGGAGGCACGCGACAATTCTCGGCTTGCTGGTCTGCCGGTGGTCGTCGGAGCAGATCCCGAAGCTGGACACGGCAGGGGCGTCGTGGTCGCATGTTCCTACGAGGCGAGAAAAGCTGGGCTCAGGTCCGGAATGCCGATCTCCAGAGCATACCGAGTCTGTCCCGAAGCGGTCTATCTTCGCCCGAATTTCGAACACTACACAAGGGTGTCCGCCCAAGTGATGAATCTCCTTCGAGGTCACGCGGATGTCATCGAACAGGTAGGAGTTGATGAGGCATTTCTGGATGTGAGCTCAAGGGTCAAGAATGTCATAGATGCGCGGAGACTGGCATTGGAAATCAAGCGCGACCTAAGGGAGCACGAGTCGCTCACTTGTTCCATTGGCATAGGCCCTAACAAATCCTCCGCAAAAATAGCTTCAGACATGCAGAAGCCGGAAGGTCTCACCATCGTTCCGTTCACAGAGCCTGAAAAGTTCCTCGCGCCGCTCCACGTCGACGTGATTCCAGGCGTGGGCAAGAAGACCAAAGCGTTCATGAAGGAACGGAATATAGAGACGATAGCCGAGCTTCAAGCAATCCCAGGGAAGCAGCTTGTCACATGGTTCGGGAAAGGCGGTGTATGGCTCTGGGGAGTCGCTCATGGAAAAGAAGAGATTCCCGTGCGGCCGCGGGCAGCTCGCAAATCACTCCATGTTGAGCGAACATTCAGGCACGACATTGACAACTTTCGGACGGTCTATCTTCAGGCGGAGGAGGTGGGTCATGAGGTGTTCCGGAGGCTGAAGCTTGAAGACCTCGAATTCAAGATCGTAGGCATCAAGATTCGGTTCAAAACGTTTGAGACATACACCAGGGAGAAGTCGCTAACCGACTACTCTGATAGTCTTGATTCGATTCTCTCGACGGCGCGGACACTTCTCCAAGAGTTCGAGGGAAGATCAAAGCCGGTTAGGCTGTTGGGCATCGTAGTTTCGCAGTTGCGGAAAGTAACCCGAAGTCCTTCATCACTCGACTCTTGGGTGTGAAAGCCATCGTACTAGGCTCGAACTGACCGACTCGACCTCTTCAGGGAACCTGCTGGTCAATCTGTTCTTCTTCAGGTTCTCTCTGACGATCCACACAACATCCTTGCTC
Source organism: uncultured Nitrososphaerota archaeon (assembly GCA_963836465.1). Lineage (GTDB taxonomy): Archaea > Thermoproteota > Nitrososphaeria > Nitrososphaerales > Gagatemarchaeaceae > CAWIJZ01. The sequence continues at coordinate 47,092 of CAWIJZ010000012.1, forward strand.
TTGCTCCCTGCCAACTCGCGAAGGTACTCGAACCCCTCCGCTGGGGCACCACATACCACCACGCTCAAAGAATATCCAAGCGTTTTCTTTAGGGCCTTGAACTCTTCACTCCCACGATCATCCGTTTTGATGACTCGTGCGATAATTCTCTTGTGCAGCTGCAGAGCCTGCTCAGGGACACCCTGCTTTTTCATCAATCGTGGTTCCGCAACACCCGCGGCTACACCCCTCATTCCCAGCCAGTCCTCATCTGTCACCCAGGCCTCCAGTTTCTTCAAGATTCCCGATTCCTTCTCCGTCAGCGCCTGGATGCTCATGGCCACGGCCTCCCTAACACGCCATCTCGGGTCGTGAGCGTATTCTCGAAGTCTAGTGATGACTTTTTCGGTCTCGGAAAAAGAAGACGAGCCGATCGCACCCAGCAAGCGGACTCCGCAGAAGGCTACGAATTCCTTCGGATTGTTGGTCGGTGCCAAGTCTGGGGTGAAATCGCAGAACTGCTTGGACAGGCGCCACCAGCTCGCGCTGGTGTTCTTCGGCATCCTGCTAGCCACGTCGATCAGCGCGTCTGCCAGCTCCAAGTTTCCCCGCGGCCCGGGAAGATTACTTCTGGATGCCAGGTATCCGATCAGGGGGTCGATTCCTCCCCCGTCGAGGTACTCCTCCAGCGCTCGTCGAAGGTCCTGCGCGTAGGCTTCTTTCTTAGACGTGGATTACGTCTCCTGCCGAACTGCCAGCTTCGCAAGATTTAGTAATTTGTATCCCGGGCTTTGGCAACGGATTGGAACTAGGTCCCTCGACATTTCTTCGCGAGTTCGTCGATTCGTGGTACATATCGCTGAAAGACCCGGGCAATACGCAACAACAGGTACTACAATCTCTCCTCGAGGGTTACGCCAAGACCGATTACGGTCAGCGTTTTGGCGCCGCTGATGTTCACACCACCGAGGAATTCCGGTCGCATTTCCCAGTAACCAACTGTAGTACGCTTAATCCGTACTTCGAAGCTGTCAAGAATGGACGCTACTCAGCCCTGCTCCCCGAGCCGACGACCGAGTGGGTGATGACGCGAGGGAGTACGGGCGTTCCCAAGTTGATCCCCACGACCCAGACGCATCTCAATCAGATACTAATGGTCGGGGCCAGAGCGATAGTCAACTTCGCGCTGAGGCGGAACGACCTATCGGTTCTAGAGATGGCGGTCCTCAACCTTAACTTCCCATCGCGAGTCGGAGAGCTGTCAGAACCATCAGGGAAGAGAACTTACGGATACAGTTCCGGAACCTACGCGAAAATCAATCCCTCTCTGGGGGCGGCTTCCCTAGTTCCAGCGCAGGAAGAGATAGACTCGCTGGGCGGTGGCATCACGAGGAGGGACTGGGATGCGAGGTTTGAGCTTGTCTATCAGCGAGCGAAGGACGCACACGTCGCGAGCTTGATGGGCGTCACTCCGGTAATGCTGGCATTCGCAGACTTCCTAAGAAGAAAGCATGGCATCACGCCGAAGCAGCTCTGGAGCCTCAAAGGCCTCTTTTGCACAAGCGTAGCGAAGATTCAGACCAAGTACGCTCCCATGCTGCGGCACAGCTTCGGCCAGGTCCCGATCGTCGAGATGTACACCGCCACGGAGGGGGTCTTTGCACAGCAACTCGACGACCTGCCTTACATCTCCCCGAACTACGACGTGTACCTCTTCGAAGTGCTTACACGTCAGGGAGCGAAGCTTCTTCACGAACTGAGACCGAGGGAGTGGGGAAGGGTGATTGTGTCAACCCCGCTCTTCCCTCGCTATGAAATGGGAGACCTGATAGAGGCCCTGGGCAAGGGATACTTCAGAGTCTTCGGGAGGACGAAACGAATGACCGTGCTGGAGCACCGGTTCTTCAATCTGCTGACCGGGAGACTGTTCTAGGGACTGGGGATTCTTCTACGGCCCCATACCGCGGACGCGAGAACGACTATTCCGATGGCCACAAAGATTAGCGGCCAGAGACTTCTAAACTCGAACCCCGAGTAGAATACGGCGCCGATCAGGATCAGGATTGCTCCGCCAATGAACGAGCCAATGAAGGGCCTGCGTCCCTGCCCATATCTGATAACCCCCTGAAGGATTATTATCACTCCGATGCCGATGAGGAAGAGCTCCCACCAATTGCCCCAAGAGGTATAACCCGTCTGGGCCAGATAGAATGAAATGCCCAGCCAGATGAGAATGAGCCCGCCGGTGATAGCACCAGCGATGTCTCCGCCTCTCCCCTTTTCGTGCTTCTCCGATTTCTCGTGTTTCTCGTGTTTCTCGTGCTTTTCCTGCTTCTCGTACTCACGCCGACCTTCCCATCTCAGAGGAGTCGGCGGTGCTTGCTGCCCCGCAGCCTGAGCCGCGACGGTGCCGCAACTGGGACAGAAGGACGCATTCTGAGGCAGTGCAGCCCCACACTTGGTGCAGAACCTCTCCCCACCCGACATTGGTCATGCAAAGCTCCAAACCTAATATAAAACGGCTTCGATTTCGACCAACATATCGGGGTCTGTCAGCCTCGCCATCTGTATCATCGGTGTGGCAGGCTTCATTTCTCCTACTAATCAGGGACCGTGGAAACTGGTCGATCGTTTCTCAGGAAGGATAGCATCAACAGGCCGAGGAATATTTCCCGCTAAGCCTTCAGCTGCGCGTTGACTTTGATTTCCACGTTATTCCGCAGCGCGTTGGAGATAGGGCACCCAGCCTCGGCCGCCTTCGCAGCATCCTCGAATTGCGCCTGGTTTATGCCTGGGACCTCGCCCGTCACTCTGAGTTCCATTGTCGTTACCTTCCAGTTGTCTGCCACCTTGTCGAGTGTGCACACAGCCGTCACGTCCAGTTTCTTCGGCGGAGTACCCCTCCTGCCCAAAGTCCCGGAGAAGGCCATCGCGTAGCAGCTCGCGTGGGACGCAGCAAGCAGCTCCTCAGGACTTGTCTTTCCTGCCGGCTGCTCCGTCCTCGCGACCCAGGTGACCTGTGTCTCGGGGAGAGCCCCACTGTCGAACTTGACCCTTCCACTTCCGCTGACTAGATCCTTATCCCAAATCACACTTGCCTTTCTCTGTGCAGCCATATTCAACCCCACCATACTTGCCCATATTTTAGTAATGCAGTCGGCGCCTTCGCTGAATCTCTTGCTACTGCGCCTTCTGCTCGACTACTGCCGTCTTTTGCGCCCACCGTATGGCCCAATCTGCGAGTTCGGCGAGAACCTGCTTCAGCTCCACACCCTTCTCTGTAAGGGAGTACTCCACTCGGGGAGGTGTCTCCGGATAGACGTTCCTGGCGACCACGCCGAGCCGATCCAGCTCCGTGAGTCTCTCCGCGAGACTCGTTGCGCTTATGCCCTCTATTCTGCGTTTGAGCTCGTTGAACCTCGCAGGTTCCTTGAGTCCCAATGCATGTATGACTGGTAGAGTCCACACCTTTGTTATCTCGTTCCATGCGGCATGAATCACCTTGCACGAGTCGAGAACATCTTGATTCAGTTGAACTGACTTGCTCAAGTCAACAGTACCTACTTGCACGCTCTCTACTACTAAGTATATAAACGTGACTGGCTCTAGAGGGTTCTGGTAACTCTTAGGGTCATCGGTTAGCTGTTAACTGTCGGGTCATTGCAAATCTAGCGACATTCCCAACTGTCTTGCGATAGCGGCGCTCAAGTCGTGCTCGATTTTTTCATCCCCTGGGATTCCTGCAATGATGACGGGTTTCAAGAATGAGAACAATGAGTTAAGCATCCGCCCGTATGATGTTTCTTCCTTCCCGAATAGTTTGAGGCTTGAACGGTCATCAAGTTCGACATTGACTTTCTGGCTGATTTCCCTTAAGTTGCTTCGAAAGAGAGGATTGTGGTAAAACTCGCCTGAGATTCCTGATTGGCTAACCAACCTAAAGTAAGTTCTGATTTGAGGGTCGACTTCTCTCATTGTTGAGATAACAGCAGAAACGAAGTTGCTTGGAGTGCGATGATAACTGGATAGCCATGCGGTGACTGGTTGAACAGGTGGCGCACCAGAACCGACTAGAATCGAGGAGAGGGAGTGGCTGCCGTCTTCGAAACCAGCAAATCTGTCCATCAAACCATTAACAAAAACTCTCGCAGTCTCCTTGTCCTTCCAAAATACGCTGACCAAATCTTCGATGTCCCCCTTCCTGTATGATGTAATCTCGATGTCGCCGTAGCTGTTCCGCCAATCCTCTTGGCTGTTGAGTGCAATCAAGCCAGGTAGACTCAAATGGTCGAGGTTCCATGCGCCACGTATTCGAAGAATCATACTCTCAAGCAAGGCCCAATTTCTCTTATGCGTCTCCCAGAGTTTACCGATTTCATCGGTCACACTTACGGGGTTTTGGACTTTTGCAGCATCAACTTGTTCTCCGCCTAAGGCCTCACTCGCTGCGAATCTCCATAATTCGATACGCGAGGCGTTGAAATAACCCTTGTAAGAGCTGAACACTTCCTGAAGTAGATTTAGCTTACTTTCCGCTATGTCCTCTGGATGTTGATACGGCTTTTTGCTTAACGATATGCTAATGCCCATTCAAACTTCGCCTCTCTCTGAGTTCGGATGGTTGCCATGCCTCGACTTTTATCTTAGCAACCTCCACAGGTAGGGAACGGTCTCCCCTTTTCTGCCATAACTCTCTACCGTGCCTGAATAAACCAATTTCGTTTCCGAACGTGTCCGCAATGATTATTGCTTGGTTGACGACTTTGCCAATCGCACGTAGTCGCACGACAGTATCCTCTAACTGTTCTATTGCGTTCCTAAGGTGCCTGCTTTTTGATTCAACTACCGCCCAAGTGCATCTTGGGTAATGACCATATCCATCTGCACATGAATCTGAGTCGGTCAACCTAAGTATTCTCCTCAGTTCGGATTCATCGTAACTCTCGGTCGGATTTCCGTAAACTGGCGGGAAGTCTCGATATGGCAAGTCAATCACCTATTCTTGTTCTCTCTTTTCCTGGGTGAATCCCAATATGGCGACTTACACTTAGGGCAGACTTTGGGTTTAGCCTCGTCTCTTGGCATCCAAACGTGACCACACCTCTCGCACTTCCATGCCTCCACTGTGACTTTAGCCATCGACGCCTCTAGGTTCGACTTTGGATATTATATACCTTCTGGTAAGATACTGCTAAGTAAAGTGTTATATACCCATTAGTAATATACCACTGGTATGCAGAACTTGAATCTCCGCGAAGAAAGAGGGAGACAGATTTGCAAGACAGACTCTGTCCGAAGGATTGACGAGCATGAATACCGCATAAAGTCTCAATCTGGCAATGGTGAGTATCAAGTCCTCAACGGTGAGTTTGGGTGGCTCTGCTCCTGCCCCGATGCAATCTACCGCGATGTTAAATGTAAGCACATTTGGGCAGTCGAGCTTAGTCTCGCTATCAGAAATGAAGTTGAATCATCAACAACGGTTATCCAAGAAGTAAAAGCCCTACTGTGCAAGAGGTGTAGTTCTGAGCGAATCGTAAAGAAGGCTCTGAGACACAACGATTACGGTGACATTCAGAGATACTTGTGCAAGGATTGTGGTTACAGGTTCTCATTTAACATCGGCTTTGAGAGAATGAAGGCATCGCCTCAAGCTATTACCCAAGCGATGCAACTATACTTCACGGGAGAGAGTCTAAGGAACGTTCAGAAGTTCTTAAGACTTCAAGGCGTAAGCGTTTCCCATGTCGCGGTCTTGAAGTGGATAAGGAAATACGTCGGCCTTATGGACAAGTATCTCGATAGGATTACTCCAAAAGTTTCGGACAAGTGGAGGGCTGATGAGTTGTATGTGAAGTTCAAGGGGAATAAGAAATATCTCTTCGCTGTAATGGACGATGAAACCCGCTTCTGGATTGCTCAAGAAGTCGCTCACTGGAAGGAAGACCACGACACTAAGAAGCTCTTCCAGATGGCGAGAGAGAAGGCTGAGAAGGTTCCAAAGACCCTCATCACTGACGGCCTGAAATCATACCACTCTGCATACTTGAGCGAGTTCGCCCCACAAGGAACCGAGCACATACAGGAGATTCAGATTGACGGCGAGGTTCACAACAACAAAATGGAAAGGATGAACGGAGAAGTGAGAGACAGAGAGAAGGTCATGCGTGGTTTGAAGAACATGGACACCCCGATTCTCAAGGGCTATCAAATCTTTCATAACTACATCAGAGCGCACGAAGGGTTAGGCGGAGACACGCCAGCACAAAGAGCGGGAATCACGGTTGAAGGGGTGAATAAATGGCTCACAATAATCCAGAATGCGAGCAAAAGCAAGGAATAAAGCATGACTCTCGTAGAGAGGGGAGACGTGAGCTTTCAGCCCAACGCTATCTACTGCGGAGACTGTAAGGAGGTTCTTCGGCATTTCCCTGAGAACTCGGTTGACCTAATCTACTTAGACCCACCTTTCTTTTCCAACAAACAGTATGAGGTAATCTGGAATGATGGCTATGAACTCAGGGCATTTGAAGACCGTTGGAAGGGAGGCGTTAGCAACTATGTTGGGTGGATGGTTGAAAGGCTCAGGGAATGTCATCGTGTGCTGAAGAATGATGGGCTTCTCTATCTTCACTGTGATTGGCACGCAGGCCACTATCTCAAGGTTGAATGCGACAAGATATTCGGCTATGAAAACTTCAGGAACGAGATTGTCTGGTGTTATAGCGGGGGCGGAACTCCAAGGAATGACTTCCCAAGCAAACACGACACAATCTTCCGATATTCCAAGACGAAGGATTACACCTACTATCCAGAATACAAGCCTTACAGCGAAGGGACTCTCCAGCGGGGAAGAACTCAAGTGAAGGGAAAATACTTCGATGAAGGACTTCGGAAGGCAGGCACGCCAGTTACCGATTGGTGGACGGACATCAAATACATCCATAGTCCTACTGATTATGAACGGCAGGGCTATCCGACGCAGAAATCCGAGGAGCTTCTTACCCGAATCATCAAGACCTCATCCGACCCAGACGACATCGTTCTTGACCCATTCTGCGGATGCGGGACAGCGATTGCCGCCGCCCAGAAAATGAAAGACGAGAAAGACCAACCCGAACCGAGACGTTGGATTGGGATTGATGTTTCGCCTACTGCCTGTAAGCTGATGGCGAAGAGGATGAAGTCAATTACCAAGAAAGAAGCTACTGTAATCGGGCTCCCGAAGTCAGTTGCAGACCTCAGGAACCTCCAGCCATTCGAGTTCCAGAATTGGGTGATGGAGAAGCTATACGCGAGGGTGAATCCCAAGAAAGTAGGCGACCTTGGGATAGATGGATACTACATCGACGGTTCCCCGATTCAGGTAAAGCAGAGCGACCAAGTAACGAGGCCAGTGGTGGACGCGATGGAAGCCGCAATGCAACGGATAGGGCAGAAGAAGGGGATTATTGTGGCGTTCAGCTTCACGAAAGGAACTTACGAGGAAGTGGCACGAGTCAAATTGGAGCAGGGTCTTGAGATTACGCTCAAGACAGTTGAGGAAATCCTGAAGGAAACTTAGCCCATGACCCGACGGTTAACAGCTAACCGATGACCCTAAGAGTTACCAGAACCCTCTAGAGGAAACGAAAAGGGATGCTTGATAGTCTGAGACAGATGGTTGCCGCAATCCATGATTACAATGATAGGCATAACTACCTGCGCGTCTTCCGTTGGGTGCGTAGGACTTCCGAGAGTGCACTGATTTGACCAAGTTCGAAACTGATGTGTCAGAGGCGACCCCACAGTCGTCCGGGGATTTCGAGAATGAGCGTCCGGAAGTCATACCTGAAAGGGATCTGTCAGTCCTTCGCCTCATAGGTGACGAGGAACTCACGGGATTCACGTTCGATGGTCTCAAGAGAAGGTTGGGCGCCCACTCTGAGACACTCTCACGGACTCTTGACAGGCTGGAGTCTGAAGGAATAATCGAGAAGGGGGAGCAGGGATATAGGGTCACCTTGAGGGGACGGGACTACGCTAACTTTCATCCGCTCAGCATTTCCGAAGAGCGCCTGACGCTCCTTCGAACCTTGCTGCCCTATGACGGCAACCCTCGCGACATAGCTACCAGTCTAAAGGGGAGGTGGTTCGGAATGCTAAGGTGGCTCGGCTACTCTGAGAGCGAAGACGGGATTACTTTGAAATGGGTCACCGAAGACGGGGGCATACAAATCGAGGCAAAGTTCTCTCCCAGCGAACTTCTCGTGGAAGGAAAGCTGCGCAATGGAAAGAATCTGGCAGACGCTATTAGGGCCGCGCACTATCTGATGGGCTATGTCGCCAAGGCGAGCCCTAGACCGGCGCCGTTCAGGCGTGTGGCGTTGATGCAGGTGGTCTATCAGTCTTCATTACCCAACTAATGTGACCAACCAACAGCCAATCTCGGTCAACATATAGCCCACCGTTCTCCTCTGTGACGGTAGAAAACACGAATACAACAAGTTCTTCTGAAATACTTCAGGCACTCTCGAGTGCCATAGAGGGTGTCGCCGAAGAGCTGTCGTCTTCGGTGGTGAGCGTTGGCACGAACGGAAGGCTCGGGTCAGGAATAGCTTGGGACAGCGAGGGACACATCCTCACTGCCAGTCATCTTGTCCGCCACCTCAAGACGGTTGAGGTTCGGTTGAGCGAGGGAGACGCGCGCGAAGCAAGCGTCGTCGGACAGGATCCCTATTCAGATGTTGCGTTGCTGAAGACAGAGCCCAACGGGCTGAAACCCGTCAAGACAGGCGATTCAAACAAGCTCAGGGTCGGGCAGTTCGTGCTCGCTATGGCGAATCCATACGCCTTCAGGCCCAGCGCAACCTCTGGGATAATCACCAGCCTCAACAGAACGATCAGGGGCTGGTCGGGTCCTACCCTTGACAGCGCGATAGTCACCGACGCTCGCCTAAACCCAGGCTACTCGGGAGGCCCCCTCGTCGACGCTTCCGGCCAGGTCATAGGCCTCGACGTCGCCTTCGTCTCGGGGAGGGGAATTGCAGTACCAATTCATCAAGTCAAGACAACCCTCGAGCGTCTGGTGCGTGATGGTTCTGTAAAGACAGGCTACCTCGGGATAGTCTCGAACCCGATTCCGTTGCCAGATGAAGTCGCGAGGCTTCCGGATGTGGACCAGAGCGAGGGGCTGATTGTTCTTTCCGTCGAAAAGGGCAGCCCAGCGAGGCAGGGCGGACTTGCCTTCGGTGACATCCTGTTGAAGTTCGACTCCAAGACCGTCACCGGGCTGCACGATTTGAGCAGGTATCTAAGAGAGGAGGTGATTGGCAGATCGATAAGGGTGCGTGTGCTCAGAGGCGAGAAGCCTACAGAGCTGACTATCACCCCAAGGCAGGCTGATGCATGACATGGATCCCCGTTCCCCCGAACCGAATGAACCCTCTCCCGGGCCCATCGTTCCCGGGCTGCCCAGGTCTCCGAGGCACCCCCTCGGATAAGTTTCACCCCGCAAGTTAACCAGTGGTGTGCCATTGAACATGGTGGTCAACCAGAGTTTACTAAGGCAAATCAGCCTAACATACTTGGTAGCAAGTAACTACCGGATATATATGCCAGACCATCCTGCCTCCAATTGGGGAACGCCGATGGCCGGTCAAAACGAGTCTACAACGGTGACGTTCACAGAGGACGAAAACGAGTACCTGATGACCCAGAGGCTCGCCCGTGTGGCCACCGTCTCCTCTTCGGGAGAACCCCACGTCGTACCAGTAGTATACGAGTTCGACGGTCAGTATATTTACTTCGGCGGATGGAACCTCACGAAGAGTGTCAAGTTCAGGAACCTTCAGATGAACAACAAGGTCGCGATTGTAGTCGATGACATTGCTCTACAAGACAGGTGGAGCCCGCGCGGGATTGAGATAAGGGGCACGGTAGCGCCTGTCTACTGCAAGGATGGGACGTGCTTGAGGATTACTCCTCTCAAGAAGGCCAGCTGGGGACTCTAGGAGGCATCGTGCGTGGTACTAACGGGTCTCGAGAATCAGATTACCTCTGCTGTGGAGGTACTCAGCGAGAGCGTCGTCGGGATAGAAAGCATGAAGCTGGCGCGGGATTACAGGTACAGGGTCATTCCCGTCGAAGGCCAAGGCTCGGGGATAATCACCGATCCGAGAGGTTACATCATAACGAACAATCACGTCATCGATGACAGCACGAGAGTGCAGATCAACCTGAAGGACGGCAGATCCTTCGTCGGGGAGGTGGTCGGTTCCGACCCTGCAACGGACATTGCCCTGGTACGTATTGATTCTGACAGGCTCCCTGCAGCGCGACTTGCGGAATCCGAGAAACTCAAGGTGGGACAGATTGTTCTTGCAATAGGAAATGCACTGGGATTGCCGGGCGCTCCCACAGTCTCCATGGGAGTGATAAGCGCCCTAGGAAGGCCTCTGCCTGGTTCTGACTTCGTTGTGGAGGGTCTGATACAGACAGATGCAGCGATCAATCCAGGAAACAGCGGAGGCCCCCTCGCTGACCTTGACGGGAGGGTTATAGGTATCAACACAGCCATAATTCCCTTCGCTCAGGGCGTAGGTTTCGCCATACCTGTCGACACGGTGAAGCAGATTATCGAGCAGATCGCGAAGAATGGGAAGGTAATCAGACCCTGGATGGGAATCTCTGGAATGGACATTAACAATACCATCGCGAAACGCTACAACTTCAGGACCGACTCGGGGGTGCTGCTCGTAGATATAGCAAGAGGCAGCCCAGCGTACCAGGCGGGCCTAAGAGCTAGCGATATCCTGGTTCGAATAGGCGATTTCCAGTTGAGGGGGATGAAGGACCTCGTCGGTGCTCTCTCAAAGCTCTCCATCGGAACCGAGGTATCCGTGCACTTCGTCAGAATGGGCACGACATACGAAACCACACTCAGACTCGCTGAGGCGCCGGAGCCCATCGCGGTCAGACGACGCGACAACTAACTTGTTCGTCGCAGGGGCGGCCAGACCGTCATAGGCGGATTCAGGTAACCTGACTCGCCTGCTTGCCTGGCAGCGACTGTTCAGTGCGCTTGGATTTCAGGCTGAGGCCTTCCTAGGTCAGCCTGAGTCCCACTGCGAGAATGATTAGCAGCTTCGCTGCCGCGATGTGAAAATTGATTTGCACGGATAGGCCGAGTCGTTTCCATAGGGGAAAAAGGGGGCGCAAATAGGATTAAATGCTCTGAACCGAAGGCCATCGCCCCGTTGAAGGCAGCCACGGGCAAGTCTCTCGTTTCCAAGAAGGTGGGACTCTTGGGCGAGTCAGTCATCAGAGAGATGACTAGGCTCGCGACCATCTACGATGCGATAAACCTCGCCCAGGGCTTCCCCGACTTCGCGTCACCTCCACGATTGAAGAGGGCCGCCATCAGAGCAATCGAGGAAGACTACAATCAGTACGAGGTTACGTCGGGTTCGCTTGAGCTGAGAGAAGCACTCGCGGCGAAGCTCTTGCGGTTCAATCGAATTGGAGCTGACCCAGCGACAGAAATCACAGTAATGTGCGGCGCCACAGAAGCCCTTCTTGCAACAGTGCTGGCGGTCACGGACAGGGATGACGAGGTCATAATACACGAACCATTCTACGAGAACTACGGTCCAGCAACAATAATCTCTGGGGCACGGGCCAGATACGTCAGACTGATGGAACCGACTTTCGAGCTCGACGAGGAGGAGCTCAAGAAGGCGTTCAACGGCAGAACTAAGGCCATCATAATTAACACACCGAACAACCCGTCAGGGAAGGTCTTCAGCGAGAAAGAACTTGGGATCATCGCCGACCTCTGCGAAGATTACGATTGCGTCGCAATCACAGACGAGATCTATGAGCAAATAGTGTACAAGGGGTACAGGCACGTGAGTCTTGCCACCTTGAAGAAGATGACTGATAGAACTGTTACGATATGCGGATTTTCAAAGACGTACAGCGTCACCGGATGGAGGATAGGGTACACGACGGCAGAGAAAGGCTTGACCCAGGCAATCAGGACAGTGCACGACTTCATTACAGTCTGCGCTCCCACTCCTCTTCAGCGGGCCACGATCGAGGCCCTCAACATGCCAGAGAACTACTACACGCAACTTGCCGAGAGCTACGCGAGGAAGCGGTCCTACATGCTCGGGTCCCTCAACTCGTTGGGTTTCAAATGCGTGGAGCCTCAGGGCGCGTACTACATACTGGCCGATTTCAGGGAGCTCAGCAAGAAGGACGATTTCGCCTTTGCAGAGTACCTTGTCGAGCGGCCCAAGGTTGCGGTCGTTCCGGGCTCGAGCTTCTACTCAACCGAAGGTGCAGGGCACACGATGGTGAGGTTCGCATTTCCGAAGAGGGATCAGACGCTACGAGAAGCAATAGCAAGGTTGAGACGCGTGCTGGCCTGAAATTTCATATTCTGGAGCTCGCGACAACCAATACTCCATCCAAATATCATCGGACACACGCATCACGGAGAGACGAGGTCCCAGATGGTTTTCCCGTCAGTGACGAGTCGATGAAATGAATAGTGACGGTTCTTCCTTGAAGAGCCAGTACTGGGGTTGCTCAGAGATCATTGTTTAACACCGGAGCTAGAAAGCGGGGAAAAGAACAACACAATCAATCTATTGATCTCCCATTCAGGCCACTCGAACGTATTTTGCTGGGTTCGTCATCCCCTTGGGGTCAAACAGCCGCTTAATCTCTTTCACGAGCCCGAGTGCCTCCTCCCTGTCATTCGTCATCATCCTGCTCTCTGAACAGTTCGACCTTCTGGATGCCCACGCCGTCGACCACACTAGCATCTGGCAGTGCTAGGAGGTGTCTTCCTGCAGCTCCTTCAGAAGCTCCCGGATCACACCTTCCCTGATGTTCAGGTTTTCAGAGAGACTCTCGATTACACGGTTGTCTTCATTCATGATCTGATAGAGTACCCGCTTCTCCTCAGGAGTCCTTCTGCTCCTCGAGAGTACATCACTCACCAATTCCATCGCATAGTTCTTGGTACTCAGGAGAGCGCTGCGTGCATCCTCAAACTCCGCAATTTTCTTGTCAATCTCGGAGAAGAACCTATTGAAATCGCCCAGTCTCTTCTTGTCATCGGGCTGGTCAAGAATCCGCTCTATTCTATCTCTGAAGGAGGTCACAATCCCGGAGAATTCTCCCTCAGGAAGGTCCTCGAGCGTCTTCATCCTTACACTGAACAGGTGAGGTGCGACGTCTATCGTCACGGAGAGGCTCTTGCGGAGGAGAAACTCTCTCCTTCTGGGCCCAGTTGGACTGGCCTCCATCGATGATTTGACCAGCCCAGCGTGTTCCATGAGGTCTAGGTGACTGGCTACGAGTTGTTGCCCCAGCCCCAACTCCTTCGAGAGTTGGAGGGAGTAACCTGGTTCCTGGCTCAGGCGCTTCACAATCTTCCGGCGCACCGGGTTCTCGAGCAGCTCCAGCATCAGGTCCAGTTCAGACTGTTCCGTGTTGAAGCACCTCCATCAGATTACGCCTCATCCCTATACCAACTTCAGTATACAAGGACGACTTGTATAGTAATTAAACCTTTCCGGACCTCCAAAGCATCCGCAGTCGCTTAATAGTCCCTTGTGACGGGCGAGAGAAAGATGTGCAACGTGGTCTCAGTGGCAGCGAAGAAAGTTCGTTCTCGCTTGGCTTCCGAAAGACGACCAACCTTCAATCAGGTCTCCGACTCCTACACAGTTGCAATCATACTGAAGTCATCAGCGTGATTCTCATCGCTCCAGGAAAGTGATTTGAGTGGCTGCTTTCATGCGCGACCCATGCACGAGAAACTGGCGATTCTCGCAGACGACCTAACGGGAGCTGCCGACACAGCGGTTCAGTTTGCCAAAGCGGGGCTGACCACAAGAGTCTTGACAGCCGTTGATGATTTCGACCATCTGGGGCGTGCGTCAGACGTTGTCTGCCTAGACACGGAAACACGTGAATCTCATGGCAGGGCAGCCTATCTGAAGGTTCGGTGCTGGGCAAAACTGCTGAGGAATTTCGGGTTCCGCATCATCTTCAAGAAACTCGATTCAACTCTGAAGGGTAACCTCGGCTCAGAGATCGAAGCTCTAATGGACGAACTCGACCTTTCAACTTCAATAGTAGCGCCTGCCGTTCCAGAGAACCAAAGGGTGACTGTGGACGGGTATCAGGTCGTGAACGGGCGGGTCACGGAGGGTTCCTTCATTCCCGATCTGCTTCGAAAGAAAACCACAGCAGAGGTCCGGTGTGTTCCTATCGCAGTGGTAAGACGAGGAAGGAAGGCGCTCATTGAGGAGATGGCGAGGGGAAAAGAATCGAAGGGCAGGAGCGTCTTCGTAGTTGATGCGACAAACAGTGCCGAGCTGAAAACAATAGCCGAGGCAGGCAAGGAGCTCGGAGCACTACTCTGCGGGGCGAGCGCACTTGCAGCGCAGTTGTCTAGCACCTACAGATTCAAATCAGTTCTTGCGATATGCGGAAGCCACAACGAAGCATCAGTGCGACAGGTCATGGAGGCGACAGATTCATCGCTGGCGACGACTGTGAAGGTTGACGCTCGGAATGCCCTCAGAAAAGGACAGGCGGGGAGAATCTCCGAGGTCGTGGCGACGGAAGTAGAGGAGCTCCTCAAACAGGGCAAGAACACGATTCTGGTCTCCGCCGAGTCGATCGAGGACGTTAACGAAACCCTTGAAGCCGCAGGAGCGGTGGGCCTGCACCCGGCCGAAGTTCACGGCCGAGTCGGCAGGCTTCTAGGCAGGATAACAGCTACAGTCCTGCGGGAGTGCGAAGTCAGAGCCTTGCTCCTCATAGGAGGTGAAACAGCATTCTCTGTCCTGAAGGAAATTGGCGGGTACGGCCTGCAGGTTGAGCATGAACTGCTGCCAGGCATACCCGTCTCGAAACTCCTTGGGGGACGACACGAAGGTCTAAAGGTGGTCACGAAGGCGGGCGGATTCGGGGATAGCAAAGCGCTGTCGCTTGTGCTCAGTTGCCTGTCCATCGACTGACCATCGCGGAGCTTACGCGATGCCCCTCTTCTCACAATCGAGAACCGTCCCCCTACCATAAATAGCTGGGCAGTCCCGAACCTGTTGGGGTGGGGGAGAGACCGCTTGAGCGACTACGCCTATCTCCTTTCTGGCGAGGGGGAGAAACGCTTTCTCCTGGGCAACGAGGCAATAGCAAGGGGTGCGATCGAGGCGGGCGTTGGCCTCGCGTCTACGTACCCAGGCACACCTTCCAGCGAGGTGGGGGACGTACTGTCCATGGTGGCCAAGTCCGCTGGCGTTTATTTCGATACTCCACCAACGAAATCGTGGCGCTAGAGGTGGCGGCCGCATCCGCGATGTCGGGTGTCAGATCGTTCGTCTTCATGAAGCATGTGGGTCTGAACGTGGCCTCCGATGCGATGATGAGCATCGCCTACATAGGAACCAGAGCCGGACTTGTTATCATGACGGCCGACGACCCATCGATGTTCTCATCGCAAAACGAGCAGGACAACAGGCACTACTCTGAAATGTCAAGGCTCCCACTGATCGAACCCTCGAATCCCCAGGAAGCGAAGGATTACCTCGTCTACGCATTCAACCTCTCAGAGACAGTAGGGTGCCCCGTGATTCTGAGAACAACGACAAGAGTGAGCCACATGAGAGCGATGGTGAGTTTCGGCCCCAGGAGAGGCGCCGTCGCGTCTGGAGTGTTCAAGAAGGATCCATCCAACACTGTCATTTTGCCCGCCACGGCCTACAGATTGAAGGGAGAACTCCTCAGGCGCTTCGAGATCCTTAGGGGAATCGCGGAGAAATCACCACTCAACAGAATCGAATGGTACGGCGCGAGCGATGTTGGGGTGATTACGGCCGGAGCCGCATACAACTCGCTCATGGACGTGGTAGAAGCCTACCGTCTGAACGTTGACGTCCTGAAGCTGGGGTTCTCAAATCCACTGCCAAACGAACTGGTAGCCAGCTTCATGATGCATCACAGGACCATAGCGGTGGTCGAAGAGCTGGATCCGTTCCTCGAAGAGAAGGTGCGTATTCTTGCCCAGATGGAGGGGATACCTGTCTTGGTCCGGGGGAAGATGGATGGGTACTTCCCGCGCGGGTACGAATACAACCCAGACCTTGTCGCCGCCGGCCTCGCGAGAATCTTGAGTTTCAAGACCAGAGAGAAGGAAACAATCACGGTCAACGAGAGTCTGCCTCCGAGACCCCCTGTGCTCTGCCCGGGATGTCCCCACAGGGCCACGTTTTACGCGGTGGAGCTGGTCGCAAAACAACTGAAGCTGACGACAGCCATCTACCCGAATGACATCGGCTGTTACAGCCTGGGAGTGCAGAAACCATTCCTTGAAGCGGATTACGTGCTTTGCATGGGCTCCTCCATAGGAACAGCCTCCGGCTTTTCCAAGGTCACCGACCAGCAAGTAATCGCCTTCATCGGGGACTCAACATTCTTTCACGCTGGCATCCCTGGCCTCATAAACGCCGTACACAACAACCACAAACTCGTCCTGATCATCATGGATAACGGAACAACAGCCATGACGGGTCTTCAGCCTGACCCTGGTGTTCCCCTGAACGGCATGGGTGAAGCGGCTCAGGCCGTATCTATCGAGGATCTCGTGAGGGGGGTGGGCGTAAAGTTTGTTCGAACCGTTGACCCATATGATACCAGGAGCACGATGCAGGCGGTAAAGGAGGCGGCTCGGTTTGAGGGCCCCTCCGTCGTCATCTCAAGGAGGGAATGCGCGCTCATGAGGGACGCCGAGTTGCGCAGAAAAACCGAGCTCGTGACCTACACAGTCAATCAGGACAAGTGCGTTCTTTGCATGAATTGTATTGTGAACTTCTCGTGCCCAGCCTTCTACAAAGACGATGAAGGCCTGGTGAAAATTAACCCTGACCTCTGCGATGGCTGTGGCGTCTGTGCCGGCCCTCTTGTCTGCGGACCGAAGGCCATAGAGGTGAAGGCGTGAGCCATGAGCCAGACGAACATAGTCATTACCGGTGTCGGCGGTCAGGGAATAGTCACCGCAGGTCTTCTCATCGGAAACGCGGTGACGGCGAGTGGGCTCAAGGCGGTCATGTCGGAGATTCACGGGATGTCTCAGAGGGGAGGGCAGGTTACCGTGGAGCTGAGAATCGGCAACGTGTACGGGCCGATCATCCCTAGCGGAGATGCGAACCTAATACTCGGATTTGAGGCGCTCGAGACCCTCAGGGTGTTGAATCGGGCGAGCGCTAGCACGACAGTTATAACGAACAATGAAACGATGATCCCCGTTACTGTCAACGTTGGCGATGCGAAGTATCCCGACATCGAACTAGCGGTCTCGAAGCTCAGGGAGAGAGGCATCAAGCTGTACGTGATTGACGGTCGGAAGTTGGCAGCGGAGGCGGGGAACAGCCTGTCCTCGAACGTGGTACTCGTCGGCGCAGCGTACGCCGCCGGATTCGTTCCCGTAGAACTCCCCGTGCTGCAGGAGTCTGTGAAGAACATGTTTCACGAAAAGAGTTGGGGGACAAACCTGAAAGCACTTGAGCTCGGCATAGAACAGTTCCTCCTTCTCAGAGACGAGTCCAAAGAAAAACCGAGGCTCTCCACGCTCCCCTCCTCGGGCTGACGCGCACACGGGACGCTACCGCATTCGTTTTCACTCCCTGTGCACGCGGTCCACTGAGACACCCGTGGAGTGCGGATTGATTCGCCTGGCGGCGCAAGATCAGGATCCTTCGTCCCAACTGAGGAAGCACGTGGTCGCACCCGAGCATCATTCATCTAAGAATGATCTTCGCATCCACCGCGACTGCATCACGCTCTCTCACGAAGACTGGGTTCAGGTCGAGCTGCTCTATGCGGTCCGCAAGATCTTCACCCAGTCTAGAAACCTTCAGGAGTGTCTCCTTTAGTGCCTTTCGACTGGCCTTCCTATGCCTGAAACCATCCAATAACTTGACCGCTCTGATTCCCGATATCATCTCGTCAGCGTCAATGCCCTCGATTGGGAGAACTCTGATGGCAATGTCCCTGTACAGCTCTGTGTAGACGCCACCGAGACCCAGGATCACAGTGAGTCCGAATGTGACGTCCCTGCTGAGACCGATAATCATCTCAACCCCTGGCTTCTCCATTCTTTCGATGAGGAACTTCGAGGCTGGAAAACGCTCCTTCATCTCCGCGAACTTGACCTTCAAATCATCTCTGTCCCTTATGTTCAGCAAGACCCCTCCAACGTCGGTCTTGTGCGCGTACGCACGGGTCGGAAACCTTGAGCACCAAGGGGAAATCGAAGGGTACGTCCTCCGGCACGTCCTGTACAACGATTCGCTCCGGGACGCCCACCCCATAGGAAGCCAGGATGTCCATGACTTCACTCTCCGACAAGCTTTTCTGATCTGGGCGGACCGAGCCGCTGAACGGATTCAGATCAGCCCCCTCCTCATCAGGTAGGTTCCTCTCAAATACAGGGCTTTCAGCGCACTGACCACCCTAATCACGGATGGATAGGCGAGTATGCGCCTCCTCTCGGCTTCTATCAACATCTTCTTTCCGTAGCTAGATCCGATTATTCCAGCGACTGTCGGCTTGCCTATCTTCATTTGCTCCGTGAGGACATCAAGCAGCGACTCGTCTACCTTGGCTGTGTTGAACAACGCGTAAACGACGATCCCATCCACGTTGCT
The DNA here is from genome assembly GCA_963836465.1 of uncultured Nitrososphaerota archaeon. Classification (GTDB taxonomy): domain Archaea; phylum Thermoproteota; class Nitrososphaeria; order Nitrososphaerales; family Gagatemarchaeaceae; genus CAWIJZ01. The sequence continues at coordinate 65,778 of CAWIJZ010000012.1, forward strand.
GTCCTCATTAAGAATCCCGAGAACCTCCCTGTAGTGGTCAGTGGAGCCCTCGGCAGTCAAGTCGATTGGATTCTCGGCTGAGCCAAAGGGAACGATTACCTTCCTTATCTTCAATTTCGTCGAATCACCCAGCTTCGCTAGGGACAGCCCGACTCCGTGGTCCTCGGACACGAGATAGTCAGCGGTTATCACGCCCACACCTCCAGCCGTGGTCAGCACCGCGATGTTTCTTCCCGTTATGGGCCTCTGATATGCGAGGGCCTTTCCATAGTCTATGAGTTCCGTCTCATCGTAAGCTCTTATCGCTCCGATCTGTTTCAGAGCGCCGTCCACCACAGCGTCGTCGGTGGCCAATGCCCCCGTGTGAAGGGTGGCAGCTTTGGCACCTCCCGGAGTCCTCCCAGCCTTCAGCACAACTATCGGTTTTCTCCTGGCGACGCTCTTTGCGGTACTGAAGAATTCTCTGCCGTTCTTTATGCTCTCCAGATACAGGATTATGCTGGTCGTTTCTGGATCACTCGCGAAGTACTGCAGCAGTTCCTCCTCGGAGAGGTCTATCCTGTTCCCGAGATTCACGAACGCTGACACGCCCGTGCCGTACTCCAACATCGTGTCGAGGGTAAGCAGACCTAGCGCGCCACTCTGGGAAACGAAGGCGATGGGACCAGCAGGAGGAAGTAATGTCCTTTCAGGGAGAGTAAGGGCGGTGCTCACCTTCGCGTGGGGAAGATAGACGCCCACTGTATTCGGCCCAATTATTCTCGTTTCTGAGTCTCTGGCGATCTCCAATAGCTTCGTCTCCAACTCCCTTCCACTCTCGCCAGTTTCCGAGAATCCTCCTCCCACGATTATCGCGAACTTCGCCTTCTTCTGGACGCACTCTCTCAGGGAGTCGGGCACCAGCTTTGCTTGGAGGGCGATGACGGCGATGTCCACTGCACCCGGAACATCTTTGAGCGACCGATACGTCTTGATGCCCAGAATCTCGTCCGCTCTGGGGTTTACGGGATAGATCCTTCCATCATATCCCTGGGAAAGAAGGTTCCTCAGGATTAGGTGTCCCACCTTTTCCTCTTCCCTCGCAGCACCAACGATTGCTATTCCCCTAGGATGGAACAACGCTTCGTATTGGACGGTCGGAGTTTCATTCATTACTATTATCCTCCCAGCCAGTCAGTTGGACCTTGGTGTTTCGCTGCAAATTGGCTTTTCCCCACTGCTCGGCGACAAAACTCGCAGCCTCCCTTGCCGAGGCGCTCTGTCTGGCGCTTTGTACTGGATCATACCCTCGCGCACCACCGTTTGAAGGTCTCTCCGTAGCTCCTTGTCGAACGTACCTCGTCCTACGGCGTCCTTCATTCCCTCAATCAAAGACTCAAACGCCGAGTACCTCAGAAAAACGGGCTGCAAGGTGGGGATTCCGCCAGCCAGTATCTCCCGCACGGTCTTCCAATCATCGTGCGCGAGGACGCCTGGCCTGTTGCCGTCGACGATGACGCTCAGTACTATGCCCTCGCCCCTGGGGGGAGTAGGCTCGAGGCCTTCGAGTGAGCGATTGACCTGCTTGCCGATGGTCTTGCAGAAATCATCGAGGAGCATTGCAAAATAGTCCCTCTCGTTCCGTAGGAAGACCCCTTCTTCATCGATAGCAAAACCCTCGAAAGTCTCCTCAAGGGTCGCGCATTCCTCGAGCAGTTCATTGGCACGTTCCCTCATGGTGTTCGTATCGCCACTACCTTGCCGAATACCTGACGTAGCCGGTAAGAGCCAATCGCAAGTTCCGTGTGCACCCCAGAATCCCGTTGGACCCCGGTACATCGTCTTGATGGGACGCGACATATTGCTCGAGGGCGTCGACGACCAGCAGGCCTACGGGCACGACAACGCCGGGGCTCATGGAATTCCGGGGCTCCTGTAGCAGAATCGTTAGGACCCTCAGTTGGCGCTTCTCGCGTATGGTCGCGTCCATCCTCCCTAGTGATTCCTTGAACTCCGTAATGACCCCATTTGCTCTATCGATTGCCATGGTCTTCATTTTCTCGAGATTCAGAAGCTCCTCCTGCGCCTCCGCCGCCCTCCTCTGCAACTCGGTTACCGTTGCGTTATGTTCCTTCTCTATCTCATCGTAAGTGTTGTGCCTACGTTTGATCGAAGAGTTCTATTTCCTGCACCTCCCGCGCCTTGGCATCGAGTTCTACGCTTCTGTCATCAAGCTCTGTGCGCTTAGCCTGGAGTTCTCTGTTCATCCTCGCTATCTCAACCTTTGCGAACCCGCACAATTCGCTGGCTTCGCGGATCGCAGCCTCAAGGTCGCCGTGTTCCTTCAGGAGGTGCACTAGCGCGGACGCAGCATGAACTGGTGTCGAGCCTATCCTTCGTAGCTCCCTCGCCAGGACATTGGAGGCCTCCACCGTGAACCCATTGTCGCTCAGCTCGGCGTTGAAGTCGATGAAGCTGTCGACCCGTTGCGGGGTGACGCCGTGTCTTTCGAGCTTGTCCTTGAGCGCCGAGAGCTCGCGGAGGTTGCCGAGGTTTGCTTTGCGCTGCTCCTCTTCTTCTTAGCTCATCCACACGCCTCTCCTGTTTCGCGATGGCGGCGGATTTCGCCTCCGTTTCGGCCACCAAGGTCTCGTGGTCCTTGCCCGTCATAGCTTGGAGCTGCTGAAGCCTAAGCCCCGCGTAGATCGCCCCTTCGATACCTTGGCCGTACTGGCTGATGAGGCCCAACAATGCCTTGAAGCCTATTTCGTCGATGTCGAAGTCATTCTCATCCAGCTTCTCGAGGAGCTTCGCAGCCCGGAGGACGAAGATCGCGCTAGCGCCCTCCTTCTTGAGCGCAACGTTGACCTGCTGCAGGACCTCGAGGTCTGGGACACCCTTCGCCTTCTTGCCTATGTAGTCGGCAAGGGTGGACCTGCGCAAACCTGGGAATAGCTCCTCAATCTCTCTGTAGGTCCTTCCTTCCAGCCACAGCCTGAACCCTTCCTCCTTCGTATCACGCGAGACTTGCTTCAACTTCCGAAGTGGGGAAAGACGACCGGGGATAAATCAGTTTACGTCAGCCGACGTCAGCCGACGTCAGCCCACGTCGTGTCCGGATGCCCCTGGCTCGCTGTCCGGATGTCCGAATCGTTGTCCGGGTCGTCCGGATAATCTGTCTAAATCTCTAATCGAGCGTGATTCGGGCGGGAGTCAGGCCCATGTCAGGGCAGCGACAGGCCAGCATAGCCGCTGAAGTGGTGCAGCAATCCGGACAGCCCTTCAAACTGGGCTGTGAATTGGCTCAACTGTACACGAGCGTGAGGCTGTGAATTGGCTCAAGTCTTTTATCATCCAGAAACTTCAGCTGCGTTCAGCTATACGGTACGGTTAAGTTAACCTTACCTAGTCCAATTGGGAGAATCATATCAGTTGTAGTCAACTACTAAGTATATAACCCCAACTGTCTAGGAGTCGGCCAAGAGGTCGATGAAGAAAGAATGCGCATCAATATCACCCCGTTACTCAGCGACAGTTCTTACCTCGCACTTGTCGTGCGTCTCTTCCTCGGAGCCAGCCTCGTCATCCATGGCTATCCGAAGGTCAAAGGTGGTGGCGGCAGGCCGGGCAGTGGATGAAGAGCATGGGCGTTCCTGCAAGCACGCCGGTAGATGTCCTGTGTCCAATGCTCTCGCCCTCCAAAGCAGGTGTTTGAGTTGACGTTCGATGAAGAAGTGAAGAAGATCAACGAGAAGAAGTTCGAGGAAATGTTGAAGCTTCGTATTTCACGAGGTCAGGAGAGGCCCGTTGCGAAGGCCTCAGCGAAGCCAATCGACCTGTCCGATGCCGACTTCCATCAAGTGGTAAAGACCCATCATCTAATGGTGGTCGACTTCTGGGCCCCCTGGTGCGGTCCTTGCAGAATCGTTTCGCCGGTTCTCGAGGAACTCTCGACGGAGATGGCAGAGAAGGCGACATTCGGGAAGCTGAACGTGGATGATAACCCCATAATCGCCTCGGAGTTCGGGATCCAGGGCATCCCGACAATCATGATATTCAAGGACGGCGAACCAGTAGACGGTATTGTCGGGGCCGCCCCTAAGGCCACGATTGAGGAGAGGATTAAGCGATACATTGGCAGCGGCGGTTCTAGGGCTTCGCCCTACCAGTAGCCCAAGCCTACTTGCGTTTCCCAGTCGTATAGGCCAGCCTGGGATAGGGCCTACCAGATTGCAATATCTTGGGGCTTCGTCGCGCAGGTCAGGGGATCGGAAGGTCGGCCAAGCCGCCTTGCAAGGCGACGAAGCCATCGGCGTGAACCTGTGACGTCTAACCGGGCGACGTCCATGACCTTCAGCGCCAGATTAACCGACCTTTGTTTTTCGACGAATGTGGAAGGGTCAGTTCCGGAAAGGAATTTCACTATGAAGGAGTCCAGGACCGGAAATTTGAAGGGTCGTCCGCGGTAGCGAGAGCTGTCGGGAGGAGATTAGGACGCCCGCAAGTTCTCGGGAATGATCATGCCTACTCGACGACGAATCTCTAACAATTTCTCTAATCCTCCCCAAATAAACCGCCGATGCGCAATAAGGGAAGGCGGGGGAGTTGGGTTCGAGTTACGATCTGTCTCGTCATGCTACCTATATAGAACTAAGCTGGCGTGGCACCGATGAAATGCCCTATCAGGAAACCAGCCAGGCCAGCGGCCAAGCCAATCGCAGCCATCTGAAGCCCACTCCTCCATATCGACCCGACCGTTGTTTTCGCCTCGTAGTACCCGATGACGAAGAGGGCTATACCGCTGACCGTCACCGAGCCGATCGCACCCAGCAGGACGTCATTGCCCACCAGGAAGTAAGGTACCAGAGGGATGAACGAACCGAAGATGGTGGCGCCTAGCACGACCAAGAAGCTTCTCCTGGGTTCGGACTCGCCGACCGACTCAAGCTGGAGCTCGTAGGACATCATGAACTCGAGCCATGCCTTCGGCTTAGAAACAATCAGGTCGGTCAAACGTTCGAGCTCCTCGCCCTGGTACCCCCATTTCTGGAAGACTTCTTTCACCTCCTTTCTTTCTGTCTCGGGCACCTCTCTCATCTCGGTCTTTTCGCGGCTGACCTCTTTCAGGTATTGCTTCTTCCTCGCCAGGGTAGAGGTGTAGGCTACAGCTCCCATTGAGATTGATTCAGCGCCGAGTGCTGCAAAAGCTGCGACGAAGATCAGCCGGACGTCGCTCGTAGCGGCCGTCAGTCCCAACAGGATTCCGAGGACGTTCACCAATCCATCCTGGCTTCCCAAGATGAAGTTGGAGAGGAGACCGGCGCGCGCGTGCAGTTCGGTGGGACCTCTTTGATTTCAAGAGGCGCCACTCCTACCGGTGTCCGAATCGGTGCAAGAGTATGACTCCGGCCAGACACTCGAAGTCATTGCCACGCGACCCCTCATTTCATGTATCCCGTTCAGGAGTTAAATAAACGATAGCCATCATCGCCCACGAACTTTGACTCGCGTCTGGTACTCTATCTTGAGGCCCTCGGCCTGAACATAGAAATGTTACGCCCTCGCGAGTCATTTTGAGAAATTCCTGGGCGTTTCGCTCGCTCGCTCTGTTGACAAAGAATTTCTCGAAGCGGGAGATGACGCCTATTCGTTTGACGCCTGGGAGATTCAGAAGACCTCAGTGAGTATAAAGCCACGCCCCTCGAGTCACGAATCTAACGGAGATTGTCAGCGGGCCCGGTGGGGTCCACACCCAAACGGGTTCGAAAAGTGAATTCCGGGTTCCCACCGCAAGGTAAGAAACACTGAGATTCACATCTGACCGATCATACACCTATCGTTGATCAACGTTCTTCGCTGAAATTCACTTTGTCGACAGCCACCCTGTCGCCAAGAGCCTTCACTACGTCCGAGCAAGGTCCTTCGTCTGACGAATCGCAAGAAGGTTTTATCTTTGTTGTCACCTCAATAGTAACAAACTTGGAAAGGAACTCTGGTCTCACGACATTGATCAGCAACGACCCGGTCCCCTTCACAAACTTGATGACTCTGTTATCTCAAAACTTTATCTGATTGTCTCATTCTCTTGTCTCTGGTATTGGTAAACTCAAGCCTCTGGTTCTATTTACTTGATGCGAATAAGTAAACTCAAGTTTTTGGTTCTAATCGTGATGTCGCTCGTCGGGATAGTGGCGTCTTCGATGGTCTTCTATCTCTATGAACTTCTCCATACTAACCTACCAGTCTGTACATCTGCGCAACTTCTCTTTGGCTACATACGCGTCGACTGTAACGAAGTTCTTGCCAGTCCTTACAACAACGTTTTCGGAATCAATCTGGATATGCTGGCAATCGTCTATTTCGCGGTGAGCATGGCGCTGGTCTGCCTCTATGCGTTCGGTGGCAGCAATCTGTCATCCAAAGCGCTCAAGACTCTCTTCCCCTGGCGATTTCTTGGTTTGCTCATTGTCCCATATTTGATGGCGGTCGAGTTCGTCATCTTGAAAACCATCTGTATTTACTGCACCATTATGCACGTCGCAATCCTAGTGGACTTTGCAGTAATTACATACATCCTCTTCTACCAATAAACGTCACTTTATGCTCTCCAGAGCATTCTTGAAGACTTGACGGAAAGGGCAGGCTTGGCCGGAAGAAAGGCATACAAGCAAGTCGTAGAGTCGATAATGCCCAGGCCCAAGGTGACGCGCCTAGCGATTGAACGTCGGTGAGAACCGTCGCAGAATTATCCTGTACGGCCTCTTTTTTTCAGCATGTGTTGCGGTCGCCGTGCTGTCTGTCTTCATCGTGCCTCCCATGATCGAGCGGAACAGCGTCAAATCTGTGGTGCTGAACGGGGATATACTGGTCGGATACCCGAACTCCATGCCAGTTGGGTTGACCTTCCGGACTGGCTACTTGAACTACAGTGCCATAATCAGCGATCTCAATGAAACCTGTGCGTGCGGTGGGTACTATTACATGGTCACGCTCCCGAATCAAGCCAGCTTCAATGTGTATGTCTACTATAAGGTCAACAACGCTACTCGAGAATGCCAGACTAGTCTGACACTATCATCGGTTTCAGACATCTTGAGTCAACTTATCCGCTGCCCCTGACGAGGTTCAAAAATGGATGGAAGGATTTGGTCACTTGCCCAGTATCCTGAAGACCTTTGCGCCGCAGGATGAGCAGGTTCCTTGGACTACTCTCCGCCCGTTCTTGAGCTAGTCCAAGACACATCTGCCATGTTGCTCCAAAAGTTCATGGCAGGGAGTGTCTAATAATCACAAGAGCTCTCTTCCCTTGAATTTCGGCTGTTCGTGCGGCGGATAGATACTATCTGCAGTCAGGAAAGTTCGCTATCTACTGACATTGACAATTGTTTGTCGTGCGAAGGGGGGTGACACATGTTACTTGGTTTCTCCACAGATTGACAATTGTTCTTCAATTGAAAGGCTTTAATATTCAGATGAATGCTCAATTGGCGTCTAGGTTTGACTCGCGAAAACGATCGTCAAACTGAAGGTAAAAAACGACCTGTTGTTCCAAATCGTGAAACAATCGGGCCATTGTTCGCGGATGTTTTGCAGAAGAAAATAACGAGACGGGCAGCATTAGGCACAGGCGGAAAAGTGGCAATTGGTGCAGCAGTAGCGGTAATAGCGGCTGGTGGGGCAGTAGCCTACATTGCGACACGACCGCCGAACGTAGTAACTACAACAGCGACGACAACACTGGCGCCCGTAACTACAACAGCAACCACAACTGTACCCACAACTACCACGGCCACTACCACGGCCACTACCACGGCCACTACCACGGCCACTACCACGGCCACTACCACGGCCACTTCGGTATCGACCGCGACAGTCACCTCTGCAGGAGGCCCAGGCATCGACTACTACTATGACCCGAAGCTCAGTGGAACAACTATTAACTATCTGGCAGCCGCGCTGCCCGAGAAGCCACCCATTTTCAACTACATACCACTCTTCGAGAAGGAGACTGGAATCAAGGTCAACCTCGAAGTACTTGCCGAGACAGACGTCTTCACAAAGGCAGCGACTGTCTTTGCGGCATCATCGTCACAGTACGACATCATCGACGCAGGCTGGTTCGGCGCTGCGGCATACGCGTGGTGGTTGTCGGGCTGGCTCACACCGATTCAGAAATTCTTCGATATGACTCCGTCGGGTTGGAAAGCGGATGACTTTCTCCCGAGCGTGATGGCTGGTTGTTCAACCTATGCAGAGGATGAAGGCGGCGTGCAGCTGATTTCGCTACCAATCGTCTGTACGATCTGTGAGGACCTCGAGTACCGACAGGACCTCTTCGCTGCAGTGGGTGCTCCGGTCCCATTCCCAGGCACCGTCAACTTGGGCAGCTACGTCAATACCGCACCAATTACGATGGATGACTATATCACCTGGGCTGACAAGGTGAACAACCCTCCCTCAATGATTGGGTACGCCCTCGGTGGTGCGCCACCCATCGAAAACATGTACTCTTGGGAACCCTTCGTCTGGATGTATAACAAGAATTACATTCACAAGGATTTCACTCCAAACTTCACGGACCCGGACGTGATTGAAGCGGTGGACTACTTCGTAAAGGTTCTGAATAGATACATACCTGACCCAACCACCTTCAACTGGACTGCAGCCTCTCCCCTCGAGCAAGCGGGCAAAATTGCGTCTTGGCAGGGTTGCAGCACCGACTACCCTGATGATTTCGGGTCGGGTTCCACTCTCTCTCCCGAAACGACGAGATATGCTTGGGCCCCAGGGAATGTGGTGAGCCCACAGATGCTCGCTGGGAGCACTCCTGCCATCAGCGCCTTCTCGAAGCAACAGGACGCCGCGTGGTCCTTCTACTCTTGGCTGAAGAGCCCAAGAATGGAGGAACTCTTCTTCCTTGCAGGTAACGCACCCACCCGAAAGTCGCTGCTCGCAGACCCAACGAACTTGAATAATAACAGTTGGGCCGCTCAAGATGTCCTTCAGGCAGAAGCTTGGCTTACCCAAGCGCAGAAGGTAGGCACTTCTGGAGCGAGTCTTGTCTACTGCAACATCTTCCCGAAGATTCCTCGTACAATCGACCTCTGTTCACAAATCGGCACCAGCCTGGGGAAAGTGCAAGCTGGCCAGCAGTCGGCTGCAGACGCCATGAATGACTGCCAAACCTATGCGACGACACTGTTGAAAAGCATCGGGTTCTACGGAACGAAGACCTACGACTTCGGAACGTAGCCAACGATGGCACTAAAGTTGAGGAGGATTGGGCCCCAAGCCTACATCCTCCCCGCCATGATTTATATTTCCGTCCTTACGATTTTCCCGGCCATTTACCTCTTCTACATCAGCACATTCAATTACAGTCTTTACGGTGGCGCAGGGGCTGGCACGTTCATATGGTTTGGCAATTACATTGCCGCTTTTACAAGCGCAGGGTTCCAGCAGTCTGTTGGCCTCACTCTGGGTTACAGCGCGTTCGTGACAGCAGTTGAGATCGCTCTGGGTCTTGGCGTAGCCCTAATTCTCAATCGTCCGGGCAGGCTCATTTCAACCGTAAGGACGAGCATGATGATCCCGCTCGTGATGACGCCATTTCTCATCCTGATGATGTGGCGGTATCTGACCGAACCCAACCTCGGGCCTCTGACCTATCTTGTGAGCATCATTACCGGCATTCGCAGCGTGGCCTTCTTTGGAAGCGTGCCTACAGTATACTTGACGATGATGGTGATTGACGTATGGCAGTGGCTGCCCTTTGTCATAACCATCCTCCTGGCGGGTCTGTCCTCAATCCCACGCGCACCGCTCGAAGCAGCCGATATCGACGGAGCCACCGGAATGAAGAAGCTGAGATACGTCGTCCTACCGCTGCTCAAGTCCACGTTTGCAATAGTGGTGCTCTTCAGGCTCATCGACAGCTTCAAGGATTTCGAGATTGTGTACCTCTTCACCGGAGGAGGACCTGGGACGGCCACAAATTTCCTAAGCTGGAATATATTCGAGACCGGCTTGGGAATCGTCGAGAACATAGGCCTGAGTTCCGCCTACGCTGTAGTGTTCCTAATCATAACGGTCGCAATCTCATGGCCTCTCATGTACTGGATGTATAGGTTGAGGAAATGATGACCCCGAAAGAATCTCTTGCCAAGAGAGTTGCGATCGCCGCATTCGTGGTAATATTCCTGATTTGGATCTACTTTCCAATCTACTTCATGATAGCAACGGCTTTCAAGAGTAACGGAGACGTCTTCAAGTATCCGCCCAACATACTCTTCACGCCGACGCTAACCGGGTTCATCAACGCCCTTGCCAACCCCGCAGCAGGGCAGTCCTTCAGGAACTGGGGGCTGTTCTTCTTCAACAGCTTTTTCTTGGCCACGGTCGCGACGGGCGTGGCGCTGGTTCTCGCCCTTCCAGTTGCCTTTGCATTGGCACATCTTCCGCTAAAGAACAAGAATGGAACTGCCTTCGGAATCCTGACCCTGAGAATGCTCCCTCCTGTTGCCACGCTGCTTCCACTCTACATAATGATGTATCGACTAAACCTCATAGGAACGTACACTTCCTTGGTTCTCGTATACGCCATGTTCGGACTTCCCTGGATTGCCTGGTTGATGTGGAGCTTCCTTAGCGCAATACCTCATGAGATTTACGAAGCGGCGCGCATGGACGGGGCATCAAACTTGAGGGCCCTCTTCTCCGTGCTTTTGCCTATCGCTAAGTCCGGGCTGATAGTGAGTGCGATGTTCGCTTTCTTGGGGGCCTACAATGACTTTCTCGTGGCCTTCATCCTGTCGACGCCTCAAACCGCCACCGTTCCCGTCATGCTCGGAACATTCGTGAGCGAGCGGATGGCGCTCTGGAACAGCATTTTCGCTGTCGGGGTACTGAATCTGATTCCGGCAGATTGTTTTAATGGTATTCTTGCGGAACTATTGGGCACGAGGGCTGAGTTTCGGGCTCGTGCAATAAAGAACGGTACGGGACGGCGGAGTTAGACTCCGAACGGCTTCGACCTGTCCTGGCTTCTAAGGAGTCTTGCGCCTTTCTTGGTGATTACAAACGTCTGCTCCAGGTTGTATGATGCCGTGTTGAGCGAGTAGTAGGGTGTCTCGATGTTAAGGACCATGTTCTCCTCCAGCGGAATATTCGAATTCACGCTCACGAAATCATCAGAGATGGTTCGATTGGGCAGGTCCATTATCACGGGGTGCTCCCTGGGTTCCAGACCGAGAGCATGCCCGTGCTGGATGAACTTCATGCCTCTTTTTGTGGCGAAATCGCGCAAAGCATTGAAGATGTCAAGGGATCCGACACCAGGCGCGAGCCTGTCGGCCGCATCCTCGAGCTGCGCCCGAAGTCCCTCGTACAGCTCAGTTGCATCTCTAGCCCATCTGCCAACATAGAAAGCCGCTCCAGTGTCGGCCAAGTACCTATCGTAGGTGCATCCCATGTCGATGAAACCCACATCACCGCTTCTCACCTTAGTCCCTCCGTAGTCGGTTACGTCAAGCCCGTTGGCAGAGTAAAGATAGTGTTCAGGGTACGCTTGCATCTCGGCGAGAGACGTTAGGTATGAGTCCTTGACCTTGGCCCATGGCGTTCCCCGGCTTTAGCACCTTCATACAACTGCTCAACGCGTGTTCATTGGCGTCAGCCGCCTTCCTCATCAGCCAAATCTCCTCGGGAGTCTTCACCATGCGAATTAGCCTCAGGGTTTCGGTCGCATCCCCCACCTTCGCCTTTGGTAGGCCTTTCCTTATCCTCGCGATTGATTCTTCATCCATAGTATCGAACTCGAGGCCGAGCGTCATTTCATCTAGCCCAAGGGATTTTATTGCAGAGACAAGCCCCTCAATCGAATATTTCTCCATCGGTCTTAACTGAGCCTCCAACAGCTTGGCGAACCTTCTGTCTCTCGGTGTGGGTCGATCAGGGTTGGTTACCACGAGAGATGCTCCGTATGGAAACAACTGCAGATCCAAGCCGAACGTCCAGGAGACATTTGATGCAGAAGTCACTAGTGCGGGTCTGCCGTCGAGCGCCAGTAAGCCAAATGACTTCAGGAATCTGTTCGACTGGCCTCCTGCCATCATGTATTCTTTGAAGGTCCTGTAGGAGAAGCAATCAAAGCCCGTCAGGTAGGCCACATTGACCGGAGATGTGGCCACGAGAAGGTCCACACCTGCTTCTTTCATGTACTCCTTGGCCCTTGTCAGATTGAGAAGCATGGCAGGAAGCGGGGCTGAACCGTTTATATTGGTTTCCGGACAGCTCGTGTGCCCTCCCCAGATCTGCTCACCTCGGTCTGCGCGCTCTCACACCGCCAGACTTGGCGAAGTAGTTTCATGTAGCTTCTGGATTGAGAACCCTGACCGGGCGTACAACACCATCTCTTGGAGACCTTGATTTGAAGACGTTCACAGAGATTCGAAAACTCTTTTTTAAGGGTTGATTCTACCAGGCCCCACACATGAGTGAACTCTGTGTCCAGAACCTGGTCAAGAAATTCGACGCGGACTCTGCCGCTGTAGATGGGTTGTCTTTCGACGTTGCCAGCGGAAAACTTGTAGTCCTCGTCGGTCCCTCGGGATGTGGCAAGACAACAACTCTTAGATGCATAGCGGGTCTTGAATATCCAGATTCTGGAGACATACTCATCGGGGGGAGAAGAGTCAACGATATTGCTGCAAAAGACAGAGACATCGCCATGGTCTTCCAGAACTACGCTCTTTATCCGCACATGACAACATACGAGAACATCGCGTTTCCCCTCAAGATGAGGAATGTACCACGCGCCGAGATTGACAAGCGCGTGAGGGAAACTGCCAAGCTGGTCAATATCGAACAGTATCTCTCGAGAAGGCCAAGGCAGCTCAGCGGTGGGGAGCAGCAAAGAGTTGCCTTAGGGAGGGCAATTGTGAGGGAGCCGAAGGTATTCCTTATGGACGAGCCACTGAGTAACTTGGATGCAAAGTTGCGCGTTCAGATGAGGACAGAACTCAAGAGGCTACAGAAAGAGATCGGCGTGACTACAATCTACGTGACCCACGACCAGTCGGAGGCGATGGCTATGGCGGACAAAGTAGCAGTCATGAACAAGGGGAAGATACTCCAGTACGACTCTCCATTCGAAGTATACGAAAATCCTGCAACGGCATTCGTTGGGGGATTTGTCGGCTCCCCGCCGATGAACACTGCAAAGGCAACGGCAATGGATCAGGATGGCACTATTGTCCTCGATGCCACGGAGTTCAAGTACAGGCTCCCTCGGGATCTCGCCGATTCAGTCAGGGAAAAGATTGTGGGCAAGGAAATCTATCTAGGTGTGAGGCCCGAAGACCTTCGAGTATTCCACGGCCAGACAAGACGGAGCGGCTTTCGAGAGCGAGGTCTACATCCTCGAACCCATGGGTCCACACAATGTTGTCGGCCTAAAGGTTGGAGCGTTGATATGGAAGTCACTCACCCCGACCAGCATCAAGGTCGAGGTTGGGCAGCACGTATGGTGCTCCTTCTCAGTCAACAAAATCAGCATCTTCGATGCGAAGACCCAGGAAGCAGTTCTGTAGCATGTCCTGGCGGCAGCACTCGGAACGAATGATTTCCAACTACACGGGTGCGAGTTCGAAGCGACTGGGTAGGTGACCGAGCCTTCTCGAGTGACATGAACTTGGCAAAGCAGACCGCTACCGCGAAGCAAGTGAGGCTTGGGTCAGATCCCAGGGCATCAGCTCGTTGTGCTGTATTCCTGTCTTCTTCGTGCAGAGTATGCCTTCAAGCTCCCTTGCACTATTGATGCCGCTCTCTCAGCGAGCTTCCTCGACTGCGCAAGTCCTAAATAATTTCGCAATCGAAACCTCGCGCCAATGGTCGTAACAATTGATCTGAGCGGAAAGGTGGCATTCGTCACCGGTGCTGGTCAAGGCATCGGACGTGCGTGCGCGCTGACTCTAGCGAGGGCAGGAGCGAACGTGGTGGTACCAGACTTGGATCTGCCCACGGCAGAAAAGACAGCGGCAGACATCAAAGCGATGGGGAATGATGCTCTGGCGATAAGGGCGGACGTCAGCAAGCCGGAGGATGTGGACCGGATATTCCAGAAGGGTTTGCAGAAATTCGGGAGAGTCGACATCCTAGTGAACAACGCAGGCGGGGGCTGGGGAGGGCGAAAGCCCTTCTTTGAGCAGCCCCTTGAGGGGTGGAGGAGAACCATCGATGTCAGCCTCATAGGCCTGTGGATGTGCTCGAAGGCTGCTGTGACTGATATGATTAAGCGGAAGAGCGGCAAGATTGTGAATATCGCCTCCGTAGCAGGAAAGGTCGCGCTGCGGCTGCAGGCGGATTATGACGCCGCGAAGGCGGGAGTGATCCGGCTGACGGAGGTGATGGCGATGGAGGTGGCGCCCTACAACATCTACGTCAACGCCGTCGCGCCGGGAAGCACTGCTACGGAAGCGACGAAGCCGCTATACGCAGATCCCGTCTGGAGAGAAAAGATGTTGAAGTACATACCAATGGGAAGACCGGGCGAACCGGAGGAACAAGCAGATGCAGTGCTGTTTCTCTGTTCAGATCTAGCCAGCTACATAACCGGGCACACAGTGGTCGTTGACGGCGGCTGGACTGCTGGCAGTCAGATAAGAGACATCTAAGTGACGTCCCTCCACTGCTGAAGCCGGTGGGCTCTCCCGCTCGGCTAGTTGGCACAGTCGGCGGTAATGGAGGCCGTGGATGTTGTCGACGTGGACCGATTTCACACTCTCTTCATAGGTGGGGCTGTTGCCAAACTTCTTGCGGACGCTTGGGCGTCGAGTGTGGAGGATGTGCAGCTCCGCTACGTCGTTGAGCTCAATCTAATCGGAACAATACTGGTTAGTCAGGCTGCTTCTGTCCCAATGAAGCAACAGAAGTCGGGAACTATCGTCAACGTTGCGTCAGTGATGGGGCTTGGAAACGTAGGCCACCAAGGGGAGGGGGGCGGACTATGCAGTTGTGAAGGTGGGCATAATCCACTACACTCGCCTCCTAGCAGCCGAGCTGGGCCCATACGGCATTCGTGTAAACTGCATCGCTCCAGGTACTATTACATTGTCCAGATTCGTGGCACAGGCCCGGCGGCGGATGGGCTAGACGAAAAATTTCCCTTGATAAGGTTGGGCACTCCTGAGGACTGTGCCAATGTCATTGAGTTCTTTGTGAGCGACCTTTCAGGGTATGTTACAGGCGACTGCATTGTCGTAGCGGCGGTTTTGGGCTTGCTTTGGCGACCGGCTAGTAGGTCAGAGATCGAGTAGATCATTGTAAGCTGTTGAGAACCTGCCGCGTTACTAGTGCGCCTGCTTTCTTTCCTTTTCAAAGCCTTGTACTTCATTTCCTACGTGTCCATAAGATGCCTTGTCGGTTCATACCGATAAGTAGGTCGGTAGGCATCGCAGACCCCCACCGAAGTACTGAAGCAGAGGTTGTTTGGAATTGCTTGTGAGTTCGGGCCTTTGATTAGATGCTGAAATCCCACTTCGGGCTTCTCTGCTGCGCCACTCTAATCTTTGCCTTGTGTGGTTTTCCGTGGATAATCAGTATTATTGAGTCCGCAAGATGTCCCTCTCGCAACTTGAAGTGGTTCAAAAGGCGCCTAGTCCTCCCTAGTGCGTGGGAAGTACTTATTACGAGCGGGCAATCCGTCTCGCTTCGTGCCGATATGTCCGAAGTGCAGAAAACTGATCAGCGATAAGAAATACGCGAGGCACCTGAGGCGGTGCGGGACAACGCACAAGCGCTCGCCGAGGCCTTTGATGGAGCACGGCGCCAGTGCAGATGTGTACTGGGGAAGGCATTGACCGGTCATGAATTTGATATTCAATTAGGCAACTTTAACGCGAAAGTTCCGCAAGCGCGTAACTCATGCGTTGACTGCGTTCTTAATATCTCTTGGGAGTTGCGCAGTTCACCCCTGATTGGCTTCCTTCACCATCCAACCAAGTCTTCTCTTCCCCGGTGAGTTTAGCCGTAGCTTCAACCCTCAGATGGGAATGAGCTTGGAGAAGTAATTCGTCCAACAACAACCACAACCTCCTCCTACCTACTCGAAGTTGACTGGAATTACTGTAGACAATCTTGCCGTCCGAGGCTTTTGGTGCGGGGGGTGCGCACTGAACTTTAGGTTCGAATCCCACCGGGCCCGTTCGACTAATGGCAGGCAAAGAGTTACGCACAGACGCACGGCTGTGAGCAGCATCTGTTAACAGCTGTCGGCGACCTAGCTAGCACGAGTAAGGCCCAAGCGTCGGGGCACTGGGGCGGAGGAAAGACAGGCGAGCGGATCGTGTATCTGATCAAGTCGGCAACCTTGCTGTCAAACTGGCTCAACATCCACCCCATGAAGAACGATCCCGACGCGCCGCTTTCGGTCAACCTGTGGAACCCGAAGTCCGGTAAAAGAGAGATGAGACGGTGGAGTTACAACGCCTTCAACAGGATGCTGCGCGAGACCGCGAGGAAGGCTGGGATTAAGAAGAAAGGCATCACCGCCTACATCCTCAGGCACGGTGCGGCCACCAGAGACGCTCGTCTGGGCTACAACGAGGCCCTGCTCTTCAAGAAGTATGGCTGGGCGATGGGAAGCGAATTGCCGAGGATCTACATCCCACCTTGCTGGCAACGACCTTCAGGCAAAGACCATGCAGGTCTACGGCGGCAAGGACGTGGAGAAGCCCAAGCCGCAATGAGTAAGTGCCCCAAATGCAAGCTGGACAACCATCCAACGAACGAATGCTGCAGCAGGTGCGGCTCGGTCCTCGACGCCTCTAGGGTAGTAGACCTAGAGCAAGAGGGACATTCAAACGAGTGCGCAGCTCACAGCGATGCGGAATGAAATAGACCAACTGGTCGAGATGCTTCGCACACATGGCCTTGGGAAAGAGGTGCAGGTGGACGATACGAACGCCGAGAAAAGAGACGGGGAACCTCACCCACTCCCAAACCAAGCTTGCACAACGTGCTAATGACCGAAGAGCAGTTCGGCAACTGGGCAGGAACGAGTCGGCAGAAGCAGGGGTTCTAGGGGGGAATGCCCCTTCTTCACCCCTTGTTACGGTAGCTACCGTACACCTTCTCGAGTTCACTTACCCGTCGCCTTAGGCTGATTATCGTTTCGCAAATCTTCTCAAGTTCTGACTTCTTTAGCGTCACCAGTTCTTCCTTGTCAGCGCCAGAGCCCATGCTTATGCTGTTCTACCGTCCTTTTAACGGCGAGAGGTCCCCCTACGAAGCTTCCTCAGAGAGCCAGGGGAGGTTCAGCGGCGTCTGCACCGGTACGCTCGACTCGGCTTCAAGAGAATTCAGGATGTCTCCGTACAGCGCCTTGTCGTTCTTCTTTGCTGTCTTCGAGAGCTTCATGATTATCAGCTTCGGCGTGCTCGAGCCAATGTGGTTGAACTTCGGCTGCCTGTCGACGATGAGCTCCCCCTCCCTGTCGAGGCCTTCCGCCTCTATCCCGTCGACCCTGATGGGCAGGCTTCACGTGTGGAAGAGTCTCCCTGGCAAG
>CAWIJZ010000013.1:0-12136 GCA_963836465.1 uncultured Nitrososphaerota archaeon
CGCAGGGGGCATTCTTCATACGCGAATCTGGGCACATGGTTCCTCTTGAGAAACCCGAAGCCTGCGGTAGGTTGATCAGGGTTTCCTCATGGGACTCAGTCGGTAATCTCCTCTCCGCCCGACCCAATCTTGCTATTTCTCCGATGAGGGCAAGGAAACCTTCCTGCGTGACAGCCGAGACCGGATAGAGGTCAACCCCGAACGAGAGTTTTCTCAACACACGAAATAGCTTAAGCGTAGAGGCTGTACTCATCGCTGTCTCTCGTGGCTGCCAGCGCTTCTTCGAAGCTCGAAGTATTGCTGCTCCATTCGACATCTGCTTGACACCCTCTCGCGCTATGTCCTTCTTCGTTACGACCGAAATTCTGGGGATGTTCATCCTGAGCCCCACCGAGGCGGAAAGCAGCGCTAACGAAAGAAAGTTCACGGGTGTGTTTCCCAGAAGGGGGTCCAGGAGCAGCAGCAGAACCTTCGAATCTGCCTTGAATTCTTTGATTATATATTGCCCGCTCTCTCTAAATGAAAAAAGTTCGGTCTGGCCCGGTGTATCCACGATGACATATTCGGCCTTACGTTCATCGACTTCTTCCTGTATCCGCTCCAACCGAGTGGCTATCATGTCTGCTGCCAAGATGAGCGCTCCGTTGGGGCCCAGCCCATATGAATCCATGATGTCTTGAAAGTCAATGCTGGTTCTGATATCTACGTCCGGGTCGTAGGGGAGGTTAATCACCCCCGGGTCGAGGTTTACGGCGATGGCATCCTCTCCCTTGGCGATGTACCAACTCTTCAGAGCGTGTGTCAGCAGGGTCTTCCCCGAACCGGCCGTACCCGTGACAAAAAGCGTGTCCAATCGGGCATCATCGCTCCCGGTTCTTTCCCTCTGTTGTCGGCATGCCGAGCAGGTACTCTACCACCGCTCCTCTCTCTTTGACCTCTCGAATCAGCTTGTTGGCGATGGACTCCGCGGTCATGTGAGCCCCTTCCCTGGTTTGCTTCACGGCCACGATGTCAAGTTCTATCCTTGAAACCCCGTCGCGGAGGCCTCTTGGATGGGATTTGATATAAACGCCCGGGTACTGATCCATCGCCTTTCTGATTAGAGGTGCGAGATTAGACTCATAGATGCCCTCGAACTTCAGTCTTATTGCCTTCCTGTAAAGCCTTCCAACCTTGGTCCTCACCTCCTCCTCGATGGAACCAGTGAAGATGCTCTTCATCTCCTTTGGCACGCCGGGCAAACAGAATACGGTGGTCTGCCCAACTTCGATCCTGACACCCGGTGCCGTTCCCATCTCATTGGGAAGCGGCGTCCCTCCAACTGGTAGAGTGGCCATCTTCCTCTGCGCTGGCGTGATCTCCACGTCTGTCCTCCCAATCTTCAGGAGATGCGCTCTGATTAGGCGAAGGCCCTCCTGATTGACCCGCAACCTTCTTCCAAGTCCCTTCGCGATGCCTTCGAGAGTCATGTCGTCCGGCGTAGGGCCGAGTCCGCCGGCCACTATGATGAAATCGGGGCGGTGGCCCAGCATCTCTTTGAGCGAGGAAGATATCTCCTCCAGATTGTCGTCAGCGGTGGTCATCCGTGTAATCATTGTTCCCATAAGGGCCAATCTCCTTCCTATCCAGTGAGCGTTCGTGTTGACCGTACGGCCGATGAGCAGCTCCCTGCCCACCGCGAGCACCTCGATTCTTACCAAATGAGTCCGAAGAGAGTATCTGAAATCCAACTTTAAAACGAATTTGATTGACCGTGACTGCGCGGTATGTCAGAGGACAGGGTTTATCCTACGCGACCATTGGTCGCGGCGGGTGCCCTAATTCATCGGCAGGGCAAAGAGGTGCTCCTCGTGCGAAGGAACAGGCCTCCGAACAGGGGCAAGTGGGCCTTCCCCGGTGGACTAGTGGAGCTCGGTGAAACGGTCCAGGAGGCCGTTCGCAGGGAGGTCAGGGAAGAGGTCGGCCTCGAAGTCAGCTTGGAGGGCGTGTTGGACGCAGTAACCGACTTGCACGTGGACCGCAAACGAAAAGTGAAATACCACTACGTAATTATCGACTATATTGCGAGACCACTCGGAGGCGAGATCACACTCAACGCTGAGTCTTCGGAGTACGGCTGGTTTGCGCCTGGGATAATCATCAAGAGCATGGACGTAAGCGTGAACACAAGAGAATGCATCCGTAAGTTTCGCCGCCTGGTTCGTAGCCGTTCCCTGGCTGGTCCATAGCTGACGCTTGGGCGTCAAACCGGGCTATCTCGATTCTTTTTTCGGTTCTCGCCAGGGTGAGTTTGTTCCTCTTACTTTTCCTTGTTCCCGCTAAGCCACCATTCGAGGTAATCGGACTGTTGCCTCGACTTCTTTCTCCTCGCATCATCTTCAGGCGTCTTCATCTTGTATCTAATGTCCGAAAGTTGATCTCTTGTGAGGTAAAGTCCACAGCTCTTACATCCAAACCTCTTGTTGGGAGCATCATAGAGCATCATTCCCCCACATTCCGGACAGAATTGGTCCAATTCTCTTTCTCTCTCCAAGTTTAGGGCCACACAGCCATTCCTTAACTTTTGCTATGGATTTTCGTGGCCGGAGGGGACTGTGGTCCGGCGGCGTGGTCGTGTAGGTGACTGAAGAAAACGCGGGAGGCGCCGAAATTCGTTAAATATCGTCAGAGAGCGGGCAGGAACCAGAGGAACCGATGGCCGACAAACTCGTACTTGCAGGACCCGCCTCAGAAAAACTCGGCGAATCTATCGCATCGAACCTTGACCTTGAGCTGGTCAAGCATGAGTTCAGATTGTTTCCGGACGGCGAATCGAAGTTTACGCTCACCGACTCGGTTGGCGAAAAGAGCGTTTTCATCGTGCAATCGACATACTCGCCTGTGGATCAACACTTTTTCCAGATTCTTCTGGCGTCCCATTATCTGAGTCAGGAAGGCGCGAAGGTGACGGCGGTGATACCGTACCTGGCCTATGCTAGGCAAGACAAGTCGTTTCTTCCGGGGGAGGAGGTGAGCCTTGGTGTGATCTCGCACCTTCTGCGCTCAGTCGGAGTAAGAAGGGTGGTCACGGTGGACATACATTCAATGGAAGGCCTCGCACTGTTCTCTTCCCCAATCTATAGCGTGTCAGCCATCCCTGATCTGGTGAAATACACGAAGGAGAACGTGAAACTGAAAAATCCCGTGGTAATCGCCCCAGATTTCGGGGCGTCTAAGCGCACGGAGGCCTTCGCTGCGCTCTACGGCGCCAAGTACCTTCAGATGAAAAAGACACGAGACAGGACCACCGGCGTGGTCAAGATGGAAGAAAGCGCCCTCCCCGTCCGTGGGGCCGAGGTGCTGATAGTGGATGATATCATAAGCACAGGCGGTACCATCAAAGCCGCGGCCGAGCACGTCCTCGAAAGGGGTGCGAGCAAGGTCATGGCCATATGCGTGCATCCTGTACTTGCAGGGGATGCGCGGAGTAAGCTGGAGAAAGCCGGGATAAAGGAAATCATAGCGACAAACACCATCCCCGGAAAATCCAGCGTCGTTGACGTGTCAGCCACCATAGCGTCGCACCTGAGGACTCTTGAAGAATAGAGTGCTCGTGCTGCTGTCGGGCGAGAAACCACCATACCCGAAGCAGAAGCCAGAGCTCTGTTTCTGACTTACGACCATGGGACCACCTTTTCTTTACCTGAGGAGAGGATTCTCATCGCCGATACCGAAGCCGACCCCGACAGAGTTGCGCGAAGGATCGCGTTCGCCAGACGGGTTGGCCTAGTGCTCAACGAACCCGCGGATGGTTTCGGCATAGTGAAAGGAAAGAGAATAGCATTTCGTCTAGTATCTTTCGCGAGGGGTTACAACCACTCAGAACCCGACATCGCTTCCCTCCTGAGAGGAGTCGATGCGCAGGTCGATCTCGAAAAGCCCGATTACGAGTTTACCCTGATTCTCGGACGTGAGCAGCGCCAACGCTACCTAATCCTTTCACGTCCCCGCCTGATGGGGCAGGCCTGGGCTTCCAGGAGACCACGCAGACGTGCCTTCTTCCACCCCTCCGCAATCTTTCCGAAACTCTCCAGAGCGCTGGTAAATCTCACGCGCTGCAAGGAAGATGATTTGTTCCTGGATCCCTTCGTTGGTACGGGGAGTCTGACGATTGAGGCCGCGGAAATCGGACTTCGAGTCGTGGCTTCGGACCTCAGCAGGAAGATGGTACGCGGGTCAATGGCGAACATGGAATACTTCCACCAATCCTGGTTGGGCGTAGTAAGAGCCAATGCGATTGCTCCTCCATTTCACAGGGTGGATGGCATTGCGACCGATGTTCCATATGGAAGGGCCTCAAGCACCGGCGGGCTAACGACGAAAGGCCTAGTAGACTCGGTGTTGTGGGCATTCATCCCTCTCCTGGGGAGAGGGAGCAGAACCGTCCTGATGCACCCGAACAGTGTTCCAATCGAGGGGAATGAGGAACTGAGTATCGAGGATGAGCATCAGCTCTACGTTCACAGAAAGCTCATAAGGACAATAACCGTCCTCAGAAGGAACTGAACCTTGGTCAATCTCACGGTCACGTTTCTCGGGACCAGCTCCGCCGCCCCTACAAAGGGAAGAGCGTTGCCGGCCATGGCAATCCAGAGGGAAGGCGACGTCATCATAATGGACTGCGGGGAAGGGATACAACGTCAGATACTCGCCTACGGAATCGGCCTAAACAAGACCACGACGATCCTCATCACCCATCTGCACGGTGACCACGTCACCGGACTATTGGGTCTTCTTCAAACGATGAGCCTGGCGCAGAGGACGAAACCGTTGACCATAGTGGCCCCGGCGGCGCTCCTCAAGTGGATCCAGCTGACCTCACAGATAATGCACATAGGACTGACATTCGACATACGTTTCGTTCCAGCTCACCGCGGTACTTTGCTGCGAACACCCGCCTTTGACATCAAGGCCACGAACGCCACGCATTCCGTAGAAGCATTTTGTTTCTTGGTGGAAGAGCATCGTCGCCCCGGCGTGTTCTTTCCCGGCAAGGCAAAGGAACTCGGAATACCCGAGGGAAAGCTCTGGTCCAAGCTGCAGAGCGGGCGGAGAGTGACAGTGAACGGTCGCATCTTCAAATCACGCGATGTCACGGGGCCGCCCCGGCCGGGAAGAAGGATAGGCTACTCGGGAGACACAAGACCATCGTCAAGACTTTCGAAGTTTTTCAAGAAGTGCGACCTGCTCATCTTCGACTCTACGTTCGTCAGCGCTGACAGCGACAAGGCCATGGTGCGGAAGCACAGCACTTCGACCGAAGCGGCGGAAATGGCGAAGTCTGCTGGTGTCCGGAGACTGGTCCTAACCCACTTCAGTGCCCGATACAGGAACGTCTCTGCGCTAGTTAAGGAGGCGAGGGCCGTGTTTCCAGACACCGTGGCCGCTGCTGACGGTCTGAGGATTCACGTGGACTATCCTTCTGCTCCATGGCCGGCGGCAGATGACGACGGTGAGACAGGAAATGCCGTCAGCCACTCCATCACGGAATCCAAGTCATCCGAGCGTATCGTCAGGTAGATCGGTCCAAGAGGCGATTCTTCCTCGCTGCTGCAGAGTGCCACGACACCCTGAAGTGCAGCCTGCCTGTTCAGCATGATCGTGGCATCGGTTCTGTTTTTTCTTCCCGACAAAAGCATTCTTCTTGCGGCACCCCTTACGTGTCTGTCTCTGAGCTGGTCGTGCACCACACTGAGAGACATTGGATCGTCCGAGGCAACTCGGACGCGGTTGGTTCCCACATCTGAGGTGTGGGCGACCTCGCCAACAAGGTTCTCGGCGGCTCTCAGCACCTTCCCGGAATCTTCCGAGGACGCGACCGTGGCCTCAATGAGGAGTCTTGTATGGGGTGGGATTTTCTCCAATGGTCTCGACCCATCTGTCGACAATCCGGACGAGCTCCACTGAGAGTTCCTCCGGTGTGGCGTTTTCGTTGGAAATGACGCAATCTGCCAGGAGCTATGGCACCGCCTATTCCAACCTCCAGCTCCCTTCCATCCCTTCTGAGAAATGCATCCATCGACGGCGGATCGTCCTCTCGCCCCCTCTGACGCAGAAGAGCGAATCTGCGCGCTCTCGAAGCATGAATGGCCACAAGAAGAACTTCAGCTGACCCCCGAAACGTATCGACCTCTGCAATGGAACGGATTCCATCGACAACGACACGATCGGCACCCGAGTCTTCAATTGATTTCAGACACAGCTCGGCCACGGCCGCCTCTCCGGATTTCTTCCTCAGGTCCTTCATGACGTCACCCGTGTTCTTCGCATCGGGTTCAAGCCCACGTCTCCTGGTCTCCTCGCGTATCACATCACCCATCACTATGCGTTTCCAACCTCTTGAGACAAGCGCCTGGGCAATCGTGGACTTCCCTGCTCCGGGCATGCCCGTGATGCAAACAATCATCATCGTCAATACCTAGTGCGGCAGATGGTCACGTGATATAAGGGGATGGAATCTCCTTAAATGAGCACGTCCTCCGTGGATGGTTCAAGGGGATTGCGCGCATTCGTAGCCGTTGATATTCCGAGTCGGCAGGTACTCGATGAACTGGTTGCCTTCCAGGGGGAGATTGCCAAGAGCGGAGCCGATGTCAAGCTTGTGGAGAGCGAGAACCTCCACTTCACGGTGAGGTTCATGGGCGAGATAACCGACGAGCAGGCCCGAAACGCGGACCAGAGGCTCAGGAGCCTTCGGTTAACAGGGCTTGAAGTCACGGTGGCAGGTGTTGGAGCGTTCCCGAGCGAGAGCAGACCGAACGTGGTCTGGGCGGGAGTTGCCGCGGACGACGCAGCAAGCGTCACTTCAGTGGCGACGACCGCAATTCGGCACTCTCGACGGCATAGGGGAAAGAGACGACAGGATGTTCCAGCCCCACATAACCCTGGCCAGAATCAGATCCGGGAGGAACAAAGCGGCACTAGTATCTCTGATTCAGACGAATGCCACGAAGGTCTTCGGACCCGTTAGGCTAACTGAGATCAAATTGAAGTCGAGTGTGCTGACCCCAAAGGGGCCCGTCTACAGAGACATCGGGGTGTATCCGCTCAAATGACTGATCTGGATACAATAATCAGTATGGTGACCGCGATTACGACGCCATCGCCATCCGAGAAGAAGAAGATCGATGCCCTGGCTGCCAGAATCTTGGCCAAAACCGAGGAGGAGGCGGGACGCTACACCGAAGTCCACGATGCGATTCTGGGCGGTTCCTTTGCGAAGGGTACCTGGCTCCCGAGTGACGTCGACATAGACGTCTTCATCAGAATCTCACCCCAGGTCGACGTGGAGACCTTCGAGAGAATAGGCCTCAGCATCGGGTCCCGGGTTGCGTCCGGACATCCCAAAGGGAAAAAGTACGCTCAGCACCCCTACACAGAGGCAACCATCGACGGCGTCAGGGTGAACCTCGTTCCATGCTACGACGTGGAACCCCCAAACTGGAAGAGCGCGGCGGACCGTTCTCCCTACCACTTGAGACTGGTCGAAGGGCTACGGGATGACCAGAAACTCCAGATTAGACTGCTCAAGAGATTCATGAAGGGCGTCGGCGTCTACGGCGCAGAAATCGAATCCCAGGGTTTCAGCGGATATGTAGCAGAGGTGCTCGTCATGAAGTACGCCGACTTCGAGGGGGTTCTTCGGATACTTCTCCGAATTCAAACCACTGAGCCCGGAACAATTCTTCTGTTCTCCCCGACCCCGTTGACGAGGACGGGATCTAGCCAAAGCGATTTCCCTGGAGAAGCTCGGCAGGATGATACTGGCATCAAGAGCCTTCCTCAGACGTCCCGCGTCGAGCTACTTCTATGGGCCACATCGGAAGGAGCGGACCTCTCTCGAACGGAGCGTGGTCTGTATCGTATTCTCACACGACAGCTGAGCGAAGACACCCTATGGGGGACTGACGAACACAGCGACACCTGAATGCGCAGGCGGAACAGAGGGGATTCAAGCTGACCATCCATCGCAGTCTCCAACGGAATTGACTCCAGCGCGTTTCTGCTCATTCCCGAATTAGACGCGCTGCCGGGGGTCGAGCAAAGAGTCGGTCCGTCAGTTCATCTAGAAACGAGACCGAGGAATTCATCTCAAAGAACAAGAAAAGGGCGAAGCTGATCTGGGTCACGGACGATGCCAGGGTGGCACTTCTTCAAGAACGAAAGGACACCAGGCTGTCGAGTTTCTGAAAGAAACCATCACTCGCCATGCCGGAACGTTCGGCGCCTCAAAGGAGATGGCCGCTGGATTGACGCGGAGCGGCAGAGTCGTCTCCGGCAGAGAACTATCCAGGCTCGTCGCTTCCCGACCGTGGCTGCGAAAGGGGCTGAAAGAGATTGTCAGTGACACAATCGGAACGAGCATCTCTTAGCCAGCTCACCAAGACACCCTACATTCAGGTTCTCACCTATCCGAGGATTTCTCTCCGAGCAGCCCAGAAGAGAATAAGAGAACTGAAGAAACTCGACATCGACGAGCTGGTCTTCGAGGGCAACAGCAAGATCGGTCGACTACACCTGCTCGGGATTGGCACCGTTGGGGTGGTGGTGAAGGTGAAACGCGCAGATCAGACCTGTGCGCTAAAGATACGCAGATTGGACGCGAATCGGCCGAGCATGGACTTGGAGTTTAACATGACAAGCATAGCAAACAGGGTCGGCGTAGGTGCCGTGGTCTTCGACCACACCAGGGACCTCCTCATGATGGAGCTCCTCGAACATCAAGAGCTTCATCAATGGTTGGCGGGCCTCAAAGGAAGGGGGAAGGCCGCGAAGACGAGAGAGATGGTGCACAAGATACTCAACCAGTGCAGAAAACTCGACATCATCAACCTCGATCACGGTCAGCTTAGCAACCTGAGAAAGCACGTGGTGGTTGTTGATGACGCTCCGCGGATAATCGATTTCGAGTCCGCAGGCAGGGAAAGAAAACCAAAGAATGTGACCACCGCAGCCCAGTACCTTTTCATAGGCAGCAGAATCTCGCCGCTTGTCAGGAGAATACTCGGAATGGACGACACAAACATCCTCCTCACTTTGTTGCGTGACTACAAACAAACCCTCTCGGACTTCAGCTACGCGAAGATCCTCGAGCTGCTGAAGATACCTGCAGGCTAGCCACATCGCATCAGAGGATGTGGAACCCGTCGGCCGGCATCGCCTGCCTCCCCTGTAGCAGACGGCTTCATTCCATGCGCAGATAGATTCTTAAAATTTCAAATCGCCCCGGAGGTCGCCGAGTCATGACGAAATCAGTCACTCTGGGGATGGTCCAGATGGCCATGTCCATGAACCAGGAGGGCAACCTGAATAGGGCTCTCACCATGGTAGACAGAGCGGCCAAGCTGGGCGCAAACATCGTTTGTCTGCCGGAGCTCTTCGAATTCCGATACTTCCCCCAGGATAGGGAATCAGCGACGGCAACGCCGCTGGCAATACCAAACGACACCACGGACCGCCTATCGGAGGCTGCCAGATCCAACGGAATTGTCCTGGTCGGGGGATCGATGTACGAGAAATCGGGCAATAACTCTTACAACACGTCACCCGTCTTCGACGAGAAAGGAAAACTGCTCGGGACCTACAGAAAGGTACACATCCCGCAAGATCCATGCTTTTTCGAGCAGGATTACTTCTCCTCGGGGAAACGGTACCGCGTCTTTCCGACAAAGTACGGGAGAGTAGGCGTCCTGATATGCTTCGACCAGTGGTATCCCGAACCCGCGCGTATATTGAAGCTCATGGGCGCAGACATCATCGTCTACCCGACCGCAATCGGTACCGTAAGCGGGGTAGAACAGAGCGAGGGTGACTGGCGAGACGCTTGGGCCGCCGTTCAGAGGGGTCACGCGATCTCCAACAGCGTCATCGTGGCTGCCGCCAACAGGACCGGCGCAGAAGGTTCCATGAACTTCTGGGGCGGCTCGTTCGCGTTTGATCAGTTCGGCAAGGTGCTGGCTCAGGCAGATGAAAGGGAGGCTGTGCTGATCGCGGCCTGCGACCTCGATTTGGCCAGGGAGGTAGAGGACGGCTGGGGGTTCCTCCGCAACAGGAAGCCACAGACCTACAAAGGGAAGCTGGGTAGTTAGTCTTGACGAATGTTTTAAGACCATCCGAAATGGGTTTCAGGATGCCCGCCGAGTGGGAACCGCACGAAGCCACCTGGCTGTCCTGGCCAAAGAACCCACTCACTTTTCCCGAGTCGATCATCGAGAAGGTTGAACGTATCTATCTCGACATGATCGAGGCAATCTCCTCCGGAGGAGAGAGGGTCGACGTCCTCGTCGATGATGCGGCGGTTCGGATGAGAGTTGCGCGCCTCCTGAAGAATGTCGACAATGTACAGTTCCATGAGATCCGAACGGCCGACGTGTGGATTCGAGACTACGGTCCCGTGTTCGTCAAAAACAAGAAAAACGGAGAAGTGGCGGCCACCAAATGGAGGTTCAATGCCTGGGGAAACAAATACGAGGATCTCCTAGCTGACGATGATTCAGGGACGAAGATCGCCAGGTCAACTGGACTCAGAATCTTCCAACCAGGAACAGTTCTTGAGGGCGGATCAATTGATGTGAACGGAAAGGGTTCATGCCTGTTGACTGAACAATGTCTGCTAAACACAAATCGAAGTCCCGACCGGAGCCGTCTTGGAATCGAGGGAGCCCTGAACGACTATCTGGGCGTGACACATCCAATTTGGCTGAAAAACGGCATCGAGGGAGACGACACCGATGGTCACATTGACGACATTGCAAGATTCACGGATGAAGACAAGGCGATATGCATGCTCGAGGATGATCCATCGGACTACAACTACCAGCCACTCCGCGAGAATCTGCAGCTCTTGGGAGACGCCCGGGACCAGCACGGAAGAACCATAGACGTGGTCCCCGTTGCCATGCCGAGTCGGAGGGTCGGTGAACCCACAGACAGGCTGCCTGCCAGCTACGCCAACTTCTACATAGCCAACTCCGTCGTTCTGGTGCCGACGTTTGACGATCCGAATGACAAGGAGGCACTCTCGACCATCTCGGGGCTCTTCCCAACTAGGGATGTAGTCGGCATCGAGAGTAGCGCACTCGTATACGGTTTCGGCGGGATCCACTGCATCACCCAGCAACAACCTCGTCCCGTTCCTTGAACACCGTGCCATACCACTGTTTCCTCTGTCCAGGATCCTTCGCAGTGGGCTGTGACTCCGAGGGCCCCTGCAAGCAATGACAACGGAGATAACACGGCACGTTGCACGGGTTGGATGTATTGAACTGCAAAGTGGGCGTACTTGAGGGCGACGAACTGCTGGCCTATTCTTTTCCTTGGCCTCATCCATTCACTTCCGAAAGGGCCAAGGCCTTCTGGAGTGAGCTCGAGAAGAGGGGCATAGAAAGAGAACACCTGACTCCCAGAAAGGCGTCCGTAGAAGAGATTGAACTGTTTCACGCGAGTGAACACGTCCATTTCGTGCAGATGGCTTCCAAGCTTGGCAGCGGAGCACTTGATCAGGGCGACACCCCGGCCTACAAGGGAGTCTTCGAGGCCTCGCAGTACATGGTGGGTTCCACCCTGGTGGCGGTCGAGAGTGTGCTCGAAGGCAAGTGGACCATGGATTCAACCCCGTCGGTGGCCTGCATCACGCCAGGCGAGAATCCTCTGCAGGATTCTGCGTGTTCAATGACATATGCGTCGCCATCGAATCACTGCGAAGGAACCATGGCATCTCCAAGATACTCTACGTCGACATCGACGTGCACCACGGCGACGGGGTCTTCTACTCCTACGAAGACGATCCTGAGCTCTTCATCTTCGACATTCACGAAAACGGAAGATACATCTATCCGGTACGGGCTACAAATCCGAGACGGGAACGGAAAGGCTGAGGGGACCAAGGTGAACATCCCGCTCGACCCCGGAGCAGGGGACGAACAGGTGCTGAACGAACTCGGGCAACTCGAAGAATTTGCGGTCCTCAAGCCCGAATTCATCATCCTCCAGTGCGGCGCCGACGGGCTCGCCAACGACCCAATCGGGGGGTTGCGCTATTCCCCGAGGCCCACAGAAGCGTTGCGCCGCTCCTGCATCGCCTGTCGCACGAAGTCTG
>CAWIJZ010000014.1:0-27513 GCA_963836465.1 uncultured Nitrososphaerota archaeon
GGCTCACGAGAGACTGCGAGTAGGTCCGTCCCGGAGCTTGACCAGACTCTGCTGCTGGCAGAGCGGGCCGTTCCTACTCCTCTGCTACACCTTCTCCGTCTGGGCCCCGCTCTCGAATGGTCGAAAGTGTTCTCTATTTCTGCATCCTTCGCGCGCTACTTCGCTTCAGTTTGATTCCCGCCTCGCGGAGATAATGCTTGACTTCTTCGACCTCAGCAGGGGAGAGTTCAGGAATGGGTTCCTTTGCCCTGCCGACCGGCTCTCCAATGAGTCTCATCGCCGCCTTCAGCCCAGCGGGGTACTTGCCCACCCCCAAAGCTGCCATCACCGGCATCAGCTTCAACTGAGCATCCTTTGCCGCCTTGATGTTGCCTCTTTGAAACTCGTCGAAGATGCTGGCTGCAATTTTGGGTATGACGTTGGCGGATCCGATTATGGCCCCCTTTCCTCCGAATTCCAGGTTTGTAAACGTCAATTGGTCGGACCCATTGAAGACAGCCATCTTGTCGCCCGTCTCGATGATGAACCTTAGCAGATTGAACAGGTTGTCCTGTGTGTATTTCATCCCCACAATGATCTTCTCCTCAGCAAGTCGCCTGACGATCTCTGGAGGTACAAAGAGGTGAGTCCACTCCGGAATGTTGTAAAGCATCAGGGGCAGGTCGATCTTTTCTGCAAGCCACTTGAAGTGTTGGTACAGCCCCTCGGTTGTCGTTGCGTAGTAGAACGGCGAGGTGACCGTTACACCATCAGCACCAGCATCCTTTGCATGGGCGGCGAGGTGTACGATGTTGTCGGAGCTCGGGTCGGAGACGCCGGCGAAGACCGGCACCCTGCCGTTGACTCGATCAACAACGCCATCTATGAGCGTCCCCCGATCTTCGTGCGAGAACAACGCGAACTCTCCGGATGTCCCAAGAGGGAAGAGCCCATCTATCCCTCCATCAATGAGAAAGTCAACGAGCGTCTTTATTCTCTCTTTGTCCACGCTTCCGTCCTTCGCAAGAGGAGTCGGCATGGGAGCCCATATTCCTTGTAGTTTCAATGCCATTTCACATCAGGTCGCAGCGCCGATTCTTCAGTATTTACGAGTTACGCATTTCTTGGGTGTTACTCCTGCTGCAGAGATCGTGCTCACTGCTTCACCTCAATACTGAGCCATGCTCATTCGACGCTGTTGGTCAATGAATTCCATATTCCTTTATACATCATGCAGCGCAAGTCGTAACCAACGAGCGGTTTGCTTTGACCGATAGCAAAGCTGAGTGCAGGGACCTCGGCGAAAGGTTGGTCCTCAGCAACGACTATCTTTCTCTTGAAATCGTCCTGGAGGGAGGAATTAACCCTACAAGTCTCCGGTGCAAGAAGACGGGAAAAGTCTACGCCGACTCCAGATACCGATACAAACACCTCGTCTGGGAACGCCAAACCAAGATCAACCAGTACGTGGCGCACTCTGTGGAGCGAAGATCGGAGAAAGGTTCCGATATCGGTGTGGAGGTTCAAGTTGCGGGCAGACTCGGAGACTTGGAACTCAAGCACGAGTTCTTCGTCCCAAACTCGAAGCCATACCTTGAGGAAACAATAACCGTCAAGAACATGGGAAAGAAAGCTCTGAATACGCCGAACATCTTCTTCGGTTTCGCCAAAGCACTCACTGATAACGAAGGCCTGCTACTGAAGGATTCTGAGAATTGCAAGGTGGTGGCGGTGCCATATCGGAGGGAATGCTGGTACGGCCTGAACGGTGAATATATCGAATACTCCCTCCAGGATCTCCTCTCTGGGAAGGTTGGTACAGACCCTGGTTCAAGCAAGAAGAAAAAGCTCCATCGGACAAGTTTGGGTCAGAAGGATGGGCCTGGACCGATGGCGAATCTTCACTATTGGTTGCCAAACACAACCTAAGAGGGATGGAGTTTGCCCTCCTGGAGACCGCTGAAGAGGATGGCAAAGCAGTTCTTCAATTTGGAACCGGCGTGTGGCACGGAGACCCGGAAGCGGCAACGAAGATCGAGACAGGAAATGAAGTGCGCTTTGGGGTAACGCGGTACGTCTTCGTCGAAGGTGGTTGGAAAGAGTGTTACTACGCTTTCAGAGAGTTCATGGATGAGCAAGGCCACGGAATCCCCAAAGGTTATGACCCTCCGATTCATTGGAACGAGCTCTACGATAACCCCTTCTGGTGGGCGTCAGTAGCAGGTGGGAATCATTACGACAAGCTTGAGGACAGGGAGCGGCTGTTTACACTGGAATCCATGGAGGAAGAGGCCAGGAAGGCGCAGGAGTTGGGGTGCGAGGCTCTGTACCTGGACCCGGGATGGGATACGATGTTCGGCTCTACGATTTGGGCATCTCATCGCCTGCTTTCAGCAAAGGACTTTGTGACGAAGATCAAGACTGAGTACGGGTTGGACGTATCACTTCACACGCCTCTAGCTGGTTGGACGGATTTGGCGGGACGCAATGCAACGTACCCCGAGAGGGCCCACAAGAAGGATAGGGAAGGAAAAATCGTAACTGATCTGTGTCTGGCTTCGACCGCCTACGTCAAGACCAAGGGCGAGCGTCTGCTAGAGCTGGCTAGAGCCGGCGCTGTATTCTTCATGTTCGACGGCGACGCCTACAAAGGTCCATGCTATGATCCCGACCATGGGCACTCAGTTCCCTCGACTAGTGAGGAACATGGCAGGGCCATACTAAGACTGGCCCAGATCGTCCACAAGGACTTTCCAAATCTCTTGATCGAGCTGCATGCATTTGTGGGAAGGTGCGTGTACCCATCCATGCCGACGTATTACCTTCATGAGCCGGGCGGTCCTGACGAACTCTGGGCTTTCGAGTACATGTGGGACCCTATGCAGGACCTCATTAGCGGCCGAGCCACCAGCCTCTATTACTACAATTTGGCCTACGGCTACCCGCTCTATCTCCACATCGACCTTCGCAAGGATAACGAGCACGCCCTTGAATTCTGGTGGTACGCTTCCACTTGCCGACACCTGGGCGTCGGGGGGAGGCATTCTAACCCGAAGGTCTGGGAAGCCCACAAAGATGCCATGAAAGAGTATCGGAGATTGAAGAAGTTCTATAGCCAGGGCACGTTCTACGGCCTCGATGAAACAGTCATTGTGCACACTCTCAGAGAGGAGGGAAAGGCCGTGATTAACGCGTTCAACCTCTCTGATAAGCCAGTGGCTAGGGAGGTTACCTTCAACCTTCAGGAGATTGGCCTCGACCCTCAGAGGAGAATCAACGTGAGAGGCGCCACGTACAGCCATAAAGGTCCGGCCGTGGCAGTGCGACTCAGCCTACCTGAAAGGGGCACATCCCTGATCGAGGTGGACGCCACACTATGATGTTGTCTTGACACGCACGCAGCGCAACGAGTGAGAACGGGCACGAAAATGCCAGTGATTCAGCCAAGAACCCTTTTAAGGAAATCTAAAGAACAACCAAGAACTTGCGGCTAAAGATCACTGACGTAAGAATTGAGACTGTCCAGTCACTTTTCGAGTGGACATTCCTACGCGTGTACGCTGGAGAGTTGTACGGCACAGGTGAGGCGAGCCCTAGCCCCGGTCTAAAGGGATGCGAAGCCGCTCTGAAAGCAATCCTGGTTGGAGAAGATGCCTTCAAGGTCAATAGAGTCGAAGAGAAGTTAAGACATGCGTCCGTGTTCGCTGGCACATCATTCTACAGTGTAATCTCGGCGGTGAATATCGCTCTTTACGATTTGATCGGCAAGTATGCGAACTTGCCAGTCTGGAGGTTGATCGGGGGAGACAGAGAACGAATCCGAGTTTATGTTGACGCGCACGCTGGAGGCGGTTTTGAGGCGATCAACTCGCTTCTCACTCCGATCAAGACCACGAGATCGAAGAAGGGCCTAGGGAGCCCAGGATACGAGCTTGAGCACAACCCCGTACTCGGAAGACTCGCCCAAGAAAAGTGGGTAGACCTCTACTCGCCTGAAAGCTATGCGAAGAGGGCCCTTGAAATGCTGAACGCGGGTTATACCGTGATGAAATTCGACCTAGACATCCCCACCCCGTACTCGAAGCAGTACAACAGGAGGAGCGGGGAGGTCACACTCAAAGAAGCAGACTACATGGGTGAAATAGTAAGTGCAGTTAGGGAACGCATAGGTAATGATATCGAACTGGCGGTTGATTTGCATTGGAGATACGGCATTAGCTCAGCGTTGCGAATTTGCAGAGCACTGGAACCGTTTAGACTGCGCTGGGTCGAGGATCCCACACCCGCCACGAAAGCGGTGGGTAATCTCGACGAGCTAAGACTGATTACTTCTAGAACGTCTATCCCCGTTGCTACCGGTGAGAACATGCACACATCTTACCAGTTCAGGGATCTTCTGGACACAGGCGTACTTGTTTGGACGCCTGACCTTGCGAAGGCAGGAGGAGTTACGGAGGGGAGACGAGTTGCGGAAATGGCGGCCATGTATGACATAGAGTTCTCTCCTCATAACATCAGTACTCCTCTAGGGACGATGGCCGCCGCTCACACGTGTTCCCTGTCTAACACATTTGGTGCACTTGAATTCCACTGCCACGGTTTCCCAGGATGGTATAAGATGGCCAAGTCCAAGAAGCCCGTAATAGAGAAAGGATTCATCAGACTTACTGAGGAGTCCGGGCTGGGTATTGAGCTGGACGAAAGATACATGAAGAAGAATTGGCCGTATTTCAATCTCTGATTGTCTGTACGATCTCTACTCGACAATCGTCTCGCCTCAGTTCCGTTTTTCCACCGACGGCTAGGTCGGGAAGCCGTACTCCCGAATCCCTTTGGTAGCTCCATCGTCAGACTGTCATACCGAGGTCAAGACTTTGCAGTATCCAGGCGCAATGCCTCGACCGTTTTCATGCTCCACGAGAGTCGAATGGCTTCTCAGTACCGGCGAGCTGTCAGCGCATGGTCGAGACGAAGTTTCTCATCCTCCGTAGGTTCTCCGCGGCTCCTTGCTGGAGGATTTCAATGTCGCCCGGGGTCTGCATCATCCTAAACCCTTCCTTGAGTCGCTTCTCCCACTCGACAGGTGCGAGCACTCCAGGCGCGACGTTGTGTTTTATACATCCATCAAGAACCCTCTTCACAGCGTTCGTGAAGACAGGGTTATCCCACTGCCTCGGCACTCCCAGCGAGAATGACAGGTCGAAGGGACCTATGAACGCCGCGTCGATACCTTCCACCGAGAGTATCCCGTCAACATTATCGATTGCTTGCTTTGTTTCTATTTGGACTCCGAGGAACAACTCTCTATTCGCTGTTTCGATGTACTCGGGATCACTTATCGCCGCCCTTCGAGGGCCGACACCTCGCAATCCCTCCGGCGGATACCTCATGGCACTGACAGCCCGCATCGCGTCTTCCTTGCTGTTAACCCACGGCACTATGATTCCGGATGACCCTATGTCGAGCGCCCTCTTGATCAGGACCATGTCGTTCCACGCCACCCGCACCAGTGTGGGTGTGTGTGAGAAACTCATCGCCTGCATTAGCATCTGGATGGTTGCCACGTCGAGCGGGGCATGCTCCGTGTCGAAGAGGACCCAGTCGTAGCCCGCACTTCCAATCACCTCTGCAACATCTGGATGCGCCATCGAGACGTACCCGCCAAATACCACCTTCTTCTGCTTCACCTTCTCCTTTAGGATGTTCTTCAACGTGAGGTGGGCCCCCTCGGATGTTGAATAAAACCTTGCCTTTCGACGGCGGCGAAAACGCGTGCGATGACCAGTGGGAGTAAGTATTTCGTCTCTGCAGCCGTCCTCCACTCAAAGGTTTTATTGCACACCTTGAATTCACATTGCATGGAAACCCTTCCAAGGGTCCGCAGACAAGACGCTGACGCATTCCTCCGAGCAGCATTCTCGAGGGTTGGACTTACGAAGGCTCAGGTCGATGCGGTTGTCAACCAACTCCTAGTGATAAGCCTGAGAGGCGTAGACACTCACGGCATAGCGCTGGCTGAACGCTACATAGAAGGCATCAAGACAGGGCAGATAAACAAGAGACCGAGACCAAAGGTCGTCCGGGAGTCGCCATCGACGGCGGTGATTGACGGAGACAGGGGCCTTGGAGCGTATCTCGCGACGACAGCGACGAGGATGGCCATCAAAAAGGCGAAGAGGACGGGAGTGGGTGCTGTCTCTCTCATCAACCTGACACACTGCGGCGCCCTCTCCTACTACGGCTTGCTGGTGGCCGAGCAGAAGATGGCAGCCATTGCTTTTACCAACGCAAGTCGCCAAGCTGCCCCGTGGGGCGGAGCAACGCCCGTCTTCGGAACGAATCCGCTCTGTTTTTCATTTCCGTACGAAGACGAACCAATAGTGCTTGACATTGCGACGACAACCGCGGCGGCAATGAAGGTTGTGTTCGCGGCCAGAGACAAGAAGCCTATTCCTCTTGGCTGGGCACTGGACAGCCAAGGAAAGCCAACCGCCGATCCGACTGAGGCGATGAAGGGCGCGTTTCTTCCATTCGGGGGATACAAGGGATACGGACTGATGCTATCGTCCGAGGTGTACTCGATTCTAGGAGGAGGTGGGGTTTCGTACAAAGGTGTCGGACGATACTTCCAAGGCGGGTTCTCATGTGCAGGCAACGAACATTGGCGCCTTTCAGGATTATTCGAAGTATCTCCGAGACATGAGGAAACTCGTGAAGCAGATTCGCGCCTCGAAAATCGCCGAGGGATTCGAAAGGGTTTACTTGCCCGGCGAACCAGAGTTGGAAACAATGAGGAAGAGGGAAAAAGAAGGAATACCCCTTGACTCTGAGACCTGGGCGTACCTCGAGAAGATAGCGAAGGAGTTCAAGCTTCCTCCACTGCACCCGATTCAAGTTTCTTAGGATGAGCGTCGGGCGGTGCAGATGGACAAAACTGGGTTCTCACTTCGGCAAGTTAGCTAAAGGGAACTCTGGGTGGCAGGTTCGAGGAATGGTTCCCGGGAGCGCTCGCGAAGGTCCGCACCGGCGCCTCAGGGAGGGTTGTGGTGAAGGTGGGTTAGAAGGTAATGGAATTAATAACTTGAGAGTTGAAGGGGATGGCGCATTGAACAGACAGATGAAACCGATCATAACAACCACCGTAGTAGCGGTGAGAGACGAGGCACGGGAAGTCGCTGGAATACGGACTTTCTGACTGAGTTGGTACAAATGAAGTGCTTCCATTCACTCGGCCAAGACCGCCGATTCCCTGCCGACATCGTCCTGAGTTATCTTGCTTCGCACGGAATTGAACCAATCGTCAATCCCGAATCGAAACCTTTGACAGAAGAACGGTTGTCCCGTTTGGTGGCAGACGCGGATGCTGCCTTAGCAGCTACCGAACCCTATACCGGCTATGTGATGGATTCAGCTCCACGCCTCAAGATAATTTCCCGGGTGGGCGTGGGGTACGATTCGGTGGACGTGAAGGCAGCGACGGAGAGGGGGGTGCTCGTTACAATCGCTGCAGTGCCCGAACTGGCCGAAGGAATGGCTGAGCATACATTCGCCTTGATTCTTACATTCATGAAGAAAATTCCTTTCATGGACGCAGAACTCAGACGGGGTGAAATGGCGCCCCTCCTACTGGGGAGGCGAGATACGCGAGCTCTACGGGCTGACTCTCGGTCTTCTGGGCGTGGGCAGGATCGGAGGGGAGGTAGCAAAGCGCGCCCGTGCGTTCCAGATGCGCGTGATCTACCATGATGTCGTCAGGAGGGAAGACCTTGAACAGTCACTCGGAATGGAGCCTGTGTCACTTGAGAGGTTGCTCTCAGAGTCGGACGTACTCTCCATTCACAGCCCTCTCACGCCCCAGACGAGGAACTTGATCGATGAGAATGCACTAGCAAAGATGAAGAGGTTCGCACTACTGGTGAATACAGCCAGGGGAGCAATAGTAGACGAGGCTGCGCTTGCGAGTGCGCTGACGGAAGGACGATTGGGGGGAGCCTGCGTAGACACATTCTCTGAAGAACCCCCCACACCCTCTCATCCCTTCTATAACCTGAAGGATCGTCTCCCGAATCTGATTCTGACTCCTCACTCGGGCTACGGGGTGAGAACGGGAAGGGCAATGGTCAGTCAAGCAGCAAAGCAGATAGTTGATGCGCTGAAAGGCGGCGTCCCTGAAAACCTGCTAAACCCCGAGGCACTAGCACGAAGGCGGGCGTAGCTGTGAGCATGGTCTCCCGAAGGAGTTCCACATGGCGATAGTAACGGGTACAGGCAGCCGAGGCGGGATAGCCAATTTTCTTGTGCCGCACACCGACGTCCTAACGCTATCAGAGTGTGCAACTCGACATTCCTCCGCGTTGGGCTTTCGCCGGCGCGGGGGAGAACGATGAAGGTTGGAGTGATTATCCGGACGAGCTCGCGGCGTCCACCCGCGAATCTGAGGGTAGATCCAAAAAGGAACTATTGCATCACCTGTCCGCCGCTGACGCAGATGTTCTGCCCCGTGATGTAATCTGACTCGTCGGACACTAAGAACAGGATGACCCTGGATATCTCTTCTGGCTCGCCCCAGCGCTTCCAAGGTGTCTTCTTCACGGCTGCTTCGATGAACTCCGGGGTGACCTTCTGGAAGAACCTTGTGCGTATGAGCCCCGGGGAGACACAGTTCACCCTAATCTTGTTCGGCGCTACCTCACGGGCAATTGCCTTCGTGAACTGGATGATCCCTGCCTTCGCGGCCGCGTAGACCGCGAACAGGTCTCCTCCAACGTTGGAATCGCCGAGGCCCTGCGTCGAACCAAGGTTCACTATGTTCCCGGACTTCTGAGGGATCATGTACCTGAGTGCGTGCTGGGTGCAGTTTAGCGCGGTGTAGAGGTTGTTCGCGAGCGTCAGGTCCCACTTGCTCCTTTCTAGGTCGACGAACGCGGTGCCGCCGAACCCCATGCTCCCTCCCGCATTGTTCACCAGCACGTCGAGCCTGCCGAACCGCTTGACGGCTCCGTCGACCAACGCTCCCGCGAAATCGTACTTGCTGGCGTCGCCCGTGATGGTCAGGATTCTGGAAGAGTCTATTCCGCGCCCTTCGACCTCCGCTCTCAACTGGGTCAGGCGGTCTTCGTAGAGGTCCGCGCTGGCTACGTTTGCGCCCTCAGCCAGAAACGTCAGCACCGTGGCCTTCCCGATCCCGCTCCCTGCACCAGTGATGATAGCAGTCCTGCCTGCGAGTTTTTCGTTGCTCAAGGGTCGAATCGGGGATGGATGGGTCTTAAAAGAATTGGACTTGGGTTGCGAACTCGGGTTCGAACTCCTTCTCCAACCCCATCTGCGAACCAACCACCTTACGTCAAGTATTTGACACGTGCGTCGACAAACTCAGTCTTATCGCTGACACAATCTACAACAGAAGGTTTTCCTGAGTCTAGTGCTTCCTTCAGGGCGTCACTGATTTCTCCCGGTCTTTCGACTCTGATCCCATAGCCCCCGAAGGCCTGGAATATCTTCGCATAATTCATCGGAGTAAATGGGAACGCTTCTGACCCAAGGATTGCGTTGTCGTTAATAACTGTCACCATCGGGGAGCGCTGATCATTGTACCGTATGGCTGTCTCCAAGTCCACCAGATTGTAGCCCATACCTCCATCTCCCGTCAGATGTATGATCCTGCCATCCTTTGCTGCAAAGGAGGCACCCATAGCCAAGCAGAAGCTCGAACCCAACGTGCCACCGACAGGCAGGAAGACCCTTCCAGTCCGCTTCAGCTTCAGAAAGCGGGTGGTCCAACCGAGCATGTTACCTGTGTCGCTCACTACTATGTCTCTGGGACCTAGGAATTTCGAAACTTCTGTCATCAGTCGCTGAGGTTTGATGGGGACCGCATCAGAGCTCAATTGTTTGATTGAATCTTCATACTTCCTGATGATTTTAGCTATCTTCTTGACTCGTTGTCCCATTGGCCTTGGTTTGGCGATCATTTTCTTGAGGACGGCTAACAAATGCTGGAGGGTCACCTTTGCATCTCCAAGGAGGGCAACATCCGGTCTGTAGTTACGACCTATGGCGAGAGGATCTATATCCAAATGTATGATCTTACATGTGCCTGGTATAGGGGATGTAAGCTCCTCCATCTGCATACGGCCAGCCCGCGTAGCAACCAAGAAGACAAGGTCAGCTTCTCGGACGATATTATTGGAAACTGGTCTTCCATA
Source organism: uncultured Nitrososphaerota archaeon (assembly GCA_963836465.1). GTDB lineage: Archaea > Thermoproteota > Nitrososphaeria > Nitrososphaerales > Gagatemarchaeaceae > CAWIJZ01. The sequence continues at coordinate 10,185 of CAWIJZ010000014.1, forward strand.
TGTACCCATCACTCCAGCACAAAGCGGGTGATCTTCAGGGAAACAACCCTTGCCACCATAGTTCGTCACAACAGGGATCACTAGTGACTCTGCCAGTGCCTTCACTTCATCATAGGCGCCGGACCAGTGTACGCCCGTGCCACACACCATTACAGGCCTCTCCGCATCAGCTAGAAGTTTTGCGGCCTCCGCTACCCTCTCAGGTTCAGGTTGAGGCCTGAATGGTGGAAACGTCAGAAACGTCTTGTCTCCGTAGATTTCAGCCATGTCAGTTTTGAAAGCAGCCATGTCAGTGCCCATGTTGACATGTGTTGGACCCGGACATCCGCTTACAGCTACCTGTATAGCAGTACGCAAGTACTCCGCGAGTCTACTTACATTTGTGACATCCACGTTGAACTTGCACGTCTGTTCGAAATACTTCATTTCGTAGCACTCTTGGTATGACCATTGATCTCTCCTGAGAGTCGGATATGATCCAGTCAGAGCTACTACTGGACTGTGTGCGAACATTGGTTCGTAGAGCATCGAAGCGAGAATTGCTGCTGCAGCCCCATGTTGACTGTAACAGAATGTGGGCTTTTTCGTTATCCTCGCATACCCGTCAGCCATATTCGTGGCTGCCTTCTCATTCCTGCACAAAACGGTCTTCACACCTGCATCATTAATCTGAGAATAGATCATCATTCCACCCATAACATAGAAGAAGTATTCGACACCGCATTCCTTCATCGCTTTCCCGACGGCTTCAGCTCCGCTCAGATTTACATTCTTGATTTCTTTCAATTCACTACCCCTCGCTTACTCCTGTATTGCAAATCTTGCTTTCTCTATATTATCCTTCTGATTTCCTCTTCACTCTCTATCGCGCTTATCTCATCTAGGAGGTCAGTTCTGGCGGAATCAAGGCAGCCAAGACTGAGCCAGAGCGTCAAAGAGACGAGAGACTGTCGTTCTGGCCTTCAATCTGGTCAGAGAAGGTGGAAGGGCAGCTGTTGTGGGAATATCCCAGGCGGGGCAAGTGGCGGGAATCGAGACCACGCACCTCGTCAGAAGAGGCTTATCGATCATGGGCACTAGGACGAGGAGAGACATGCCTCCCAAGGCTTGCCAATTCGGGGAGGATAGAATTCAGGAAAACTGTCACCCGTCGATACAGGCTCGAGCAAGTCAACGAAGCCTATTCAACTCTGAATAGGGGAGAGATCTTCGGCAGAACCATCCTGATAGTGTGTCACAATCGCCATGGATGGATGCACTATCTCGTACGAGATGGTTCCACTCCCCGGAGGAAGAGAAAACTCGCGGTACGAAAGCGATACTTTCTTAACCCCAGCAAGGTCCTCAATACTCATGGTGATTCAAGGAGATCTTACCGAGGATTTCGGGAAACTAAAATTGCTAATCGATGGCCAGTGGTGTGACTCACGAGCCAGTGACTGGCTGCAGACTTTCAATCCGGCCAAGGGGAAGGTGATAGCTGAGGTTCCACTGACCGTCCATGAGGAGGTCGAGAGAGCTGTTGAAACCGCACAAACAGCCTACGAAAAATGGAAGAATGTTCCCATACTGGAGCGGGTCAAGTATCTCTTCAGGCTGAAGGAAGTCATGTCAAGAGAGTTTGAGAACCTGGCAGCGTTGAATACGATCAATCACGGGAAGACACTTGAGGAAAGCAGAGGAGACATGAACCGAACGCTGGAGAACATCGACTCTGCGATTGCAATCGCGTACACTCTCGCGAAGGGCGAAACGCTGGACGAAATAGCCGGCGGCGTTGATGAGATGATGGTAAAGGAGCCGTTGGGCGTTTTTGGGATAGTGTGTCCTTTCAACTTTCCGATCCTCATACCATTCTGGTTCATACCATACGCGATAGTCCTCGGCGACACAATTGTTGTCAAGCCCAGCGAGATCACGCCGATACCGATGCAGCGCATAGCAGACCTGCTCAATAGGGAGATCGGTTTGCCTCCTGGTGTCTTCAACCTAGTCCACGGCGCACGAGGAGTGGTCGAGTCCTTGATTTCCCATGAATCTCTGAAAGGCGTGTGCTTCGTCGGTTCGTCGCCAGTCGCAAAACTCGTCTACAAGCTGGCTGGAGAGCACGGAAAGAGAGCCATTTCGCAGGGGGGCGCGAAGAACACCATCGTCGTCATGCCTGATGCGGAGCTCGATAAGTCCATTCCTCCGATTATCTCATCTTTCTTCGGAAACACTGGACAGAGATGTCTTGCGGGTTCGAACCTAGTGGGAGTGGGTGACGTGTACGATGGACTCATCCGTAAGTTCACCGCTGCAGCGAACGGCCTGAATATTGGCTATGGTCTGGATGAGAAGACGATGATGGGACCTGTCGTCTCATCGAAGGCAAAAGAGAGGATTATTTCATACATCGAGTCCGGCGAGAGCGATGGGGCGAAGCTACTCTCCGACGGACGTTCAATCACGCTCGCAGATTTCCCAGAAGGATACTATCTCGGCCCCAGTGTCTTCGACCACGTGACTGCTGACATGCGGATTGCCAGAGAAGAAATATTTGGACCAGTCGCATGCATGATGTCGACCCGAACCCTCGACGAGGCACTGGAGACCATTAATCAGAAGACAAAGTTCGGAAACATGGGCTGCATTTTCACGACGAGCGGTCGGGCAGCTCGTGAGTTCCGGCGACGCGTCGACGCGGGCAACATTGGCATCAATATCGGTGTCGCCGCGCCTGTTGCCAACTTTCCTCTCTCGGGTCGTCGCGAGTCATTCTTCGGCATCCTGCACGCACAGATTGACACTGTGGACTTCTTCACCGACAGGAAAGTCGTCATCTCAAGATGGTAGGTCCTGTCTTCCTGCTCCAGCGAGACACTCTACTACTCGTTGACATGAACCGCGTTAATCGATTTATATACACACAAGCACTGAATTCTGATGAAGGGAATTGACTCCACGAGACAGGGTCCTTACGACCCTTAATCATCAGGAACCAGACCGGATTCCGTTAGATTTGGGAGGAGGACAGTCCACATTCAACGTGGATGTGTACCGTGACCTGCTCAGAGAGATGGGAATATCAGAAGAGGTCATGTGTGTTGACCAAGGAGTCGTCTGTCCGAGTGAAACTGTACTGAAAAAGTTTCAGATCGATACCAGATACTTGTACCCGAGCATCAAAAGAGTTGACCCCAATCCTCCTCAGGAATCGGTAGACGCTTGGGGCATTAGGAGGAAACTCTTGGGTTACTACTACGAAATCACTCCAGATGGGCATCCTCTGGCCAAGGTGCAAGACGCTGAAGAGCTGAGAGATTATCCCTGGCCGACGGCAGCGCAACTCATTGGGTCAATGCCCCAAACAACTCGACGTTCAGGAGTGTCGGCCGAGCAGGTGGTGGAAGACATGATTCGACGCGGGAAGGCATTAACTGAACAAGACTATGCGGTAGTCTTCCCTTACGGGCCGATTGGAGGTTCCTTCGCATTTTCCATGTGGCTGCGAGGTTTCCAGACTTTCTTCGGTGACCTTGTCCTCCGTCCCAAGATAGCAGATGCAATAATGGGAAAGGTAACGGAGCTACTGGTCAAGACAATACAGGAGTACCTGAGGCCACTCCGAGAGTACATCGACATAGCAGTCTTCGGGGACGACCTCGGGACACAGATGGGGCCAATGATTTCACCTCAGACATACAGGAAGCGTGTTAAACCACTGCACAAGAAGATTGTTGAAGCATTCAGGAACTCTACCAGAGCAAAGGTAATACTTCACACAGACGGGGCGGTATCGCCTTTCATCGATGACATTGCTGAGATAGGTGTAGCTGGATTGAACCCAGTGCAGGTCTCTGCGAAAAACATGGACACCAGGGAATTGAAGGCGCGGTTCGGAGCAAAGATTGCTTTCTGGGGAGCAATAGACACTCAAAACGTTCTTCCTTTTGGCACCGAAGATGACGTCAGAAGAGAGGTGAGGCGTCGGATTGATGATTTGGGACGAGGAGGAGGCTATGTCCTCACCTCCGTTCACAACATGATACCGCCAATACCGTCCAGGAACGTGATAGTTATGTTCGAAGAAGGAATGAAGTACGGAAGTGTATTCTATTCCCGAAAGTCGGCTCGATAGATTGTAGCCTATCTTCGCAAGGTCACGGGACCCCGAGCACTTCTAATGTCACTTCGGCTTGCCTGAGGCCGGGAAACGCTCGACTCTTGATGGCCGTGTCATGTCGAGTCCCCAGTCACTCTTCTCCATCTAGTATAATATGCACTAAGATTCGTCCCGAAACGAAATGTCCTCACTGTTGACAATCTCGATGCCCGAGATGAAGACTCACCGCTGAACCTGAATGCCTTTCAGAACTGCCGACGTCCGAAAGGCAGAAATAGACAACGCCGCACGACATTTCGTGCAAGGACGGCTTGCTGGGAAGGTAGCTGTTGTTACTGGAGCATCAAGAGGTATCGGCAGAGCGACCGCACTGTTGTTTGCGAAGGAGGGCGCCTCAGTCTGCATAAACTATTCTTCTAGTGAAAAGGAAGCGAAGGAAATCCAGGCCAAGGTGCGCGAACTCGGGGGTCGCGGCATCGCCTTGAGAGCTGACGTAGCGCAAGGTCAACAGGTAGAAGCCATGATGCAACGAGTCGACGAAGAATTTGGGGGAATACACATCCTGGTGAACAACGCTGGCATCTCCATTCGCGGAGACGCTCTGAATATCAACGAAGCCGAGCTTGATAGGATGTTCGGTGTGAACGTGAAGGGAATAGCCAATTGCACACGAAGCGCGGCGAAGTACATGATCCAGAATGGCTACGGCAAAATTGTTAACGTAGCAAGCAACGCCGGAATCGGGACTGCCCTCACGGGCACCACGCCCTACGCGATAACAAAGGGGGCCGCTATCATTCTAACCAAGCGACTTGCTCTGGAGCTTGGGCCCTATGGCGTGTGCGTGAATGCTGTGGCGCCTGGATACACCAAGACCGACCTCACCACCCGTGGTAAGACGGCCGAGGAGTTCGAAAGGATTGTAAGCGATTTGAAGGAGAAGACGATTCTGCGAAGAATAGCTGAACCCGAGGAGATCGCCAATGTTGTGCTGTTCCTCGCGTCTGACGAATCGTCATTCATGACAGGTCAAGTGATCACTGCAGATGGCGGCCGGACGGATTACTTGACTCATTCCATGTGATCTGGAAAGTCACTGCGCTGGGCATGCTCGCAGAGCCACACTGTTCCCAGACGCAGGAAGACAGGCCGCTCAGGGTGCATGCTATTGCTGAAAGTAACCCTCAAGTTGTCTCGAGCGAGGATAGCGACTAGATTATACACACCGTACGGCAGAAACGCGATTCAAGGCGCACGGAAGTTGGTTCATGCGTTGATGAATGAGGCACTTTTTTATCTTGCCGTGCAAGGGGGCGCCTTGATGAGGATGCCAACATTCATACCCAACGGGGGACGAACAGCAAAGAGTATCATGACCTGGTTTAAGGGAACCAAGAACCTAGTTGCTCTGCCGGAAGGGGAAGAGTTCAGAAAAGCGCAGACGCCTAGGTCACTCGCTGCCGCGAATGACGCGAGCGCGCAGTCGCAGGGACCAGCGATGGGGAAGGAAGGAGGTGGAGTCGGTCCCCAGAAAGCCGAGAGCCCCACCAAGCTGGGACTGAAGGTGAAGAAGACGATCCCCCTCTCGGAGACGAGAAGAGTGATCGGCAATCGTCTAACATCGAGTCTCCAGACGACGGCCCAGGTCACCCACATTTTCGAGGCCGACGCCACAGAGTTGATCAGGCTACGCGAGATCAAGCTTCCAGAGATTGAATCGAAGGCAGGCGAACGTCTGACCTACACTGACATACTGGTGAAGGTCGTTGCAAGAGCTCTGCGCGAATACGAAATAGTGAACTCCACCCTGGAAGAGACCGGAATCAGGTTAATCGACGAAGTCAACGTCGGAGTCGCTGTTGCGAGCGATCGCGGCCTGATCGTACCTGTGGTTAGGAATGCCGATGTTGTCGATCTTGCAACCGTGGTGCTTTCGATCAAGGACATAGTCAAAAGGGCCCGCGATGGGAAGCTCACGATCAAGGATGTGGGCGGCGGAACGTTCACACTCTCCAACCTCGGTATGACAGCGGTTGACGCTTTCACTCCGATCATCAACCCGCCGCAGGCGGCAATACTGGGTGTCGGAAGGATCGTGAAGAAACCAGTTGTTGTCGGAGAGAAGATTGAAATAAGACCAAGGATCACATTCAGCCTGACGTTCGACCATCGAATCGTCGATGGATTCACAGCCGCCGAGTTCCTGAGGAAGATAGTTGGGATACTAGAAGATGGCGCCTTGCTTGCTGAGACCGCGAAGTGACAAAACCCTTGCCTGTCGTGCGCCTTAGCACTTTGCCCATCTCTTCAAGCATGACCGAGCTCTTGAGCTGAGCGTATCTATCCTCTCTTCACGTAAAGTCTGGTCGTCGCTTGGAACCCTTTTATTCCTGGTTCGAAGAGAACAGTTGGGACACCCATGAATCCTGTGGAAGACCTGAAGAAGGAAGCGTATGACTGCAGGAGACGCATAATTGAGGTGGCATATGAGCAGGAGACCCACGTGGGTGGCTCTCTTCTGCGACGGACATTCTCGTGGCGCTCTATATGGGATTCCTAAGGGTCGACCCGAAGAATCCTGATTGGCCTGATAGGGACAGGTTCATCCTGAGCAAGGGACACGTAGCCTATGCCCTTTACGTTGTCCTTGCCAAACGGGGTTTCATGAGTCTTGACGACCTGAAGTATTACGGTAGGCCAGGTCATTATTTGGGGAGCCACCCGTCTAGGAAACTTCCTGGCGTGGACCTGTCCACTGGTTCGCTCGGACACGGCCTCTCTGTCGGCGTCGGAATGGCGATCGTGGGCAAGAGGGAGAGGAGAAGTTTCAGGGTATACACCATGATTGGTGACGGCGAGCTACAGGAGGGATCCGATCTACGAAGCCGCTATGTCTGCCTCGAAGTATCAGCTTGATAACCTCGTGGCGATAGTTGACAGGAACATGCTCCAGACGGACCGCACGGACAAGATCATGCCAATGAATCCGGTGGAAGACAAGTGGAAGGCCTTCGGCTGGGCAACCAAGGTGATTGATGGGCACGACATGCAGCAGATAGTGGAGACGCTTCGGGAGATTCCGCTCGGCGCGAACAAGCCGACGGCCATAATCGCGAACACTGTGAAGGGGAAGGGTGTCAGCTTCATCGAGGGCACGCCCAGGTCGCACGTCCTGCAGTTCACAAAGGAAGAGAGAGACAGGGCCCTGGCGGAACTTGAGAAGGGAGCGTTTCAGTAATGTCGTATAAGACATCCTATCTGTTCACCTACTACGACAAGGCGCTTACAGAGCAGGCAGGAGTCAACGAGGATGTCTGGGTGGTAGACTCAGACGCAGCATACATGGTGGAACGGTTCACCGCCAAGTACCCAGAGAGGCTGGTCGAGGTGGGAATAGCCGAACAGAACATGATAGGCGTCGCAGCAGGGATTGCCTCGACTGGAAAGGTCGTCTTTACGAACACAATGGCCAACTTCCTGACACTGCGGGCCCTCGAACAGATAAAGGTCGACGTCGTCTACAACGAGTTCAACGTTAAGCTCGTTGGGGGCTTCGCTGGAATCCTCGGAGGTGTTCTTGGTCCGACACATCAGAGCTTGGAAGACATCGCGGTGTGCAGGTCGCTTCCCCGCATGAAGGTTGTCGTACCGGCGGACGGATATGAAGTGAGGGAGGTAGTTCGTGCGGCAGTAAGCGACGAATCCCCATTCTACATAAGGTTGGAGCGGGAGGAGCCTGTCGAACGCACCGATTACAAGTTCGAGCTTGGCAAGGCAGCAGTATTTCGTGAAGGAAGGGACGTCACGCTCATCGCGTGCGGGAGCATGCTCGGTTTTTCGCTAGGGGCCGCCGAAATCCTGGCCAAGAAGGGAATTGATGCTTGTGTAGTAGACATGTGCACGATTCAACCGATTGACGCCGAAGCGATACTGAAAGCAGGTGAGACCACAGGAGCGATCGTAACAGTCGAAGAGCACCAGATCACCGGTGGTCTGGGTTCGGCGGTGGCCGAGGTCATAGCAGAGAGAGCTTCGAGCCGGATTATGCTGAACCGGATCGGCTTCGATAACACGATCGTCGACACAATCGGAAATGCCACCGAAATACTGAAGGAGTACAAGTTGATGCCCGGGGACATCGCAACGAAGACCGAAGCATTCGTGAAAGCAATTCGGAAGTAGACCTCTCTTGCAAATGGTGATGACCCGTGGGGTTCGGTGGCGAGGTAAACATAGTCACTAGCACGGCAGGATCCAAGAGTGGCGTGCTGAAACCGGTACATGAAGGAAAAGCAAAGAGAAGTAAACTGCGTATCCCTTGATCCGGGGCGCAGAGATCCGAGCGAAGCTCAAGAGAGGGGAGATAGTCGGACGAGCGGTGCTTGTTCCATAAAGACAAATGATGTGGGATGTGAGAACTACACAAGAGACGCACTCTCCACACCTGCGCCATAGCATCCTGAGCAACACCAAAGATTCTAATAGGCATCCGGGAAACTATTTCCCGTGCCTCTAATTCATCATCAGGAGCTTAGCGACTTCGCCAAGAAGATCTTCATCGCAGTTGGGAGCGATACGAACGAAGCCGAGCTTGTTTCTGAGTTCCTTGTTAGGGCCAACCTTTGTGGGGTTGACTCCCATGGCGTCATAAGAATACCCGAGTACGTCAAGATGGTGGAGGATGGCCGAATCCGCCCAAGTGCGCGACCGAGAATTTTGAAGGAGAAAGGGGCCATCGCAACGATGGACGCCCAGCTCGCATATGGTCAAGTTGGAGGCAAGGCAGCAATGGAGCTCGCAATCAAGAAAGCAAGTGAATACGGCACGGGGTCCGTCACTGTGTTCAACTGCAACCACACAGGCAGGATAGCCGAGTACACGAGCATGGCCGCGAGCAAAGACATGATCGGTATTTTTATGGTCAAGGCGCTCGGGAGCATTGTAGCACCATGGGGGGGTAAAGAAAGGATACTGTCAACGAACCCATTGAGTTTCGCGATCCCCGCGGAGAGCGAACCACCGATCGTCGCAGACTTTGCCACTTCGATTTTGGCAGAGGGTAAGATAAGGGTGAAGTACGCCAGAGGGGAGAGGATTCCGCTCGGCTGGGTTCTAGACGCGAGCGGAAAACCGACAGAGAATCCCGCAGACCTCTACAACGGTGGCGTGCTCCTGCCGTTCGGCGAATCAAAGGGTTACGCATTGAACCTCCTCATGGAGGCGATGGGAGCGGCGCTTCCTGGCGCGGGCATCCTGGACAAGCTACAAGGTAGCAACGGAGTGTTTGCTCAGGCCATTGACATCAGCTTCTTCACCGACTTGAAGCAATTTAAGTCCAGGATTGACACGATGATAAAGACAATCAGGAGACTCTCGGCCGGCCGAAGGATTCAAGGAGGTACTTCTTCCGGGCGACCCTGAAGCCCGAGAGATGAAAAGGAGAGTTGTCAGTGGCATAATGGTCGAGGACAAGACGTGGGAGAGTATTTCAGAGGTGGCGAAGAGATACAGAGTCAGCGTCCCAAGCGTGTGACCGACTCTCCACACGGTCTAGAATGACTGGTGGAAACCATCATGAAGAAAGTGCTGATCGCGATGGGAGACATACCCACAATGCACGCCGACGGCATCGAACTACTCAGGAAGGAGACGGAGGTCGAGATCGCCACTCACCTCCTGACTGAGGACGAGCTGGTCGAACGGATCACGGATTTCAACGCCATCGTCCTCGGTGCTCCCCGTCTCACCAGAAGGGTCATCCTCGCTGGCGAGAAACTTGAGGTGATCTTCAGGGACGGAATCGGCGTTGACAACATCGACATCCCGACCGCAACCGAGAGAGGGGTCGTGGTCACCAACGTCGTCAGTACACTTTCGAAGCCCGTGGCCGAACACACGATGATGTTCATGCTCGCCATATCGAGGGAGCTTACAATAGGGGACAGAAGCGTGAGGACTGGCAAATGGAAGGATTTTGCCAAGGTGTCTCATCCAGAGATGTGCGGTAAAACAGTCGGGATAATCGGACTCGGTAGCATCGGCGTCACCGTGGCAGACATGGTGCGAAAGGCCTTCGACATGAAGGTCCTAACGTACGAGAACCCGCACCTCAAGCCTGAACTCGTTCAGAAGGCCCAGGCGCAAGTCGTTCCCCTTGACAGACTTCTCAGCGAATCGGACTATGTCGTACTCTCTGTCCCGCTCAACAGCGAGACGGAGAGGATGATAGGGGAGAGAGAGCTTTCGCTGATGAAGGAGAGTAGCTACCTCATCAACGTAGCTCGTGGCAAGATAGTTGACCAGCAGGCACTCTATAGAGCGCTCTCCGAAAAAAAGATAGCTGGGGCCGCCCTCGATGTTCTCGAAAAGCAGCCCCCTGATCCGGACGAACCTCTTCTGAAGTTGGATAATGTCATCTTCACACCCCACGATGCGGCAATCACGAGGGAGACCTGGAGATACGCCTCCGTGATTGTCGCGCGCTCGCTACTGGACCTCTTCCATGGGAAGATGCCTCGATACCCAATAAATGTGCTCAATCCCCAGGCTGCTGAGGCATACATCCGGAGAGTCGCGTCAGCTAACGTGTGAGAACGCGGCGGACTGCAGGTCCCTCTTGTGGCTATCCTTCAGTTTCAATGATTGCGATCGGCTGCGCCACGGGCACCGTGTCCCCAGCCTGCACGAGTGTTTTCTTCAGAACCCCTGCAGTGGAGGCCTCGACCGGATACTCTACCTTTTCCGTTTCTATCGTTACGAGCACATCCCCGGGCTGGACCCTGTCCCCTTCTTTCTTCGACCACTCGATTACCTTACCCTCGGTCATCCCAGGGTCAGCCTTTGGTAGTAGGACTTGTATTTCGGCCAATCTGTGGACACCTACTTGCCCCATGCGAGTGTCTCTCGCACGGCCGCCTCGACCTTGGCCTCGTTGGGGAAAATCGCCGCCTCAAATGCAGGACTGTAGGGAATGGTGACGTCGGGTGTAGCGACCCTCCTGATTGGAGCCTTGAGGGAACTGAACACCTCTTCCGAGAGCACCGCCGAGACCTCCGCGCCCACTCCAGCGGTCTTGTTCTCCTCATGAACGATAACAGCTCTTCCGGTCTTCTTCACAGAATCAATGACCGAGCGCTTGTCCAACGGCGATATGGTCCTTAGGTCGACTACCTCCAGGCTTATTCCTTCCCGCGACAACTTCTCAGCCACGGCCAGCGATACGTGGACCATCCTGCCCCAAGTCACGATCGTAACGTCCTTCCCCTGTCTCTTGATGTCGGCCTTACCCAGCGGAATTGTGTAGTCGCCTTCGGGTACAGGACCCTTCAGAGTGTAGAGAGACTTGGTTTCTAGGAAGAGGCCAGGGTTGTCGTCCCGTATCTTTGCCTTGAGCAGTCCCTTGGCCTCGTAGGGCGTGGAACGGAAGAATTACCTTCAAGCCCGGAATGTGCATGTACCAAGCCTCGAGCGACTGCGAGTGGTGAGCCCCACCACTTCGCTCCGCGCCTGTTGTTGTTCTTAGTGTGAACGGGACTCTGTACTGGCCTCCGAACATGTACCTCTCCTTCGCCGCCTGATTCACGATTTGATCTGCCGCAAGCGGCGTGAGGTCCACGAATTGAAGTTCGACAATCGTCCTCAACCCCGTCATGGCCGCACCCACGCCGGCCCCTACGAGCGTAAGCTCGGAGATTGGAGCGTCCCTCACCCTCTCCTTACCAAAGAGGTCTTGGAGTCCCTTTCCCACTTCATATGGCCCTCCCCTCTTACCCATGTAGCCCTGTCCATAGATAATGATCTTCGGGTCACGAAACATCTCCTGCCTCATCGCTTCGTTGATCGCTTCACGCATGCTAATCACGCGATTGCCCAGTTCGTTCTTCGACGGCTCAGGTCCTTGTGGGGGCCCTTCGTAGAAGATGTCCTTGAGCGCGTTCTCCGCAGGTGGGTCAGGGCTCTTCTCGGCGAACTCGACGGCGGCGTTGACCTTAGCCTCGACCTTCTGTTCTATCGCCTTGAGTTCATCGGGAGACGCGATGCCAGCTGCGATGAGCTCCGAGTACAGCCTCTTAATCGGGTCCTTCTTCATCCATTCCTGTCTTTCTTCCTTCGGTCTTATATCGGGGTCGCCGATATAGTGGCCACCGAAGCGGTATGTTTTCGCCTCGAGCAGCGTCGGGCCCTTTCCTTGTCTTGCATGCCCAATCGCCTCCTTCGCAGCCTTGTAAATCGAAAGCACGTCCATGCCGTCGACCTCGTATCCCGGCATGCCGTAGCCCGATGCCCGGCTCGCGACGTTTGTGTTCTTCATGACAGTCGAGACTGGAGTCCATGTGGAGTAGAGGTTGTTCTCGCACACATAGATGATAGGAAGGTTCCATGTCGCGGCCAGATTTAGCGCTTCATGGAATCCCCCGCTCGCCACCGCGCCGTCTCCAAAGTAACACACCGTTACCTGGTCGGTGTGAAGCACCTGTGCCGAGAGGCCCCCGCCCACCGAAAGGGGAATACCGGAACCTACCACTCCGCTAGCGCCCAAAACGCCCTTGGACTTGTCTGCGTAGTGCATATGCCCGCCCTTTCCTCCGCAGAGTCCGGTAGCCTTCCCGAAGAGCTCAGCCATCATCTTGTTCATGTCTGAACCCTTTGCCAGGACATGTCCTTCGGCTCTGTGATTGCTTGTTATCCAGTCATCGTCGCGCAAATTGGCCGAAACGCCGACCGCAACAGCTTCCTCGCCAATGTAGGCATGCGGGAACGAAGGAACCTTTCCCAGTGTGTAGAAACTGACAATCTTCTCCTCGAATTTTCTTATCTCCATCATGGAGGTATACATTTCGAGGAGCTTCTCCTTGCTGATATCGACGCCTTCGAGGCTCACACTCATGGGGTAGACCTTCGGGTACCCATTTTAACATCACCACCATATGAACAGAACCTGCAGGAGCCTGTGCCAGGTTTGGCGCGAACTTGACCGGCTGGAGCTACACTAGCCGGAGTTGAGGCAAGGCCATAGTCTCCCTCAAGATGAACCTGTACCGATTGGACGGCATCATAGACGACGCCGAGCCCGATGATGATTGGATTGCTGGGGAGATGCTACTGCACTACAGAGAGATGCTGAACATCTGAGATAGAGAACCTCCTGAGGTTCAGGAAGAAGGTCTTGTGCGGTACGCGATAGAATTCCTGTCGCCAAACACCACGCCTCGCTCGGCTACCATCGCTTCACCATGAGACTTAGTCAGAAGCCAAACCCTGAGCTCGCTGTTGCGGGCACTCGTACTTTTCGTGCAGGGGGTTCGTTCAAGCTCCCTTGCGCTATTGATGTCGCTCTCTCCGCGAGCTTCCTCGACTGCGCAAGTCCTATATAATTTCGCAATCGAAACCTCGCGCCAATGGTCGTAACAATTGATCTGAGCGGAAAGGTGGCATTCGTCACCGGTGCTGGTCAAGGCATCGGACGCGCGTGCGCGCTTACTCTAGCGAGGGCAGGAGCGAACGTGGTAGTACCAGACTTGGATCTGCCCACGGCAGAAAAGACAGCGGCAGACATCAAAGCGATGGGGAACGATGCTCTGGCGATAAGGGCGGACGTCAGCAAGCCCGAGGATGTGGACCGGATATTCCAGAAGGGTTTGCAGAAATTCGGGAGAGTCGACATCCTAGTGAACAACGCTGGTATCGGTACGACGATGCGGAAGCCCTTCTTTGAGCAGCCCCTTGAGGTGTGGAGGAGAACCATCGATGTGGACCTTATCGGCCTGTGGATGTGCTCGAAGGCTGCTGTGACTGATATGATGAAGCGGAAGAGCGGCAAGATTGTGAATATCGCCTCCGTAGCAGGAAAGGTCGCGCTGCGGCTGCAGGCGGATTATGACGCCGCGAAGGCGGGAGTGATCCGGCTGACGGAGGTGATGGCGATGGAGGTGGCGCCCTACAATATCTACGTCAACGCCGTCGCGCCGGGAAGCACGGCCACAGAAGGTGTGAAAGCGCTCTACAAAGACCCCGAATGGGGACCGAAGATGCTCAAATACATACCAATGGGAAGACCGGGCGAACCGGAGGACCAAGCGAATGGAGTGCTGTTCCTGTGTTCAGACCTAGCCAGCTACATAACCGGGCACACACTGGTCGTTGACGGCGGCTGGACTGCTGGCAGTCAGATAAGGGACATCTAAGTGACGTCCCTCCACTGCTGAAGCTGGTGGGCTTCGCTCAGCTAGCAAACGCACTCGGCGAGCATGGACGCTGTGAAGGTTGTAGATGTGGCTCCATTTCCTACATTTCCTGGGGTGTCGCTGTTGCTTGTCAAATAGGTGGCTTCCAGGGACTGCTATGTGGCAACAGATAATTACGGAATCCTTCGACCGAGAGACGTGAGCGCAAGCAAGTTCAAGGCTGGAGTTCCCACTCCGGCGTACGACCCAATAGACATAATGACAGAGATTCTGGAAGGCATCGCCGACGTTTTCGTTTCAGAGACGCAGGTAACCACTGAGAAAGAACTGCTCGACTTCGCCCGTGATTTTCACGCGCTGATGCTCGGTAGCGCCGAGCCGGTGACGAGGACTGTGATCCAGAATATGCCTAACCTGAAGATACTGTCCCGATTCGGCATCGGCTACGACAACATAGATGTGAAAGCAGCCACGGAGAGGGGCGTGATGGTGACAAACGTCCCCGATTACGGACTGGAGGAGGTCGCCGACCATGCCCTCATGCTCGCGCTCGCGATAACACGGAAACTAACGAGAGTTGACAAAGCCATGAGGTCAGGCAAGTGGGACGTAATGGAAATGGTAAGACCAATCAACTCTCCGCCATCCCAGGTCATGGGCCTCCTCGGATTTGGCAATATCGCGCGAAGAGTTTCACAGCGCGCCAAACCCTTTGGCTACGATGTAATCGCTTTCGATCCGTGGGTAAAGAGGTGGGACTTCAGCGTATTCGGTGTGGAGAGAATCGGCTCACTGGAGGAACTTCTCAAGAGATCCGACATTCTTTCGATTCACGCTCCCTCAACGTTAGATACAAGGCATCTCATCGGCGAAAGAGAGCTGAGACTCATGAAGCCTTCTGCGTGTATAGTCAACACCAGTAGAGGAGCGATAGTAGATGAAGTGGCACTGATTCGGGCGTTAGGAAACGGAACAATAGCGGGTGCGTCCCTCGACGTCTATGAAACGGAACCTCTCCCCATTGATAGCCCTCTGTTGAAGCTTGAGAATACGATACTGACCCCGCACATGTCCTGGTATACTGAACAGTCACTGGCCCGCCTGGAGACCCAAGGTGCAACGGCGGTTAGAGACGCCCTCACAGGCAGGAAGCCCGAGTTTCTCCTGAATCCCGAAGTATTGAAGCAGTGACACTTTGGCGACCCGAGGTTCAGGATTGCAGCTGTTTCTAACTTCATTGTCGCGTTGGATGTCCTGACCGTGCGGCGAGGGGCGTCGTAAACAGGCTAATCTCGGCTCGAATAGTATTTGGAAAGTGGGGGGAAGTTGCCGCTGGGAACAGGACATTCTCTGCCTTCGTGACGCGTACGCACGCCCGCGTCGGAATGGGCCATGGAATTGACAGGCCGCCCATAACTGTAGGCTGCGTCTGGCTCGAGGACGCTTCGAACCTGTCTGTTTCTGACTGATTTCGCAGACCGTCATGGTTAAAAGAAAGCGGGAAAAGTTCCAATGTTGGTGTTTCTGATGCTAGAGAGTAAAGTGGCTCTTGTAACCGGATCTGCGCGTGGTATCGGGAGAGCGTATGCTCTCAGGCTGGCCAAGTTAGGAGCAGACGTCGTGATCAATGACGTCAATCTGAAGGCGGCCGAGGAGTTCAACGAACAGCTGACTGCTCCCACCGTTATGGATGAGGTGAAGAGCCTTGGGCGACGTTCTATCGGCATCCAGGCTGATGTCCGCAACAAAGCCGAGGTTGACGGTATGATCAAGAAGATACTCGATGAATTCGGACGAATTGACATTCTCATAAACAACGCAGGGGGGAGACTGAGTCCGGGAGGAAAGAGCCCCAAACGTCTTGCAGAGGCATGGGCGTCCAGTGTAGAGGAGGAGCAGCTCCGCTACGTAGTTGAGCTCAATCTCATTGGAACCATCCTTGTCAGTCAAGCCGCTTCTGCCCCAATGAAGCAACAGAAGTCAGGAGTTATCGTCAACGTCTCGTCGGTGATGGGGCTTGGAACGGTAGGTCATCAAGGGAGGGGGGCGGACTATGCCGTAGCCAAGGCTGGAATAATCCACTATACTCGCCTGCTGGCGGCTGAGCTGGGCCCATACGGCATACGCGTAAACTGCATCGCTCCAGGTACTATTACTTCGTCCAGAATAGTGGCGCAGGCCCAGGCCCCTGAAGGGTTGGAACAGAACATTCCCTTGAGAAGGTTGGGGGTACCTGAAGACTGCGCCAAGGTGATCGAGTTCTTGGTGAGCGACCTTTCAGGGTATGTTACAGGCGAATGCATTGTCGTTGACGGCGGTTTTGGGCTTACGCAAGTGACCGGCTAGTAAGAAGCTATCCGAAAAGTAGAGCAAAGGTAATGGTATGAGGAACCGGGACACCATGCATGAGCAACCCCTTACGTCCACTACCATGTTTCGTGTTCACTCAGGTCACTCGGCCCGCGTTGGGATGTGTTTATCTGGAATCGTTAACGAATCCATGCCTTTGCCCCGAAATTACATCAAGCACGGACCTAGCAGAAAGGAACGTCTGCACTGCCCCTGTTGCAGGATGGTTGACCCTTAAGGCTGAACTAAGCAGACTGGAACAGGAGTAGCAATCATACCTCATCGAGAATGGCAATCCATCATGTGGTCTCTATCATTTCATGGGAAATGGTTCAAGCCAAGATGTGAAGATCTCTCAACTCTCTTTCGGATAGCCTCTAGGTCAAAGATTGAATCAAAAATCCAAAACTATATTTGAGACTCGAACAAGTGATTTGGGTTGCTTCTCGCTTAGTTCGCTGCTGTTCTATGGTGCTTGTGTACCTCTGCGGGCGGCGAACCCAAAGCACACGAAACTCGCTACGACGAGGGCGATTATCACCATGAGCAATGTCCCAGTCATCGAAAAGTGGTTCAAGACAAAGACACTAACGCTTGCGATGAGAAGAACAGCTCCCAAGATTTGCCAATTCGTCCGCAACGTTTCCATGTCCAGGTCCCCACCCCGTTTGGATAATAACCTATGTCCGGA
>CAWIJZ010000015.1:0-15016 GCA_963836465.1 uncultured Nitrososphaerota archaeon
GGTGGATGAGGTAGTGGAAGCCCGTGTTGTGGGATGCCCTCCGGACGTTGGGGCACCAGGCCCTGAAGGTGAGCTGAATATTCAACGGCCTATTCGCGCCGCCGGAATCTTGGAGAGTTGATGATTGGTGGCCAATGTCGAACCCGTTTCTCCTTGCGCCAACAGGCTTGGAAAGCCCCAAGCTGCGCAGCATCGCCTCGATGTTGCTGCTCCTAAACACGCAGGGGCGGGTAGAGCGCGCGGATTCATCCCCGAGAACACTTTTTACCAGAAACCTAGCGGAGCATGAACGAGGACAGTGCACTACTTCGTAATCCTGACAAAGGAGTGCAACCTCCTCTGCGCCTACTGTGGCGGAGGTAGCGACACCCCTCCGAAGGAGATACAGTACACGGTTTCTGACCTGGAATCCTTCTTGTAGCAGGACCCCGATCCCGTCGTAGAATTCTATGGCGGCGAACCCCTCATCCGCATCAAGACTATGGAGAACATCATGGACGCCGTACCCGGTCGGTTCGTCCTCCAGACAAACGGGATGTTTCTTGAGAGGATTCAGAAGGAGTACATGGACAAGATTCCACTCGATACTCATTTCGATTGACGGCAACAAGAGCGTCACGGATCGAGAGCGCGGAGAAGGCGTGTATGACAGGGTGACGCGAAACGTGGAATTCGTGAGACGGGAAGGCTTCCGCGGCGATCTTGTTGCGAGGATGACTGTTGCCCAGGGCACAGACATCTACGGCAACGTCCGGCACCTCCTTGGCACCGGACTGTTCGACCACGTTCACTGGCAGCTGGATTTCGGCATGTTCTGGGAAGCAGGGGAAGACACTGAGCCTGGCCTCGCAGAGTGGCTCACACGAATACGATTCGGGCATCTCATCGCTGGTGAGTGACTGGGTGGACGAGATGTCTCGTTCGAAACGCGTCCAGGGCATTGTCCCTTTCATCGGTTTGATGAACTCGCTTCTCTCGGGTGAAAAATCGCGTTTGCGTTGCGGCTCTGGAGTCGATTTCTTCACCATCATGCCTGACGGCAGGATTTCTGCGTGCCCGGTCTCCGTCGATTTCGACTTCTCCATGGTAGGCTCGATGTTTGATGGCGCTCCCGAGTCACTTTGCGGCAAGGCCGTGCTCGGCGAGCCCTGCACATCTTGCGACATACTCGATGTCTGCGGGGGGCGATGCCTCTTTGTGAACAGGTGCCAGGGTATGCTTCGCGAGAATGGTTATTCCCACATCTGCTCGACCGTGAGGCATCTTGTGAAGGAGCTGCGCGGCGTCGCGCCCCAAGTCAGGGCGCTGATTGAGGAAGGATCATTGAGCAGGTCTGACTTTGAATATCCTGAACTCAACAACGGGTGCGAAATCGTCCCGTGATGACGTTGCTCGAGAGTACGCGTTCTAACTCTGCTTGAGCATGTCTACAAGACGTTTGAGCGGCTCCTGCCTGGAATAAGTATGGGACGTTCAAGGGTATCCACACAGAATTGGCGAGAGAACACATTCTTGGCGAGACGATTCTGCACCGAGGTGGAACCACGGACGTCCCTGAACCGGTAATGGCAGCGCTTAGCCTGAAGCCGCGGCCAGGCGAGAGGTCGAAGCTGCTGTGGACCCCGGCCGAGGACGAGGTGATTGTCACCAAGGGGACGCAGCAATCGGATTGGAGAAAGACAATGCTCAGGAAGAATGGAACGACGGCCATCCCCAAACACATTCAGAAGGCTTTGAAGCTGAAAATCACCCCTCACGATGAGGAGAAGGTGCTTTGGATACGGAAGGGGGACCAAATAGTCGTCAAGAAGGGAAGGCGCGCATGAGTCCCGCGCGGGCGTGATTCATCTTGCCATCGTTCTTTGACTCGGGCCCTGACGGGAGTCGAACTCGGTCCTGCGCATCCACCGTTGTTACAGACCAGTGAACCTTTCTTTCATCATACGCTTGAGCGTTCGCTTGTCATATCGATACTCTCTATCGGTATCCAGCTCGTGATACAGTTCTTCGAAGGAGGCGTCCGTGAAGAGCACTTTCGATGTCCAGAGAGAAACATCCTTCGTCTTCCTGAAAGGCACCTTCATGAGGTAGAAAGGATAGTCCGCCGCCGCTGGCAATACTCCAACAAAAGGGAGGAATAGGCTGACAATTCTGCAGCCGGTCTTCAGTTTCTTCTCAAATAGCGAGACGTCCTCACTTTCTTCGCCAAGGCCGCTATACACGATAGTCGCGTCGTGCAAGTTCGACTCCATGAAGTCCTCATTCCTGATTTCTATCCGATCGGTCAACCCCAGTTCTTGAATGCGCTCCGCGGCCTTCGCCGCCCGACCCCTGTGAAGCTCGATTCCGACTGCCCTCTTCACGCCAAACTCGGTGACTGCAACGACGCAGAGTTGACCACGCCCGCATCCGAGGTCATAGAAGACGTCTCCCTTGGATGCCCGTGCGAGATGGAGTATTTTCCGGATATACCTGTTGCTCTGGTAGTCTTCGGGACCCAGCCGGTACATTAGTCGCTCTCACGGCATGTCGTTTGGACGCATCAAATAAACGAACGTGTCGGAAATCGTGATTTGACGTCGGGGAAGTGTGTTCCAAAGCAAGAGCGGAATCTCTGCGGGCCCGACGGGAGTCGAACCCCGGGGGGTACGATACCCGGATTTCTCGGCCTTTCCGGGTTCCAATGTGTTAAGAGCTAATCACGTCTCAGGATAAAAACACCCCGCCCGCTGCAGCCGAACAAGAAAAGCCTTGATTGCAAGCTAAGGCCAGGACTACGGACCGAAAGGAGCTCGTCCGCTGCACATCCCGACATTCCCGGCAGAAACCTTTGACATCGCGGAGAGGGGTATTAGTCTGGGTAGGTCCGAAACCTTGTGTCAGTTTCACTACGATCCTAGCGTCAAGTTTCATTACCTCGGCCAATTCCCAGGACCCAACTCACTCCAATACGTGATGAAGTTTGGGTTATGCTTCAGACAAGCTTCGCACACAAAAACCCTGGTGAAATGATTGAGCCCTTGTGGACCGAAAGCAGATTGAAGGTCGGGTGGGAAACCCAACAATACTTGTAGCGCCTTATTCACGTCCACCTTAGGCTTCACTCCATATCCTCGCACTCTCTTCGTTCCTCCGCAATTATCACACTTATGTCCTGCAGGGGTCATCTGTCCAATGAGTCATTCGATATGATTTAAGCAGTCCGCGAAACCTATACCCCTACGCTGTAGCTAGCGAGCCAAGATTCATGAAGAAGTCCCTTCCAGAAGCCTAGGGACGATGTGAAGTGGCACCTAGCCCGTCGAGCGACAGAGGGTACGAAGAGGATGAAGCCTGCTTCACGAAGTACATGTATAGGCCTCCGGAGATGGTGGCGCTTCTGAAGTCCAGGGGCGCACCGATGGAGGTGCAGGGCGTCGCACTCGCCTTCCCTAAGACCTACGACTTCGTCAAGGAGGCGAGAGCGGACCGGTTGAAACGTCTAGTAAAGCACGGACTCGACACAGACAGACTGCTAGTCTTCGAGATTCCGTATGTTGTCACCTACCGGCGAGATTTCGACCCCGCGCTTGCCCTGACAAGCTTTCAAATCTTGCCGAAGGAGAACTTGTACTTCCGCACCATGGTCTTTACCGAGAATTACGTAAGCAATGCTCACGTCGTTGAGCTTGAGGATACTATAATCCACGAGTCCTTTCATCTGAGGGAAGACGAGGAGGCATTGAGGAAAGGCGAACTGATCAATGCCCACGAAACCTACGATGATGTGGAAGACAGGATAGGCAACCTAGTGAAGCAGCAACTCCGCGTGAAATACGGTCGAATGGTAGACAGGGTGCGCATTGAATCGTTCGCTTACGCTATGCGTGAGCAGTCAGGAAGGAAAACAATAATCTCAGGTTATCTGGATTACTGGCTGCACCTATTCCTCCACAACAAATTCCAAGAGTACAGGCAGAAGGGGGCGCCGATGACGCCAGAGATGAGAGGCGGCGCGTTCGTGAAGGTGATGGAAGAGGAATTCCGAACCGCTTACCACCAGTACGAAGAATTCTTCAATTATACGCTGCCCGAAGTGTGGTAGTGCCTTCTCTTGGTTTCGGCCACCCGTAGAATCGCCTCCTCCTCTATCTCGTTGGCGGCCGGACATTTCCAGTCCGGTTCTTTCGCTCGATGACTATCCTATCATGCGGCTTGGGCGCAAATGAGCCAGCGAGTCCAAGGAATCTGGTCGGAAGGAGTCCGCGCTCTCGCGAGAGTGTCTAGCGACCCAGTTCCCTGAAACTGCTTCCCGAACGGGAGTTTGAAGCCGAAACCCTTCTTCTCCGGCTCCTTGGGGCGGTACTGCTCTGGGAGATCCTCTTCGCAGTAGTACATTCCATCCGGAACCTGGGTGATGTGGTCGGAGCAGAAGGCCGAGCCGCAGACTTCGCACACAGCTTGAGTCTGCTTCTTTACAAGCTGCATCCCGCCCAGCGAGAAATGCTTCGGGCAGAGGGCAATCTCGTCTTTAACGGTCCTCCCGGAAGACGATAGGATGCGCCTTGAGTAGACTCTTTGCCCAGCCTCGAATTCCACGTCCCAGAAGGGGACGTACACCACTGAGGACTTCCTGATGCTTACCTCGTCTGCCTTCGGTACGATTTTGAACTCCCTCTTCTCTGTCTCGCGGTCCTTGCCCCTCCCAACGAGGACCTCGTACGACTCATCGGTGATGTTCTTTGCTATGACTCGGTCAACGACGGCCTTGAGAACGGTCTTCTCTTTCACCTCTGGCCTTATCCTGCTAATCCCGTAGTCTGTCGTCTGTTCCAGAGTCATGTTCTCCTCGGCGTTAAGCCCTAAGACGTCTTCGGTCACCATCTTGTCTGTCTTCCTCTCCTCCCTCTCCTCGGCCTTCTTGAAGAGGGAACCCAGCTTTTTCACCGCGCTCTCTTCCTGGTTGATGATCTCTCCGTCCAGACCATCGACCACGTAGGTGCCCTCGTCGTCGACCACGTGCTTGTCCTTGACGGGGTCATACCTGATTGCCTTTAGCTTGTAGTGGACGCGATAGTACGGGTGAAAGACTAGCCTCGCTTGGGAGACCTTCGCCGAGCCGATGTTCGCGAGCTGCAGCACCGTGGCCGCCTTGAAGTCCACAGTCGACGGGAGTGCCAGCTCGAGCTTCGCCGCCTCATTCGCGGGGAGCCTGCCGATAGTCATGGAGAAGAACTTCTCTCGGAGTTCTTGGCCATCCCAGAGCGTTATGGTGTTGCCCTGCGCGTAGTTCTCCACGTTGGATGAGTACCTCACGTTGGTCACGAAGATGCCCGAGGTAATCTTGAGGTCGGTCAGCTTCTGCCTGAAGTTCCTGACGTCCTCCATTCCCACCACCGAACCCTCCCCGTAGTTCTTGCACTCCACCGCTGTGATTCTGGACCCGCGCTTTGCCACAATGTCGATCTCGTGCTTCGTATGGGTCTTCTCGTCCTCTAGCTTCTGCCTCATGTCAGTCTTGTAGTTCATGTGCCTGAGGATTTCGTCGGTCATCTTCTCCAAGGACTTGCCTAGCTCATAGATGTCATACTTCGGCTTCTCGTGCTCCCCTTCGAGGTCTGCACCTGAAATCTCTCCTCCCCTCTGGGCGGCCGAGGGAGCGACCACCGCAGCCTGAGGAGCACCACAGGCCCTGCAGAACTCCGCGCCTTCTGAAACCGGCTTACCGCACTTCTCGCAGAAGGGCAATTTGCCAATCCATTGATAGGCACGTTTGATTTAAGGACTTGCAGCATTCGTCCTGTCCGCTCCGCCGCAGTGCGCACAATGTCTGAAATCGAACCCCCGGGGGTTCGGTACCCGGACTTTTCGGCCTTTCCGGCCTTTCTAGGTTCCAATGTGGCAGGAGCTAGCTCCATCGTGTGACAACAACGCCCCTCTTGCGGGAGGGCCAAAGAAAACCATTGGGGACCCCAGGGATGGCTAAACCTTGTGGATTGAAGGAGTGTATTCTTGACCCTGTCTATTACATGTCGCGGAAAATGGTCCAGAGGTGTTTTGCTATGGCTGTCGATGCCAGCTGTTCATAATAGTTCGGCACGAGTGGTTCTTTTCCTTCGGCATCCACGATTGTGACGATTATGTGTTCCTGAACGCATCTCCTTGCTTGGCATACGCCGGCATCGGTCGAGTCCCTGATTAACTTCCCCATTGTTGCCACAAAAGTGTTGGCTCCTACCTCCTTCTGGCTCAAGTCTGTCATCGCTCTGATGATTGCTCCATCCTCAATCTTGTGCTCTTGGACACAGTGACGAACGTGCTTGCTTATCCACCCCTCATCCATTACTCTGGAGTTTATCCCGCTCTTCCAGAAAGCCAATAGCTACACCCAAATCGCCAGAGCGCCAACTAGAATGCCGAGAAACACGGAGGTGAGCATCAATAGTCCCCTTTTAGTGCCCAAACCTGCTAGAAGACTCAGTACGGCAAAGACCGCTGAAATCACGACTGTGTCGTTTGTCAAAGCCTTCAAGTCTTGTTCGACAATGTAAGTAATGATGCATGCCAGCGCAAATAGAGCGACCATCGCGGCGAGGAGTCGCAGATTGGAGCGAGGCGCGCCGTACTTCTGCGCGATTCTATCAACGTCCATCAGGAGCTTCCACTCCGCCCCTGATTGCTGTCCCTATCCGCTCGTCGGTGAGTTTCTTCGGTCCTACCGTTTGCTTCGATTCCTGATCTGCCAATTCTAGGATTATGTCCTTCGCTTCCGAATCTTTTGGTATTTCTCTTGCAAGTCTCTCAACGTCCTTTTCAGTTAGTAGGCCCCCTGCCCCCAAAACCGAAAAAAGCAGGGCCTGTGAATCTACGTTCTTGCTGAGTATCAGCGTTTTGACCAAGGCGCTTTCAGTGACTAGGGTAAGCTTCGCACCGCGACGACTCCCTTTGGCAATCTCCGTCGCTTCTGCTGAGAAACGCTTGGCCACAACGACGGTAGCCTCCGAAGATTGAGTCATGGATCGAGCGATGGCAACACCGATGTCCTTCTCCTGAATCTCGGAGTTCGCGAAACGAATCTCGACGGAAATTACGCCTCCGTTTGGCCCGACAACTATCAGGTCAGGCGAGGTCGATGCTCCAGCAGGTGGTCTCGTCATTGATTTGGTCATCATTCGCAGTATACGGAATACGGCGTTCTCGTAATCGTTACCGTTGGTTGATGAGTATAACCTGAGAACTGGCCCCTGAAAGCCCACCTTCTCCGCCTCGAAAACTAGTGCTTGCCTGTCCCGGATTTGAGAGTCGTTGAGTAGCTGAGAGGTTCGGTCAAGTACCCGCTTCGCAAACTCGGGGGAGCCCAGGGACTTGGCCAAGGCTGCAGGTGGCGAATCCAAGATTAACTTTAGTGTGTCAATCTTTTGCTCTCCCAGGAGCATGAGCCTATTCCTACTCAGCGGATCGAAACCCAAGACTGCAAAGGTTCTTCCCGCGTTTACAAACTTTTTCGGTACCCCAAATCTCAGTTGGTCAAGCAAGTCTCCAATCTGATCTGCAAGTGCTGAATCGACTGGCAAGCCGGCCGCTTCCAAGCAATTCGGAATTGCAGAGGCAAGCCAAGTAGCTGTAGCTGCTTGATGCGTTTGAACGTCAGATGGGTAAACTCTGAACTTTTGGCTAGTCGACCTGCCCTCTATCCAAGCTTCCAGGACGAGGGCGGTCTTTAGGACGCGTTCCAGATGAACCTGGTCGTTGTAAGTGGTTTGGATTATTTCCTTGGATCTTTCCAAGGCAGCACCCACGTATGCTCCCTTTTCCCATGGCAAGATGTTGCAGAGTCCAGCCTCGAAATCCACTGTGGAGCATACCAAATGGAGAAGAGCGAAATCTGTTACTGGACGGTTCTCCTTTTGAGCAAGACGGAAGCCTTCCAGGATTCGCTGGATAAACAATGGATCATAGCGCCTTGAGGCACATACTCGACCAAGTTCGGTTGCACGGTAGCCTATTACGAAGCCACCAGCTTCCAATCCATCGTGAAGGCGTGACAATAACTCCTTAGAAACCGAAAGGCCCGTCGATCGAGCATAGTACGTCTGTGAGAGAAACTGAATTATCTCGTCAGACGATTTGAACTGACCAGTCGCAATCAGAATCAGTAGGTTGCGACGGAGTTCATTTTCGTACATTAGTTGCGAGACGACAGCCTGCGGTGGCCCTTTGACGTATCTCTCAAGTGCAACATTCGCCATTCGTTGTGTTAGAGCCATGACCAACGCAACGCCCACGTCGACGTATCCAATTCGCCCTGCTCGGCCGGCCATATTCTTGAAGTCGTTAACGCTCAGTTCTTGTTCACCCTTCATTAGAGAAGTGAATATGGTCATGTCCGCAGGATAGTTGACACCCTCACCCAAGCTCGTCGTGGCGCACACGACTGCCAGCCTCCTGGACTTGAACGAATCCTGTATGAATTGTCGTTCCGATTCTGTTAGTCCCGCGTGGTGGTATGCAACACCGTTCCTCAAGTTCGCTAACACGTCAGGTTCGATGTCTGTCGAGAATGCCTCTTCTTCTACGAATTTCTTGAGTTCTGTTTCCTCCAGACGTTTGAGATTTGGAACTTCCATATTGCCAACGGTCTTGGCCAATAGATCTGCGTATTGCTGCGCTCGATACCTACTGTAAGCGAATACGATTACCTGATGGGACGCTTCTACCTCTTTCGCTACGATTTGAATGAGTTGAGAGTCCAATCTGCCGCCGAAACTTGTATCTTCGATTCCGCCGTCGTCGTATGCGATTTTTCCCTGAAACAGAACCCCCATCCGCAAGGGTACTGGCCTGTAGTCAGGAAAGTTGAGAACTTTCGAGTCGCCACCAATCCATCTCTGAAACGTCTCAGGCTCCGCTACGGTCGCTGACAAGAGTAACAACTGCGGCTGGTTATTCTTGAGAAGTGTCGTAATCATGAGTTCTAACGTCGGTCCCCTATTCTCATCGCCAATGTGATGGACTTCGTCCACAATAACCAATCCAATGGATTTCGCCCAGTTGGGGTCTGACCTGAGTAGAATGTCTGCTTTTTCATAGGTGGCTATTAGTACATCAAATTCGTCAAGATTGTCATCAAATTCATTTCTATCGTGAGTACTTATTCCGATGCTGAGTAACTTGGAGTAGTATTTCTTGAACTCAAAGTACTTGTCGTCGGCTATCGACTTCAGAGGAACCAAGAATAGCGCTTTCTTCGTTGATGAGAGTTTAGTAATCGCAAGTTCGGCGATAAGGGTTTTCCCAGTTGAAGAGCCTGCTGATATGATGAGAGATCTGCCTTCTAAGAGCCCTGAATTCAGAGCAACCTC
The DNA here is from genome assembly GCA_963836465.1 of uncultured Nitrososphaerota archaeon. GTDB lineage: Archaea > Thermoproteota > Nitrososphaeria > Nitrososphaerales > Gagatemarchaeaceae > CAWIJZ01. Next base: position 9,342 of record CAWIJZ010000015.1, read on the forward strand.
CTGCGGAAGTAGGAGGGTGTCTATCCTTCTGTCTTTGAGGGCGTCAATCATGGCATCTGGGAAACCATACTTTACCCTCAAGTCCTCCCGAGTAATCACTTGCTATCACCCCAGCAGCAGTTTCGGAGATATAACAACTTAACTTGACACTGCTACCGCTTCTAACGCACATAGGCCAAGGGTTCGAACCCGCAGGGATTCGATCCCTCGTTACCTTCACTTTAGTGAAATCTGTCTAGTTTGCTATAGCGGAAGTGGGATTTGCAGGGTACAAGCAGCCGCCCGGTTTGAAGGGTCGCCTAGACCTTGCTTGAGGTTGATTATCCTCGTCAATGCCTCAAGTCACACAATTCGAGTTCAAATTCGCTCACAAAGCCGATAGGTTCGCGCCAGCTGAATCATGAAGAAGAAATCGCAGCCAAGAATCACAGTATTTAAGCGCCCATGCGCCTGCTTCGACCTGAACAACGTTGAGCCACCGGCTACGGCCATATGAAGAAATCCTCGCTGACTTGCAACGAATCACCAAGCGGGGTTGGATACGGACGCATAGGAAGGGCCCCACTGGAATCGGCAAGACTATTGAGGACCTTCTCGGTATAGAAGAGAACAACGTAGCGGGGCCAGACGGAGAGCAGCTCGAGCTGAAGTCTGGAAGGAAAAGTGCGACGACCGCCGGCAGCATGCTCACGCTTTTCACGAAGTCACCAGACTCACGCGGAGCCAACGCTATACTTCTCGAGAGGTTGGGCTACAGGACGAGGCCAAACAGCCCGTCGAACGAACTGCACACGACCGTGAATGCGGTCTCCCACAATACCCTCCGCGGAAGGCCTGGACTCAAGGCGGTAGTGAGAAACAGCAGAGTTGAGATTGTAGGACCAGCGCCGAGGGAAGAGAGCTACTGCTACTGGTCTCGCGAGGTCCTTCAGCAGACGTTCGAGAGGAAGCTGCCGAGGCTGCTCTACGTGAAAGCAGACTGGCGCGGGAGAGGAGCAAGTGAGGAGTTCTGGTTCAACGAGGCGCAGCTCTTGCAGGACTTCAGGTTCGAGAATTTCTTGGACCAGCTGAGGCAGGGAAAGATACTCATCGACATTCGGATAGGACAATGGCCGCCCGGGCATCCACAGGCAGGGCAGCCACACGACCACGGCACTGGTTTCCGTGTCTTCCCTGACAACCTCAGCCTCTGTTTCTCCAAGCGCACAAAGGTTCTGTGAACTCCACGTCCAAGAAAAGCCCTTGGCTAGATGAAATTCCCAATGTGAGGGAGATCTTTGAAGAGGTCATAAACCGCAGCAAATGGAAGGATCTTCCTGAAAGACTCAAGGCAGATAAAGGCACAATCTCCAACGCTTTCGCTGAGCTGGAGAAGGAATGCTGGGACCGGTATCTAGAGTATGAAGTCGAAGTCAAGGAGAAGTGGAAGCATGAGGGCCTTGACGTCCTCGAGAAATCGCTCAGCCAATCCAGGCCGCCCAGAGGTGGAGAATCTAGCGAGCTCAGAACTCTATCACCTGCTGACACTTTCTGGAATGCCCGCTAGTAAGGGCGTAAGATATCCAAAAGGAAGGGAGGGTGAGAAACTGGACATCATCATCCCCAGCAAGGAAACGATGTATGCCAATCCGGGCAAGACCGCGGGGATCTCCGTGAAGAGAAAGGTGAGGGAAAGATGGCGCGAAGTAGTAGGGGAGGCTTACTTACTGAGGGAGATACATAGGACAAAGGCAAGGTCTTTTTTGTGACGATGGAGGCTGACCTATCAGTCTACGCTATGAAGTCCTTGCAAAGGCTCAACGTTATTCTGTATACGCCAGAGAAGCACGCTACTGAATTCAGCGTGTACGGAGTGAGGCCCGTATCGACATTGGTAGGGGCCTCGCGGACCTGATGAGGAAGGGTGAACTGGAGAAGAGCTAATACTTCCAGACAACTATACTTTCTTTCGACATCGTGGCCCCGAGCTTGCCCTGGGATGTTCTTGTGGGCGTTCAAGTAGGGGATGTACTTGTTTGGTATGTCCCTATGGACATCCGGGTAAGGTGCCTCATCTTGTATTTCTTCGCCATCTCGGTGAAAACTACGTCCGTTTGTATCGGAACTCTTCTCACGGTCCTGTTCGCGAGCACGTAGCAGCAGTGGCTCTCTCCTGGTATCATCGCCTTCGCTATCTGCTCGAGACACTTGTCGGCATCGTAGAAGAAGGCGTATACCTCTCTAGCCCTGTGCTCGTCTCTCTTTCCTATCTCCGCGAGCAGGGCGTCGAGTGTCGGCGATTCCAAGTCCCCTTCCTTACGGACCAGCCGGCCCCCTAGGCCTCTTGCATCAACCTTGAGGACTTGATCCTCTGGCAGGCCGACCCATAACGATGAGTATCTACTGAACTGGCCATAGGCGACTGTCGTGTGCGAGTCGCCGTAAGGGGGCGAAGTGACTACGATTTTCCTGACCGACCTCTCCTTGAGTATTTCTGGGTCGATTTCGAGCAGCTTGCGCGTATCGCCTTCTTTTACGATAGCTTCGCCGCGCGGGTGCTTTTCCATCTCCTCGACGAATTCGCGCATCTTGCCGATGTTCGAGAGCGTAATCTGCTGGAAGTACCTGAACGCCTCTGGCCTGAACTTCGCCTTGTCCTCTGGTGACTTCCCGTACAGCTTGAACTCGCCGTTCCTGATGTTGCTGGCCTTCCGCACGGTCAGCGAGAAGCAGACTCGGTAGAAGTCGTAACACCTGCTCATCGTCCTTCAGCAGCTCGAGGCCTGCCCTGATTGCGCTGAGCTCCCTTATTGCCTCTGGCTTGAACCAGAATGCGAGATTCTTGATACTAGGAATCGGGAAGTCTTTCTTCATGTCAAGTCCTTTCTGGATCGCGTCGAGTGTTCTTGCCCTCGCAGCCATGAGGCGCTTCGCGTCGATGGGCGTGGTTTTTGCTCGGGCAATCAGGATGGCGAGAGGGTTGAGGTCAATGCCGACTGAAAGGCGGTCGTAGAGCATGCCCTCGACAAGGACGCCCCCGCTGCCGCAGTATGGGTCGAGAAGCACGTCGCTCTTAGAATGAAATGATCCTGAGCAGGCGCCTCGAGATATGCGGCACCATTCGCGCGGGATAGGGATGCATACCGTGAGTGAAGTATTTTGTATCCTCGGAAGCGCCAGTCCAATCGATGACCGTCTCCTGGCCCTCGATATACTCAGTCAGGCGCTTCTCTTCCTGCAACATCTGTTGGTAATTGAAGGCAGCTTTTAGCGGTTTTGCGGAAGCAAACAAGAATGATTTACCGCTACTCAAGCAGTTGATGTATAAATGCGCCCATCTCAACCAGCTCCGGCACTCAGATGTCACCGGTGGGAGGCCAAGGCCCCATCGTCGGGGTGAAGATTAGGGAGACACCAGAGATTGCGCCAACGCCGAGAGAAACTTGAAGTGTGCTAGGGTCAGCGACCGCCTTGACTTGATAAGGTATTGTTGGGTCTGACAGTGCCTTGTCGAAATTCCTCTCTAAGAGCGCGTCTCCCGCCAGCAGCTCAGCTTTGTAAGTGAAATAGGCCTTCTTGAACTCCGCGAAATAGGCCTCGTTGATGAAACAGATTACGTCAAGGGCCTCCCGAATTCCCTTGCTGCCCACCTCGGGCGTCATGGTTCCTATCATGTGTTCGCCCTTGATGAAATACTGGTGAGCTAGGCCGCACCTCACCGCTTCATAGTAACTCTTACAGTGCTCTGGAGAATAGCCCATCCGTGCGAGGAAGGTCTTGTAGTTCATTCCGCTCGGAACTCTGTCCGCCAACGTTCCGTTAATGAGGCCACCCAGAGCATCGGTGTAACACACAAAGGGCCAGAGCAGCCGCGAAGTTTCGCGGATTACCAGCGATGCAAACCTGTACATCGTGGAACATGAACCCCTCTACGAACTTCAAAAAGCCATCTCTTGCGGTCTTCTGCATTCAATTCTTCAACTCTCCTTGTGGCTCTCTTTCCACCAGTTAGTATATTTGATTACCGATGCAGGATTCTGTCAAGAACTCGGCTCCCGACCTCCTGAATCTTCTCTGTCAAGATTCGGCTCCCGAGCTACGCCTGATTAACCGCCTTTGTGAGCGCGCGGCTGATTCCTACGTTCTGATAGTCACCGTCATGTCCGCAGTTCAGGTGGCAGTTCTCAGGCTCACCAGTGCATAGAACCACGGGCGACGCGCGACTACCGTGATGCGCCTCCCAAGCGCCCCTTCCACCAGTTCGACGGCTGTTTCCAAATGCGAGCTGCTTCCCACAGCACTCGCACATGCCGCCCGCAGCATCAAAAGCCGCTTCAATTTCATCCTGACTGAACTCATACTCGTTGGGCATAGGAGGTCTGAGCTTTTTCGCATTCCTATCTAATCAGTCTTTGGTTGGGGGGACGGTTATAGGCTCGCCTAGTTTCGCGCCATCACCTGCACGCAGAGGTCAACTTGTGGATTTTGGTGAGGGTTTTCCTCACGCGAACTTTCGAACGGTCACCCTGCGGCTGATTCACCACCTCGTAAGGAATGCCCGACCAGGTCCCTTCTCTCGAGCGAGACCCAAACACGGCCCCGGCAACGGCAACACCTATGACGATTATCCGCGTTGGCCTTGGATTGAGAGTCCGTATCCGGGGACCAACATACTTCTCCCAGCTCACAGAGGTGACTTCCCGCTTGACATTCGGCTCTTGGCCGTTAATGCCGATGATGCTGGCGTCGAGCAGCCAGATTCCCCGACGTCGCAGTGCTTTGAGGAGCCGCACCTTCTTCGCAAACCGAGTGACGAAGTCTGGGGTGGCCTTTCTCGTAAAATCGAAGTGTTGGGTGCTTGGGTCATTCTCGCAGCTCCAGAGAATCCGCCAAAACTGCCATTTGCTCCTGTTCTCGGCCCTCGCTCCAGCTGGAAGCAGCTCTCTCTCGCCTGCCGCTAAGCAGTACACGAACCTCACGAAGTGAGAGGGATAATCTTCCAAGCCATACTGCCGAAGAATCCTTCTGTTCAACCTGAGTTTGAAATCTTCCTCTCTCGTCGCCACGTGTGACTCCGCGAGCAGCACCACACAGGGCTTGTCGGGTCTCCAGTACTCTCTGAGCGCTTCAACCTCCCGAACGACGCGGAAGCTGTCGGGTGCGACGCCATATCCCCGGAGCACAGTTGCAGCGGCATCGTAGGTCTCTCTCAGGCTCATGCAGGTTGCCTCAGCAGCAGGGCATCCGTATAGCCATTGAAGATGGTGCAAAAAAACACACGTGGGAGGGGTATTAATTCAGCCGCAGGTCTAGACGGATCTCTGGGCTTGGGTTGTTGAAGACCCGAACCTATTGACCAAGTCTGATTCGGCAGTGTGATACCCACAGGAGAGGCAGAGAACGCCAACCGGAACAGTCCCTCTCCGCTTCTGTGTGTAGAGGGAGACCATCGCTTTTTTCGCGATGCCTTTGCGTTGTTCATCGGGGCAGGGACCCAGATGCCTCGACTCCCCTGAAGTAGCTCGTAGCGCTTCGAGATTCCTTTCTGTACGGTCGCTGTGTTCTTCCCTGACCACTCCGTGTCCCTTCAGGAAATCGAGGACCAGGGCAACGACTTCTGAGTTGAAGACGTGGCGGACGCCCGGTATCTCTCTTTGTCTCAGACTCGCCACCAACTCACCGAAATCCAGCGCCCC
>CAWIJZ010000016.1:0-65994 GCA_963836465.1 uncultured Nitrososphaerota archaeon
AAGGACTTCGAGAAGTACGGGGTGAAGCCGTTCAATAAGACCATTGTGGTCAAGGAGCTCGGGGAGCTGATGCGTAAGGGTACCTTCCTCGTGTGGCTCGACACCATCGTGCCCATGTACAACAAGAAAACCTGGAACCTTCTCGGCCATGTAGGCATGGTAATCAGCACGAACACCCGGGCACGAATGCTAACGATGTTGGAGCACGTCTGAGCATGATTTGGTGACTTGATTGAACCAGAGACGTGGAAGGATGAAGAAGAGGCGAAGTGAGAAAAGGACGAAGAAAATGCTGAAGGAAGATCCCTTGCGCAAGGTAGAACCGCCGATACAGCCAAACACTCCTGACTGGCGGTCCGTTATGGTTTCAAAGTCAGAGAAGGAGGCAATCATCAAGAAAGCGCTAGAGTTGGGTAAGAAGATACCAGGTGCCAAACCTGGGAACCTCGCACGGGCATAATCAGATTCTGCTACTGCCGTTGTAGGGTACAACGAGAAGACTTGTGACTTTGCCGGGTTGCATTTGTGGCGATTGTGAGTACTGCGGCGGGCATCCGACAGAGCCATCAGTCAACAAGAATCTATGAGAATTGTGATAAATCGAAGAGAAGATTTTCTTCTCTCGGTCTACACGAGGGATTCAGCTTCTATTTACTCGGTACGTACGCCTCAAATAGATTTGGTTGTGCATCAATTTTTTGTTGCGCATCAATTGATGATTTCCTATCAATTCCCATCAATTCCCATCAATTCCCATCAATTCCCATCAATTCCCATCAATTCCCATCAATATTGTACAGGCCGGCTTCACCCATCAATTTTGACAAGAATTGTCCATCAGAATTTTACCGATTAATTGTCCATCAATCATTGCTCTTGTTGCGCAGTTGTCCATCAAATTGTCCTTCAACACTTCATTAGCCGAGGCTGCAAGTTCCCCTCGTAAGTGGTAAAAGAGGTCTTCTCTGAGAAGTCAAGTCAAGTTCGAGCGGTGGTTTAGGGAGTACTTCGTGCCGCACTACAAGAACGTCGAGTAGCGTCACAGTCAACACAAATCTATTAGAATCGCGAGAACTCGGAGAGAAGAAATCGCCTCTGTGGTTTTACGAGGACCATAGCTCTAATACACGCTCATTGCAGCATCTAATAGATTTGCTCGACTTCGTCCACTTCGACTCAGTCAATCTCTCTTGACTCCGTCGATCATGTGTGTTTTGGCAAGTCGATTCGGTAAGTCGAATCTGCGAGTCGCCCGACTTGGTGAAAAACGACTTAGAACGCGACTGGCGAGCCTCAGAATCGAAGTCGATTGACTGTCGCTCGACTGGTCGTTTCGACTTCAACCCTTATTTACATCGAGCCACAGAGAGTCCTCCGTACTCGGGTCACATCTTCTTCGAGAGTCTTACATGTAGACCGAGAACAATCCACTCTAGGTCTACACTAGAGATTCGGCCTGTAATCAAGCACACTTCACGATTGACGAAGAGAAGAAACTGCTCCTCACGCAGGTTCTCATTTCCCTGTTCCACTGCTCGGCTATGAGATGGCTGTTGTATAGCAGCGAAGGCTTCGGAGGCCGTCTTTTGGGTACGGGCTGCGCGACGCTTCTGTAGACCTTGACCTGCTCTTCGCTTGCCATAGTCGAATTCGGGGATTAGAGCTATCAAGCCAGCGTCAAGGAACTTCCTGAGCACGCCGCCGTAGAAGCTCGATTTACTGAGCCTTGAGCCAGCGGTGCCGGAGGCGAGCGAATCGGCGAAGTCTGCGACCTCTTCTTTCGAGGCCCTGCCACTCCTTCCCAAGAACCATGCCAAGAATGCCTCAGCTGCCATCTTCGAGAGCCTAGTGTGGAATAGAACGTCCGTAATGTGCAGGCCGGTCTCGATTTCATTGCTACTTAGGGGGAACAAAGATTCCCAATAAATGAGAGGCATGGGTCCGTCTTAAATTTTAAGGACTACAAGCAACTGTGAAATCTTCCTCCGAGCTATCATGCCTCTTTGTGTTAGGAACCTCAAGCATGTAGAAAGGTGGGTCTTTCGGACCCCATGGCACGAAGCCCTCATGAGTGGAACGAGAATTAGCCAGGTTGGCATCTTGACCAGGAACTCTTCCAGTGTGAGTTCCTCCGCTTCGGCCAGGAGCACATCTCGGAGGGCTGAATCTTTGGGAACTTTCTCAATGGCGAATTGCTTGATTGGTCCGAACTTGATATTCGTTGGAAGCTCGACCCATGGCTCAGACTCTTCTTTTGTGCCGCCCACCTTGATCCTGGCGAGGCAGTTCGGGCACTGGGCAAAGACCGTATGACGGCCATGATACAGCCACACATAACGGCATCTTGCGCACGTCACTTTGACGCCATCCCTGCCTTCCGCTCCGGAAGCGTCGGCCGGAGCAGCATTTTGGGGGGACGGTTGCCCCGTCTTTGTCTGCATATTCACCATCAACTTCACTTATAATGGACGGTCACGTGACGGGGTCATGGGGTCAAGCGGTCATGGTGGTCGGAGCGAAAGGCAGAGGTCATAATACAACTCAAGACTGAGGGCTTGAACTCTTGGAAGGTTCTGGAGAACCTAAGGAGCCATGACCTGCCTCACGGTGTGAAGGTGGACCAATACAGGACAGGTCCCCTATGTGAGTATGAACAAAACAGGGAGGGCTTCTCTGAGATACATCGACAGCGATTCCGACCAGGTGTTTCAGATAACAAGGTGGGGCTACGTACGGTTCTATCCGAGGAAGCTGGGAAGCGGAGTAAACTTGAGGAGAGATTACTAACCGCTCTGGGGATGCTCAACGGTGCGCCTTTGACGGTGCTCGATAAGAAAGTGATGCCTCTTGCGAAAGATTCTGAACACGAACTGCTTGACACTTATCGCTATAAGCCGAAGGTGTTCTACGTAGGTAAGGAAGCAGTTCCGCATGGTACGCTCTTGACTCTAACGAACAATTCAGTGCAGGCATTTGATTATGATCGGATGAAATCGCACCAAGGCGATGCTCAAACCTTTCTCCGGCACGGATACATCATGTTGGGAGACGTCAAATCTCCAGAGAACCTGATGGGTCTGACGCTGTACGAGAAGATTTAGGCTGCCTTGTTCCCTAGGCAACTGGAGAGAGTGGATTACGGCAACTCTGCAACGAGCGACATGCGACTTCGAGTCATTCGATTAACCGTAACAGCATGCTTCATACCGCTCAACGATCAGCAGGAAAAACTCTTACTATTGCTTCTCCCGTAGGCAACTGAGCAACATGCTCCCAGCCTTGAGGGAAGCAGTTCCCTCACTTGATCTACTGGCACAGCTTTCTGCTCTGTTCCCATTGTTCGTCATATCCACGAGCAGCCTCTCCCTGACCATCTTCTGGAATTCCTCGTCTGTGGCGCCGGCCAGGTCTAGCTTGTCGATGTCATCCTGTTTGAAGCCAGCCACCAGCAGAAGCTGCTTCTTCAGCTCATCCTTCACACTTTCCGTAGCTGGTTGTTTGTCGGTCGACATGAATGGTTGGCACCTCTGGTATGCTTCTCGCATGTCCTCCAGGACTTCAGGCGGCAGCTCCGCCTTTCTTAACGTATAGACACTCTCAATATCACCGGAGTGGCCCATGAATACCTGGCTGTAAGTATGGCTGATCAGACCCTTTCCCTCAGCGTACATCTGCATTGTGTCGAAGTAGCTCCTGAACACGTAAGGTCTCCAAGGTAATCCTGAGGTTTTCATCGCCTGTCTGATGAAATCTCCAATCTTGATGGTTCTGATGAATGGAGAAGTGTCGCTTACTTCCATTCGCCTCGCTGCCTTCTGCATCCTTTCAGTGCTCACTATCACACCGCTTTGAGGCGTTAGTACTTCGCCTTCGGCGATACGCTTGCCCAGCCACTGCGCTAGTATCTCGCATCCTTAGTCGAGCGTGAACGTAGGATACCAGTGCCTCGACTTTGAGAGCTCCGCCCTCACGATTATCAGCGTGGGGGTGTGCTGGAAAGTCACCGCTCCGTCCTTTATCTCCAACTCTGGAAAGTCCTTTAGTCTCAAACCATCTACCCCCATATAACTGCCCTGTACCTCTCGTCTGCATCCCGAGAAAGCCGTTATTGCGATTGATACCCTCGTTCTTTGGGGCGTTGAAGCCGCATCAAGTCTTTCTTGATTGAGTTCCTGCATTGAGTACCCTCTCGTTCTCAAGCATTGGTGCCTTGCGCTCGCATTGGCGATCTTTATCTTCATCTCGGAGCGTCTTTCTGTTTCCACTTCGCCCAGGAGGCGATCGGGGTTAAAGATCGATTCCACGTAGCTGCGGCGCGTACCTCTTTCCGGTCTTTCGGTTCATCTGCTGGTCTCCGTTCCTGTATATAGTCGAAGGCCATCTCTTTCCATCTTCTTGCGCTTCGGCAACTTCACGTAGTCTGCCGCCGTAAGATTGCACTCGGTAAGGGAGTTTCCCAGTCTTCTGAGGTACGTGTCCGCAACGACGGTGCTTCCCTTGGCGTCGTGACAAACCATCTGCGAAGGTTGGCATTATTGTCTAGCATGTCTTGAAGTTCTTTCTTTTCGTACTTCTTGAATGCCTCCATTAGGCTCAGTAGGTAAGCGGTCCCTAATAAAGATTAGACCCACACACTGTTAGGGAGTGGGCCCGGAGCGATTTGAACGCTCGACCGACCGGTATCCCAAGGTATGTCCCTTATGAGCCGGTCGCTCTAACCGAACTGAGCTACGGGCCCGCACCCAAAGACGAAAATGGCTCCTGTTATTAACATATGACCGGCAGTTTGAAGCTCTGGTGTGATATTCGAGGCTGTTTCCGCTCTGCATTGAACGGGTGATGGCGGGATTAAGACTATATATCGACGTCTCCATACCCTCCACAATAGCAGTGAGTAGTAAGAATCTGGAAGAGGGTTTCGAGGACATCATCGCGGAACTTGACAGAGAGCAGGCGAGGGTCAAGATCAGGATGGAAGTTCGAAGATTTGGAAAGCCAACGACAATCCTTGAAGGGTTGATGCTGGGCGATAAGGAACTCCAGGAGCTAACGACGAAGATGAAGAAAAATCTTGCGACAGGCGGGACTGTGAAGGACGGGATAATGATTCTTCAGGGTGATCACCGGGAAAGAGCTGCAGAGATTCTCAAGAAGCAGGGTTTCTCTGAGGGTTCCATCGAGATAATCTCGAGCTCCCGTAACCTAGGGCTCTGCCTTCTCACTCGCCCCCGAATGCGGGGCATTAGCTTAAATTGCCTTCACGGCGGCAAGTCGCCCACAGCGATCCAGAATTGGTCGTGATCACGCTAACGGTCATTCTGATTTCGATTCTTGCCGCAATCTTTGCGGGTAGCGTGGGTGCGCTTTTCGGCATCGGTGGGGGTGTGGTAATCGTGCCGTTCTTGACCTCAGTGATAGGGTTGCCTATTCACGTGGCTATCGCGGTCAGCATCACCGCGGTCGTTGCGACCTCAAATGCAGGCGGCTCCAGCTATGTCGAGCAGAGAATCACCAACGTCCGCCTCGCGATGTTCTTGGAAATCTCAACGACCATGGGGGCCCTGGTGGGCGGGATTGTGGCTCTATTACTCAACAGCTGGATCTTGTTCTTCTTTTTTGGAGTGCTCCTCCTCTTCGTGGCCTACACCACGTTCAGGACGAGGAAGAAAGACACAATGCAAAAGTCACAGGAGCAGGACAGGACTGCGAGATACCTTGGTCTCCAGGGATCCTACTTTGATGGTGTCGAGAAGAGGGAGATAGATTACAAAGTCACGGGTACGACCAAGGATCCCTTCTCTCGGGCTTCGCTGGGGTCACGTCAGGACTGCTGGGGATTGGTGGCGGAGTCATCAAGGTGGCAGCCATGAACTCCCTGATGAGGGTACCCATGAAGGCCGCGGTCGCCACGAGCAAGTTCGAGCTGGGGGTCACCGCTGCCACCAGCGCCCTCCTCTACTTCATCTCCGGCGTGGTCAACCTCTACCTCATCGGTCCCATCGCCCTCGGGACAACAATAGGGGCGACCTTTGGGAGCAGGGCTATGAATAAATTCCATCGTCGACCCTGAAAGTTGCGTTCGTGCTCCTCCTTCTCTACTCCGCATACACGATGTTTTCCAGGGTTTCCAACTCATCTTGGGGGGACTCTAGATGGTAAACTTGGAGAGGGTGATGTACTCGTCCTCGTTGGTGGGATGCTCAGCAGCGGAGCCCTCTACGTAATCGGCGTCGTCCTCTTCGCCGCTCAGAATCCAGGGCCATCCACACCGCTGCCGAACTTCGATCAGGCGACTTTCGTGACGGATCTGGTCAACCTGCATCCCATAGCATTCCTAGGGTTGGGCACGATAATTCTGATCGCCACCCCCATCACGAGGGTCTTTGTTTCGATCGTGGTTTTCTCGATCAACAAGGAGAGGAAGTTTGTTCTCGTGACCACCATCGTGTTCACCGTGCTGATGCTGAGCTTGCTCCTCGGTTTTGTATTCCACTTTAACCCGGCCGGCTGAATGCGCTCACTCCGACCTCAGCGCCGCGATGGGCTGCAGCCTTGCCGCCCTCCAGGCCGGATAGATGCCTGCAATGATGCTGACGGCTGTCGCAATGAAGAAAGCGACACCTACTATCTCTGGAGTTATCACAGGTGTGAGGGAGAGCGAGTTGAAACTCCCGCCCCCGAATCCGCCCCCTGCTCCTCCACCGAATCCGCCCGCGGCTCCTCCGGTTCTGCCAGCGCCACCCGATGTAGTGGAAGTCGTGAAGCCAGAAAGAAGAACAGGGAGGATGTAGGCGATCACAGCGCCCGTACCAATCCCCACTATCCCTCCGACGACCCCGATGATGGCGGCCTCGGAGAGGAAGATCAGGAGTATGTCTCTGTCGAGGAAACCCAGGGCCTTGAGGATGCCTATCTCCCTGGTCCTCTCGAGGACGGAAACGAACATTATGTTGACAATTCCTATGGCAGCGACCGAGAGGGAGATTCCTGCTATCGCCCCGAGTAGTATCGTTATCGACCCGATTATGGACGAGACCGTTTGGGTGATCTGTGCTATTGTCGTGACGGAAGCGCCGTTACCATAGATGGCGGTGATGTCCTGAGCCACCGGTGCCACGCTGCTGGTGTCTGTAGCCTTCACGAGGAGCAGGTTGAAACTCGTCCTGTGGAAGATCTGTTGGGCAGTCTCCATTGAGACAAAGATGGAGCTGTCCGCGGGCAGGACGAGCGAAGAACCATACGACTGGAGAATCCCTGTCACCGTGAAGCTGATGGTCCTCGTATTCGTCCCGGACACCTCCTGCAGGACGATGGACTGTCCCGGGAATATGGACTGCTGCTGGCCGTTCGAGACGGGAAACCCGATTGAGTTCCCCACGAGCGCGAGAGGAACCACGTTGTCTTGGAAGCCTGAGCCTTGCACCAACTTCACACTCCCGAGAAGAGACACTATTCCTTCGTTGCTTATTCCTATGACGCTGACCGAGGTCGGTGGGGTCGTGGTCATAAGATCGAGACGCGAGTCTATTATCGGGATCACCGTCTGAACCCCTGGCAGTGTCGAGAGTCTTGCGACATCAGCCTGCGTGATGATTGTGGACGCACTGCTCGGCGTCACAATTATGGAGGTCGGGCCTAGGGCCGAAAGGGAGTTAGTGATGCTCACCTGGATGCCGGTTGTTAGCGAGACGAGGCCGACAATCGCGGCCACCCCGATAACTACCATCAGGACCGTGAGCGCGGTCCTAACCTTCTTGTCCGAGAGACCCTTGAAGCCCAATCTTGCGGTGTCCTGGAACTTCATTTCCTGGAGCCCCCTCTTCGGCCCACCCAGAATCTGACTCCGAGCGCAACGATGATAGCCATGATGGAACAAGTGACGGGCCCACCGAGAAACGACCTGCCATGTCCTGTACCGCTTCCAGAGTTGGACGCAGAGACCTTGGGCGTCGCGCCGAGGGGGAGATCGAGCACTACCATTGGGCTGGTGAGGGCGCTCTTGTTCAAAACTGAACTATCTCCTTCTCAACCAAGCCGTCCCTGAGGTAGATGACCCTGTGACAGAAGGCCGTGAGCTCGAGGTTATGGGTGACCATGATGACCGTCACGTTTCTTTCTTCGCTGATCTTGCTGAGCAGCCTCACCACAGCCTCGGAGTTCGTCGTGTCGAGGTTTCCCGTCGGCTCATCTGCCAGGATGATGGAGGGGTCATTCACGAGCGACCTCGCGAGTGCCACGCGCTGCTGCTCACCCCCACTGAGTTCCCTGGGCCTCTTCTTCGCCTTGTCCCCCAACCCGAGCTGCTCCAAGAGTGATAGTGCCTTCTCACGACGAACGGACAGGGAGACGCCCGCCGCTAGTAGTGGAAGCTCGGTGTTCTCTGCGGCCGTTAGGTACGGGACGAGATTGAAGAATTGGAAGACAAAGCTGAGGGTCTTATTCCTAACGCGGGCTAGATCACTTCCCTTCAGCCTGGACGTGGCCACACCATCGAGGAAAACCTCTCCTTGGGTGGGTCTATCTATGGTGCCAATCAAGTTTAGAAGGGTGGTCTTCCCGCTCCCCGATGGCCCGACCGTAGCGACAAATTCCCCTCTCTTCACCGATATCGATACGCCGCGCAGCGCGTTGTATTCTATCGAACCCATCTTGTAAGTCTTCCAGACGTTCTCCGTCTGCACTGTGATCCCCGGCAATTGTTCAGTGGCCCTCATCATGTCATGTCACGCTGATGAGAATTTGCTCGCCCCCGCCCTAACTTATATAGCGTTGTGGTACAAACATCTAACCGTTTTTCCGGCAGGCCCACCCTTAGGCCATCCAACGCCAAGAGCGATAACATGTGATCATGCCGTCGCCAGCTGACTTCTGAGCTTCGAGGGGGAACTCTGTCTCGCAAATCGCACCTTTTTCGGCATAGGTGTAATGAGTATCAGGTCCAGAAGCGACATCTTCCTGCTCCTCGCAGGGCCGATTGGGGCTTCGCCATCAATTCAGTTCGATTTGTCGGACATGATGATTGTCATGGGCCTAACTTGTTGGCAATGCAAGTGCCTTGCTCGTCGGCACATCTGCCGTGGAATCCCTGCATAGTGGCAACCCGCACATTCTGAAATTCCATCCGTCAAACAGTATCCTTTAGTGAAGGTTGAGTCATTGATTGTGGAGCTTCAAATCTGCGATTTGTCGCAACTGGGGCAGTAGACAGAGCCAGGGGGCATAGCAGCACCGCAGAACTTGCAGGCAGCATCTACTGATCCCCCTGTAGTTGGGATTTGAACTCCCATCGCTACCGAAGTGGCAGACTGATATCTAACGATGACGTACTCCCCAACGCCCAGCACAGCATTCATTGGAACGCGTGATTCCGTTCCATCGTCCTTCTGCACGACTAACAATAGCGTGCCGTCGAGACCAAAAACCACGTCCTTGACCTTTCCCGCAACCCTTCCGGTCGAATAAATCACTGTCTTGCCTTCGACTTCATCCTTGCTGAATAGTCTTGACGACATTGGTGACCCGCACCCGGAACTCTTGCATATATCTGTTTACGCAGGCCGAAGACTGAAGCGAGCTGGGATTGAGAACCGCGCTTGGTGCTACGAACGAGAGGTAACTTACGCCAGAAAACTCCGATTGGAAGGAGGGGATTGCGGAGAACTTCAAGGATAGCTGCGTGAACCAAGATTAATGGCACTTTGCCTCGCAGCCATCGAAGAAATTGGAGCCTGAGCATTAATAACGTGCATATAGGTGGCAGTGCTATCGTATGTCTCTCAGGGACTTGGTCCAAAGGACAGGGAGTTTCAAGGCGTTGTTCGATGACCTGAAAGCCAGTGGCGCGAACGTCGAAAAGCAAGCCCAACAGGCCTTTGAAAACGACAGCGTTTTCAAGTACGTTGGTTTCCGCATCGAGAAGATAGAAGAAGGGGTGGTTCAGATCAGCTTCCCTTTCAGCGAGAGAATAACGAGGTGGGGAGGGATCGTTCACGGCGGAATAGTCGCGATGGCGCTTGACAATCGCCTGCGGACTGGCCGTAATGACCGTCAACTCTGGAAAGAACCAGGTTACGATGGAGTTGGCGGTTAATTTCCTTGAGCGACTGACGGAGGGGCCCTTCAGCGTAACCGGCAGAGTCATCAGGAGTGGCAGAACGGCTATCGTCGCCGAAGGGGAGATCAGAGACTCAAAGCAGAGGTTGTGTGCCAAGGGCCTTGGGACTTGGCTGACATTCGACTCTGATCAGTCCTAGCCCCATTGGCCTCGCCCAGGCTGGATTCGATTGCCTCTACTCGCGTGAGTGGAACTTGTGTCTCTTTCGGCGCTTGCTCTAGTCAAACTTCAGAAGGTTTGGCCCGATAGTATACGCTGAGAAGTAACCAACAAAGAGCAGAGCGAGTATGAAAATCCTCGTCCAACTTGGAACCTCCTTCCGGGTAAGGAGATAGGCGCCTCCGAGGGCCAGCGATGGGACGACCGTCAGGAAATACCAGATCCAGGTTGTTCGACCACCCACGTAGAACAGCACGTCCTCTAGGAAGGTCGAACCGAAAAGGAGGGCGGCGAGAACGAACAGTTTATCCTCGGCGCTCACTTGCCCTCCACGTGATTTCCGGAAAGAATAGAACCCCAGCGGTATCCAGAGGAAAATGAGCCAAAGAAGAATCTCGTTGCCACTAAGCGAAATAGACGGATAGTTGGGCAGGAAGAACGTGAACCATGCGAACGGGCCCAAGCCGCGAGAGCACGAGCCCGTGCAAATAAACGAACTAGAATAACTCACTATGTAGGCAACCTGGTTCAAGAATGTGGGGAATGGCGTCCTAGCGAGCGTGTCATAGAGCTGCAGTCCAGCGGACGAGACTACGATCTCTCCTGCCAGCAGCGTCGCAATCTCCCTCAACGTTGATTTCCTGCCGCCTGTCTGACCGAACATGACGTGATACACCACAAGTGGGAATAGGAAAACTATCCCGGACTCCTTCGACAGTACAGACAGACCTAGTAACACACCAGCGAGCCAGTATTCGTTAATCGGACCCAGGCGAAAGGAGGTGAAGAAGACAGCGTAGGCGCACAGCGCGAAGAAGATCATCGGAACGTCTAGGTAGGCTGTTCTCGAAAAGAACGCGTACAGTGGTTCAAGGAGCAGTAGAAGAGAAGACAGCAGGGCAAGTCTTGCGTTTCCGGAAATCTTGCGGGCGATGACGTAGATCAGCATTAATGAAAGAGCACCCATAACGAGCTGGAAGAATCTGAAAGAAAGAAACCATAACGGCGACGAGGAGATATCACCTAAGAACCCGCTGGGATAGGAGATAACTGCCAGAACTCCACTCGGAGAGGACGTATTTCCCAGCAATACAGTAATATGAGGGTATGCTGATCTCGGAACTACCCAGCCAAAGGCGTACAGACTGACCGCCTCCAACAGTTTGACGAGGGGAGGATGCTCATAGTTGCAGATTGTGGGAGTTGGGATAGTAGTGTTAGCTACACTGCAGGTCTGTCCGTTGAGCATTGCGATGGAGGCGGGTATGTAGGTACCTTCGTCAATGAAGTTCCAGTTCGAGCTGTTGAGGGCGAAGAACAGGTTACTGGCAACAAAGGTTATGACTAATATCCAGACTAGATTGTTTTTCATTGGCACCCACTTTCACGTGATTGCGAAGTCAATTCAATCTCCTACCTTCCTCTTCGTCCTAGTAGGACATCCTCGCACAACATGACTCATTAGCACGAAAAGATAAGTTGTCTGCAACACCAACGCAGACCTGCCTGTTCATGCAGGTCAGTTGAATAGCTAGACATTCACACTATCTCAGGCTGGTATTTCCTCCGTGCCATTTCAGACACCACCTCCGCCCATAGTACTTGACAGGACAGGGATACGAAACATCGTGTGGATGTCCTAGGCGGGAGGCAGCCTTTCAATCCGAGTGTCGTCAGTCTTATATAGCGTTTCACGTCGCTAGGCTATCGACTAATATTGAAAGTGAGTGCAAGGAATGTAGTTGCCGGTAAGGTAGTATCGGTCGAAAAAGGGGCTGTAGCCGCACTAGTGAAAGTCGAAGTCAAACAGTCTTTCATTTTCACCTCGATGATAACGAAAGAGGCGGTTGATGACCTGAAACTGAAGAAGGGTGATGATGTTTCAGTGATGGTGAAATCCACCGAAGTGATAATCTCGAAGGAATAGGGCTCCTGTCGGTCTCAACGCGCTGAAGACTTCGCTCGCTACAAAAGATTCGTGCCGGTTCATACACAAGGTCGAAATAGTAAATGCCCCGGGCGGGTTTAAACCTTTACACAATCAAATCTCTCTTTGCGAACTAAACGAAGTGCCAAATAGAGTGCGAGTTCTATGGTTTGCCATCTTTCGTCAGAGGGGCCTTGTTAGAAGAGTGAGGAATAACCTTCTGGTTAAGCCATAAATTCTGCAATAATGACTGGGAGGGCCTGGCCAGTGGTTCTTTCCAATGACAGATGTGGTAGAAGCATATCTTAATGATCTAGTTAGGATTCGATCTTCTGGTGCCGGCGTCCCAGAAACGTCGTACTATTCGGCTCTCTCAAATCTACTCAATGAGATCGGGCGCCAGCTAAGCCCAGTCGTAACGTGTGTAATGCAACTGGCGAATCAAGGCGCAGGATCGCCTGATGGCGGGCTTTTTACGCAGGATCAGTTGCGGAAAGGAATTGAGACGACCCCGGGGCAACCTCCTTCCCGTGGCGCAATCGAAGTCAAACCTACTCATGATGACACTTGGCTAGTCGCTGATACCTCTCAAGTTTCTAAGTATTGGAACAAGTATCACTTGGTTCTAGTTACAAACTACCGAGATTTCTTGTTAATAGGTCAGGATTCCGCGGGACGGCCAGCCAAGCTCGAAACTTTTCGGCTAGCGGAGAGCGAGAATGCATTCTGGGCTTCGGCATCGACCCCTCGTAAGACCTCGAAACTGATCGGCGGCAGATTCATCGACTATTTGAAACGAGTAATGCTCAATCCGGCGAAACTGGTGGAGCCCAAAGATGTGGCGTGGTTCCTTGCATCGTATGCCCGCGAGGCCAAAGCACGCATCGAAACGAAAGGACCTGCCGTCACTTGCAGGCCTGCGTGACGCTCTCGAAAAATCACTGGGTCTGAAATTCACTGGTCAGAAAGGAGAGCGGTTCTTCAGGTCAACCCTCGTACAGACCTTGTTCTATGGTGTATTCTCTGCGTGGATACTCTGGCACAAGCAGAATTTGGCATCTTCATCCAACGCACGCTTCGACTGGAGAACTACGGCATGGCTGCTTCATGTACCGATGGTGAGTGAGCTCTTCGATCAGATTGCCACTCCCGCAAGACTGGGAGAGCTTGACCTAGTTGAAGTTCTTGATTGGACTGAGGCAGTCCTAGGTCGTGTCGATAGACAGGAGTTCTTTCAGAGATTTGAGGCAGAACATGCCGTCGAGTACTTCTACGAACCTTTTCTTGAGGAGTTCGACCCAATTCTTCGTAAGGAACTAGGAATCTGGTATACTCCTAAGGAAATCGTTCGATACAGTGTTGCCAGAGTTGACAAGGTGCTTAGAGAAGAACTTGAGATAGGTGACGGTCTAGCCGATCCTAGGGTATACGTGTTAGACCCTGGAAATGGTACAGGGTCATACCTTGTCGAAGTCCTACGTACAATAGCCGAAACCCTCAAGAGAAAAGGCGAGGATGCGTTGGTCGCGGCGGATCTAAAGCAGGCGGCCATAACCAGGATACTGGGTTTCGAAATTCTTCCTGCTCCATTTGTGGTTGCCCACCTCCAAATCGGACTTTTGCTACAAAGCTTTGGGGTTCAATTGTCAGTTGAAGGAAATGAACGTGTAGGAGTCTATCTTACCAATTCTCTTACTGGATGGAATCTTCCCGAAGGAGCACAGGAAAGGTTAGCGTTTCCAGAGCTTGAAAGAGAACGAGATGCAGCGGACAAGGTCAAGAGAGAAAAGCCAATTCTTGTAGTCTTAGGCAATCCCCCGTACAACAGCTTCGTTGGTGTTAGTCCTAAGGAAGAAGGAGGGTTAGTCGAACCGTATAAGGAGGGATTGGTTTCCGAATGGAGGATAAAGAAGTTCAACCTCGATGACTTGTACATACGATTCTTTAGGCTGGCGGAAAGGAGAATTGTCGAACAGACTGGAAAGGGGATAATCTGCTATATCTCCAACTTCTCGTTTCTTGGAGATCCGTCGTTCGTCGTCATGAGGCAGAGATACCTAAGAGAGTTCGACAAAATGTGGTTCGATAATATGAATGGGTCCAGTCGAGAGACTGGAAAGATGACTCCAGATGGGAAGCCAGACCCGAGTGTATTTTCGACCAAACAGAATCCTGAAGGAATCAGAGTAGGTACCGCAATTAGTCTACTAGTACGAAGCTCAGACTCACCAACAAACTCAATCGTCAGATACCGTAACTTCTGGGGAGTAACCAAACGTGAAGACCTGTTGAATAGTCTCGAGTCAACCGATCTGAATCACAATTACCAACCAGCAACCCCAACGAAGCAAAACCGATTTTCTTATCGAGCGTCTCAAGTTGCCGAAAGTTATCTAGAATGGCCGTCGGTCACCGACCTATACAAGGTGAATCCGTACAATGGCCCTGTAGAAATGCGAGGCGGCTCTATGATCAAGATGGAAACTGATCGGGCAAAGTTAGAAGCAATAAAAGACTACTTAGACGCGGAACTTTCGGATGACCAGATACGCGTAATCTCGCCCCAATTCATGAAGTCCTCAGGAGAGTTCAAAGCGGAGAAGGCGAGGCGTATAATTATCAAAAGAAGGGTGCAATTCAAGCCACATAGCGTGGTTCGGTACCCTCTCAAGCCTATGGATGTGAGATTCGCATACCTAGATCCGGATATTCAGCCTCTGTTCTCTCGTCCAAGTCCAGAGTTAATCGCCCTCAGTCGTATACCTAACAACTCATTCTTCATCACACGAGACACTGCAGATAAGCGGCCCGAAGGCCCGCCATTCTACTATTCTCCTTTCATCTGCGACCGCGACCTAATTTCAGGACATGCTCGTCACATTCCGACGTGGGTAGCCCCGAATCCCCAACCGCAGAACGACAGCAAAAGAGGCGGTCATGCCAAAAGGCAATCAGTGCTGGACGCCAATCGAGAGTTGGACGAAGCGGCAGTAGCCAACCTATCCCCTCCCGTGGTTTCCTATCTTGAGTCTTTGGGCTTCGACTTCGCTGACCAGTCTACAGCGGAACTTGTATGGCTTCATGCTCTGGCGATAGGGTATTCGGACCTGTACTTGCGAGAGAATGCTGATGGAATACATGACGGCTGGCCTCGAGTGCCTTTGCCCTCTTCGAAAGCTCGTCTCACAAAGTCTGCAGATCTCGGGAGGAGAATTGCTGATCTGCTCAATATGGAGAAGCCTGTGCCAAGGGTCACTCAAGACCCGGTTGGAGAAGGGTTCAAGCTAATCGGGTTGGTCACAAAGACTGGTGGCGGGCAACTGGATCCCGGCCAGGGGGACCTCAACGTGACTGCTGGCTGGGGTCACGGGGTCGAAGTTGTCATGCCCGGGGCAGGCATGGTAATGGTGCGTAAGTACCTACCTGAAGAATTAGAAGGACTACAAAGGGAAGCTGCTTTCGCCGACATTCCACAGAAGGGAATTTTGTCGATGATTGGCGAAGAAACATACGATGTTTTTCTAAATGACTTGGGGTATTGGAAGAATGTCCCGGCGCGAGCTTGGGACTACGTCATTGGCGGATATCAGGTCTTCAAGAAATGGCTTTCCTATCGTGATTCTCAGGTCTTGGGTCGGTCACTGACTCTTGACGAAGCTAGGGAGGGCACTGCAATTGTGAGGAGGGTTGTAGCAATCCTGCTCATGCAATCAGCACTAGATGAGAACTACATCAATGTCAAGAATCAAACGTTTAGGCTAGCTAGCGTTTCACCGCCAGAGGCAGAAAGGAAAACTGGCGTGGGTCATGGTAGACTGAGATAGTTCTTAGGACACCTAGCGTTTCCAGCTCCGCGGGCCGACAAGAATTCACTTTCAGAACCTGTTTTGGGGCGGACCCCACCGGACCCGCACGACCTCCCCAGGCTCAGACTCTATTTTATCCAATGTGTCGCAGAGAAATGGTGGTCTAGGGAAAGCACAGGAGGCGGCGAACCCCTCGAAAGCACACTGTCAGAATGGTGAGGACGAATCACTCAAAGAAGCTGACTGCTCCCAGGGCTTGGGCTTGAAGACCTGAGCAATATCGGCGTACTGCCGCCAGTCAGTCGTGACGATCAGGAGCTTGCGGGTGAACTTTCGGGCCTCGATCAGCAGCGTCCTCAGGTTCAGGTCCTGGCCGAAACGGTGGGCCTCTTCAGTCACGATCACCCAGGACTTCAGGGCTCCAGTTCCCATGACGAATATCAGATGTGAGAAAATGGCCGACGCCTCACCCTGGCTGGCCTCCTTGTTAGCATTAGGCACGAAACGGATCCTCTGATTCTCCCGCTCCCACTTCAACGAAAAGAATCGCCCCAGGTCTACCTCGGTGAACTCGGGATACTCGTCTCGCACGTCCAGGAGGAATACGTTGCCGGTCCACTCTCCCAAGAGCTCCTTTACCGTCGTGGTCTTCCCAGCACCGCTCTGACCCGTGAGAACGACGGGCCGGTTGTCCTTGAAGATCCGTTCATAGCTCGCCGGAGGTACTGCGCCTTCCCTCGTCACCTCGAGAGCCATGTAATTCAGGAGTGCGTTATAGTTCGCAAACCCCAGCTCCTTCTTGAGAGTTCGCAGCTTGTCCCTAACCTCTCTCATCAATTTCAGAGAGGTGAACCGAATTACCTTGGAAGTATCCGCTTCTGACATACCTAGTAAAAGCGCGAATCAATGTGTCTTGGCATGAGGAGCATTTGAGAGACCTGTCCTTTGCATGAAATGTGTTTTACTTTCAGTGAGGAGGGGGTCTTGCTTCGTTGATGGCGTGGTTGCGCCACCGCTCCAAATTGCGTGGTCGGGCGAGGTGACCAAGACAGATTGGTGCACGGGCAGTACCTGTCCGCGTCCTACTTCCCGAACTTAGCCGGTTCGGCCGCTGTTAGGCAATACTTCAAAACACCCTTGGGTCTAGTGGAACCATGGCACACAGTTCCAACGGAGAGGCAGGCAAGCAGGTGGTCGCAGCTATAGACGGACCTGGCTCGTTCTACCACGTACTGCAAGAAGCCTCCGACCTTGGCCGCTTCCTGAAGTGGCTAAAGGATTATCATAACATAAGTGCAACTGGAGAACTGCTGTCGGGATACAAGTTCTTACTAGGTTCGATATTGAAATGCTTCTTGAACGAGATATACGTAAACAGCGCCCTTGAACTTACGGAGGATGATATTTTCTTCCGTGCTCAATTCAAAGGCGTCCTTTTGCGTGATACACCGAACACATGCGACAAGACGATATTGTTCAAGAGAATCTGGACTCATGGAAAGACAATATCCAAGGCCAAATCCTGGCAGGAGTTGGAACAAACAATAGATCGGATGAAGACTGACTTGGATGTCTTCAGGGAATTGGTTGAGAATCACTGTTCTCCCGTCGTTGCATTTCCGAAGGACTTCGTCCTTCAGGCAATTGCCGCAGACCACGTGTTCACGTTTCTCAATGACACGAGTCATAATATTCCCTTGGCTGAACTCACATTTCCCTCAATCGAGCATACAGCGACTGAAAGGTCTCTATTCGAAGCATTTCCTGGTTACGTATACGGACTTCAATTCCTATGGTACTCCCTGTTAGGAAAAGAAGAGTTTGAGCGAACGCCTGTAAGAGGATTGCATCTGGCTTTGGATGAAGAGGAAGTCAAGAAACACCCGAGGCAGAAGAGTCGTTTTGAAGAGATGCTCGAGGGAGGAGAGGAATTTGGGTTCTTTACCAAGGCAAAGAATGTTGACGAGTCTGAGTTAGACGAAGACGCAAGGGATTTCGTTGAGGCGGTCAGACGTGACAATCCTCCACGCTCGGAAAGGTGGGCAGCTCTTGACCGATTCTATGGCCCCATTCAAGACGAGATAGTGAATCCGAGACAGACAAAGCTGAAGGTGGCCCTCGGGATGTCTCACCTACTTGGCCTCCATGACTATTCCAAGAACATTCTGAAGGATCTCCTAGACCCGAGTCGAGTCGAAGAACCCAACTATCTGACGAATGATGATTCCGATTCTCGCAAGAAAAGACTTGCGCTCGCATTGCAGTGGTATGATGTGAATGTACTCGACACTCAGAGCTTGCTGGTGTTCAATGGCGTTCCTGCGTTCGCTTCCACCCTGCTGGGATCGGTTGAACTCGCGAAGGCTTTCCGCCGTGATGAGCAGGTCAGAGCGATTGTCTTCAAGCATCCTGCAAGTTGGGAGAACCATTATGACTATAGCTTCGGAGTTTTGATTCAAGCCTACGGATTCCACAGGATTGAGTGACTATAGTGGATGGCTGGTTTTCTTCGACTGTGCAACCGATCATTCAGGCTTTGGCGGTTCTCTCCTAGCCTTTGCGAAAGCTGTGATAGATGTTGCGCAAAAACGAGGACCAATCTCTCTGAGCGAAATCGTAGTTGGCAAGAGTCTATTCAAAGAATACTTGAAAGAACATAGCGTCTCGTCTGTTTTCGACACTCTCATCAAAGAAACGCCCGGCGGAAGCAAGGAAATCGGAAGCCTAACGACAATATTGACAGAGTTGGATGACTTCCTCGCGCATTCAAAGGGCAAGTTTCTGGAGTACGTAGTACACAAGTGGATTAGTGCAACTCAAGAATTTGATAAGACATCGTGCGACACATGGGTCAATGGTGAGCAACTCGATTGCACAGGGGAAATTGGAGATTCGTTTTCCCTCTTCGAGTGTAAGCTAAACCTGCATCAAGATACAATCGACAACATGGTAAACCAAATCAGGCGCAAGGTGATGGCTCTTTCTAGAGACAACCAGAAAATAGAAGCACGCCTCGTTGTATATGGCCCTATTCCAGCTAATACGAAGAAAGTCTTTGAGAAGGAAGGGATATTCGTGACTGATGATTTCAGGAGCATCATCACGGAGAATAGATGCTTTGACGGAACGCGGAAAGAAACGCTGGAGGTGTTGGATTGGCAGTTCCAAACCCCGGGCAAGCTCAGACCGGAGTTATGATGCACTTCAAACAAACGGTCTTCCAGACTCAGATGTAAAGATATTATTCAAACGTGAAGCTTTTCCTCATACAGCTTCGGTATGCTCTCTTGTAGCGCCGCTTAGAACTGACCTAGGGACATCCGGTTCAATTGCGTGGCAACGGGAAGAAATGAGCCTCCGATACATATGTCAGTACTAGATGGGCTTGATTACTCTGCTGTTGGACGCGCTGCATCTCTGAGCCTGGCCCGGGTCTCTTCGAAGTACGACTTTACGAAGAGGGCCGGCTTGTCAGTAGTAAAGCTTTCAGGATGCCATTGTCGGTCTATCACCAATTCAGGATCCTTGCAGGCCGCAACAGCCACTTGGCAGACCTTCCTCACGTAGTCGGGGCTCACCCCTAGCTCATACGCCAGGTCCAAAATGCCGACTGACTTCCGTTCCTTGACCAAGGCAATCGTTTGATCCACTAGCGCCTTAAAGTGGGCCATACAAACTAAAAGCGTGTGTTTGCGCTTGCGTGTGCGTGGAAAGAAGAATACTCCCTCATCCCCCTATAGTATGTTTGTTATAGAAAGCCCGTAAGTCAGGACAGCTGTGTAGGAGCCGGTTCGGACCCATCTTTAATCCGTGGGTTGCGGACGCCTTTGTACTTTCTGACCAGCAGGAGCGCTGGGAGCATCAGTCCGATTAGTGCCAGCATTCCCACTGGGAACTGTGGAACACCGGCAGTCGGAGGTGGCGGTGTGACCGTGACAAGGTCAGTAGATGAGGCGGCGGAGACAGGCGGGGTCTCGGAGTCGGTTGCGATGTAGCAGTAGTAGGTGCTCGCCGAGGGCGACGGGGAGTAGGTGAGGCCCGTCGAGATGGGAGCGTCTGAGGTCGAGCAAGCGCCTGCGCCCGCCGCGGTATACCAAGTGACAGTGTAGGGAGAGATGCCTCCCGATGGATTAGCCGTGAGGGTGACCGACTCCCCGCTAACGATGGTCGGAGCCAGCGGAGTGATTGCTCCCGCTGAGAGAGCGGCGCTGCTGGACAACCCAATGGAATCAATCGTGCTTTGACCCAATCCGTCGGTAGCGCGAATGAACAAGGTTGTTCCTGGCACAATTGGCTCATTGGAGAATATGAAAAACTGGCCTGATGAATCGGTATCTGTATTCAAGTAGTTGTTCCATGTGCTTCCTGTCCAATATTGAATTGTAATGGCTGAGTTTGTAGCGAATGCAGACCCTTCCACCAAAAGCGAATTCGGCACTATCGAGAGCGATAAGACCGGGGGGATTGGTGGCAACACCAAAGCTACGGGGCCCGATTCACTGAATTCGGCAGATATGAGCTTCCCCAACGAGCTCGAGGAGATAGTAAACGGTATCATAGTCCCTCCCTCCTGAACCTGAAACCGCGATGACTGAAAGGGATCTAGCGATTTTGGAACGATGAAAGAGGCATTCGCGTTTGACGCTCCACTCAAGAGTGAAAGCGTTCCCGACAGCGTTGAGGAAGAGGAGTTGAATGTAAAGTGATCAAACTCTCCACCAATGACTGAAGTTTGAATGAACGTAGTGGATGGATCATTGAATGGTGTTGTTGGCGTATAGTAATCTTGGGCACAGAAGCCGACGTAAACACAGATTTTAGTTATCGGTCCTTGTGATAGGGTTAGACTGACTTGAGCGTTACCACCAACTGTTGGAAAACAAGTGTCTGTTGTGAAATTCTGGCATGCGACAAATCCGGATTCGGCTGAGAACCCAACATCACTGACTGTCCATGCGTTGGAAATTGGAACATCAATCGTAGTGGAAGACTGAGGTGACCCTAATAGCCCACTGACTACCACCGACAGCTCTTGTCCAGGCCCAATGACATAGACTTTCTGAGAAAAAGTCTGTTGTATTAAACTTGATTCAGCGGATGATATCGAGTTGTACATCTGATTTATCGTATCGAGGACGGCTTCAGGTGGGGAAACTCCAGGGTTACTACATGTGGGGATCAAATTCTGGCCATTGGAAAGAATACCCTGATCCAACGTGCCGGCCACCAAACTAAGTGTCCCGATCACGAAAGCGTCACCCAGAGTCTCCGCTGCTGACGGGTTTAGGCAATCTTCCATTGCTTGGAGAACTATTACGGGAGTCGTGTTGATTATCCCGTTGGTAGTTCCAGGGAGCACATCACCTACCCCACCCGAGAGTCCTGCGGTATTCAATTGGGCAACAATGCTATCCTTTAGACTTGCAGCTTCGTCACCAGACATTATGAAGAAGTGGCCATTTTCAGGAACGATGTCCAGTTTGAACGTGAAAGTCTGTGTAGAACTATTATACAGTAACTCAGCATGCAAAGTCGCAGGATATCCTACACCGCTCGAGCCAATGTCTTCGCCCTGGGCATCCACGGTCAAGGATAACTCATTGGTTCCGGCATCACTTGTGACAACTATATTGTCGGGGTATGCCTGGGTAGATTGGCAGGGTGCCGTGACCATAATTTGCACCAAGGTAGTGGCGTCTTGCTGGAGGGTACCGCTCTGTTCTGAGTATGTATTCGTCAGGAAGCTGTTCTGACTATTGCTTAGACTCCATTGAATTGGAGAAGCCTCATTGTTCTGCAACACCAGAGTTGATTGTCCTTGTGGTTGGCAGCTTCCAAATAATCCACTCGGTGGAACTGCCGTGATTGTGCTGGGAAATAATTCGGCAGAGAATGAAGGCGAAGAGCTGATAATAAGTGGCTCACATGGACTTGTTACTGCGTTATTATTCGCGTCCCCGCTGTAGGCCGCGTACCAGTAGTTGTTACCAGCGGTATTGAATGACTGCGAATTGGATACGTAGTTACCATCGCCTGATACCACCGCGGCCGATCCAACTTGGGTCGCGCCAATTGTAGGGCAGCTATCGACGGTCGAGACGAAAAACGTGAGAGTTCCGGCGGGATCGTTACCACCTGCGAGGATAGCCGTATCGGACACTGAACCTCCTTGCATTACCGTAGTGGCCGAGAGTTGGGTAGTGAGCGTCGGTGTTGGAAGAACAGACATAATCTTGCGCACACCACCAATCAACATGCCGCTGATGTAGCCGGTTACGTCGATAGTACCGATGCCCGGTGAGGAAGAGACAGAGTTTACATTCAGAGTTACCGCGAGTGTTGCTCCTGAGGGGACGTTAGGGACGCTAATAGTGGAGGCTGAGCCATAATCTTGGCCGTTCACGGATATGCCAAATGTCCAGCCAGTTGGCAAGGTAGGGGAGACTTGGACGCTCATATCGGTTGATGCGGCCAGAGGGTTCACGAGGGCGAATGTGACCGTCCCCGTCGAGCCTGGCAGCATGCCGCTTTCAATGTCCAGGTTTCTTTGTGCCGCTTGCGTCGAAAGGTCAGGATATGTGAGAACTACTCTGACGCAATGATGTCCGGCTGCCGTTGAGACCCACACAATGCTTACTGCTTGCGTTTCGCCTGGCGCCAGTGTGACGCCATCTACCTGCCCTACGCTCGAAAAGAACCCACCTATGGTCAAGCCCGATATCTGGAAGTCCGCCCGGGTTATGGTGAGTGGAGTAGTGAAGGGGTCGTGAAGCGTTACGCCGATTGTGGTAGGCTGGCCTATAACAGGGGGATAGGGATTCACAAAGATGCTTGCAGTGGCGTATGGGGTCGGTTCCGCCAAGAATGCCCCCTCGTTCCCAGTAGTGGGGGTGAGAGACGCTGGTAGCGGATACGCGTACCAAGCCTCAGGGTAATCCGCGCTCCCTGTCACGGCTGCCATCACTATGAGGTTTGGAAGATGATTGAAGAAGAAGGTCGTGAAACCCCCTCCTGAAGGAGGAATCACGCCCACATGATTCCAATCGAAGAAGACATCACAGGGGGAGGAAGCAAAGGGATTGGTGAGTGTAATGTTGTATCCGGTCGCTGTCTCCGTGATTTTGATGTCAGCGCCGGGTATCTCGCCCAAGAAGATGTAGGGTCTCGCAAGAGTCAATCTGATACTTGTTTCCGAAGTCAAATTCACGATCTGAGAGGTGGAGAGGTACCCAGATTCCGAGGCGGTCACGTTGTAATTGCCAGGAGAGAGGTTGAGGAGAGCATAACCACTCGAGTTCGAGGCCGAAGTCTGAATGAGTTTCCCGTTACCAACCAGGGCGTTGACGACCGCCCCGTTGACCGGGAACCCAGATGAGTTCGTGACCTCGACATTGAGCCTGTAAACGCTGGCTGTCTGGGAACCGACAATCAGACTGACGGACGTCATCACCCCAAAGTTGTTCCAGATTCTAATTGTTATTATGTCGCCTGCACAGATAGTCCATGTTGTAGGCCCAGTGCAGACTCCTCCAACGAGAGTTCCAGCGCCAAGCTGATTCCCGAACCCGTTAATCACGATCTGATTGTTGGACCAACTGGAAAGGTAGATTCCTATGTAATTTGGAACGGGCGAAGCTTCATAACCCGCCTGCCAGCTGTTGAGCTCAGAACCCGAACAGGAAGCACACGAATAGTCCTCTATGGCTATTGACGGATTTCCATAGGTGTCCACTCCGTCGCCCGGTGGTGAAGGGGTGGTTGCAGGGAAGGTGTTCCCAAACCCGGAGCCCTGGATGACAATTTGGGCGGCGGTGTCAGTTGTAATCGGGGTGACAGAGGTGATGGTCGGGCCGCCTGTCGTCGCGGCGTTCACAGGAAGAACAAGCGCGAGTCCCACGGAAAGCGCAGAGAACGTTAACAAGAACACTATCGCGAGAGCATCGATGCGGCCGGCACGTCGCCGTTTGTTCAAGTCACTTCTGATGGACGCGTACGTGAAATCTGGATTATTTATGAGTTTGCAGATCATAACTCATTTCAATATTCTCAGATGGAGCGTGATACAGGCGAGGTGGACGAAGCCCGAGTATGCGGCTGACACCCTCTCGTACCTTATCGTGATTCTTCTGAATGCTTTGACCCACGCGAAGAATCGTTCAACAGTATACCTGACCCGGTGATACGTCGCCCTGTCGAATCTCTTCGGTCGCCCGGGCTTCCTCCTCGTCTCCTTGCTCGGTATCTGATAGCCTATGCGCTTCTTGCTGAGATAGAACCGGTTCAACGGTGTCGCATACTTCGTGTCCGCATAGACGGTCTCTGGTCGCTTCCTCGGCCGTCCCCTCGTCGTCTTGATCCTGATGGACTCCATGAGCGGGATGAGCCTCCTCCCCTCGTGCTCCCTCGCAGACCCTATCGCGACAGCGACGGGGAGCGAGCCGCGCGTCACCGCCACATGTATCTTCGTGCCCAGAATCCTCTTGTGGCCGTCGAAGCCTACGAGGTCTCCCCCTTTTTCGCCGGCACCGTAGAGCTGTCGACGGAGATCGCTCCCATCTCAATCGCACCCGATGAGTATCCTCTGGCCACGAAGGCATCCATGACGCGCCTCCAGACGCCCTGCTCCTCCCACCTCCTCAGCCTCCTCCAGGCCGTGACATCGTCCCCGTACCGGGATGGCAGGTCCATCCACCTGCACCCTGTGATGAGGATGTAGAGAATCGCGTTGATGGTCCTCCTGTCGTCCGCCCTGGGCTTCCCTCTCTTCTTCTCCCTGGGCGGTAGAAGAGGCTCTATCAATGCCCACTGGTCGTCAGTAAGTTCGCTGAACCGCATCAGGACGGAATGGATCGTGCAGGGAGGATAGGCACGGGAGACAACTGTTGTGGACCATCAGCTGAATATTGAAATGAGTTATCACGTCTGCAAGCTTCTTGACTATACTGTGCGCAAGCATTATTGGGAGAGGCATTAGTTCGGATGTCTCTTTGACTGCATGTCCAAACATCATGCCCTGGTCGCCCGCGCCTATCTTCTCGATTGGCCTGTTGACAACCGCCGCGATATCTGGCGCCTGCTCCTCTATCGAAACTAGGACTCCACAAGTTTCCCAATCAAGACCATCCTTAGCGTTGTTAAGGCCGATGTCTCGAAGAACCTGCCTTACAACATGTTTTATGTTCACATAAGCACTGGTCGTAATCTGCCCTGTAACCACAATGGTACCCTGCATGACAAGTGTTTCGCAGTCAACTCTGGCTTTCCTGTCTTTGGCGATTATAGCATCAAGAACGGCAAGTATTACGTAAGAACTATCTTGAATCTTCAGTTTGTATTACAAAAACCTGAGCTGCCTGACTGAATAGGTTACCTGTCTCTTTGGACAAACTCTTTCCATACTTGATAGTCCTGCTTAAGCAAGCCTTTTTGTGCAAGGTCGCCCTCTTTCGCACTCCACCACCTGTCAAATATTGGCTCAATGCTTTCTTCCTTCTCGTTTTTCGCAAGTTCATGTATCGTAGTTTCCTTTCCTCGGCCTATGCGCCTGAACGAATTGCTGATCTCCCACGCCCTATTCTTTGAGAAAATGTACCTATCATGGAACGGTGCCTCCCCGGTGTTCCCATCGCCAATGAAGAATATTTGGAACTTACTTCTCCTTTCAGCACGTAACTTCTCTACTCTCTCAAAGATTTGGTCGGGTTCTTCGCCCGTGCCTGGTTTTACGCTTGTCAAGATTCTTGATTTCCAGTTCAATAGGTGCATATTCAACAATGTCGAAATCTTCCGCACCAATGTAGGGCATTTCAATCTTGACGTATTCCTCGCACTTATCAAAGATATTGAGAAAAACAGACCTGGCCAGATAATAATCTCTGGCAGGGATGAATACTAGCGATTCCCTGAGCGATCCTCTAATCCAGTCGCCCAGTTCATTAATGACATCTCCGAGTATGACTACAGTACTTCCGAATTGGAATGCCATATGCGTGTCCCTGAGATCAGGCAAATTGGACTCGAATGCTCCTATCTGCGAAATATCGAAACTCTTGTTGGATATCGGTTCTGACCTAAAGTCGCCGACTGGTAAGTCGTAAATCTGTTTCGCGGTAAGCACGAGCCAGAGAGCCGAAAGATTGCGACTCGCCCGTTGTCTGATGTCTGAGACTATTTCCGATTTCCATTTGGGGTAGAAGTTGAGCTTAAAGTATTGATCTAATGGACTTCTCAACCCTTCTACGAGCTTTACACTACTCGGGCTGAGTTGTTGTATCAAACCTCGCTCCCTGAGACTTGTCATTGTTTCCTGTAACTCCACACCTGAGAGGTCTAAGTTCACTCGGACCGATTGCCAATCGAGTTCAGGCGTCTTGGCAAGCAGAAGAAGGCTGATCACCTGCCACTCTTGCGCACCTAGTCCGCCTACATTCAGAAACTTAAGAATGGTGTTATTGATGATTTCTTCGCATTCAAACGGCCAGCGCCGGACAAAATACGTTCGGTAACTGTGTTTTTTACTGGATGAGCTGTGTCGAAACAACATTCTGTCCTGCGTTAACTCATCGCAAAGACTACCGAGTTGGTTGTTCCACTCGCCATCCGTGAATGTAATAGACTTATTCCTCTGTTGTGTAAAGATTCTAGCAGATATTTGCATGAGTAGCGTAAGAACGTCCGGTCTGTTTTTCACTTTGCCTTCAAGTACATCAGTCACTTTGTTCGCATTCACCCCCAAGTCCTCCAAGAAATCTGATACGCTCCGTTTCGTTTCTTCCACGTGGCTAAGAACCCAGTAGTATTCCTCCGGATGGATAATATCTCTAGCAAGCAGAGTCTGCCATGCAGCTTCCAGACCCTCTGAGCTCTCCACCCCAGTCAGCAGTTCGATATTGTCTTTGAAGTAGGGCGCTCGAAGGATCGCCCCGACATTCAGACCCATATCAAGGATAAGCTTGGCTTCATTTGGCAAATTATCGAAGACGCTTGTAGGCATAGGTTGACTACAGATAGAGCTACTACTTCTCTAATAAATTACGCTGTTCTCCCGCTGTTTGTGGATTGCGAAGTATGCTTTCCGGACTTGAAACCAGCCCGTATTGCATGTCTTGCTCACTGACGAACCCGTCCACTACAGGTTGCGGCGAGCCGACGAAGCCGTCTACCTCAAGAGTCTGGCTCTGACAATATTCGAAAATAAGTTGGTGAGCTCATGCCTCTCCTTCTCTCTGATGATCCACGCAATCTTGACGGGATCGAGCTTCCCATAGACGAGGTATCTTCTTCCCCTGCTCCATATCCACCTTGCTCTAATCCTGCGTACTAGGGGGTATACTAATTGCAGGATAATAGAGTTTTGCTGCCGGTCTGACTAGGGCAAGAACGACTAACCTCGGGTAACGGATGATCAACGCTTTCAAAGAATTACAGAGCGCACATCCCTTTCTGGGAAGCTAATTCAGCGTCAGGCGGAGGTCAACGTAGCCCTTGCCCGGGGTGAAGGAAGCTTACTGTTGTTATCCATCCATCGATCTCATAGTGCTCATAGACGTTAATTGAGCCGAATTTTTACACATTGTACACGTGCAGGTCCAACTGGATCAAGGCTTACGTGCAGGTCGATAGCTTCGTTGTTCTTCTTTACGGGTCACAGTCGTTGTCGAAATCACGGTTTGCAGTATATTGCGGTATATGTGACTTGACCTAGATGAGTCAAGTTGCCAAGGCTTTGAGTTATATGCGGGTGAATAAGGAAATCCTGCGTGAGGGAAAGGAATAGGTCAGAAACTCTTGAAAAAGAAATTCTATCAGCAAGGGGTGAGCGTGGCAGCCTTTCTTGGAGGCGTGGCATTCACGGGACTCATAATAACCATTCAATTCCCTTCGGTTTTCCAGACGAAAGGCCTAGTCTTCACAAGCCCTCAGGAACACTTCACGTTCCTAATCACAATGTTAGCAATTACGAGCTTGCTTCTGATAGCAGCATCCTTTGCCATGCTCCTAGTGGGGTCAGGAGTCGAACCAACGAATGGGCCGGTGAGTAAGATCGCCACTTGGTGCTTCATCACAGGGGGTGTTTTCCTGGTAGAAACCTTTCCGGCTCTTCTCCTCCCCTTCACCCTGCCTGGAGCGCTGTTTTCATTTGTCTTGGGGGGCGCATTGTTCGTGTATCTTATTCTCGTGGTTATTTGGAGAACATATCACCGAGTGGAACCCTCAGTGAATCCACCCACAGAAGCATGATGAACCGATTTCAGTTCTTAGAGGAAGAAATATCACGTGAACGCGGTGCATAGCACCTGCGAGTTCCGCTAGACGCACTTTCAACACGCCGATTTGGGCCCAAGATTTAGGCGTGGGATCAGTTGAGATAGGCGACTGGTGGGTGCCCTGTGGGCTGTATGCCGTCGTTGTGTGGTTGTGTAGGGAAAAGTTTCCAAGAAAAACCGAGCACCAGAAATCAGGCAATTCCTCCTCGAAATAGAACGATTCTTGATGGTGTGGGTCTGAGCCATCCTCTTGTTTTGTATTGAAGGAATCGCTCGGAAGCTAGAAGGGCTTTGTTAGTCGTTGAGGGGCTGAAAGAGAGGACTCGGATTTGAACGGACGACACTTGGATAAACCGAAGAAAATCAAACTTGAACCAACCATTTTCTGCTGAGCATCCGTGAGCGTTGTCACTGGCTGTAGATTGTAACAAAACGGGGATGTGGTAATGTTGTCGTGACTTGGGCCTATTCGGCTATGCACCCCCCGTAGTTTGCCTCTGGTCCATGATGGTAAGTTGTGCTAACTAACAAATACAATAGCGCAACAGAAGAGGAGGAGAGATGGGGATACTCGAGGAGGCGGAGGTGCAATTGATTCGGGATGGTATTATGTGAGTCATGGTTTTAGAGATTCTACGCCCAGTGGGGTAATGGGAGTTCCGACAAGGGCTAGCAAGGAGAAAGGGGACATCATGCTTCAAGCCCTAGTCAAGAGGTTCGGTTCCTTGCTTAGGGAGATGAAGAACCTACCCTCTGTCGGTGAAGCCGTCTAGCTTCTTCTGCTTCTTTCAAGAGGTCCATATGCCGGCTACTCGCCTCTTCTTTCTTCTTTCTTCTTTGTTCTTTGTTCTTTGATCAAAAATCGCGCTAAAAGCCCCTGAACGGGCGCGACCCCTGGCCGGGCTACATTACCTCCATTCCTTGGAAGGGGCGACATTGATTTCGAATCTGCTTGGTTACTTAGCGGGGTTGATACTCGACTATGTTAGACGCGCTGCATCTCTGAGCCTGGTCTTGGTCTCTTCGAAGTACGACTTCACGAAGAGGGCCGGCTTGTCAGTAGTATAGCTTTCAGGATGCCATAGCTGTTCTATCACCAATTCAGGATCCTTGCAGGCCACAACAGCCACCTGGCAGACCTTCCTCGCGTAGTCGGGGCTCACCCCTAGCTCATACGCCAGGTCTAGGATTCCGACTGACTTCCGTTCCTTGACCAAGGCAATCGTCTTGTCGACGTCGGCCTTGAACTTACCCATGCAAGATAAAAGAGTGTGTGCTCAGGGGTTTGTTCGTTTGCCTGTATGGGTTCCACCACCCCCGCTGGACGGGACAGAAAAATCAGCACTTGGTCCGTTCAAGAATGTGCGTTCGGGGTAGAAGAATGCTCCCTCATCCCCCCAAGTATGTTTGTCATAGAAAGCCCGTAAGTCAGGATAGGTGTGTCATGAATTCCTTGACGATTGAGTCCGGGTAACGTACTTTCCTTCGGTGCAGCCGCTCCAATGAAGGTTGGCATCGTGCATATAATGGGTGAATGCCGCGGCGAGATACTGATCTGGGTCTGGATTCTTCGCCCTGAACATGGCTTCCAAGTAGGTGGCGGCCCACATCTTGAACTTCTCTTCGTTGGTCACGATGAAACGTGTTCGGCTCGGTTCCTTGCCAAAGAAATCAGTGGTTGAGAATTTGGCGCCTCGGTGTGTTTCCCCCCACCTGCCGAATACAACCTCGCTGGTGGGTTGACGAATATTGGGTCAGTGAGACGTTGGACGAAGCGCTGAGGAACGCCATCTCTTTTCAGGAAGCCATCCTCGGCTATCTCTTGGATAACTTCCCTCCACCTTACCAGCGACTCGTTCCTTCGGTGCAAAGCTCTAGCGGGTAATTCCAATTAGAGTGAGCTCACCAAACTAGTCCGTTTCCACTTCGGCCGAATTAGAGCGTTCTTTCTCGATTCCAGAAAAGGAGACAAATCCGTATTATATATTGGCAGGACCGGCAGCCCCTGTCCCCGAAGGACAAAAGAAGTCAGTGGGACCAGGCTTCGGTTCGGACCCATCTTTAATCCCTGGGTAGCTCCCCCTTGCTTTAGTCCAGGTCCGTCCCGCCCATGCCTTAGACTCTTAGCCTGTTAGTTATCATGGACAATTGCGACACACCATAAAGGGGGTCTAGACATGGTGGTTATTCGCGGATTGTCCGTTATCATTTAAGATTGGCTCCGTTTGGTTTGAGCGTGTCTAGCGCCGCTAGCGTAGAGAATCGTGGACAATCGTTTTAGTATGTGATGGCTCGCAAGAAGAAGGAAGCCAAGGCTGCCGTCCATGATTGCCCCCGCTGTGGAAGGAAAGCCTGGAAGCCCGACCTGGTAGAACGGAAGGGCAAATACCCGGGCATACTATTTCGTTATTGGAGATACAGGCACCCGGTACGATATGGTAGGTCCGAAGTTCACTACGTCAAGGTTGAGAAAGGGGCAGAACCCATGAGCCAGAAACCTGATGCCCAAACCATGAGCACCCAAAAAGTGCCAGCTAGAGGGAGGTTATATGCCCCCTACAGAGCCGCCCAATCCCAATCAATTGATCGATCAAGGACCACGGCACCCAAGAGGAGCTTAATTCATGTCGGGATCCTCCGGATTTGAGTCCCAAATCATGATAGCAAACCCTAGAGGTTTGAGAGCATAAAGTGCAAGAACTGTCTTGACGAACTGACGACGCGGCCCGACGGACGTTTAGAATGTTCGACCTGTGACGCCATAATCGGCCTGGAGGCAGCGACCCCTTGACTTTGGGCGGAAGAAGCACCGGAAACAGTATTCCACGTTCCTAGGGCGGGAGTCGATAACCGCCCTGAAGAGCATAAGAAGCACTAGCGAACTGGTCTTCCCATCCCAGAAGACAGAGGGGCAGACCGCCGATCCTAACTGGTTAAACAGGGCCCTCAAAAACGCAGCTGACAGGCTCGCGCGGCGGGGGTTGTTGGTGGTTCCCTCACGGTCCAAAACAATGGTCGAAACATCTTTCAATACCCATCGTTCGTCCTATGTGATGAACCCCCGCAGGCTCGGGGCGAGGGCTGTCGCTCTCCTCATGCTCTCGCTTATGGTAGGTTTTTCTCTTATGCTGAGTTCAATTCCTTCCGTCAATGCTCAGGTCACGAGTTCGCCGTGGGAATCAGCCGCAGAGTACCCGCTTCAAGTTGGTGGCACGTTCGGCGTGGCTGCGCAGCAGTGCGTCAACAGTACGGTGTACGTCACCTGTATCGGGGGGCAGGATGCCAACGGAGGTCCACGCAACGAGGTGTATTCTTCGTTCGGTATCTCTCCATCTTCCAGTAATATCACCAGTTGGACATCCGACACCAATCAATACCCTCAGTACATACACGGCCAATCGTGCGTAGTCTACTCTGGTTACGTGTACTGCGTTGGAGGGACGTACAATGACAATGGAGATGACGTTGCCGCAAGTTACTATGCCAAACTAGGCGGCGTTGGTCAGGTAGGCAACTGGAGCTCCACCATGGCCTTTCCGATACCCATTGATAGCCAGTCCTGTGTAGCATCGTCCTCGTACATCTATTGTGTAGGAGGAGTCAACGAAATAGATGGCTCCAAAGCTGATGCTGCTCCGAGCAACTCAGTCTGGTACGCCCAGCTCTCCTCTTCAGGTGTCGGTTCCTGGAACCATTCGACAGCCTATCCTGGGAACATCTACTACCCGAGCTGTTTCGCAGCCAAAGGCTACATCTACTGCCTGGGAGGTGCCGACAGTAACGACAACTCCGTAAGCACAGATTACTACGCCACTCTTTCCTCTGCTGGCGTGGGGACGTGGACCCAGACGATAGCCTATCCGGTTCAGGCAAGTGGTCAGGCCTGCGCCATCTCATCGGGCTACATCTACTGTGTCGGAGGAGAAACAGCTGGAGGACAGAGTCCTTCGTATACCAACGCCGTTTACTATGCCGCTGTTTCGAATGGAGGTATAGGGACCTGGAAACAGGCGGCCAACTTCCCGCTGAGCGTGGGGACGACCTGTGTTATTTCTTCGGGTAATATGTACTGCGTAGGAGGCTTCGATGGTAGCTCGGTAGGCGAGAATGGTGCAACATATTACGTCCCTCTAGATTCTCTCTCAGTCGCGACCACAACGGTTTCAAGCACAAGTTCTGTAACAACAACAACTACTATCACCGTTACGTCAGCAACTACATCGACTACTACACAAATGATAACATCAACTACTACAACGACCACCACGCTCCCACCGTCAACATCGACTACTACAGCGACCTTGTCAGTCCCGACTACGATAACTGGTCCAACCTCAACTACAACTGCGACAACGACCAGCATCGTGACCGAGACGAATTCTGTTGTACCGACCTGGGCCTACGGGGTCATGGCCGTCCTCCTGATTGTCGGCTTGGCGATCGGATACGTTATCAGGAAGCCGTCGCTGCCAAAGCCCTAGGCCTACCTGTATACTACTTCCCACCCTTTACCTCTATCGTCTTAACGATTCTCGATTCTCAATCATTTCAAAATGCTCTTCGCAATACCAATTCCCTTTCGAGTCGATCTTGTGAGCTGACTTCAGGCAGAGGGGCCACAAATAACACCTTATTCCGTCACTCATGCCAGGTTGTTGGTGTCGATCCTCCTCGTTGCTCATGCAGAGTAAAAGAGAGAAATCTATGCCCAAACTCTGAGACCCCAAAAGTATGGTGTAGACATGGGGATTCTTTCGGGTTTAGGCACGGTCTAGGAAGTTCCAGGCTAGTGTGGTTGAACGCGGACGCGCTCAGACGGTCCGATACCCTTGCCCAAACGCTCAGTTATACTAGGATATGCAGTCAGACGCGCAAACATCGACGGACCGGACAGAGCCATCGGTTACCGAATCAGGGAAGACCATCTGTCCCAAATGCGGTAAGGAAAGCTGGAGTCCCTATGTTATGAAGGTGGTTGGAAAATATGGTTCAGTTTGGGCGTATTCAGTATATCGACACCCAGACGGAAGGCGAAGAACTCCACGCAAACACACAGTTAGAATCATCGAAGGCTCGCCATGACAACCCCTCGACAACTACAGACAGACAGAAGGGACAAGGCGAAGTTCGGAACAGAGTTCCTGGAACTACTCGCGGTCGAGGGCCAGATGTGAGTCGCGGGACTTAGTAGTATCGCCTTACTTACAATACTGTGTGGACTGCTTCCTTTCCTAACTCTGTCGGGCACCAGATCTAATCCAAGTCAGGCTAGGCTAGACGAACGCCAACCGCGACCCGTTTTTCGCTCTTTCTACTTCTTATTATACTAACATACAAGAAAGAGAAGCTACGCCGCCGCCGTAGCCTGCTGCCTTAATCCACTGAGGTATCCGGTCCCTTCTCTGGGGTGTCTGGTTCCTTGGCTTGTCCATCAGATTGGTGGTGGCGCTTCAAAGCGAAGTTCCAACGCTTCTCTAGGGCCTGGTCTAGGATCTGCCCGACCAGGACAAGCCTAACCGTCTTGCAGTCTTCACGCAGCTCGGTATTACTTCCGGTAACACCAACGCTCCGCATCAGGCCAACCATCTCCTCCACCGACACCTTCTCAAGGTATTCGATGATGTGTTCGACAAGTCCCCCGATTGCGGCGGGGCTGTTCTCTTCCTCGGCTTTTGTTTCTGGGTACATCTACATCATTCTATCAAAAGAACACGTTTGGGCAGTCTGCCTGCTATTCCTCTGACGGCGAATGATACTCCTGCTCCCTAGGTGGGAAAAGTGTCGGGCATGGAGCGGATTGAAGAAATCGTCAGATGGTAAACGAGCAGGAATATTGCCACAAACGTGCTAATTTGTTCACCTAACTCAACGAGACCGAACGTGACGTTTAGCAATCTTGTATCGTGAAACTCA
Source organism: uncultured Nitrososphaerota archaeon (assembly GCA_963836465.1). Lineage (GTDB taxonomy): Archaea > Thermoproteota > Nitrososphaeria > Nitrososphaerales > Gagatemarchaeaceae > CAWIJZ01. Next base: position 34,186 of record CAWIJZ010000016.1, read on the forward strand.
GCCGACCCAATTGTCAATCTTTATCAATACTTAAGTCATACTTTGAAGAAATTTGGCTCATGAGTGTGGGAGCCATCCCGGCACGATGGACGGAGACGCATGAAACTGGGAAGTGCGACAAGGTCGATGTCATCTCCGCAGTCCTACGGATGGTGGCCGAGGGCAACAGAATAATCGTGAAGGTCAGGAAGGCTTAGTTGGTTGGGTGATTTGGTTGATTGTGGTGTGGAATCTGTTTTGGCTGATTGTTTGGACAGGTCTCTGGTTGCTGTTTGGTATCGATGCGTTGGTAGTGGTGATTTGATTCGTTACGATTCGGCCTCCATAAGTGCCGATCATGCTTAAGGCACCTTCTTAACGTCGAGCCAGGGGGCTCGTCTTCTCACTAGGCCTTGAGTGGGGTCATAACTGAGAGAGTAATATCTGCCGTGCGACTTGAAAGTGAAGCCAAACACCCGGTCCAGAATAAACACAGCCACGAAAGGCGCATGGTCAAGTGGGACTACACTAGAGCGCTTCTCAATGTTAGGATTGAACTCCCGTTCCATTCGCCGACTGCGATAGCGACCACTCCAGCGTAGCTTCCCAAGCAGGGTTTGAAATGGTTTGGTAATATCTTGGATGGTCTTATCAGCTATCTCTGACTCTTCCTGGGTCAGCAGGGCTCGCATTTCATCGTTCAACTTGGCTTCTTTATCGTAAAGTGGTCTCATCGCAGCTTGGACTATCCGAGTACGTTTCACAAGCGTATGATATTCGCCTATTCGCTTGTCCATTATCTCAATCCTACCACTGGTCTAGGTATCTCTTGATACCACCAGTCGATCAAGTACCAGAATATGCCACTTACGGCGAGCGTGATAAGGCAAAAGACGACCAGCTCAAACACAAAACCATTCGTAAAACCAAATGTGGTGAACGCCCAATACGAGGCCGGGTTTCCTTCAATCGTCATCCCATTCTTGCCCGCGTCGTATGCCTTTATCATCACAGAAGCGGTGCTCCACATGTCGAAAAACTTCCATGCGACAGCGACAGCGACAGAGAGAATCACCCACGCCTGGAAAAACCCTTTCATCATGTTTCAGTCACTCGTCCATGCTCTCAGCCTTGCCCACTCCTTTCTGCTTTCACTGTTCTTTGGAATCGCGATCACAAACATGGTACATCCGTTGACTATCCCCTCAAAGGAACTGCAATCTCTGTGCGCTTCAAGGAACACCTCTTTCGCTTTCTTCGGTATGTATCCTAGTTCGGGAAAATCTTGCCAAGTGAGCTTAGAGCCTTTCGACGCTTGAAGTGTTGCCATCATCTTAGGTGTGAATCTCATTTCTTAGTAGACCCCCATTCAGCAGCGTGCGCATTGCACAGCAGGACTTTCTTGGCTGGCTTGCCATGGATCGGCAGCATGACTTCGATGACCCCCTGATTGCGACAGCCATGAAGTTCACACGCGACTGAGACCAAATCCTGACTACACCCCCGCCCTCTTAAATCGGAAAATGGTAGGTTCGCTACTGCTCGCTGTGAAGTGGTGAAGAGTACCCTTCACACCGTCCTTACCCTTGGCTCTGACCCTTTCGACAAGCGCCGGGGGAGCGTCTCTCACGTAATCACAGCGTCCGGACTTAGCAGTGATCCAGGATAGGGCCTCTAATATGGTCTCCAGTCCGGCTTCCTCATCAGCCTGTTTGGCTACTGCCTCGGCAGCTCTCGCGGCTGTCAGCGCCTCGGTGAGTTCCTTAACGCGGGCCTCTGCCAGTCTCTTCGCTTCGGTTACCTCTGCTAGACGCGCCTCTATTCGGATAACGTCCAGATCAACGCTTGCCATACCTAGCTACTATAAGCAAGGGTTATGCCCAAACTATTGTTTTGGGGACTCCCTGCCAGCCTGACCGCTCGGGAAGGTGGGTGCTTCTCTGGAACAGAGGTTTTTCCCCAGTTAGTTCACCCCCACCACCACACACCCGCTTTTAGTGTCCATATGGGATTCAAGGAAAAAATGGATATGTCGATCCAGGTCGTCAAGGACAGAGGAAGCGTCAGCCCTGAAGAGCTTGCGTACAACGTAGGACTTAGTGTGAATTATCTACCCCTGATCCTGCATGGCATAGGCTCGATCTCCGGAGGCGAGATAGTCTATGCAGACAGGAGGCTCATGACAAAGTCGATGTTCCAGGAACTTGCAGCCAGACATAAGCCAAAACAGAGCGCGAAGAGACACAAACTAGATGAGGAACTGGTTCCTCATCCTGAACCCATAACTCAGAAACCGCCAGAATCGGAACCAACCCCTCCTACACCTACCCCCCAGACCCCAGAAATACCCCCAGCACAACCCTCCGAGAAGATCCAGCCCGTAGCCTCGATATCTTGGCTTTCTCTGACTCGGCCCTATTACGCGCTAGAGTGTAAGAAGGGACACGGAAGGAAATTAAAGCAACTTGGAGCCTCTGTAGAGACCTATTCGGAAGCGGGTGAAAGACGATCCAAATATGGTAGATTCCAGTGTGATATTTGTCAGGGAGAGAGCGTCTACAATTTCGCCGAAGGCACCTGGCTAGATTGATGGTTAACGGTCCCTTTTGTATATCAAGAGGTATATCTTGACAGAAATAGACCGCCGGACTACCATAACGCTTTCAAAAGACATACGCGACAAGCTTAACCTTCTGAAGAAGGAACTAGGCTTTCGCTCGATTACGGCCCTGTTCAACTACACGGTTCTCGAAATGACTCGGGAAGGGCTGATACCGCCTGCCGAATACTCGGTCATCTTCGATAAGCTGGGAACTCGGCCCTGCATCATAACCGGGGAGTCGGGATCGGGCAAGACAACAGCAGTAAGAGGACTGTTGAAGGCATGGACGGGTCCTGCTTTCATCCTTGATGTGACCAATGAGTACCCTGAGTTCAAGCGGGTGGACCTCGGGGCAGTCTTCGGGATGAAGTGGGAATCACCCAGACACAACCGGATTCGATTCGTGTCTAATCCGAATGTCGAGGCATCCAGGGGAGAAGCTAGTGCCATCTTCGGCCACCTGAATTATCTGAAAAGTACCGGAGCACTCAAAGAGTGGGTCATCGTCATCGAAGAGGGGCACAGGTTCGGCGGTGACGCGAATCTAAGGAGTCTGCTGATCGAGGGCCGGAAGTCCTGCCGTAAGGTGATGTTGATAACGACTGACTGGTCCGACTTCCGTGGAATTGCCCGCACGTTCAAGCCGCGCCCTTGGGAGCTTGAGGGTTTGAAGGTTGAGGTCAGTACCCCTGAAGCTACTTCGGATTCCAAACCGTCAGAATCTTGACAACCTGAGACTCAGGAATCCGATACCGGCCAGACGGCAGCTTCACCGCCTGAATATTCCCCTGCCTGATCCACTTCCATAGAGTCTATCTGCTCACATTGAGCAGCATGGCAGCCTCTTTCACCTTCAGGAGTCTTCCACTAGTTGACATCATTCCCAAGACATTCATCACTGATGGAGCGAACAACTTTCACGACGCTTATCGCAAGGAGTTCTGGCCTCAGTTCGGGGAGAGCGAGAGCGCGACCCATGTCAGAGAAATTCGGATGGATGGATTAGTTCACAATAATAAGATGGAGCGGATGAACGGAGAAGTCCGTGACAGAGAGAAGGTGATGCGTGGCCTCAAGAAGATTGATTCTCCAATTCTATCAGGATATCAAGTCTTTCACAATTATATCCGACCACACCAATCCTTAGACGGTAAGACTCCTGCCGACGCTTGCGGAATAGTAATTGAAGGAGAGAACAAATGGCTGACAATAATTCAAAACGCAAGGCATTCAACCTCCAAGAAAGAGCCGATGCTTAACACGGAGGAAACGAGCCGTTGATTGAACAGAACCCAAGTTCAAGGCATTAGTAGACAGGACAATCGGCTTCAATCATTTCAAAATGCTCCTCGCAATACCAATTCCCTTTCGAGTCGATTTTGTGAGCCGACTTCATAACACCGTATTCCGTCACCCATACTCCAGTGGAAAAGAATCTCTGCTTATGAATCATGAGGGACCTCGGAGGGAGGGGGGAGTCTGAGCGCCACTTCGCCTTCACGGAAAAGAGGGGACTTCCGGGGGCGGGCGGTCCCCGTATAGACCAACAGACAGACAGATACAAACTAGGTATGCCTTCTCGGCTAGTGAATTCCTGATAGAATCGAGGGGCTAAGGTGCTATGACCCCAGATGAAGACCAAAGAGTTCGCTGCTGCGGTGGTTGTGCTTATTGTGGCTGCGGGAGTCATCGGCGGCCTGTTGTTCTATTTCAAGAACAATCCGCAGACTCCAACTTCAATCGGAAGCACTAGTCAATCGAGCACTGGTGAACTTCCTATCTGGCACACGTTCAACAACGTCTTTAATGCGAATTGTTTGCCAACCAATTGTTTCGGTGTAAGTAGCTACGTCTCCTCTAATTGCGAACTTGCTTCGACCGTCCTGACCTGCAACTACGGAGGAACGTCCAACTATGGCTATTTTGAATCAGGGGATTCCGTCCAATATCCAGCCACACCGTTCTTTCGGTAAGGATAACAAAAGCGCCCTTCCTTTATCATCGGCTCGATCTTCTTTTCAAATTCGTAAAATGCTTGCAGACGGTCATGGTGTCCGGGGACTGTGAAATGAACGGCTAGGGTATCGTAGTGGGTTCGGACATACTCGGCTCGTTCTAGGAGTTTGATATGGGCGTCAATTTCAGAGACGGGCATACCTCGATATGCCTTCAGTGTAATGAGGGGGGTGTCCAATCTACGGGACATGGCCTCTCTTCTCCGAGCCGTCAAGTCGCGGGACACGGCTCGCGTTCTGAATCAAAGTAATCCATCGGTTCTCCCCTTGAATCTTGATTCCTGATGCTTCAGCGGGAGTCAGTCCGTTCAATCCCATGTGTGGCCTGAAGAAGTTGTGGTAGATTTGCATCCCCTTCAGAATCGGAGTATCAGTTCTCTTCAGTGAACGCATGACCTTCTCTCTGTCTCTTAGCTCTCCGTTGAACGCTTCCATCTTGTTATTGTTGTGGTCTCCTTGGAGCGTGATGTGCGAGATGTGCTCGGTGCTCGTTGCATTTCTCCGCGTCCAGTATTCCTTCTGATAGGCTTCGTGAAAGTTGTGCGCTCCGTCCGTGATGAACGTCTGAGGCTTCTTGCCCGCGACCTCTTGGCTCTCATGGAGTAGCGGCCTTACGTCGCTCGTTCCCTTCGTGTCGCTCACCTGTTGAGCAATCCAATACCGCGTGTCGTTATCCATCATCGCAAAGAGATAGTTGGGGTTCTTCTTCACCTTCAGATATAGCTCGTCGGCTCTCCAAACCTCCGAGAGTTGAGGCGTTATCTGGTCGAGATACTTCTCCATCAACCCGACATACTTCGTTATCCAGTTGTGGATTGTCTGAGGGGAGACCTTCACGCCTTGGAGGGCGAGAAACTTCTGAGTGTTCCTCAGACTCTCCCCGCTGAAGTAAAGCTGAAGCGAACTCGTCACCAACTGAGGAGTCGCCTTCAATCTCTCGAAGCCGACGTTGCGCGTGAATCGTTTGCCGCAATCTCTGCATGAGAACCTTTGAACGTCGATTCCCGCCTTGGTGTGCCTCACCCCATGCCTCACCACCTTCTTTGAGAAGCAGAAGAGGCAAGACTGGACATCAAGCGGCTCAATGACGCGCGAGTTCTCTATTCGGTTCCTAAGAGCTACCGAGAGTTCGACGGCAAAGATGTGCTTGCACTTGATTTCTCGATACTTGTGGTCTGAGCAAGCGCAATACCAATCTCCATCCGTCAAACGGACGGTATACCAGATGTCCGTCTCTGGATTCTGAGAGTGAACCTTGTAGACGTTCGCCTCAATCCTGTTAATCTCTCCTTCGTGCTCGGCAATCTGTTGGCCTTTCATCCGACGCACCTCAAGCTCTTGAACAGTTGCCATACATCTATTACCCGCTTTAGCATACCACACATACCCTTATAACGGTTGCTATGGGCTACCATAGCGGGTAATACGTTATGGCAATGAAGAAAGTGACCGTAGCAATGACGGACGAGATGTATGGGGACTTGGAAAAAGAGAGAAAGGAGAGAAGGCTTGCGTCGGTTGCCGAGGCCGCAAGAGTCGTAATTGGCGAATATCTCCATGCGAAAGATAAGAGGTAATGCTGAGCGAATACCTGTCAAAGTAGTCTTAGCCTCCTTATACTCACCCCCTTCATTCCCAGTTTCTTCCTTAGCGCATTCCAGAATCGATATCCCCTCTTCTTTTCGGCAAAGGTCACCGAAACGACTGTCGGAGGTAAGCTCGGACTGTCTCTCTGGCCCTCCTTGACATATGGCCAGAAGAAATATTCGTGGTGTTCCTGAGCTTCCAATTCGTCGGCATCAAAGGTGAGTTCGACCATAGGAGCGGTCATATGCACAACATCAACAACCAACCCTTTCTTCCCGTTCGTTAGATGGACTTCTGCGCGTCCAACTGGATTGGAGGCCTCATCAAGAATATCCACACCCACCCACATCGGAGTTTTCATACTTGAATAGCTAACTTGGAACGGGAACAGTTCGACCTGATATGGAACGAATCTTTCCATGTATTCAACCGCCAACTGTCCTGTCCCGCCCACTTCTCTGAGTTCTCTCTTTGCGCCGTTCACGGTTAGCCTCGGATTATGTAGTCGAATCGGTCGCGTCATGAGTATTAGGCCGAGTTGGTATCCCGCTGCTCGTTTGATGTCAACTCTTGGTCTCTTTCTCCACTTTCGGGCGTATTTTGTCACGGTGAATATCGCACCAAGACCGAATGAGATTGCCCCAATGGTTTCGAGCAGAGTGATATACGGAACGATGACTGACCAAAGCCAGTCGTAGAAGCTTGGGGGGGGCGTTGTGAACGTGATTTCTGACTAATCAGCGAGATATTTATCCGTGTCCCGCGAGTGGACACCGACCTAATTCTTGGCGTGTCCCGTAGATTGGACACCCCCGTAATGAGCGTTTCCCAAACCTACCAGCAATCCGGGCTATTCGTATACGCACTTAATGCTGACGAGACCTGTTGCCTCTGCTTGAAGTCCTCTTCTCCGCTTTCTGCTTGCTGACTTGCTCTTTGCCCGTCTTCTTTATCATTCCAGTTGGAGTGATATCTGGTGTGGCATCATTGATCGCGTTCTGGCGACCTTCGGCGCCTCCACGTTCCACTTTAGATTTTTCTGATGTTCTATATCGGATTGACTCATGCCAGTAATGAACAGGTCATACGTATTTACAACTTCTCACTCGTTTTGTTATTAGTGATTGCTTTGTCCAAAGATGGGGAGACGTATGCTCATCAGTCTGCTTCTTTGTCCCGCAGGTTGGACAGAACATTCTCTGAGGATCTACATGAACCAAGAGTACTTCACTACCATAGACAAGGAAGTGAAGTTGCCGGGCGAAGAACCTCCGAAGCATGCACAACTCAGATTTGCATCATCGTAGATAGCTAGAGAGATAGCAATTGCTTCCTTATGAGGATGAACAGCACCAAAAAGAGTACTCCACCAATAACGCCTGAAGTGAGACCCATGATGTCCCAGGCCTCCCACTCCGGCATGAAAGTGCTGAGATATTTCAGATTCCCGATGAGCAGGAAGATGGCAGCAGATCCGAGTAATGAAATCACCAGGCTCGACAACACACCGACAATTATGCCTGTGATTAGAAGTCTTTGGAGTCGTTTCTTAAGAGCGGTCTCCGTTTCATGCACGTATTCTCTGAAAATGGCCTTTATCCAATCGAGTAAGGGGTCGACGATCTTCCTTACGAGCGACAACTATCCACCCTTTCGTCCAAAAACCAATTCTTGCCCTGACGCCCAAGAAACTAATTCTTACCCTTTCGTCCAAAGAGCAATCCGATCACGACCCCAACCGCCAATGCGATTCCAACTGCCATCAGAGGTCGCTCCTGAATAGTCGTCATCCCTGTCTCAAGCGCGTCATCAAAGCTCTCGCGAGCATTTTCAAGACTCTCGCGCATGTCACTGAGCCTATTCTCGAAGTCTGCTTTCATGTCGCCAAGCGAATTCTCAACTGTTTCAACTGCTTCAGGTCCCCTTTCCTTGAGCTCGGTCCTAATCGTATCAATTCTTTTCTCAAAGTCCTTTTGCATGTCCCTGACGGCTCGGTCTGCGTCCGCTTTCCATTTCCCTGCGCTTTTGGCCATTCTGTTCATGAACCCGAACAGATATTTGCTATTAAATATTACCATTATCGTTTCGCAATAATAGCCTAGAGCAAACTTCAGTTTTGTCGGCAGTTTTACGAAGGAACATTCTGGGACAATCCTGCTCGAATCATTCGTTCGTAAGCGTTTCAAGAAAAATCGTCTTTCACCATCGGTAGAACTGGTCAAGTGAACAGAAGGCCACATTAGGAAACTCGACCGAACGGATTCATGGTCAATTGAAGCTTCAGGGATGTCCGGGAATCAGAATCAATGCAATCCATTTGCTTATTAAGCTCGAAGAATCTGTGTTTCATATGAGCAAAGAGGAAATAAAGGGAAGAGGCAAACAAGCAAAAGGCAAAGTTCGTGAAGAGGTAGGTAAAATGACGAACAACAAAACGGAACAGCTCAAGGGTAAGATTGAACAAGCTGAAGGAAAAGTCAGAGTAGAGATGGGAAGAGCGGAAAGAAAGGCCAAAAAATGACACTTTTCGGATAAGCTCTTAGCCGCTTGCTCATTCTCTCAGTTCTCCGCTCTCTCTTTGGTTCGAGTTGTTTGGAATTGCAATCAGACCCAAGAGACTACAATCTGAATGTGTTGTAAGAAAATCATTTTTCGCTTTCTTTGGTATGTATCCTAGGCCGGGAAAATCTCCCCAAGAGAGCTTAGGGCCTTCTGACGCTTGAAGTTTTGCCATCATCTTACGTGTGAATCTCATGTCCTAGACCCCAGACCTCTTAAATCGGAAAAGTGTGAATGAATCGTTAGCAGTGGTGAAGTGGTGAAGTTTGCCCTTCACGCCGTCCTTACCCTTGGCTCTGACCGTTGCTTTGATCGTGAAATCGTGAGGCGGCCATGTCCACTACTTCCGATTTGATGGACAAACCGTCAGGCGGCGTCAGATGGCTCTACTTTGGGGGCTACCTTAGCGGCGGCTTTGATACGAGCGTGTTCAACTTCTTGCCCGATACGTTCCATGTTTTGCTCGATCGATTCTATATTCGTTATGAACGATTTCTTAATTCGAGCGAGAGTTTCCTTGTCCAATTGCGAAGGATGGTGCGCAAAGATTTTTTCTTCATCAGTCGCCAGGACGAAGAACGAAGCGAGCGCATGGGAAATGAAGTTCTCTCTTTGATGCCCTTGGAATTGGCTTTCCAATCCGTAAAGGCCGATGACCGACAGCAAATCCGCGATATGAGCTCCTTCCTTCTCTTTTTCGAAGTGCCCGGAGTTGAATAGCTCTCTAAGCTCGAGACTTTCCTTCCTCCCGTAGAGAGTCGCATGGACGAAGCGTCCGTCTGACGTGAAGCCGCCATAGTTTGAGTTGATGTCTTCCCCTTGAAGGCCGAAGGCGTAGGCCGTCGATATCGAATAGAAGACCCGTAGCAGTTCTTCAGCTCGCTTAGGGTCGCTGAACAACTCGTTAAACTTCTTTCTCATTTCTTCAGCCAAAAGGCCGCCAGTTCCATCCTTGCCAGCATACTTGGAAAATATCTCTACCGGGCCTATGGGGACCAAATCCGTCAGCTTTCCTTCTCTGAAGGCCATGAAGCGTTTCAACTCCTCAGTTCCGTGATCGCTGAGACGATAGACCAGCTGCCTTCCCTTCTTTTCTTTGATCACCCAGTGCTGTTCTTCGAAGGATTCCAAGAGCTCGAAGGTCGTCATTCGAGAAGAAATCTTCTCGCCGGTGCAGTAACGGTCTATCTCGTTCTTGTGGCGCTCCTTCTGGAGGAAGTGAAGGATCCTTGCCTGGCGTTCACCTATTGGCTCGGGCCCGCTCGGCGGCGGCCAGGGCATCTTGTCTTTCGCTGGGTTGCGCATAGTATAACCCCATGGTATAACAACTATACCCATAAGGCTACCGGTAGGGCTGGTATTGATTACTGAAGAACCGACCGTCATCGTGAGGGAGTGTCCGGTCTGCGGGAAGCGGATCACCTCTCTCTACGAAGCGCAAGCCGAGAGCAATCTTCAGGAGCATGCGAGACGGCATAAGTCGAAATCAAAATTCGTTAAGGAAGCTGCCACCGAGAAGCTAGAACGAAAATCTCTACAAGAAAAGAAAGAAAGCGGGGCTGACGCCAGCCCCGCCTCCACCGACGACGACGCGACAACTCGTGCTTGCCAGCGAGGTGCCTCGCCTTGAGTAACAAAAGCCTTTTCGAAGGCATCCCCGCAGCGCTCGCTGCACTTCCGCGGTGGGTCCGGTGGGAGTACCACTCGGTGAACGGCAAGAAAACAAAGGTGCCGATTACCATGGCAGGTGCCCTTGCGTCGACGACCGATCCCACTACTTGGACGAGTCTTCAGTCAGTGAACGAGTTCGACAAGATCGGGTTTGTGTTCGTAAAGGAGGACGGCATCGTCGGGATCGATCTCGATCACGTTCTTGTTGAGGGTGAACCCGTCGCCTGGGCACGGGCCGTAGTCGCCGACGCGTCGTCGTACACCGAAGGGTCCCCGTCGGGCTCAGGCCTACACATCATAGGGACAGGAGCCAAGCCGGCTTGGCTTCCGAACAGGATCGATATGCCGGGAGAAGCAGGCATCGAGATTTACGATCACGGTCGGTACTTCACAATGACAGGGAGAGTGTTCGAAGGTCACTGCGAGCTTGCGGCCATCGACGTAGAGAGTCTCCTGTGGTGGGTGAAGGACCTACTGCCCCGCGAGCAGAGCAGCGTGCCAACGACGACAAAGCGGAAGTTGTCGGCGACCTCAACATCCCGGTCACCGCCATCGTCAACGTCAGACCGGGAAAGCGCGTGCCTCACCCATTCCACGAGTCCTCCACTGGTTGCAATTTCATGATCAACGCGAACGATCAGACATGGCGGTGTTGGAGACACAGCTTTACTGGAAACGCCCTCCACCTGCTTGGCATCAAGTACTCGATTATCTCGTGCGGGGAGAAGCCCTCGAAGGAGCAGTGGCGGAAAATCATCGGCAAAGCCCGGAAGGAAGGGCTCGTCAAGGCGCAGCTTCGGATTTACGAGGGGAGGCGAGGCACATGAGCAACAACAATCCGCTGCGAAAAATAGTTCCGCTTTTCCGCATCGTGCATTTGTACACCAAGGTATCTCCTGGTGCAGTTCATTCCGAAGTCGAGAAACCGAGGAAACTCTACTCGGTCTGGCTCGCCCGCTCCGAAAGGCATTTCCCGGATTGGCTCATCGTCGACCGTGATGGGCATGTGAGCCCAGCCAAGCTGGAGCTGTGTCTCTCCCTCTTAACCGATACCCCGGAAAACACTGCGGTGCTGGAGGAATTGAAGAAAGTTGTTGGATACCAGGTCTTCCGAGTTGGCCAAGAGTGGGGGTGTGAAGTGAAGCAGGACGATATAGGAAGGTACATCGACAGCACTGCGTACTTCGCAACGGGGATCCTTGTTACACCGATTGCACGTCTGAAGGAGGTGGAATCGCTGAAGCCAATTGATTGGCCCAAGTTCGTCGACGAGCTGGTCGGCTTCAAGACGGATGAAAAGGACCCCGCACTAAGACTGGTCCACCGCGCCCATCTGTTCAGAGGGATTTCACCGTTGATTAACCCGCATTCAATGGAAGTCACGAACGGCGGGACAACAAAGAGCACCTTCTACGACATGGTTGGCGAGAATCTGGGCAAAGCGACTGCGTCAGCGTTTCTTGGATTCGCAAAATCACCGAAGGAGGTGTTTCCTGGGGTGCTGGATGGTTCCGAGCTACCAACCGGCATCGACCAAATCGAATCCCAATCAGCACCGCAGATCATGCGGTTCATGTTCAACGCCCTGGAACGAGGGTGGGATTACGTGATCGGGGGCGCCACCAAATTCAGAGTGCAGACGTCTTCCATAATCGCCCTACTTGCGAACACATACGCAGAGGCGTCGAACCCAGAAAAGAGCTTCGCCGCGCTCCTCGATCATATTTCATTCAACCCAGCAATCGGGCGGCGATTTGCAATAATCCTCTACGGAAGCCAGTTCAAGAAGGTAACAAAGAAGCCGCATCCGACGACTATAGAGGAATGGCATCAGGCCGTCGCCCTCTTCCGCGCTGTCGAGGAGTTTGCATGGGACAGAATCCAAACACTTGTCCATAGCAAACCAGTGTGGGATTGGCTGAACCAACCGATAGAAGGGTATGCGGGTGCGCTCGAAGGACTCATGGAGCACGTTCAGGACGATACTGTACGAACCTTTGTCGAAGAGCATGGGAGCGGGGCACATAGTCGAATCAGGGGAGCTGCACTATACGCTGCAATGGCTGACCACCTGAAGGATATCGCTCTCGACAAGAGTGACCCGACCCAAATGCTTGAGGACGCCGAAGGCTATTTGAAGTCCTACGTAGAACTCAATCTCAATTCGATCGGAGTGCTGAGCAAGGAATATGCGAAAGAAATGGCGGCGCAGAGGAGCACGCTTTTCTCCGGTTTGTCCGACTACCTGAAGGAGATAATCTCAGCGGTAGAGCTGTGGCGACGCTCGAAACCAGCAGAACAAATGATCCTGCTTCAGTTGATTCCCTATGAGCCTAAGAACAAAGAAGCATACCCCACGCTCAAGGAGTGTATCAGGCCCCTTAATCGTCTGAAGAACCCTGCACAGACCCTCGACCTAATCGTGAAACACTTTGGTATTGACATCGTGAAGGACGATGTCGGCTCCTGGAAAGTAATCCTGCGTGATAGTGAGCCAATCAACGAGATCGTACCTCTGGGGACTTACGGACAAATCGGACAAATCGGACAAATCGGACAAACGGACGCCAAGGGAGACACACCCTCCGGGAATCTGGACCCTGCAGGGTCACTACAGCAGGAGGTGCCTGTCACACAAGGCGTCCGAATGTCCGAAACGTCCGAAACGACCGTGAACCAAAAGCCTCCAATCGCTTCAAGTGAAGCATCCGGTTCTGAGGGGAAGCACTTCTGTAAGACGGATTCCCTTTCCAAGGGGGACGGGAGTACATCAACAGGAGGAGGGGCGGAGGTCCGTCAGCCATGACCCTCGCATATCCCGAAACGACATACTTTGACCGTCCCTGTAAGTGTCGGGCGCACACTCAGCACCGCCTGTGGTCCTTCCTGTTCTTCCACCCTTCGGCAACACTGAGAGACGCGAGTGCCGAGTTGCACGTATCATATGCGTATGCCAGGCTGCTCTCGACGCGCCTGAGGCGGAAAAAAGACTTCGGCAGGCTTTGTCCGATCTGCTTCGCCCCGGTCTTCTACTCTGCGGCTTGCCACGCCTGCGGGTTCACGGTCGACGGCCAATCTCAGCGCGTCGAGTTGGACTTTGACGCTACGAGTCCGGTCCACAGGGTCCTTCCTGACCATGGGCTGGGCGGCCACATGTCCACAAGCAATTACGCCAGGCTGGCCCGAATGATGTACCAGAGCGAGAAGCTGTCGCCGGCGCTTCTGAGGACCCATGCTGCGAGCCTCGCGCACCTGGCCGAACCCAGGCAGGACCCGCTCCTGAAGTCCATCCGCTCGAAGCTGCTGCAAGTCCTGAAGGAACTCTACCCTGACGACGTGGTGAGCGACATGGCTTCAAAGCTGGCGAGTGACGAAATCAGGTCGTTCAGGATTGATAATCCATTGTTGACCAACCCGAAGGAACTCGCCGACCAGACCGTCCTGAAGGTGCTTGACAAGCTCAGCCTTCTCTATCCGACGCTCCGACGGCAGTTGCAACACCGCAACGACGCAACACCCGGCATGTCGAAAGGTGTGCAAAATGACCGCGAAGGGAAGTCGGTTTTATCCAGTGGGGGCATAAACCAGTGAGTGAAGGAGAAGAGATGGTACGGCTCAAGCGGTCGGAAGTGGAACGGATCCTCGCTGTGCTTGCGAAGGCTGAGAAAGTGCTATCTCAAGCATCTTCCTGATCTCGGCCATCTCGACCTTCATCTCCTCGATCTCGACGCTGGACTTTGTGAGCTCCTTCTGGTCTAGGGGTGTGCCACACCTGCCGCAGTATTTTATCCCCGGCGAGTTTCGCTCAGAGCACCGCGGGCAAGTTACGGGGAAGAACTCGGGCTTTTGAGGTTCTGTCTTTCGGCCAGAATAGAGCGCTTGAAGTTTGCCGTCGAGGTCAGCACCGGACAGATGGACATACACGGCTGGCATCTTGCTCCCCATCGTCCACCCAAACCTGATTTTTAGCTCGCTGTCGCTGAGATACTTCGCGGCTTCGGTCGCTGAACCGTGTCTTAGGAGATGGTTATGGATTCTCTTCCCGGTGACACCCGCCTTCCCTGCTATCTGCTTGAGCCTCCTGTTCCAGCTCTCCCACTCGATTCGAGAATCGAAGTGGTTTCGAGCTTCGCTCGCCCACAATGGCATCTCTGGCCTGTCCCTGAATCGGTAGGTTTCGAGGTACCTGCTCAGAAGGGACGCACTCGATATCAGCCTCACTATCCTCTCGCCCGTCTTACCATTGATCCTTATCTTCGCGCCCATGCCATCGAAGGCGACGCTGCCGACGTTGAGGCTCAGCAGTTCGGAAGCCCTCAACCCAGCTTCGAACCCCACCGAGATCATGGCTTTATCTCTGAGGCTGTCTGCCCCTCCCGAGATCATGGCCTCCACCTCAGCGGGTGTCAGGAATTCCGGCTTCTTCACCTCGTTTGCTTTCATCGTCTTCTTGAGCCACCTCACCTCTTCGGGGAAGGGCGTGTCCTTATCCACATTCCCAGACCGGACGAACTTGAAGAACCGTTTCAAGACCATAATGTAATCCGCCAGGGTCCACGCAGAGTAGCCCTTACTTCTCAGATAGACCATCAGTTTCTCGATGTCTTCCCTCTTCGCGTCCTCAAAGTCGCAACCGAGGTTGAGCCTGATCGTCTTCAAGTGGAAGATATACTTCGCCAGCCTCCCCGTTGAGACTCCCTGGGCTTTCAGGTGCTCGATGAGCCTCTTGATCAGCGCTCTGTCCTTCTCTGGGACCTGACTCTCCAGGAGCTTGAGCCCGTTGGCCAGGGCATAGTCATAGTCGTAAACGTCGTCGTCCATTCCAGCATGTAAAAGGGGATTAGACATGGTAAGGAGGTTTGCCCCGGGCGGGATTCGGACCCGCGTCGCCGACTCGAAAGGCCGGCATACTCTCGACACACTTGAGTTGTTTGACCGGGCTGTACGCTCTTCTGCTCTATACTACCGGGGCACTCTGCTTCCCTTGCAAAGTCTTGATTTAGGGGTTTTTGTCCGCGTCGAGAGTCACAAAGCACCACTCACCGAGCTCGTTAAAGGCGAGCGTCAACGCGTCACTTGAGGGTACCTCAAGCTCGCTCAAGACAAGAACTCGTGCACGCCGCAACGCAGCATTGGTGCGCATCACTCCGAACGATTATATATGTCAGAAAATCTCGACTGTGAAAGGAGTATCTCGTTGGGCGAGAAAGATGTCGCGTTTCTCGACGCGTGGGTACCAAAGACGAAGATTTACATCGAGAAGATAGACGGCGCTGTCACCAGAGAGCTTGAGAGATACTCGAATACGCGATTCTACGACCCCATAGTCTACGCTCTCGCAGGGGGAAAGAGGATAAGGCCCCTCATACTGCTCCTCTCAGCCGAGACGCTCGCCTTCGAAGACGACAACCTCCTCGATGCGGCTGTAGCGGTGGAGCTTCTGCACGCGGAATCAATAATCCACGACGACATCATCGATCAGGAGAGTGTGCGCAGAGGAAAGGTTGCCTTCCACATCAAGTACGGCTACAGCGCTTCCCTGCTGACGGCTGACTTCGTCTTTTCGATGATTCTGGCGATCGCCGCTCGCTACCAAGACAAAAGGGTCCTGAGCACCCTGAGCAACGCTGCCCTCAGCATGAGCCAGGGAGAGTACGCCGAGGTTACAATCGACCCGTCGATTTACAAGCTGACCTGGGACGAGTACGACGAAATAGTCTTCAACAAGACGGCCTCACTCTTCCACGCGGCGGCGAGACTGGGCGCACTGATTGCCAAGGGCACTAACGAACAGATCGACGCCCTCTCGAACTTCGGCAAGTACATTGGGATGGCCTATCAGATTCATGACGATCAGCTCGACTGGGGGAGGCAGGACAAGATCACGACGGGGCTCAGGAAGGTCGACGACGATCAGACTGTCATCGCTCAGTTGAAGATGCTTTCGCAGCTGTATGCCAGCAGAGCGAAACAGCATCTCGCGATCCTACCGGAGAGCACCGCGACGAAACTTCTGGAAGAGCTCACCGACTTCTCAGTTCAGAGGAGCTTCTAGTCCGTTTCAGTGGGGAAAGACAGACGACGCAGCTTGGCCGGCGAAAGATATCGCTGGGCCGGGGAAGAGTCCGAAGCCCACTATGATGGCGACACAGATGGCCAGCACGAGAACAAATGAAAGCGGTTCCTGCACCTTCTCACTGGTATCGGGCTCATCCATGTACACCCGCTTGACTATCCAGGCGTAATAGCCGAGGCTGAACGCACTATTTAGGATTCCAGCTACAGCAAGCCAGGCAAACGGGCCGTTGATCACCGATGTGAAGAGGAGCAGCTTGCTCCAGAAACCGCTGAGCGGAGGAACGCCTGCGAGGCCGAGAAGGGCGACCGTCATCGAGAAAGCTGCGAGGGGCATTCTCTTCCCCAGCCCGTTGAAGATTCCGAGGTCGGCCCGCTTCAGCTTGAGCAACACGACTGCAGCTGCGAGAAACGCGGCCCCCGTCATCACTGCGTGGTTGAGCACGTGAAAGATGGTCCCAGTCAACCCCAAGGCGGCCTCGGCCGTATAGGTTCCCGTCTGCTGGCTGTATGAGAATATGACGAACCCGATAAGCATGTACCCAGCCTGTGCAATGCTAGAGTAGGCCAGCAGTCTCGTGATGCTCTTCTGGGTGAGGGCGGCGACGTTCCCGAGGGTCATGGTGACGACGGCGAGCACAGCGAACACGTTCGCTGTGCTGAAGAGTGGGTTCTGCGTTACGACGTAGACGGTGGCCACTGCCAGCAACACCCGAATCGCTGCGATGAAACCCGCTTTCTTGGTCGCTGCAGCCAATAGCGTGCTGACAGTCGTCGGGGCCCCCTCGTAGGCATCGGGAATCCACATGTGGAAAGGTACTATCGACATCTTGAATCCAAACCCCACGATGAAGAGAATTACCGCCAGGCTGGTAACCGGATTGAAGGCCTCGGCAGACATCCGCTGGACTACACCGGCGATCTGCGTTGTTCCGGCCACTCCGTACGCCAGGCTGATGGCGTAGAGGAGTATCGCTGAGGAGAGCGCCCCGATTACCGCGTACTTCACCGCTGCCTCGTTGGACTGCGCCCGCTTCTTCTCGAACCCGGCGAGAACGTAGGTCGGAAGGCTCATGAGTTCCCACGCAATGAAGAGCATCAGTAGATCAGCAGAGTAGCAGAGGAGCAGCATGCCGAGCGCGGTGAACGAGAGGAGCGAGTAGTAGGTCGGTGCGTTGGTCTTCTCCTGAATGTAGTCTACCGAAGCGATGGCCACGAATAGCGTTATGGTGAGGGTGACGATCGCGAAGAACCCGCCGAGTCTGTCAGACGTGAGTAGCCCCGTGAAGAGTGTGTCCTGCTGTGGCGATATGCTGTTGAACCCGACAGCGAGGAGAGCCGTGACCAGCGCAGTAATGAGGACGTATGCAGCCAGTCTCCCTCTCTGCCTCCCTACGAACTGGAGAAAGGGCAGTCCCAGCGAAGAGCCCGCCAGGACTATGACTGAGAGTGTAAGAAGCTGCATGCTCTATGCGCCTCGCAGGTGAACAATCCACTGAGCAACCGGAGTGGATGGGTTGATGATCAAGGTGGAGAAGACTATCAGAATGATGAGGGGGACAAAGTAGAGCGAGAGGGCGAAGAGGTCGACCCCGTGCACGTCGTGCACCTCCGCACCCTTGTTTGCGGGCGAGAGGACGCACCTCTTAATCATCCACAAGAAATATCCACTCGTTATGACTGGCACCAGAATTGTTACTGCAGTGATCCAGTAGGCCGAGATGCCTGCTGATATCACCATCAGCTCGGCGAGGAAGCTCGCGAACGGAGGCATGGCCATCGCCGCGCCGCTCCCGAGAACCAGAAGAACGGCGGTGCGCGGCATTGTTGTCTTCATTCCCTTGAGGACGGTGACATCTCTCGTTCCAGCCTGCTCGTGTATGTAGCCCGAGAGCATGAAGAGCGAGCCGATGGCAAGGGCGTGAGTGAACATCTGGAATATGGCCCCCTGCACTCCGAGGATATTCCCAGAGACCAGAGTGGCAAACGCCCCGAAGAGAACGAAACCCATGTGGTTTATGCTCGTCAGCGCTATCATTCTCTTCAGGTCCTTCGCTAGGAGTGCCAGAATCGCCCCGTAGAACATGGTGACAATGCCGATGAGCATGAAGACCCACGCGTATTGAAGCGCGGCCTGAGGGAAGAGTCCAATGCTTATTCTTATGAATCCATAACCACCCATCTTCAGTAGGACTCCGGCGAGCAGCACACTGATCGGAGCAGGAGCTTGAACGTGTGCGTCTGGAAGCCACGTGTGGAATGGAAAGACCGGCAGCTTCACACCGAACCCGATGAATGTGGCTGCGAGAGGGAGGTACTGGAGGGCGACGGGTATTCTTCCCGAGAGGTCCGGAATGTCAAAGGTGTGCGGGCTCACTCCGAGGTAGACCGCCAGGAAGCCCAAGAGCATGATTGTGCTTCCGACGAATGTGAACATGATGAACTTCATCGCGGCGTACTTTCTCCTTTCTCCGCCCCAGACGCCGATGAAGAAGAACATGGGTATCAGGACGAGCTCCCAGAAGATGTAGAACAGGATGAGATTGAGGGAGCTGAAGACGCCCATGATCGATCCCTCGAAGATGAGGAGGAGAGCATAGTATTCGGCCTCGTGGTGTGCAATGTGGCTTCTCGACCCGAGCACCACAAGAGTGGTCAGAATCGCAGAGACAAGCATGAGCGGCGCACCGAGACCGTCCACTCCGAGGAAGTAGTTTATCGCGAACGAACCCCGCTAAACCAGGTGTACTTCTCAGTGAGCGCGTAGGCTCCAAGGGCTGGGGGGTTCGCGTACACAGCAGCGTAGACGTAGAGGATCAGCGCAAGTGTGATGAGGCTGACGCCCAAAGATGTGTAAATGGCGCCTCGTCTGTCCCACCTCCCAGCAAGATACGTGGCTATGGAACCCAGGAGCGGGACTACTATCAGCAGAGAGAGAACGTAGCTCAAATGCGATACACTCCAGTAACGAGCACGAACCCCACGAGAAGCAGGAGGAGACCGAGGGAGAGGACGAGGATGTACTGCTCTGTGACTCCGGTCTGCATCCTCCGGACACCCCGGGACAAGGACTGGCCAGTGCTCGATATCCCGTTAGCGACTCCGTCGACAATGTGGATGTCTACCCAGTTGCCGGCACGAGAGGCGAGCAGGATGAGTCCCGCTCCAGCGGCGTTGACCTTCTCTATGCCCCCTATCTCGAAGTACATCTGCACCCATCTCGAGAAGACGATCGGCGGGTTCACAAAGACCCTGTAGTAGACGGCGTTGAGGTACCACCTGTTCTCCAGAAACTTGTACAGGCCGTGCATGAACCCCGATTGGCCGACGAAACGAGTAGGCGAGTATCTCCCCGAGACGTAGATCATCCAGGCTGCCAGTAACCCAACTAGCACGAACCCAAAGGCAATCCCTGCGGGAACGGCCTCGAATCCTGAGGCGGTGGCCGTGCTGAGGTGTACTAGCTGCGTGCTGGGCACTAGCTCCGAGAGATAGGTCCTTGCTGCCGATTCGAGGAACCCATCAATGTTCAGGATAGGAGCGAGAACCCCCAGTGCGACTGTTCCGATGCCGAGAATCGTGTAGGGGATCCATCCTAGAGGTCCGACCTCGTGCACATGGTGACCTTCCCTTTCGCTCTCCTCCAAATGCTCGCTCTTCTTTCCAAAGAACACGATTCCGAGCATCCTGAAGGAGTAGAAGGCGGTCAACCCAGCGGTGGCGGCACCCACGAAAAAGAGCGCAACTGGCCGGAGTCCCAGGCTGTCGCGAGCACCGCGTCCTTGCTCCAGAACCCACTGAGCGGCGGAATGCCAGACAGTGACGCGACAGCAATCAGGAACACGGCGAAGGTGAGCCTGAGGTTTGTCCTCATCCCTCCCATTTCGTTGATGTATTTGGAGTGGGCGACGTGGATCAGAGCACCTGCGGCCATGAAGAGACAGGCCTTGAAGATGGCGTGGCTCATCAGTTGGAAGAGGCTCGCGGAGAGGCCCTGCGCGAAGTCGGGGGAAAGTGCTGTCAGCCCCAGCGCCATCATCATGTAACCAATCTGTGAAACCGTCGAGTATGCGAGGATCTTCTTCAGCTCAAAACCCACCATCGCTTGGGTGGCAGCCAGGAAGGCGGTGAAGGCCCCGATCCACGCCACGGTCAAGAAGAATGGTTGGATGAGCGCCGGATTCGCTGCGAGCACAAAGTAGAAGATAGGACCAATCCTGGCCACCAACACAACGCCTGCTTTGACCATGGTGGCAGCGTGTATCAACGCGGAGACGGGGGCCGGACCAGCCATCGCGTCTGGGAGCCACTCCTGAAGCGGAAACTGGGCCGACTTTCCAACGGCTCCACCGAAGAGGAGTAGAGCCACAGGCATAAGGAGGCCCGCGCTCGACAGCGATGTGGCCCACTGCGTCGAGTTGGCGAGCTGGTGGAAGTTGAAGGTGCCAGCATAAAGGAAGACCAGAAGCATTCCCGCGAGCATGGCAACGTCTCCTATTCTCGTCATGACGAACGCCTTCATGCCAGCGTGCGACGGTGGGTAGGCCTGCTCCTGGCCCAACGCCACGCTGCCCGGCGTTCCGACCCAGTCTTCCACCCTGTCCCTGAAGTAATAGCTGATCAGCGCGTAGCTACACAGCCCTACACCCTCCCACCCCACGAAGAGCGACAGGAGATTGTCCGACAGCACTATCAGCTGCATGCTTCCCAGGAAGAAATTCATGAAGAACCAGTACCTCGCGATCCCTGGGTCCCCCTTCATGTAGTCCAGGCTGTACACCATGATGAGGAAGCTCACCCAGGCAACCACGTTCGCTATGATGATAGTGTAGGGGTCTGAGAGGACTCCAACGTTGATCCCGAGTTCTGGAATCCAAGGAACCGAGGTGGGTATGACCGAATTGTAGACCGAGATGCTTTGATTCTGGAGGTATGGGATCAACAGAAGGAGTGCGAAGACGGCTGAAAGGAGGGAGAAGAGCACCGCGACGTAGCTCTTCATGTTCTTGGTTCGCGACAGGAGCGGCATGAGCAGCGCCCCTACGTAGGGGAGAATGAAGACCATCCAGATGTAGTATGATGGAATCGCGACTGTCAACCCTAGTGACCTCCGAGCGGGAGCGTGCGTGCATAGCCGATGAGCAGTTTGGTAATCATCTCAGGGTAGATCCCAATCAGGATGGAGATGACCGCAAGAGCCAGGAGAGGCGCGACCATGATCAGCGGAGCTTCATGCACGTTCTGCAGCGCGTCCGGAAGCTTGCCAAAGAATATCCGCCTTAGAGGCCAGAACGTGTATCCGACAGTGAGGAGGGTAGCGATTATCCCAAGGAATGCTATTGTGAAGTTCACGGCTGTGCCGTTGACCCCCTGTAAGAAGATCCCGGTGAACATGATCCATTCTGCCTGAAAGCCACTAAGTGGAGGAACAGCCGAGAGGATGAGGGAACCAATCACCGCGAGGGTTGCCGTTATTGGCATCTTGCTCGCCAGACCCCCCATCTTCCTGATGTCCCTTATTCCAGTCTGAGAGAGAACCATACCCGCAACCGAGAAGAGGATGCACTTCCCAATTATGTGGCTAAGGAAGTAGTACACACCTCCAGAAACGCCTAATACAGTGAGGCTGCCGATTCCCAGAAGAGAGTAGGCGTTCTGCGCGATTGTGGACCAAGCGAAGAGGTACTTCACGTCGTCCTGAATCAGGGTAACGGCACCACCGTAGAACATTGTGATCAGTGCCATCACCATCAGGGGTAGGGCGAACGGTCTGAAGAGTGTGGGCATGGATTCGACCAAAAGTCTGACTAGAACGTAGTTCCCAACACCGACGATGGTCGCCATGATGGGGGCGAAGGAGGTTGGATGCTCAGCGTGCGCGTAGGGGAGCCACATGTGGAGGCCGAAGATCGCCATCTTCACGAGCCAGCCGACGAGGATGAGGCCGACAATCCAGTAGCCAATCGTGCTCGGCTGCAGCGTGGAGAGAGTGCTTATGTCAAAACTTCCGGTCGTTACAAACACTAGGAGTATTCCCACGAGGAAGAGAAAAGCCCCGAGATGGTTCCAGATGAAGTACATGACCGCTATTCTCTCGCGGTCGACGTACCCAAAGAGGCTCATGAGGAAGAACGAAGGGATGAGCATCAGCTCCACGAAGAGGTAGAGCTCAATCAGGTTTGTAGAGAGCGCGACCCCTATCAGTCCGAGCGACAGGAGCATGAAGTTGACGTAGTAGAGGGAGTACTGCTGTTTTCTCTCCTCCCCGAACATCGCCTCGAGGCGGTGCCGCATGTAGCCCATCGAGTAGACGGAAGTCCCGGCACAGACAAGCGTCATGACCAAAGCGACCGGGAGGCTGAGGCTATCGGCAAGGAACCCGAACTTGAGGCCGGCAATCGGTGCCCAGACGTAGGACTCCTGAACTCGCGGCGCCCCGTTGAAGAGGTCGACTCCCACCATAAGAAGAAGGACGGCCGTGTACAGGAGCGATGCGAATGCTATCCAACCGACCCTCCTTCCGAGCCTGCCACCGAGCGCGAAGACTATCAGCGAGGTAAACAGAGGGACGAGTATGACCTGCAGTAGAACGTATGGTACAGTCATTGCCACTCACTCACTGTTGTTGTGACGGCACCCGTCTTCTACCGGGTGGCGAGGGCAAGGGGGCCTGCCGAGCAACTTGTATGCTTGGAGTGTCTCCACGATCTTTGGGTCATCCTCCGAGTGTCTTCAGCTCGCTGACATCGATGTCATCGTGAAGCCTGTAGGCTACTACTACGATAGCGAGTATTACTGCGGCCTCTGCCGCCGCAAGGGCGATTGAGAAGAGCACCACCGTCTGACCGAGCGCCGTTGGCCATAGGAACCTGTTGAACGCGATGAAATTGATATTGGCAGCGTTGATCATTATCTCCACTGCAAAGATCAGTCGCATGGCGTTCTTCTTGGTTATCAATCCGTAGATTCCGATTGCGAAGAGGATGGCTGACACCGTGAGAAAGTCAACAAGGCTGTTCATCGCGTAGCCTCCTGTCTTTCAACCCTCGCGAGAAATATTGCCCCAAGGACTGCGGAAGCGAGCACCAGCGCGAGAATCTGGAGAGCTGGAGAGAATGTGGTGCTGATGAACTTCCCTATTTGCACGAAGTCAGGGGCGGTGGCCTGCTCTGCGGCGGTGAAGTATTCTGAGGCCACGAAGCTCAGAACCAGAGAGATCGCCAGGCCGGCGGCGGTAAGAATGCCAACGAGAGTCATGGCGGTGAATGGCGCATCCTTCAGCCATCTGCCCTCTCGTACGAGCATCACAGTGAAGAGAATAAGGACTGCCACGGCACCGACATAGACAGTCAGCTGGAAGACAGCGACGAACGGAGCATCGAGCAGGAAGAAGAAGCATGCGACTCCAAAGAAGCTGGCCGCCAGCGCTACAGCGCCATAGACTATGTCACGCGCCTCTAGCGCCATGATGGCCCCACCGACTGTGACGATCATTATGCCGAGGAATATGACGTCAGCCATGTTGTGTGACCTCACCCCTTTCTGGGTCCACCTTCACCTTGTACTTCTGGTCAACGATTTTCGGAGGCACCATGAGCATATCGGGAGTGAACTTCAGGGCGGCCCTGTCGTAGGCCGACAGTTCATAGTCGTTTGTCATGTATAGCGCATCGAACGGGCATGCATCAACACAGAGACCGCAAAACACGCATCGCCCGTAGTCAACCGCGGGCCAGAGATCCTTCTTGTTTTGGGCCTTCTTTCTCGAGAGGACCTGCATCTCGATAGCAACAGCGACGCCGTCACACGCTATCGCGCACAGCTGGCAGCCGGTGCATTTGTTCTCGAAGAGGACGTGTCTTCCTTTGAACCCGGGCAGGCCGACACCCTTCTTGGCGTCGAACTGGTACCCTGGTCCCTCCAGGTCCAGCTTCTGTTCGGGGTACTTCAGAGTCATCCTCGGCTTGAAGAAGTGTCTGACACCTGTCGACATCGCGATTGCCCCCGCCTTGATAGAAGAGACCAAGCCCATCGGCTAGATTCCTCCTCCATGCACGACCCCGAACGAGAGGAGGAGCATAGCGATGAAGATGTTGAGAAAAGCAAGGAGCATCAATCTGGCCCATCCAGCCCGAAGCAGCAGGTCTATCCTCGTCCTCGGCATCACGCTTCGCGGCAGCATCATCACGATCATTACTATGAACGTCTTCGAGAGGAACCAGACCTCAGGAGGGATCGGCCCGATGCCCATCCAGCCACCAAGGAAGAATGCGGTAAATAGCGCCGCGAGCACGTACATCGTGATGTAGTTGGCGAGAAAGAAGATGCCGTACATCATTCCAGTGTATTCCGTTTGCCAACCCGCTACGAGCTCCGTGTCCGCCTCTGGAATGTCGAAAGGAATCCTCTCGAGCTCGGCGAGGGCGCCGATAAAGAAGACTATGGCGCCGAGCGGCTGGAGAATAATGAACCAAATTCCACTCTGGGCGTTGATGACACCAATCACGTTGAGAGTCCCAGCCATCAATACCACGCCGACGAGCGAGAGTAGCATGGGAATTTCGTAGGCGACCATCTGGTGAAGTGCCCTCAGTCCGCCAATCAGAGAGTACTTGTTGTTGCTCGCCCAGCCCGCCAGAAGAACGATAATGGGTGAGAAGGCTAGGATGCCGAAGACGAAGATGACCCCCACGGATGGGTTGGCCATGTAGGTGTTCGGTCCGAGGGGGATGAGTGCTATCAGGGCACCCGCCACACCCATGAGTGCGAACGGTGCTGCTATGAAGATCGGAGTGTCAGCGGTGTCCGGGATGGATATCTCCTTGAAAACAAGCTTGAACACGTCTGCGAACATCTGCAGGACTCCCTCATACTTGCCGGCGTACTGCGGACCGACCCTCAGCTGAATCTTGGCTGTAATCTTCCTTTCGAGGTAACCCATCAGGATCGTGGAGAAGAGGGCGACGAAGGTGAAGCCTGGGAATGCCGTCCACTGAATGAGGCTCTTAATGGGTTCGGTGCTGATCAGGTTAAGCTGAAACTGGATGAATTGTTGGGGCTTGGTCGTTGCCAAGGCAAGGCAGTCCAGGATGTTGATCCCGAAACCAGTGTACAAGACGTAGTAGAGGGGGATCCCCAAGATTAGAAGGAGCAGCAACACCCAGAAGACCAACCAAAGTATGTGTTTGATGAAGCCTTCAAAGGTGGTTATCTGCTTCGGCAAACTCCTCTGAGTTCTCCCGCAAGTGTGGCTTTGTAGGAATAGGATATTTCAATCTTCTGAGGCATGGAACCAACTGGCCCAGTTGCTGAGGCTGCATCGTTATCGGATGAATGCAGCCCGTCCCATGGGTTGTTAGCTGTTCGCGTAGGCCCTTAGGCGCTTGCGATAGACGCTTCTAGGAGGATAGCCTATGGAACTTAGGTAGGTCGAGAACGCTATCCTCTTCTTCTCGTTCTTGATACCCTCCTCGATGGCGTGAATCTCTTCCCCGACCACTGCGTAGCAGGTGGCGTAGCCTGGGAACATTCCCTCGTGGGCAGGGAAGAGCTGGTAGAAGACGGTGCTCTTCGAGACTCCCGTGTACCCGTTGGCCCATTCGACGAACTCGAGTAGTCCCTGCCTCCCCGTGTTTACTCTGACATCCCCGATGACCCTGAGGAATCTTATGATCCTCCACTTTCTTATCTCCTCCTCGACCTCCAGGTTGACCAGGTGGAGGCCCCCCCACCTCTCCATCAGCCTTACGTACGCTCTCTCGACCTTGCTGAGCTTCTTCTTCTCCTTTGACTCAAGGTTCTTCACAACCTCGAGAAACTCCCTCTCCCTGTTGAAGGAGAGCCCCTCGGTGATCGGACCCTCGAGGCTCGTGTTCAGGAGCTCAAGCGTGGTGGCCTTCCCTCTAAACCCGAGAGCGCTGTTCGAGTGATGAACGCAGTGGCCATACTCCTCGTGAACGAGCAGGTCCAGGAGTTGCCCGATCGACTTCGCAGGGTCGCGCTTCGGATCTGTCGTAACATAATAGAGCTGGAACGGGTTCTTCGTGAAGGTATCATAGAACGAGGCGGCGCCAGTGGGTAGCGTTCCTGTGAGGTAGCTAGGCGTTTCTATTACCGTAGTCTTGTACCTTCTGTTGATTCTGACTATTCGCTCATTGACGAAGGCCTGCACGACTTTCCTGATGCTGTTGGTCGTCTTCACCAGGTCGCTCGGCAACAGTTTACTCCTTTCCACGATGAACTTCTCCACCGCCTCGGTCGTGGGTTCGCAATCATACTCCTTGGCGAGCTGCTCGACAACCACTCTGAATCTGGCAGCTCGTCATCCAACCAAGCGAGGGCCTTCTGCTCGAGCTCCTCGGGCGTTTCGTTGTAGTCCAAGGCGTTCTTCAGGGCGTCCGGATAGAACTTCTCCCGGCCCAGTTCGAATCTGTACTTTCTAAAGACCCGTTCTATGTCGTCGAACGTCCCTTCGCCGAAGCCTTCGAGCTTGAACATCTCGACGAACTGCTTCGCCTTCTCCTTGACCCTGTCACACTCGTCCTTCAACCGACCATCCTTGGTGGCGTTCTTCACCGAGTCAAGAATCTCGATTATTCCATTCAGCCTGTAGAGAGTGAGAGCCCTCACAGCGGCTGGGACTTCCCTTCTTGTAAATCGCTGGGCGGTCTCCTCGATGGCGAGATAGGCATCGGAGAGGAGGGACTGCATGTGCGCAACGTTCAGTCCCTCTTTCGTGAGGTGGCCGAAGATTGTACCAACTACATCATCTAGGACGGGTTGGGGTTCATCGAATAGCAGTGTCGTCTCCATACTGTTGAGCACCTTTTTTTGGACATCTGTCCGCGCTCTGCTCTTGAGCGCCCTCACCTTCGCCAGGGCCGCCTTGATTCTGGCCTCGCTCGGGATGAACAACTTTCCTGCGTACTCATTCCACCCCAGCAGGTAGGCACTAGATGGGCTCGTCTCTTTATAGACCCGAACTATCTCGTCGTCAAGTGGATTTGCAGAACGAGGTTGTGGCATCTTCTCAGCACTACCCGGCTACCTTAGTGGGTTTGAACCTTGCGCTCGCCTCTGCCAGCTCGGCAAGAAGCTTGGTGTGCCAGGCATCGAAACCCTTTGGGGTGTCGGGGTAGTTCAGATTGTGTGCGACGAGGGTCTGGCTCTTCCGAGCAGTGAACCTCAGACCCCGGGCCAGTTCAAGCTCGCCGAGGACGAGCAACCACATCAGAGGGCTGAGGAGCTGCGCTCTGTTGAACTCCGGGTGATTTCTCTGCGAGATTGAGTGGACATCCTCTTCCGAGAGAAAGTGCTTCATTCCGTAGTTGATCTTCTCGTTGGTGAGAGTCTGAAGATACCTCCTGAGAACCTCGAAGCTCGCCATCTGGTAGCCGTGTGTAGTCATGTAATCGGCGTTGAAGCTCCATAGCGACGCCTCGCTCGTGTCGTTGGCTTGGAGTGCATGGGCCACAACCTTTCCCAGGATCACGCTCGAGTAGATCGCCGGACCGATGCCGCCTGCATCCAGTGGTCTTGGCATCCAAGCGGCATCACCGACTATTGCGAAGCCGTTTGCAACGAGGCAGTCGTTCTGCCTCCTCACTGGTACCTGCCAGTTACCCTTGGTGTTGTTGTCATACCCCTCGCCCCTCGGCTGGCGCGGGTTCTTGATGACTGGGTTGTTCGCCACGTAACTGTCGATTAGAGTCTGAAGGTTGTCGGCTTTTTGGAACCGCCTGTTCCTCCGGTCGAGGCCTGATTTCGACACACCCAGTCCGATGTTGACTCTCGACTCCCCTTTCGGAAAGACCCAGCCGTATCCCGCAGGTGCAATGTATTGGTCAAGATGGATCAAGCAGTAGTCAGGCGTGAAATAACTCTCGTCGGGTGTTCCGGGATCGAAGTCGAGTATGTATCTACCTGTGGCCTCGATGTCGTCCATGTCTATCTCCCTCTCGATCTTGCTCTCAATAGGGAGGAAGCGCCTGAGCACCGACGAAGAGCCTGTCGCATCCACCACCAATTTGGCACTTATCTTGAAAGAGCTTCCGTCGGCTCTTCGTCCCGTCACCCCTGTGATGAATCCAGCGTCGGCGACCAGTCTCTCTGCCACCGCCTCCCACATGAATTCCACACCCAGCTTCTCGGCATCTGCTTTCTGCCTTCGGGAGAGCAGCTTCCTGTTCAGGATCCAGCCCTCGCCCTCGAAGAGAATCTTCGTCTTGTGATCTGGCGAGTATGCGAGGACTCCCTTCACCGGGTGCTCGAGCTCGGGACTCGCGTAACCTATGCCTATGTTATTTTCCAGAAAGTTGAGACTGTTCTTGCTAGTTGCGTCACCGCACGTCCAACCATTGTTTGTCTTCTTTCCAACCTCGGCCTCAGGATTCCGGTCAACTACCAAGACCCGCGCGGCCTGCTTCGAATGATGCTGAATCGAGGCTGCTGTTATCAGTCCGGCCATTCCACCGCCTGCGATTATGACGTCGTAGTCTCGGTTCGTGGCCATCGGAATCACTTAACCGTTTAGTCCCACCAAAGTGTTGTGGCTATGCGGGGGCTGGCATCATCCAGCATCTCATCATAGTCATCTGCGTCTTCCGGTTTCAGTGAGCATCTCACAGCCAGGACATCTCCTTTTGCTCTCTCCCTCGGAAACGTGATAATAAGTGCGTCGTCTGTCACCTATCAGGTTGACAGAATCGCAGCGCCACAGGATTTAATAATTCGGCTGCTCGCGCTGCACCGACCTATTTGAGTCAGAAGACGCTCGCGATTGGCGAAAAAGCGCCCGAGTTCCGGGAGCTGCTCGGTACCGACGGGAATCGCTACTCGTTGAATTCCTTCGACGGCAAGAAGATTCTTGTGATAATCTTCTCTTGCAACCACTGCCCCTACGTGGTGGCATACGAAGACAGGATGATTGCCCTGCAGCGAGACTATGGACCCAAGGGGGTTCAGGTGGTCGCTATCAACTCAAACGACGCCACGGCCTATCCGGAGGATAGCTATCCGAAGATGGTCGAGAGGGCCAGGGAGAAGGGCTTCAACTTTCCCTATCTAAGAGACGAAGATCAGAAGGTTGTCTCTGCCTACGGTGCCGTGTGCACGCCGCATGTCTTTGTCTTTGATGGGGAGCGGAAGCTACGCTACCGGGGAAGGATTGACGATTCAAAGGTACCGATGAATGTGTCCACGCACGACCTGAGAAACGCTCTCGATGACCTGCTGGCCGAACGGGCGCTACGCAGGCCGGAAACCAAGCCCTTTGGCTGTAGCATAAAGTGGTACGTGGCCTAAAACCTGCACCATCTTCAACAAGTCAGCTGAAAGGCCATCTGGCCCGACATTAAGAACGTCGGCCAAACGGCCTCTTTGAGCCCTAGCCACCGCTGCTGTAGACTGACTCATTCGTCCCCGAGGGGAGCTCCGGGAACGATTCGCTTACCCTCTTCTCCGCGATTGCAGCCGCCTCGGCCATGATCTTCTCCGCCTCTTCGCTCGTCTCTCCTGAGTAGAAGTTCATGCCAGTAATCTGGCCGACGTCCACCATGATAGAGTTGAGCTGAGCTCCGATGTCTCCGAGTGCTGTCTGGGCTTCAGGCATCGCCTGCCCGAGTGTCGAGCGGACCGTCCTGATGACTCCGATTGCAGGCGAGAGTGTTGCTGCGAAGTCTCCGACGTCCGTTACAGTCTGAAGCCTCATTGTGATTTGCTCGAGCGCGATCTTCGACTGAGTGACTATCTTGGTCATCTTCTTAATCTCGGCGAGCTCGTTTGAATACGCCTTGCTCGTCTGTTCATCGTGAGTCTGTACTGCGTTCACGGTTTTCTTGAAAATGGACTGTTCCCTCTGCTTAAGCCTGCTCAGGGCGCCGTCGAGGCGAGAAACCTCCTGCTGCAGCTGACTACTCGCCTTCTGAATCTGTGGTTTCAGTGGCTGCGGACCGCGAATTGTTTCCTTGGTCTTCTTGGCGAAGCTCTCCTTGTCCTGCTTATTCCATCCCTTCTCGAAGTTACTCAATGATTGATCTCACGATATCGTTAGAGGGATGATGCAAGATACCCCACTCTGACAATAACGTTAGATGGGGTGGTAAAAGTTGGTTAACCTATCTTTTGCTGATAGGATGATGGTCGATGTTGTAGCAGGGAACTCACATCCAATCGCAGTAGTGGAACTGCGCGTCGTTGATCATAGGTACATAGGGGGCCCTCAGTGGCCAACTCATTTCGAAAAGGTAAACCGATGAAGAAAAGTTTCTTAAGCTAGTGGAGCGAGCTGCTCCGTTGCACAATTCCAACGCCTGACGCCCCTTCCTCTAGGAGTATGCGTGCGCCGTCCCTATTACGCCAACGCCTTGATGAATCCGTTGTAGATGGTCGCCTTCAGCAGCATCTCTTTGGCCATACCGACAAACTTCCTTGCAGATACGTACTCTCCGAACACCCTCTTTAGGACCGAGAATGCACCCTCCACCCTCCACCTGTAACCAAATCGGTGTATCCTGCTCCATGATTTGGGCTTGAACGCCTGCTGCTCTATCACCGCCATCTTCCTCGCCATGCTTCCCTTGCTCTTGGGTACAGAATTGTTCCTGACCCTGATGACCGGCTTGATGTGATTCTGGGCCAGGAAGTTGAAGTTGGCCTTGGAGTCGTACGCTCCATCCCCAAGGACTCTCCTCACCCTGACCTTCTCTCTCGCTCTATTGACAAGCCTCTTCAACCGCCTTCCATCGTGCACCTTCTCCGACGATACGTCCATCGAGACGATCTGCTTCGTCCTGATGTTGACGGCGAAGTGGATCTTGAGATATCCCTTCTTGACCTTCCACACCTTCCTTATCCAATCGCCTCCATTGTGCACCTTCACTCCCGACGAGTCGACGGCTATGCTGACGGGGCCGTTCGACCTTACGAGGGAATCATCGAGGTCGAGCTTCAGCCCGTTGACCCTCCTGTTCATCGTCGAATAGTCCGGGGTGGCGAGGCCCTCGATGTGCTTCGAGAGGGAGAGGACGAACCCCTCTGCTTGCCTGTACGGGAGGTGGAAGAGCAACCTCATGCACGCTATCAGCTTGATGAATGACTCTGGGTAGCGGTACGGCAGACCAACCTTACCCCTGTTCTCTCTCTTCAGCTCTTTCTTCCACGATTCAATCATGGAAGGCTCGATGCCGATCTCTCCCCTCCTCACAAGAGCATCGTTGTAGTTGCTCCAATCCCTAGCATCACTGGACATGCACGAGGGATCGATAGCATCGATACAAGCACACTCGAATCAAGATCCCTAGATTATCCACTGTGATTGTGCAA
>CAWIJZ010000017.1:0-33259 GCA_963836465.1 uncultured Nitrososphaerota archaeon
TAAGGGCTAGGAGCCTGTCGGAGAATCAAAAGGGGGCGCGCCGCTTTTCGATTCTCCGACAGGCTCCCACTTGTGATGCTTTCACCCGTATCCTTCAAAGCATATATTTGTAAACCAGTTTTTGACACAATCCGTATCGGCCTGATGCTGTGATAATATTCATAGTTATGCGAATTCGTATGTATAGCAACGGCATTGAAACACCCCTTACAAACTTTATCGGGAAATTTGTTGGAAACGTCTGCGCAGGCATTGCCCATTCGCTCAAGATTCCACAGCCCGTCAAGGCTCTGAAATATGAACTCGATGGAGAATCCGTTCAAATCGAGGTTAACCGGACTCCTGTCTCCCTGGACATGAGCCACGGCTTCTCCCGTATTATCGTGCTTGATACAATTCGAGGAATGATCCGCCATCTCAAGATGGCAGATCCCAATGGCGCCATCCGGATAGAGATCGATATGGGGGAAGAACCGTGACGAGAGATCTGGAAGGGCAGGCAACCACCGATGAAATGTGCAAGGCCATCATAGGCTATCTCGAATGACGGAGGAGTGAATGGTTCAATTCGATCGAATGCGGCGTTTTCTTCTTCTTTTCGTTTTTGGCATTGTCGCCATTTCTCTTACTTTGGGCAAATCAGTGCGTGCGCAGTTCAATGATGAGCGCCGCCGTTCCGATCTCAGCCTCATTTCGCTTCCGGGCGGTCGCCACGATTGAATTCAAATCCTTTGATTCACAAAGCATCGGGATGCCCGAGCGCTACAGCGTTTTCCTTCCTCCCTCGTATGCCAAGGACCCCTCCCGCACCTACCCCGTCCTCTATTTCCTTCACGGCCTGAATAATGACGAGACGAGTTGGACGGTCGAACGCTACGGACATCTTCAGAATTCGCTTGAACAGATGATGTTGTCGGGAAAACTTCCCGAATTCGTCGTGGTGCATCCTCGCGGGGACAACAGTTTTTACTGCAACTATATCGACGCGTCCAAACGATATGAGGATCTTGTGACCCAGGAGCTCATTGGCTATATGGAGACGCATTACCGCGCGCGGAAGGGGCGGGAGAACCGCGCAATTGCAGGCACATCCATGGGCGGTTACGGGGCGTTGAAAATCGCTATGAAATATCCCGACCGCTACGCTGCCGTTGCCGGCCAGTCCCCGATTATTTTCCCGGGATCCAATCCGCTTGCGCTCTCCGACGAGGTGAAAAGCTCACGGTTTTACTCATTCTTTATCAATATGCTGACTCCGATATTCGGCGATCCGATACGGCAGGATTTATGGGACGCCAACAATCCGCTGGCATTGGCAAAGAATCGGAAACTCGATGGGCTCAAAATCTATTTCGATTACGGGACCGACGATCGTTACATCCCGATGATTCATCTCGACGAAGGGTGCAAGGCCCTCGATCGAATCCTAACTGACGAGAACTTCCCCCACACATTCAAGATCCATCCGGGAGAGCCGCACGGGTGGGCTCTGGTTTTAGCTCATCTGGACGAAACCCTCCCGTTTCTGTGTCAGACGTTTAAAAAATAGCGTTTCCCGTTTCCCGTTCCCCGCTTAATATAGCGGGGACGATAGCGGGGACGCTCTACTGCTTCGGATGTCTCGCAGGCTCTCCTTCGGCTTCTGCTGATCCGGCGAAAAAGGAAGCGTCTCTCCACAGCAGAAGGCTATTGTCCCATTCGGCGACGGGCTTTAGCCCGCATTTCTCACGGGGTTTCGTAGCGAGGTGGCGCAGACGGGCGTGGATACAAGGCGCGCGACCGAGGGCCCCGCAGACGTACTTGACAGTACGTCGAGGAGCCCGACGGAGCGCAACGCAATAGACATGCCCGTCTGCGCCTCCGCAGTAGAAAGCCTGTGAGAAATGCGGGTTAGCTGGGACTGAATCTATCCTGATGTAAAAATCGGAACAAGTCGCATTTACTGCGCGGTCCCAGAAATTGGTCAATGTATGCATATGTTAGCTAATAATGCATATGATTGTTTAAAATATATATTGACAATCTATTGTTAATCATTCATTCTTAAGATGTGGAGATTAACTAAATGGAGATCGAATCGGAGAACAACAAAGATTCTTCTGATTTAGTCCGTGATTACGCTAGACGAACCTATGTTGAACCAGCTAAGCGGGAAGGTCTAATGAGGTTTCTCATCAAGGTGGGAGATGTCAATAAAGCCATGCGACTTCACAACCGGGTTCCACTCGTATGCAGCGCTCTGAGATCGGGAAAATTTCTAAAGGGAAATGCCCTGAGATTGGTAGAGAGAACCGGACCGCCTTCGGGAATGAGCACAACAGTAGTTTATGTCTATGAATTCCTCAACGGCAAGGAGGCGCCTCGCTCCCATCCTCTTTTGGCGCTCAGAGGTATTGCGCGCGACCTTTTTCAGTCGCTCGGCGGCGGCGAGACGTTTATACGGTCAGAGCGTGCCAGTTTCTCGGCACGCGAGGCGGAGGATAGATGAGCATCATTTATTGGGACACGATGCTGTTCGTTTACTGGCTTGAGGACCACCCCCAATACGCTGACCGAATTGGCAATATTCTGGAGCGTATGGAAGAGCGTGGAGATGAACTATGCACGAGTTCCTTTACACTGGGCGAATTGCTTGTCGGTCCCTATAAGTGTAAGAACACTACGATGATTACCAGGATTCAGGAAACATTCTCCGAGCCATTCGTCAAAATGTTGCCGTTCACAGTGGAGGCGGCTGATCAATATGCTGGTATACGGCCGTGCTCAGAGTATCTCCTGCTGACGCAATTCATTTAGCTTGCGCGGCTCAGGGAGGAGTTGATCTGTTTTTAACAAATGATTCGAGTCTGCTCGGGAAAATCGTCCCGGGCATCCAATTTATTGCCGGAATTAATACAGAGGTGTTGTGATTGAGGCTAGTGACCGGCATTACCGAACTGAGTTCCCGTATCCGCGAGGAGGCCACCGCCGCCTGGGATTTTTCAAGACGGGCATTACATCCGCACGCCTTCTTCCTAAACCTGAACATTTAAAAAATTGGGTGAGGGAAGGAATGCACGGGGAAATGCGTTATCTGGAGCGCCAGCTTCCTAAACGCATCGGTACCCGGCCTGGTCCTTGCCGGCGCCCGTTCTCTGCTGGTGCTGGCAATGAATTACCACATGGGACATGGGCTTGCCAATCAGCCATTGAAAGGGAAAATCAGCCGCTACGCCTGGGGAGACGATTACCACATCACAATAAAGGATCGTTTGGAGCGACTGCTGGATTTTATAAAGAAGCAGGAACCATCCGTACAAGGGCTCTGTTATGTGGACACCGGACCAGTCATGGAGAAGGTCTGGGGAGCTGAGACGGCGCTCGGCTGGATGGGCAAACATACCAACCTGATTACACGCGATTGCGGATCCTGGTTCTTTATCGGCGTAATTCTTCTCAATCTCGATCTGGAGCATGATGAACCGGAAAGGGATTATTGCGGGAAATGCAGCCGCTGCATACAAGCTTGTCCGACCGGCGCGATTGTGGCTCCATATGTTCTCGACGCCCGGCTCTGCATCTCATACCTGACCATCGAGCTGCGTGGTTCGATACCGCATCACCTGCGTTCTCTCGTGGGGAACCGGATCTATGGTTGTGATGACTGCCAGGAGGTGTGCCCCTGGAACCAGGTTTGCGGTGAGAAACCTCAGAAGGGGCCTTTAATCCAAGAGAGGGAATTTTCATGCCGGATCTCCTGTCGCTGGTCCGCATGACGCCCGAGGAGTTCAGACGCAGGTTTAAGAACAGCCCGATTCTGCGGGCAACGCGGGATGGATTTATCAGAAATACTGTGGTCGCATTAGGGAATTCCGGCAAAAGCGAGGCAATTCCCGCTCTGAAGGAAGCGCTTCAAGATTCAAGTCCGGTTGTACGTTCTCACGCCCAGTGGGCCCTTGAGAAAATTGCGAATTGCGAATGACGAATTGCGAATTGCCGGCGATCCCGGTTGGGACTGGCTGGCCCGCATTTCTCACAGGCTTTCTACTGCGGAGGCGCAGACGGGCATGTCTGCCGCGTTGCGCTCCGTCGGGCTCCTCGACGCACTGTCAAGTACGTCTGTGGGGCCCTTGGTCGCGCGCCTTGTATCCACGCCCGTCTGCGCCTCCTCGCTACGAAGCCCCGTGAGAAATGCGGGCTAGGACATCCCTCGCTGCCTCAGGCTTCATCGGAAGAAAAATGTGATGAAATAAATTCGATATTGAAAATTTGATTCAGCTACAAGTCTTTTGTAAGTATCGCGTCAGATTCTGACGATACGATTGTGGAAGGGAGCAGTGCGGCTCAACCCGACCGCTATGCTTGCGCTCTTTCTTGGGTGCTCGATGGAATCGGACCTGAAAGATAAACAAAATATCACTCGACTGCCGGAATCCCAATTGTTCAAAACCGAGCAAGAGCTGAAGCTTCTTCAGAAGAAGTATGATGATTTGTGTGGCCAGATGGATGAGATATTGACGGAGACCATGGAACGATCCAACCGGATTGTGATGGAAACTGAAATATCAAATCTCATCATGAACCAGGTCTTCAATGCCTCAAATGACGGGATTTGGGCTGTCGATAAAAACTTCAAGGTCATTCGAATCAACAGCAAGCTGCTCGATCTTCTCGGACTTCCTGCAAAAGAAGTTGTAGGGAGCAAATGCTACGATCTGCTCATGGGCCTATGCTGCGGCAAGGAAGGTTGTCCAATGGAACGAATCACTAAGGGGGAGCGGATGGTCGAGCAGGAAAAAGTCCTCACTTTCAGATCCGGTAATGCGGTCCCATTCATGATCACCTCCACTCCATTGTCCAGTCTGGATCAAAGCACCATAGGGCTGGTCGAAACCTTTACGGACATCACGGAAAGAAAAAATGCCGAGAGACGTTTGCAACAGGCGAATAGAGAGCTGGAGCGGCTGGCAACGGAAGATGGCCTTACCAAGCTTTATAACCGGCGGCATTTCGACCAGTATCTGGGTATGGAGTGGCGCAGGCAGATTCGAGCGCACAATCAGATTGCGTTGATTATGTGCGATGTGGACTTCTTCAAGAAATACAACGACCACTATGGACACCAGGCTGGAGATGCCTGCCTGCGATCGGTGGCCGACTCCATTCGCAAGCGGGTGCGCCGGTCAGCTGATTTGATAGCGAGGTACGGAGGCGAGGAATTTGCCATTGTTATGCCGGAAACAGATATCATTGGAGCCCATCACATTGCGGAAATGATTCGCCATGAGTTGCTGCTGCTGCGGATTCCCCACATCCGTTCGTCCGTTGCTCCGTGCGTGACTATCAGCTGTGGCATTGCTTCCATGTTTCCCTCCGCCAATACGAAACCGCAGACTCTGATCCAAAGAGCCGACCAGGCGCTCTATCGTGCCAAAGCAAAGGGCCGGAATTGCGTCGTGTCATTCCAAGAATTGACGGTCCATCCCGTATCTGTTGCGTAAATACCGTTCCCCGTTTTGCGTTCCCCGTTTGGATTTTGTGGTTGAGGATAAGTTCAAACCGGAACCTTTATCTTGTATCCTGTATCCTGCATGTACGGTGGGGGATGGGCTAGGAACTCATCTGGCACGGAGTTTTGAAACACGTTTGCGCTTTCACGCGTCTGCGGGTTTTTAAGCCAACGGATACCCGCCTAATTAGTTAATGTGAACGCGTAAACTCCAAGAGTTGCTTCGCCGATAATATTTGACTAGATGGAAAAAAAGTTCTACCGCAATCCGATAACAGGGAAAATTCTGCCCGAGAGGCGCACGGGAATCGACCGCCGAAATCCCTC
Source organism: uncultured Nitrososphaerota archaeon (assembly GCA_963836465.1). GTDB lineage: Archaea > Thermoproteota > Nitrososphaeria > Nitrososphaerales > Gagatemarchaeaceae > CAWIJZ01. The sequence goes on from CAWIJZ010000017.1 coordinate 5,816, forward strand.
CAAATTTTTTTCGGTATTTATCAGTTCTTTTCGGAGAAGAAAGAGCAAGGGACGCCGGACGGCGGATAAAGGTGCATACGTCGATGTTTATGATTCACGCAGCTGGTTCATAGCAATCGCTGTGCTCATCATGTCATGCCTGGATGCTTTGCTGACCGGGCTTCATCTGACTAGAGGATCGGCTCGTGAACTGAATCCTGTTATGGATTCTATTATCCGCCACAGCGGATTGCCGTCATTCTTCGCAGTGAAAGCCGCAATGACCATCTTTCCAATGGCCGTCATATTGATCCATAAGGAATGGGCTTTTGGAAGATTCGCCGCGCGTCTGTGTCTCTGGACCTACGTTGTTCTTTGCCTGTATCACGCGTTTTTGATTTGCGCAGGCTATTCGATTAAATCCAAAAGGAAATACAGGTTTACGCGTTCACGGTTTCACCTTCGGAATTGCTCTTGGACATCGGCTTAGAACGCGTAAACGCGTTAACCCGTGAACGCATAAACGGTTATACTAGAGAAGGAGGTATCCATGAGTCTTCGTCGAAGTGTGCTCTATGTCCCCGGGGACAGCAAGAAGATGCTGCAAAGGGCGGCCGAAATCGATTCGGATGTCCTTTTGCTGAACCTGGAAGACGGCGTCGCATCATCCCAAAAAGATGCTGCCCGGGAGAATATCGCAGAGGCCTTGCAGAACTGAATTTCGGAGAGCGCGAAACCGTGGTTCGAATTAACAGCCTGAATTCGGCGGTCGGACCAAACGACCTGGCCAGAATCGTTCCACTTCAGCCTGACGGCATTTGCCTGCCGAAAGTCGAAAAGGCTGCGGACATAAAATACGCTGAATCCGCAATTCTGGAGCTGGAAGTGAGCAATGGTTTGCATAAGGGAAACGTCCGGCTGCACGCGATGATCGAATCGGCCGCTGGATTACTGCACTCGCCGGAAATCGCAGCTGCGTCCGACCGAATGGCGTCGCTGATTTTTGGACTGCTGATTACGTCAGCGATATTCGATGTCAGCCGGGCGAGGATCGCATGGAATTGCTTTTGGCGCTCCAGATGATCGTGACTTCCGCCCGTTCCGCGGCGATTAATGCCATCGATGCTCCCTGTTTCGATATTCGCAATCGCAACCTCCTCGAAAACTAATCTATCAATGCCCGTCGACTTGGTTTTGACGGCAAGAGCGCTCTCCATCCGGGCCAACTCGAAATCATCAATCGTGTTTTCGATGTGACTCCCGAGGAAATCGCGTGGGCCGAAAGGGTCCTGGTGGAACTCAATGAAGCTGAGAACAGAGGGAAAGCGCTGACGACCGTCGAGGGCAAATTGTTGGACAACTGACCGGGCTGCCGCCGAACGCATCCTCCGCCGCAAGAAATAAACGGGTACATGGTACACTAAACACTTTGCAATCAATCAGGGAGGTATTCAGTTTCCAGATGAACAGATTCAAGGGCACCAACCGTTACATTCTGAGTGATGCGCTGAGAGAAATCGTCAATGCCGCCATCGTCCTGCAACGCCCTCTTTTACTGAAAGGCGAGCCAGGCACGGGGAAGACCGAACTTGCCCAGGTGATTGCGGAAGATCTTAAGCTGCGCATCATTCAGATGGAACATCAAATCCACTTCCAAGGCCAGCGAAGGATTGTACGTTTACGATACAGTCCAGCGGCTGAATGACTCACGCTTTCACGATAAGGACGTTCTCTGACATCAAGCAATACATCAAACTGGGGAAATGGGAGAAGCACTTCGTTCCGAAGAACAGGTGTGCTCCCTTATCGATGAAATCGACAAGGCCAACCTGGAGTTTCCGAATGATCTTCTGTTTGAATTGGATCAGATGAGCTTTGATATCGTGGAAACCGGCGAGCATTTCAAGGCCAAACACCGTCCCATCGTTGTGATCACAAGCAACAGTGAAAAGGAGTTGCCGGACGCTTTTCTCCGGCGCTGTCTTTTCCACTACATTGATTTTCCCGATTCCTCCATGATGGAGAAGATAGCCAGGAGTTCACTTTCCGAATTTGCGGCACGACCTCCTTTCACAAATCGTTGCGCGCTTCTACTTGATCCGTCAGAGGCATGAGCTGAAAAAAAAGGCCGTCGACCAGCGAGCTCCTCGACTGAATCCAGGCAATTCTGGCCGGCGGATCACGGAAGAAGAGCTGAAAAAACGTCTGCCGTATCTCGGAGTGTTGCTAAAACGGAAGACGATGTGGCCAAAGATGCGGTGCACTAGTGACCTGTAACAGATGAATTGATAGCGTCAGGAAACAAAGATCCAGAGCGCTGAAAGCTCGACGCAGCACAGCCCAGGGCGTAAGCCCTGGGTAATGAAGAGTGAGAAAAAAAGCCCTGAAAGGGCGAAGCAGTCTGCGTCGCCCTTTCAGGGCTGACTTTGGATACTGCGCCAATTCCCAGGGCTTACGCCCTGGGCTGTGCTGCGTCGCGCCTCCGGCGCTCCGGAGGAATTGATTGAGCTGCTATCAATTCAATTGTTACAGGCCACCAGGATTCGCGAAAGAGCTGTGGGTATGTTCGTCAACCTGTTTAAAACCTTGAAGCGGCGCGGAGTTCCGGTCACATTTAATGAGTGGCTGGTTTTGCAGAACGCGCTTGCCGAAAATCTGGCGGATAGTTCTCTGACCCGATTCTACTACCTTGCGCGGGCCATTCTGATCAAGACGGAAGCTCATTTCGATAAGTACGATCAGGCCTTCCTGGAATGCTTCGGCCATATCGATTCTGATGAAGATCTCATCCGCACCATAGAAGAGAGACTGCTGAAGCTTCCGCCGCTCGAGTTGAGCGAAGAAGAAAAGCAAATGGTGGAACGGCTGTCTCTGGAGGAAGTCCGGGCAAGGTTTCTGAGCAGTTGCAAAATCAGGATGACGAGCTGCACGTCGGAGGGAACAGGGCCATAGGGGTTCGCGGCCGTTCCACTCACGGTGCCTGGGGATACAACCCGGCGGGTGTGCGGATCGGACAGCATGAGAGACGCATGCGCAGCGCGATCCGATCGCGGAGCGACAGCTTCAAGAATTATCGGGACGACGTAACCCTTGATACCCGGTCGATCAAAACCGTCCTCAGCTATATCCGGCATCCTTTGGGAACCACGTCCACGCTTACAGAGAACCCCTCTTCGTTCCTGTACGAGTTCACCGGATGGACCTTGGTAGTTGAGCGGATACCAGCAGTACGGTCTCCATCTCCCTTGAATGCGCCGATGACGATTGAAGCGAGCTTCGCCCCCTACGGCCTGGTCATCGGAGGACTGGACTATCAGTGGTCGTCCTGGTGACACTAGGATTGGTGTTTCTTGTCCGAAGAAGATGGCATAAGCTAAGGTCCCTCACCTCTGCGAGTCGGCACGGGAGGCTCGACCTCAGGCCGACAGTGCCTCCGATGAACGGAAGATTCCAGGCATAGCGCGCGAGTCATGCATTGGAAGAGGATCCGAAACCATCATGGATCTGGACCTCATCGGGCCCCGTGGTAGTTGGTAGTGCGTGTCAGGCCTCAGTCACGATGCCATTTCCTCGAGTGACCTTAACCCCCACAGGAACACGAGAATCGCGAGTACGCCGATGACGACGAACCCCTCCACGATTCCGACGCTTAGGAAATTCCCGGCAAACAAATCGCGAGTGGCGTTAACCGCGTACGAGAATGGGTTGATCTTCGCTAGGTCCTGAAGCCAGATGGGCGCAAGCGCGAGAGGGAGGATGATGCCCGACAGCAGAGAAACAGGCAGCGTTATCGTGTTCAGCGTAGGAGCGAGGGGATCCTCAATCTTGAAGATGAGAGCGAAGCCGTACGAGATGGATGCCATCGTAACTCCTATCATAGCGTACAGCAATAGAGAGAGCGAAAATCCGCCCAGATTCACACTCAGCCCAAATGGAAGAGCAACCAATGTGATCAAGACGCATTGAAGGAGGAGGACGACCGCATCTCTCAAGACCCTACCCAAGAGAATTGCTGGGCGTTTCATCGGAGTTACTAGAAATCGCTCTATGACTCCCGTTCTGATATCATCGATAAGCGAGAATCCGACGAACGCTGTACCGAAGAGCGCTTGCAGGACCAAGAGCCCGGGAATGAAGACGTCCACTGTCTTCCCAGCAGGCAACCCAGGGACGCCGCCGAGGCCGTTCAGGAGCGGCATGAATAGCAGCAGGTACATGAGGGGCTGGAACATGCTCACGAAGACAAAGACGGGGCTCCTGAGCGTATGCTGCATGTTGCGGACAAACATCAATCTAGTGTCGCGTAGCATTCTCATTTTGTCTTATCCTCCCTTAGTGAGCGACCTGTGTACTTCAGGAAGACATCGTCTAGACTCGGCCTGGACAACGTCACGCTCTGCGCCTCCAGGTTTCTTGCGTCGAGTGTGCGCAGGAGTTCGGGCATCACTCTCTCTCCGTCCTTGATGTTCAGATAGACTGAATTGTCGGTAGTATGGATTCTCTCTACCTGAACCTTCTCGGTCAGCAAAGCTTCTGCGTTTCGAGCGGTTTCCTCTGACAGAAAACTAAAGACTATCGCATCGCCTCCGACGGAGCTTTTCAACTCCCCTGGCGTGCCTGTCACAATGATCCTTCCGTCATCGATGATCGCTATCGTGTCACAGAGCTTGTCAGCTTCGTCCATGTATTGAGTGGTTAAGAAGATGGTGACGCCCTCAGCTCTCATTCTTCTTATTTCCTCCCACAGATATGCCCTGCTCTGCGGATCGAGGCCTGATGTCGGCTCGTCGAGAAGAAGCAGCTTTGGATGATGAATCATCCCGAGCGCGACATCCAGGCGGCGCTTTTGGCCACCGGAATAGGACGCGGCCTGTCTCCCTATGAACGAGCTCATCTGGAAACGCTCCACGAATTCGGCCGCGTGTCTCTTTGCAGTCGAATTGTCCAAACCGTACAGTTGAGCCTGGAGGACCAGGTTCTCAACACCCGTGCAGGTCGGATTCCGCTCCGCCTGCTTGACTCACGCACCCGACGTTCTGTCTGATCAGCTCCTGCTGTTCTGCCAGGTCGTATCCAAGGACCTTGGCTTCCCCCGCAGTCGGACCGAGCAGTGTCGACAGCATCTTCTGCGTGGTGGACTTGCCAGCGCCGTTCGGACCGAGAAAGCCGAAAATCTCCCCTTTTCTGACGGCGAGGTCTATACCCTTTACCGCTTCTACCTCTTTCTTCCCACCCTTCTCTTTAGAGACGAAAGTCTTTCGAAGCCCTTTTGTCTCAATTACCAAGTCTCCAATCATGTTGAGCTACCTGTGAATGATGCACCTATTGTCTTCTCAGTGGTGGCATCGTAGTAGTATTCCTGCTCAATCCGCACTTATTCGAGGGCAACTAGGTTGTTTCCTCGGCTCAAGGAGGCCGGATTTAAGCGATGGTCTTCCTGCTGACGAACGAAGGTCTTGCCTCATTGAATGTCGGACCGAATGAAGGTGCTCGTACACTCTGTTTATAGCGGATAGCGCAGCTCGTTTCTCTTCGTCTTCTGGCCTTAGGTTAAAGGGACCAACGGCAAAGTCTGGTTGCGGGCTATATGCCTGATGATTCATCAAGTCTCTTGAATTCCTCTTCATCATTCTTGACCACGCTCTCGATGAGTTCCGTGAAACTCTTCTTCTTCGGAATATCTAGCTTCCCTGTTCCTGGCCCAATCAAATCGCTAGTAGAGGCTGGGCGCGAAGGTTCTGGGTTGGCCGTCTTCTTACTTGGTCCCCCCTCTTTTGATTCTTGCTTGGCGAGGTAGTCCTTCCTCAATGTCTCAAGCGCGAGTCCAAGCATGGCGGCATGTTGCTTAGTTTGCTCGAAGAGGAATCAAGAACGGACAAGGATGCTTCCCAACTTTTCTACCGCCTCAGGGAAGTGTAGAGCCTCTCTCCATCTCCATCTGAACCCATTCTTTGGCAACGTCGGGGATCAAGGCGGCACTTCTCTCAGGACTCGCCAAGTACAAGGCTGTGAAGCTGTTGACGCCACTCACGATTTCGTGCCTTCGGCGCCTGCGCTCACCCTCGGCCCTAAGGTGATACTTCCGCCTGAGGGTACTTTCCCTCTTTGACAAGCTGATCGTACTTCCTATCTATTTCGTCTGCGGTCTGGAGGGCGATTGTCTGAAAGACGATGTCCATCGGGTTGAGCTTCTTTCGGGGTTTCAGGCTCGCCGCAAGGCGGTTCGCCTTCTCGGGATCCGGTTGAACTTTTTCCAGTAGTAGTAGACCGTCCCTTCCGGATCGCCAGTCTTCCTCGCTGCTTGCCTTGCGGTTGTGCCCTTCCTCCACTCCTCGAGGAGACGGGCCTCACGTTCAGCGTTCCTAGAGAAGACCACGAATAGAAGCCGTAGTAGATTGATGCACTATATGAATCTTTATGATGCACGGACCTAACTCGCATCGCCTAGAGACGACATAGAGAATAAACCTTCTCTCGCTTCTTTCAAAGAGTCGTCCAGGGAATCAGCGCGCGCAGCCAAGTGAAGAAAGGTTTGTCCAGAGCCCAGATTCCATCGGGTAAAGTGAAAGAAGGTTTGTCCGTCGACAATAGCTTCTGATGTTCCTGAGTTCAACTTCAGGTCGGAGAATCTTGAGAGGGGGACAATTCGTTTCTAGTGCTAGGATGACAATGCAACTGGACGACGACCGATAGATTTAAGAGCCTAACAGGTTAGGGCGTGAACATGAAATCCGCAAGAAGAAATGAATGCAATTGTGCGTGGTGCGTCTTTCACCCTTGGATGCAGGGCGAGACAATCGAAGTGCCATAAGAAGGATAGTGTTCCGCGAAGTAGAGACGCGGCCATTGCGCACCTGAAGATGGTTCACAACGTAGGACACTACGACGAATTCCTGATTCGTGAAAAGACATGGCAGTAGGATAATGCGTCTTAGAGCCTATCCCAAAAACAACCCATACAGCCAACATTCTTTGATTTGAGGGGAGATACGCTTCTTGCTCCTCCCATGTAGTGGATGAAGAAAATCACCAAAGAGTTACCGACCATCAGGAGCATCCCTGACGACCTCTGGGTTGAATCGCCCCTCTCCTCGGAGAGGAGAAGAGGCCGGGCACCAGGGGGAGGCCGCCGGTCCGTTCAGGGAGGTCCTCGACGGCATCCTGTACGTCCTCAGGACCGGGTGCCAGTGGAAGCAGCTCCCGAGGGAGTACGGCTCGGGCTCGACGTGCCACAGAAGGTTACAGCAGTGGGTGAGTCAGGGAGTCTTCGAGAGGCTCTGGATTAGGCTCCTCGAGAGATATGACGAGTTGAGAGGCATCAAGTGGAAGTGGCAGTCTTTGGACTCGAGCTCTGTCAAGGCACCTTTAGGGGGGAGATGACTGGCCCCAACCCCACAGACAGGGCCAAGCTGGGAACCAAGAGGCACGTCCTGACGGACCAGAGGGGCACCCCTCTGGCTGCTATCGTAACGGCCGCCAACACCCATGACATGAAGGCCGCGTTCCGGACGCTGGACGGCGTGGTCGTCAGGAGACCTGCCCCGAGGCGATATCATCCTCAGCATCTCTGTCTCGACAAGGGATACGATTTCCCGGAGATCGAGGCGGGCGTGGTCGCGAGGAGGTACGTCCCGCACATGAGGCACAGGGGAGAGATGGAGAATCCGGTGAAGCGCTACAGGCCGAAGAGATGGGTCGTAGAGAGGAGTGCGTCGTGGCTGAACAGGTTCAGAAAGCTCCTCATCAGGTGGGGAGAAGAAAGCAGGTAACTATCTCGCCCTGGTACAGCTAGCCTGCTGCATCACTGTCTATCGGAGAATAATTTTGGGATAGGCTCTTAGTGGTATTGTATAACATCACATCCTCGATTATTCGACAGAGAGTTAGGATTGAACTGGCGGCTCCAGAAACTTCGGTTTGAAGACCTTGGCGGATTGATCCTGAAGTATCTCCGCTTCCAACGGACAAGTTCTGCGCGAAGTGTGCTTCGCCGATGGACATTAGGACAGCACTCTAACTGCAGCGTGAGCAGGAAAGAACAGACGACATTATGAACAAACTGTTCGAAGGTTCTCCAAGAATCATCGATGAGGGACGTAGCACTCGGAGACATGCGGGATGGCCGCAGCTGCAGATATAACTTTTTTAGCAAGAGAAAGGAGAGTCGATTATATGATTTGTCCACGATGTGACGCTCAGCTTCCCGACGACGCGTCATTTTGCTACAAGTGCGGAAGCCCAACCAACCTAACAGCGGGCAGAGACCAACAAACTAGCGGCGGCTCGCAACCTGGTGTTGAGCATCCTCCCGCCAATTCTTCCTCCCCGAAGACGGAGCAAATCATCGCTCCTTCCGGAGTAACTTCGATAAAGTGCCCCAACTGTGGCGCTCCTATAGCTCCCAAATTCGGCGAGATGGTGATAACCTGCGAGTACTGCGGGAGTGGTGTTACTCTGGGAACCCAGGGATGGACTAACATACAAAAGCAGACAATGCTACCTCTGAAAATCGCCACCGTTGACGAAGTGAATTCCCTAATCAAGCCACTAATGGACAGGGGTCTTCTACACAGACACCTCCAGGAGAACTCTGCCCAGGAGGAAATGAACCTGTCGTACGTCCCTTACTGGATCGTAAGTGTCTCCGCACGTACCACTGTAGTCGCCACGAATGAAGCCGCGCAAATAGGACAAACCGCTACGACCGCCGCACTGATGGGCGTCATATTGGGCGGGATGGGAGGCGGATTTGGAGGAGGTGGTGGTCGTGGAGGAGGTCGCAGACGCGCTTTTGGGGACGGAGGAATAGGAACATTTGGCTTGTTCAGCGGGGGTTTCATGTCGGGCCGGATCATGGCCTTCGGGATGGGAATGGGATACGGTGGCGGGGGGATGAGGAAAACCGAGCAAATGGACGCGAACTACAACTTTCCCGTGGTTGCACTAAAAGCGCTCATGGAATACCAGCCTCGGGACTATCAATTTGATCTCGAAGGCAGAATGTTGTTTGACATTACAAAGTTGCCGAAGAACATAAAGGCCCTTAACGGAGACATCAGCGAAGACGTTGCGAAGTCCCAGGCAAAGACCCTAGTTGATCAGCTGCAGTCACAAAAAGCACACGCGAAATATCACATGATCCAACAGATGAATACGGAGTCGGACGTTGGGGATGTGGAGTTGCTCCACGCTCCAATATGGTTCGCGAAGTACGATCACAAGGGAAAGAAGATCGTGTTAGTCATCGATGCAAACTCAGGCAGAGTAATCAACAGCATGGGATTGTAGGGACTTGCAATCACCTACAGCGACACGCTATTTCAGATCAGCGTGCGCAAGAAGGATTCATATGGATGATGCCGATAATTTGGCCGGACTACATTTCTTGGGAGCAAAGTTGAAATGAAGATTTCGAGAATCATCATCTTGGTTTTGGTGATCGTCGTAATAGCGATAGTCGGTCTCTTGGCGTATGCGATGCTGCTGGCCCCCACGCCGGCATGCAATTCAACTTGGCATTGCGCCGCGGGGTATCCGCTTCAGGTGGGCGGAGCGTTTGGAGTAGCTGGGCAGCAGTGCGTCAACAGTACCATGTACGTCACCTGTATCGGGGGGCAGGATGCCAACGGGGGTCCACGCAACGAGGTGTATTCTTCGTTCAGTATCTCTTCATCTTCCAGTAATATCACCAGTTGGACATCCGACCTCAATCACTACCCTCAGTACATACACGGCCAATCGTGCGTAGTTTACTCTAGTTACGTGTACTGCGTTGGAGGGACGTACAATGACAATGGAGATGACGTCGCCGCAAGTTACTATGCCCAATTAGGCGGCGCTGGTCAGGTAGGCAATTGGAGCTCCACCACGGCCTTTCCGATACCCATTGATAGCCAGTCCTGTGTAGCATCGTCCTCGTACATCTATTGTGTAGGAGGAGTCAACGAGACAGATGGCTCCAACGCTGATGCCGCTCAGAGCAACTCAGTCTGGTACGCCCAGCTCTCCTCTTCAGGTGTCGGTTCCTGGAACCATTCCACAGCCTACCCTGGGAACATCTACTACCCGAGCTGTTTCGCAGCTGAAGACTACATCTACTGCCTGGGAGGTGCTGACAGTAACGGCAACTCCGTAAGCACAGCTTACTACGCCACTCTTTCCTCTGCTGGCGTGGGGACGTGGACCCAGACGACAGCCTATCCGGTTCAGGCAAGTGGTCAGGCCTGCGCTATTTCATCGGGCTACATCTACTGTGTCGGAGGAGAAACAGCTGGAGGACAGAGTCCTTCGTATACCAACGCCGTTTACTACGCTGTTGTTTCGGATGGAGGCATAGGGACCTGGAAACAGGCGGCCAACTTCCCGCTGAGCGTGGGGACGACCTGCCTCATTTCTTCGGGTTACATGTACTGCATAGGAGGATTCGATGGTAGCTCGGTAGGCGAGAACAACGCCGTACACTACGCCTCTCTGGCTTCGCTCTCCGGCGCTACCACGTCCGGCTAGGAATGAACTTGATTATCTTCGGGTCGTTGTTTATCGGGGCATTGTCAAATCTATGGGTGATTGAGCATGGCAGTTTGGACTAGGCTGACAGTGGAACGTGCTCCGGCCGATCTAGACATGCACAATTCACCGATTAGACTACTTTCCGAATCTTCCGAAGAGCCGCTTGAAGAAACCGCCGCTTTTCTGGGGTTCTGGCTGAGCCTGAGCTTGGCTCGAAACCACGGTTTCAGATGCAGCTGAAACGATTGCTGGCGGCTCTTCTGCAACTGGAGACGGAGGTTCGACTGCGGCAACCGGTTCTGCCACCGTCGGAGGTGCGGCTTCAGCGACCGCCGCCGGGTCTGCAACTATCGGAGGCGATGGTTCGAATGTCGCGAACGGTTCATCAACTGCCGGACCCGGTGATTCGACGATTGTCACCGGTTCTGCGATTCCTTCCAACCCTGGGACCTGGGCGCTCTGCGTGCTCTGTGCGATCTCGGCTATCCGCATGATGTCGATGACCTCAGCAATTTCCGGTATCTCGGTGACATTCGCTACCTCCCCGAGATTTGCGACCTCGTGCTGGTCAGGGGTGCTCTCCGGCACTGCTTTGGTTTCTTCGGTCCTCCTCCGGAAGAAGACGTCGTTGTGAGATATTTGCGAAGCAACGGCGGGTTGGGCAACGGTCTGTTGGGGCGCAGAATCATTTGTCACGTTTGCGGAGGACGCGCCGCCGCCTCTCTTCCTTCTCCTGGAGAGAGGATCGTCGCCTAGACCTCTGGGCAATTTAGAATCTCCCTCGCCAGCGCTCCGTAGGCCCTCGCCCCGTTGCACTCCGAGTCGTACTCGAATATGGACTTGTGGTGGCTCGGCGCTTCTGCGAGCCTCACGTTGACCGGTATCATGGTCGAAAAGACTCGTCCGTTGAATTCGTTCCTCACCTTCGCCTCGACATCCTTCGAGATTAGCGTTCTCCTGTCGTACATGGTGAGAACGGCTCCGAGGATCTCCAGGCCGGGGTTGATGTCCTCTTTCACCTTCTGAATCGTGTCCTGGAGCTGCACCACGCCTTCCATCGCGAAATAGTGAGTCTGGACGGGAATGATCACCCTGATTGGCTGCTGTTAGGGAGTTCACCGTGAGCAGGCCGAGCGAAGGTGGCGTGTCGATGAGTACAAAGTCGTAAACGTGTCTTCCCTCGGCGAGAAACTTCAGCTTCTTCTTGAGCTTGAACTGCATGTTGATGTCGTTGGCGAGCTTGATCTGGCATGCGCTCAGGCTGACGTGAGAGGGAACGATGTCGAGGTTCTCCCTGCAGTCCCTTATCACCACGTCTTCGAGCGTGAGGGACTCGTCCAGGAGCAGGTCGGCCGTCGTCTTCACGATCGGTGTGCCGGGAGTCACGAGGTAATCGGTGGCGTTCGCCTGGGGGTCCATGTCAATCAGCAGCACTCTCTTCCCCAATGAAGCCAGCTGGCAGGAGATGTTCACGGTGAGATCTGTCTTGCCGACTCCGCCCTTCTGGTTTGCGACAGCGATAATCCTGGTTGTGGCTCCCTTCATAGCCAGCTCAGTCCTCGAACCCGATGCGGAAGCGTTGCTAACTCCTGTCATTCTACCACCATTCACCTCCTTTACAGCATCAAGAGAATAATAACGATAAGGTGATTTCATCTTCAGCTGAAGGCGAACTCATCTTAACCCAGCTGACACGTGAATCGTCCCCGTGGCCCTCAACACCAACTCTCTCTCTTACGACCGAATTCGGATTTTTAGGCGGCTAAGAATCATAGGTTGACCACCGCAGAAGTCATCGAAATGACTTGAACTCGTCCATCAGCTTCTCGAAATGAGACCTGATTACAACAACATCAGTTCCGAGATTCAGAAATCTGAATCCCGCTTTGAGCGCACTCTTCGCGGTCTCCGTGTCCAGTGCCGTACGACCAAGAGGAAGGCCTTTGCCATTGCAGTACTTTACAACCTTCGAAACGTACTCGTCCAGGGTTCTCGATTTTCCCACTGGCAAGTCTAGTGATAGCGCCAAGTCGTTAAGTCCCAAGTATGCAAAATCAACCTCGCTCAGCGTTATTGTATCACCAAGACCATCGACCATCTCTTTCTGCTCCACCATCACACCTACCATAGTTGTCTCGTCCATTTTCTTCATAATTTCGTCACTAGGATACCGCCAGTCAGTCGCTCTGGCTAACGGCGCACTTCGCATGCCAGGCTTTCCGGCAAACCGAAATCTTGCCGAAGACGCGGCCTGTGAAATCTCATCTTGTGTCTTGAGTTCAGGGATCAGGACATTCTGCACGCCGGAATCTAGGACCTTCCCTATTATGCTCCTGTCGAGGACTGGTACCCGCACAAGAAGAGTCGTACCCGTTGACTCTGCTGCTCGGACAAGATTACCTAGCCAGTATGAATCATAGGGTGAGAATCCTTGATGCTGCAGATCTACCCAAACGAAATCTAGGTTGGCGCGACCTAAAGCCTCAATCATTTCGGGTGATCCTACGGCTGAGCATGCCCCGAAGGCAATCTGACCTCTTCCCAACACTTCTTTGAACCTATTTTGATTCATACTACCATGTTCTGGAGTGGGTCTAATAAAATAAGATGGCCGTCCTACAGCGAGTTCACCATGCAGTGGTTGTTGTGTTCACCATGCAAGCCGCGTGAATCTTCGTTCGTTCCATCCTCTTGTGGCCGTCGTACCCGATCAGCCCGGGGAACACACAAGAAACGTCAGGGTATCTCAAGATGATGAGCAAAGCTTTCAACTCAAAATCGGAGGAATAAAATTTAATTACGATACAAGAGCTGCAGCTCTAAATGTCCAAATGTCTTTGCACTTACTTCAAGCTTGGCGGTCGATGGCCCCCGGATTTCATTGATGTTCTCAAGGCTCGTGGCATTGAGGTAAAGGTGAATTCTCATGACAGATGGTATACTGAAGATGAGCTGATACAGGAGCTGAAAGGCGTTGACGCTGTTCTTTGCTGGAGGGGACTCTTTTTCTGCAAGAGTTATTGATTCAACCAAGAACCTCAAGATAATTGCGCGGGTCGGTGTCGGCTACGACAACGTTGACTTGGATGCGGCCACTCGTCGTGGGATATACGTCACTTGGACCCCAATACCACAATTGGCAAAGGCTGTTGCAGATCAAACAATAACCCTCATTCTTTGCGTGCTGAGAAGAGCGCCGCTTATGGACAGGCAAATGAGGGAAGGAAGCTACGACCCCGAGGGATCAGCTAGCAATGTCCTTGATGCCTATCCTCTTACTTTAGGAATAATTGGCTTGGGAAGAATAGGAGCCGAGGTTGCCAAGCGAGCACGGGGTTTCGAGATACGGGATACTCTATCATGATGTGGTTCGGCGAGAGGATTTTGAAAGAGAATGCGGCATCAGTTACGTCTCCAAGGAAGAGCTGCTGAGCGAGTCGGACATAATCACTATTCACGCACCTTTGAATGCGGAAACCAAGGAGTTGATAGGAGAGAGGGAGATTGCGATGATGAAGAAGACAGCAATAGTAGTTAATACGTCCAGGGGTGCCATCATCAATGAGAGAGCTCTGTATACCGCGATAGCAGAGGGGCGCCTCGGCGGGGCGGGCCTCAGCGTCTTCAGTGAGGAGCCACTGACGCAGAACCACCCATTTTACAAACTGGGTACCAGACTCCCTAATGTAGTATTGTTCCCTCACATGGGCTCAGGGACGAACACAGCAAGAGCGGTGATGTTTGCTGCTGTGGATGATGTCATCGCAGCACTAGAGGGCAAGCAGCCCAAATACGTCATCAACAAAGAGGTCCTCGTACAGCACAGCCAACAACAATCTCCGAGCGACACCTTCGCAACCAATAACGCACTCTTCCACAGTCAGAGAGCGATCAACGCACAGCTAAAGCACATTCGCAACAGCTCATAACAAAGACGCACGTTCCGACTAACTAACGACGCCACCTAAAGGTGCGGAAGCAGCTTGCTGTCGCCTGAGAATCTTCTGAACCAGGGGTCAATTCAGTTAAGTAATAAATAACCAACGGTGTTGCTAAGCTCAATGCCCGAATCTGCTTCGACTGTTCTTCCCAAGCCGAAAACCAAGGGCCGTATGTCTGTTGAAGAGGCAATTTGGAAGAGAAGGTCTGTCAGAAAGTATCTTCGAAAGCCAATCACACTAGACCAACTTTCGCAAATACTTTGGGCTGCTCAGGGCATCACAGATACGCAGAGCGGGCACAGGGCCTCACCTTCGCCAGGGGCGAAGTACACTCTAGAACTCTATGTCTTCACGAGGCAGGGGGGAGTAACGGAACTTCCGGCGGGTGTCTACCACTACGAGCCCGCTACCCACAGCATCACATGTGTCAATACGGGGGACTACACATTGTCTCTGCAGTCTGCTGCTAGGGAACAGGAACAAGTCGGCCAGGCGGCAGCAATCATAGCCGTAACAGGAGTCTTCGAGAGGGCCACCGGCAAGTATGGAGAAAGAGGCATCCAATACGCCATACAAGAATCTGGAAGCGCCGCTGAGAACATTTACATCGAATCGACGGCCCTTGGTCTGGGAACAGTGATGATGGGCGCCTTTGATGATAATCAGGTCGGTCAGCTCATCGGCACCAAGAAGGGCGAAAAGCCCCTACTTTTGATGCCGCTCGGTCCACTGGCCTAGAAGATCCAAGATCCTTCGCCGTCCGTTGCGGCGCGATGGCAGGCTCTGGTTTTAGACCAGTTTTCGGTAAACCCCCTGTAGAATGTTTTTCTATTCGACTGTTTGCCTCGGGTCCGAATTGACAGGCAACTCGCGCTTTGACAAACTCCGAGCTGAAGCAAGCGCAGACCCAGAGGGATTCTGGGGGAAGGAGGCGGAGAAGGTGAATTGGTTTCGAAAATGGTCGAGCGCCTTCGAATGGACGCCCCCCTCATTCAGGTGGTTCCAGGATGGGACCACCAACCTGAGCTACAACTGCCTGGATCTGAACGTCCTGAACGGCAACGGCGACAAGACGGCGCTGATAGGGCTGAACGAACTTGGGGAAAGGCGAAGCTACACGTACTCGGAACTCCTGCGGAGCGTACGGACTGTGGCCTCAGCCCTCAGAGCGCTAGGTGTGCGCAAGGGGGACCGCGTTGCTATCTACATGCCGACGATGCCTGAAGCCATCGTCGCTATGCTCGCGACCTGCAGGATAGGTGCCATCCACATTGTTGTCTTCGCAGGTTTCGGAAGCGCTGCTCTTGGTGAGAGGGCTAAGCTTGCGGGGGCGAAGGTGCTGCTGACCACGAATCACACACTCAGAAGGGGCAAGAAGGTGGACCTGTGGTCGATTGTGCGGGATGTTCTGTCCGACCCCGCCTTGCCCATCGAGAGAGTTGTCCTGCTTAGTCGGGGGGATTCAAGAGTCGAAGAGGGACAGGATAGCAGAATCATCTCCTGGGATGATTTCCTGAACAGCGGGGTCGAAGAAAGCTCGGAGCACGCCGAGATGGAGGCTAACGAACCCGCCTTCATCCTAGCCACCTCAGGGACGACGGCAAAGCCTAAGCTGGTGGTGCACGTGCACGGAGGATACCAGGTCTGGCTTCGCAGCACGGGCGACTGGCTCTATCGCCTCAAGCGTAACGAGGTCTGGTGGTCGACCTCGGACATAGGGTGGATCGTGGGTCATAGCTACATCGTCTATGCACCCCTTCTCTTCGGATGCGCTACCATAGCATTTGAAGGCGCGCTGGACTTCCCTGGCCCCGATACGTTCTACAAAATAATCGAGAAGGAAAGGGTGACAGGCATCTTCACAGCACCCACCGCGGTACGACTTCTGATGAACCACGGAATCGAGGTCGCCAAGCGCTTTGACCTCTCGTCCGTCGAGAGGATCTTCTGCGCCGGCGAAGTTCTTAACCCGCCCGCCTGGGCCTGGCTACAGAAGGATGTGTTTGGAGACCGCATCCCCGTCATCGACCACATGTGGCAGACAGAGACTGGCGGGCCCATAGTCGGCAACCCCTATGGTCTGGGACTCCTCCCGATCAAGCCAGGGTCCGCTACGCTCCCGCTTCCCGGCGTCTCTATCGAGACTAGGAACATGGATGGGGCACGATGCGTGACCAATGAGAAGGGGATCGCTGTACTCACGATGCCCTTCCCAGGTCTCACCCCTACACTCTGGGGTGACCCTGATAGATACAGGAGGGACTACTGGGAGCGCATTCCTGGGGTCTACTTCACCGGGGACGCTGGTTACGTCGACTCGGACGGCTACCTCTGGTTCAGCGGTCGGGCGGATGAGATAATCAAGATCGCAGGGCACAGAATAGGCACCATAGAGGTGGAATCGGCATTGCTTCATCATCCCGCAGTTGCTGAGGCGGGTGTGACAGGCAGGCCGGACCAGCTTCGTGGTGAGGTCATCTCAGCCTTCGTCGTACTGAGAGGGGGAAGTGACAGGTCAGAGAAGATGAAACAGGAACTCGCAGCCACTGTTAGGGAGCAGCTCGGACCCATTGTGGTAATAGGAGACATCAACTTCGTGTCGACGCTTCCCAAGACAAGAAGTGGGAAGATAATCAGGCGGGTCCTGAAGGCCGTAACCCTGGGCAAGGACCCTGGTGACATCTCGACAATAGAGGATGAGGGGTCTGTCGCCGAGGCACGGCAGGCATGGAAGGCCATTACGGAGGAAATCCGCCAACAAGAACCATCACATTCATAAAGAGCTGTGAGTCTCTGGGTACCGCCTTCACATGGCTGATAAGAGTGACAGCGTCGAGATAAACCGCATTCTTGTGGCTGTTGACGGCTCCGAGAACAGCAACAAGGCGACCCGACTCGCCATCGACCTAGCTAGAAGGCGGGGCAGGCTTCCCTCTTCGTCCTTCACGTTATCCAGACTCCGACCTACTCGGAAGTGACCGCGCCAGGGGCGACTGGGCGTCACCAGCATTCACGAAGCAGTACATCGACTTCGCGAAGAAGGACGCGGAGAAATGGGTGGCGGACGTAGTGAAGGAGGCAGAGGACGCTGGCCTCAAGGTTAGGGGAGAGATCGTCGAGAACGCACAATCGGCCGTCCAAGCCATCACAGAGTACGCTTCGAACTCAAAGATTGACTTGATAGTGATGGGGACGAGGGGTCTTACAGGTTTCAGGAAGCTCCTGCTGGGAAGCGTGTCAAACGGAGTGGTTAGTCACGCTCCGTGTAGTGTTCTTGTTGTACGATAGGACAGCCTCCGGTCGAACTGATTTCAGGACAAGATATCTCTTCTACGCCGTCTCCAGTCGCTGGTGAAGAAACATCCGTCTGCGCATTTTCCATGCCCACGGGCGAGGCCAAAGCGAGGAGTCGGCTACCCGTTCCATAAGGCGCCCTCCGGCTCAGGTTCCTTCGAAGGATTTCTTTAGGGCGAGTGTACCATTCCTTATGTCGAGTTCGTACGTCTCATTCACATCCAGCCTTATTCCGAGCATGTCGTACTCGCTCTCGCTGAGCACCATCGTAATCTTCGGGAACGACATCTCCCTAAGCTGAGGGAAGATTCCTATGGCCTGCAGCTGCGATACCATGCTCTGCACCATTCTTGCGTCCTCTCCAACGCCAGGAACCTGAGGTCTTGCTCGATCTCTGACCTCCACCAGTTCTATCTGCTTTGCTGGAAGTCCAGTGAACGGGTCCGTCACGCTGCTGATTCTATGGACTGTGACCTTAGTCATTATCCGTCCGCACCACTCAGCCCCTTATTAACCTAGGGACCCCTTCATTCACTTTCGGGCGGTTCGCTTATGTCATCGCTTGCTTCCGATTCCTGGGGAGACGTGTCGCCCGTCTCTGGAGGCTGCTGGATCTCGAGCGTTCCTCCACTCCTCCTAACGAGCTCCTCCACATACTCCGGGGTGATCACCCTGGCCATTGAAAGGTTGACCAGACTGTTGGTCGACGCCTCTCCCGTGACCCTACCTATCGTTCCCCTCAGCTGCCTCCACTTCAACTTGCTGTTTCCGCTCTTTGACGTGTAGATTATGCCCAGCACATCTCTGGCGTTGATGAAAGAGATGTCCCTCATCTTTTTCAGATCCACCTTGTCGGCCGCCTCGACGTAGATGGAACCTGGCTCCATCTCCTTCTCTGGGAAGACCTCAGAGTCCCTGAAGTACGACTCAGGGATGAAGCTCCTGCAGGTGCTGTTCACCAAGAACCTCCGAAAACTCTCGAGGCTGCAGGTCACATCTATCTCTACCATTCCTCGGCGACCACGTCGGGAGCATCAGCGCCTTATATTTGAAGTCTGAGGTTCGCCCCTCGGAGAAGGCTGAAAGGAATGGTTATTACTGCGTTGGCGAAGAATGACGTCGGCGGGCTGTGAGGATAATTAGCCCATATGATTCGTGATTACGATCTTGAGTTCCGAGCCCGTCGCAACACACAGCTGCATCGTTCTTATTGGAGTGAAACGCTGCCCGCTGATGCTTGCGATTCCTGCTGAGAGTGCTGCCTTTGCGCGGGAGGTCCAGGGAGGCAGACTTGAGCATTCTCCGCTCCCTGGGCCGCAATGTGGGAGTCGAATTGAGGAATCCGAAGTGGACTTCGTATGGCGCAATCGAAGTCGATGTTTTCACTCGCTCTCGCGAGGATTTCTCGCTGCTCGAGGCTACCTTAAGGCCTCTCGTGCGAATAGAGTTCTCCCACGATCTCCAAGAGCTGCCACAGTTCCTGCCAAACAAGGAGGCAGTGGAGCTTGCGAGGTCATACTTCAATGCTGAGCGCTTCTGGGAATGCCACGAGGTCCTGGAGGGGATGTGGAGGAGGGCGGATGGAGAAGAGAAGAGTTTCCTGCAGGGGATGATCTTGGTCGCTGCGGCCCACGTCCATGGGCAGAAGGACGAGCCTCAGATCGCTGTCGGGATACTTCGGAGGGCACTTCCGAAGCTCCTGTGGTCTTCCGGCTACTACTACGGAATCAACGTGAACGCAGTAAGGCTAACTGTCGGGCGCGCGATTAAGAACGGCCGACTGGAGCTGTTCAAAATCTGATTCTCGAGAGCATAGCGACCCCGTTCAAGACCAGAGCAATGGCTGAGAGCAGGATCGCAAGTGTGGAATTGAAGAGTGTATGAACCCTAGCAATCCTTCTGAAGTTCATTCTACCGCAGCATCTTGAGATTGTAGTATCCCGCCTCGATCACCTTATTCACGTAATCCTTCACGAGGAAGAGCCTGTGAATCGTCATGTCTTCTTCAGCATCGATCGCCCAGTCGCTATTCACAACGAACTCCTGCACCCTGCCGCTCTTGCAGGTGTGGCTTATCTTCTTGCCCGGCTTCACACCCATGCTCTGCATGAAGACCTCTCTTATGTTGGTGCAGATCAAGATTGCCCACTGCTCGTCGTCCCCAATCTCATCGAAGCCCACGCTTGGCTTGAGCTGTTCGCCGTAGCGCCTGTCATCACAGAACAACCTCTTGCACTGCCTGCATCTCCACACGTCCACTATACCCTGGAGATAGTTGTCCCTTACGATATTGACCATCCCGATGATGACTATCTCATGCTTGTGTTCGCTCATTTCCTGTGCCCCCGCACCCGCGGGACATTTTTGCTCTTCGATTCCTCGTAAATCGGCATCAGCTCCAGCGTCAATCTGTCAGTGCTTAGCCTCCTCAGCTTTCTCTCCCTCGATCAGCATTCCCCGTGCCACCAGAGAAATTACAGCCTCAGCCCTTCCAGCGTCCCCGGACAAGAACCTCGGTTCGACTATTCCTCCGTCGATCGCCTGTAAGTAGAGGTCGACCTCGCGGGAAGTAATGTCGAAAACCTGCACGAGCTCCTGGGATATCCCTCTACTGGCTTTCCGCAACATAAGCGGTATCCCACCTGATGATAAAAACCAATGCGTTGGTGTCGATAAGAAGAAATTCTTATGGAGTTTCTCAGGAATTCTAACTTCCTGCAAGCCACATAATGAATACAGAGCGCACGCTCGGTACTGCCTTCGAGTGCTATCGTCTGTCAGCCTTCCTGGCGGAGACCTCGATCGTCTCGGGCGAGTTCCACAGGAACTCGAAGTAGTCTCTCGCGAAGCCGGCCAGACCAGGATGATCCGCCCATATGGCGAGCGAAGAATTAGCTGCCTCGCCGGCACCGAGAAGTAGGATGACTTCTTTTGCGTCGGCCACCAAGCCTCCTCCATACATAGTCTCCCTCGTCCTCACCTCAGCGGCCTGGCCCAACTCCCTCAGGACTTCGGCGGGCGCGTCGTTCGAAGTCATGATCATGCACCTGACGCCCTTCTCCTTACTCGCCGCCAACAGAGGAGTGATCTCCTTGGCGTAGCTCGCGACTATTCCTGGCAGCGCTATCATGAGTTCCGTCTTGCAGTTTACGAGGGTGTTCTTGAGTCTGGCGATGATTTCGTTGTTCCCACGGAGTATCCAGACCTCTGGCCTCTCCTGCTGATCCCTTCCTTCATAGACGCCAGACAACTCCTTGAGGACAAGCTTCTCCTTCTCCCTCCTATCAGATTCATTTCTGGATCTCAGTTCCTCCATCGCTGCCTCTGGGGGTTTCGCCGTGTAGAGCATGGGCCGGCTTCTTTGCTTCTCAACCCATCCTCTGCCGTTGAGAGACTCAAGCGCCTGGTACACCTTCGAGTAGGGGATTCTCGCGGTCCTGCTCACCTCGCTGGCGTTCATCGTACCCCGGTCAAGAAGAGCAAGGTAGGCCCTGATTTCTGTCCGCGTGAGACCGAGGCCCTCCAAGGCGCGCGTGGCTCTCTCGTTGAGACTCAACTATGGTGTAAGGGAGCCAGTCTGCCTTATGTTAAGCCTTGCTGGGCCCTACCGCTTAGGTTGGACTTGCGAATGCGGCAAGCCGCCTCACATGGTCGAAGAGGACCTTGGCGGCCGCTCTCTCAGGTCTCTCTCCCTGGCCACCACATTCACGCCCTTCTCAGCCCATCGCTCTGTGCTCAATTTTCATGCACCTGTTCATCACGTATGGAATTCGGCTATCCGCTGAGGATCTTCTTCGCATCGTCGTTCTCCAGACCCAGCTGTGCCCAGAAGACGAAGGGTCTTCCGTATCGCTCCTTCATCGACGCGACCTGTCTCGCCACGGCGGGAAGCTCTTCACTAGGCCTGAAGACCTCCACAACCTCCACTTCTCTCGCGAGGTCCTCTGGCAATTCGAGGATGCTAGGGTATGCCTTCTCCCCGAGTATCACGTCCGCCGTCGGGTTTACCGGGATTATCCTGTACCCGTGCTGCTGAAGATACGCGGGAACGATGTGGGCCTCCTTATCAGGGTTCTCGGAGGCGCCGACCACAGCGATGGTCTTATACTCGAGCGCCTCTCTTGGTGAGATATTGCAGGATTGCACACCCCTTCACAGCTCCGCTGTGCTATAATTCTATCCGGACGGAAATTCGATAACTACTGCCGAAGGGAAATCATTCTTTGGCTGCTGCGGCCAGCCCTGAACGCAGTTCGGTGGCCACCTGCTTTCCCTTCTCCGTCAGAGTGACAGTCGAGCCATTCTCTCTGTAGTCGACCAACCCGATCTTTCTCATCCTCACAAGATGGTAGTTCAGCTCCGGCCCCACGACTTCCACGTCTTCGGAGAGTTTCTCAAAGTCCATCGCGTCTTGTGTCACGCCGAGAAGTATCTTCTGCCTGACCTTGCTCAGGCCCTGGGTTCGGCTCATCGAGCCGCGCCTCAATTCACCCTCAAGTTATCTCTTGCTACGGTCTCGGCGAGGGCTAGACGAAAGTCGCAGAAGACGGGCAACTCCGACTCAGATTGATTAAATCGCTTGGGAATCTGTAGATGGCGCTTGGGAATCTGTAGATTGGTTCTTCTGGAGCTCCACGTTAAGTTCATCGATTACGTACATCTGGAGCTCTACGTAAGCTTCCTCGATTCCTCTCTTAACGGTGAAACCCAGCTTCTCGCATAGGCTCAGCATCTCCACATTGTCCGGGCATGATAATTCCGTAGATGCTCTCAAGTCCCTTTTCTTCGGCAACGTTAATCAGCATGTCCACCAACTTTGTGCCCAGGCCCTTCTCCTGATACTTGTCAGCAATCACGACGGCAAACTCGCCCTTCTTCCTGTTGGGTTCCATGATGAGGCGCTGCCACTCCAATCTCTACCCTCTCTCTCCCTCCCGTGTCTCGGCTATGAACGCCATCTCTCTGTCGTAGTCGATATTGCAGAACCGCACGAGGGCGTCGTGCGGAAGGTCCTTGATGATCTGGAAGAACCTGAATCGACTGGTCTCTCTTGAAAGTCCCTTGATGAATTCAGCTCAATCGGTTCGTCTTCAGGCCTGATCGGCCGGAGCATCACCTCGGTGCCATCCTTCAACTTCCATGGCGTGACGTACTTTGTGGGGTAGGGCATGATGACTAGGTGTGGATACGGTTCAGTCTGTTCAAGCGCCGTGGGATCAATGATTATTCTTGTGTCGAGCGCATAGAGTTCGCCCTCGGAAACGACGAGCGGGTTGATGTCCATCTCGGCGATCTCTGGGAAGTCCGCGACCATGTTTGAAAATCGCACCATTACCTCCTCCAGGGACTCATGTCTATCGGCGGTTTGTTCCTCAGTCCCTTGGCAGGGCGCGTAGATCTTCGTCTCCTCCATCACGCGACTCGCAAGAACCTGATTCAATGGGGGAAGCCCGATGGAGACAGTCTTTGAAGAGCTCCACCCCGATTCCCCCATGCCGAAGAGGATGACTGCGCCGAAATCCCGATCCTTCTTCGATCCAAGTATCAGCTCATAGTCGATTTCTTCACCATCTTCTGGACATAGACGCCGTCGATCCTCGCATCGGGCTTGAGCCTTGCGAACCCTGTCTAAGAGTGCCTTGATATTGCCTCTCTGAGCTGCCTGATTGAGTCGATGCCAGTAACGACGCCGCCGACATCGGTCTTGTGGACGACGTCCTGAGACACTATCTTCAGCACGACAGGATACCCGATGTCGGAGGCGATCGTGACGCCTCCTCCACGTTTTTCGCTAGTCTTCCTTTGAGCTCGGGGAATGGTATAGGCGTCAAGAACCTGTCGGCGTCTGCTTGGCTTAGCAGAGTTCTGCTCCTTCTTGGTTGCCTTCTCGGATCATAAGCTTAAGGTGGCTCTTCGGTGCGAAAGGTCCACTGGAAGATCCTCTGGTGTCTGATAGAGGAGGTCCAGATTTCTTCTGTAGCGGTACATGTACATGTACGTCTTGACTGCTTCCTCTGGGTTGGATAGGTCGGGATGTCTGTTCCTGTGAAACCTGCCGGGCTTCTCTAACGCTTTCTTCTCCCATCCAAGCACAGTGAGCATAGGTTTCCGTCTGTCTAGCGATTTGTCACAGATTCCGCGATTCAAGTGGGAGGAGTACGTCCTGCGGAGTGTAGATGACTAGGAGGCCATCTACGTTCGGATCTCTATGCAGGTCTTAACGGCCAACTCGTACCTTTTCATGTCGGCATCTCCGAGAATATCCAAGGGTTTCCATGGCTCCAGTACGGCGGGAATTGGGCGTCCAAAATTCGTTTTGATTCATCAGAGAGTTTCGCGAGCTCTCCCCCATGATCCACGATAAGTGACGCCAATACGCCGGGCCACCCGCGTTTGTCACGATCGCCAGACGGGGCCCGCGGGTAAGAAACCTCGAGTCAAGGACGCTGGCGCAGTTGAAAAGGTCTCAATCTCGTCCACCCTGACGACTCCCACCCGTTTGAAGGCAGCGTCGTAGACCGCAAAATCGCCGGCCAGAGCGCCGGTATGAGAGCTTGCAGCCTTGGCTCCTGCGCGTACTTTCCCGCCTTGATGACTATGATGGGTTTCGATCGGCAAAGCCTTGGCGGCGCTCATGAACTTCCTGGCACCCCCCACGCTCTCCATGTAGATGATGATGCTCCTTGGTTGTCGGGTCTTCACCTAGGTAGTCAATCAGGTCTCCGTAATCGATGTCCAGCATCGAGCCTACTGATAGCGAACAGGCTGAAACCGATTCGCACGAGACAGCCCAGTTGAGTATCGCGGACCCTAGCGCTCCGCTCTGGGAGACGAACGCTATTGGACCGGGCTGGGGTTGTCCCTAAGAAGGTCGCGTTCAAGCCAATGTGAGGCCGTATGATACCTACGCAGTTCGGTCCCAGAGACTCTATTGTTGTACCTTGAGCCAGAGGTCTGCTTTATCTCCGCCTCCAGCTTCAGCTCCATCCGCTCCAATTTCGCTGAAGCCCGGCGGAGATTATGACGACCCCGTCCACCCCGGCCTTCCCGCACTCCTCCACCATGGCCTGGGACGGTCTTTGCAGGGGTTGCGATAACCGCAAGGTCGACGTGGCTCAGGGACTTCCCTCCGATGCTCGGGTAGGACTTCTGCCCCATGACACTTTTCTTGGTTCGGGTTCACTGGGTATATGGGCCTTCTTGTTCCTTCCCCAGCAGAAGGTTCTTCATCAGTGCGCGACCCACTGAGTCTTCCCGTTCTCCGAAGCACCGATTAGGGCCACTGCCTTCGGGTTGAGCATCCTTTCGATGCTCGACACGGTCCCTCAACCCCAATCGGTAAATGATTGCAGATAAGAACTATCCGCCTGACCCGGCGACCGAGGACCAAGTCGCCGGTCTCTCGAAGTTCACAAAGAGGGGCTGGTGGCTCGGTAAGTGCGAATTGGTCGGCGTGGTCCTGCTGCTCTTTTTGTCCATTCCGTACGACGAATGGCATTGTGCGGAAGGGAGTTCCTTACACTAACGACGAAATGCAAACGCTCTGAGGATTGCCGCAGGCCGAGCGGCTGCGACCCGTCTCCCTTGAAAGCTATCTCGAGACCGCCTAGCACCGCCCTTCTTGACCTAGTCGGCTCGTGCTCATCCAAGACTTTTCCCGTCTGCGTGAGCGAGCGCGTAGAATCGGCTAGCCAGGTAATGTGATCTAGTCGGATAAGGCTAATAATCCCTCGTCGCAATATTACGGTATGTTGTCGAACCAGGGCAGGAACTGGACACTGGTGGCTGCTGGCGTTGTCGCAATAGCGATCGTGTTCTCGGCAGTGTACCTAGGGTCGAGCATCGGCCAGACGACTCGTTCTTCAGCCTCAAATCCCACGAGTTCGTCAGCCCAGACCAGCCAAGGCTCACAGGTACCTTCGGTTTACGGTTCCGCCAACCAGCTCAGCAGTGACTCGTCAGCCTCTGCTACCTCAGCAAGGTCGATCACCGTCAGCGGAACGGGTTCCGTCAGCTTTGTGCCGACCGAAGCACTAGCAAGTGTGTCCGTGGTGACACAGGAGCCGACTGCGGAAGCAGCAACAGCTTCGAACTCGGTGCTGACGCTTAGCGTGATCAAGGCGCTGAACTCGATTGGAATATCGAACAGTAGCATCCAGACCTCCTCCTATAACTTGTCGCCGAACTATAACTACAACAACGGGCAGCAACCTCCGACGATATCCAGCTACACAGTGACAAATAGCCTTCAAGTGAACGTGACGGGTACCGGAGCGAACCAACTCGGTGTAAGGGCGGGTCAGGTGATTGACACAGCAGTGAAGTCGGGAGCAAACCAGGTCAACCTTCAGTTCACCGCGCCGAATCACCTGATAGCCCAGCTCAGCAACGAAGCGCTTCACAACGCAGTCCTGGTCGCATCCAGCCAGGCTCAGGTCATCGCGAGCTCCCTTGGGGTCAATCTCGGAAGCGTTCTCGCCGCGAGCACGGCTTCTTCCTACTATTCTCAGACACCCTACGCGCTCGGCGCCATCACATATGCTAGCACAACCACGGCTGCGTTGACCCCGATTGTTCCCGGCACACTAACGCTGACGGCAACGGTCCAAGTGACCTACGCCATCAGCTAGCGCTAGCCGAACTAGCAGAGAATTCGCCTTTCCCTAGAATTGGAAACTCATTCATACTAGGCCTGGCGCGCCACCACCTAGCGGCGGTCCAGAGAATTGAAACAACAGGAAGTGGCGCGACTCCGTGACGAGTTCAAGGAACCGCACGACCTAGTCAACGACTTCAGACGGCAAGACGATCTTCCTGAGGCGTTGGGAGGCACAGAAACCTGCCGCCTCACTCCTCGTCCTGCACGGGATAACCGCGCACAGCAGACCATACGGAGCCATCCTTGGCCGAGAGATCGCGAAAGAAGGATTCACGGTCTACGGCGTGGACCTGAGAGGACACGGCTTGTCGGACGGAAGAAGGGGCGACTACCCAGGCCGAGATAGGCTGGTAAAGGATCCACTGCGAAACAATAGACTTCGTCAAGAGCAGGTCTACCAAACTAGTCGTTCTTGGGCATAGCCTTGGGGTATTGTCAGCGATCATAGCGGTGAACAACTGTCCGGAGAGCATCTACGGTCTCGTTCTTCTCAGCGCGGCTGCAGAGCTCAGGCAGGGAGCCTATGGCAGGCCAAGAGCGACTGCGACGTTGAAGTCGCTTCTGGGAGTTACCATTCTCCGCAGTATCCCTCTCATCGAATACCGCCGTTCCGGGATGGTCGGGCTTCAGGGACCCGCTATTCACCTTCAGCTATTCGGCGCGATTCCTGTCGACAATGTACGGAGTCGGCGCCCTCTCCGTCGCGAGCATGTTCAGGAGGGGCCAGATTGGATCTCCGAATCTGAAGATCAATAGGAAGCTGACTGTCCCTCTTTTTGTTGGTGTAGGAGAAAAAGATGAAATCTTTCCAGTCGACTCGGTGAAGGCCTTCTATGACTCGATAGAATGTGATGACAAAGAGTTCGCTGTCATTCCTGGCGCGAGACACGCTGTCTTCCCTGTTGGGTGCTGGGGGCAGCTGCTAGAGTGGCTCAGACGGAGATTTACATAACATGCCATTCGCTCTCCTTCTCTGGTGTCCCTAACGGGCAATTGCTGTGAAGGCCTAACCTGCGGTCGAGGGCCCAACTCGCCTGGCCCTGGGCGAACATGATTCTCTGA
>CAWIJZ010000018.1:0-26479 GCA_963836465.1 uncultured Nitrososphaerota archaeon
GAGTGTTTCTCTGGTCCTCGTGTCCGTCAATGCGAAGTCTGGCAGCTTTGTTACTGATGCCTTCGACCAGTGAACCAAGATTGCGCTATTCGAAACTTCATTCCAAACAAGATGCCCTGTGCTCATGATTAATTCGCTCTTCTCGGAGGTGATAACGCTCTCCCATTCATAACAATTGCTCCAATCTCTAGTCGAGCGCTTTGGGCACTCAGCTCGATGGTCCCACGGTGACCCCACGGTAGCGCGTACTGCCTTGGACCGTGCCTAAACTCGAAAGAACCCCCATGTCTAGGTGACACTTTCGGGGCGTCATAGTTTGGGCAATCTTCTGAACTAATCGAGCAGGCACCTCAGGTTTGTACGTAATCTTAACAAAGCGACTCTGGATGCGCTGGACCAACTGAAAGGCCTCAACGAAGAGAGGAGCGAAGTCCTAGAACGGAGAAGGGTGGACGACAGTACGCAGTGCCATAGACTGGTGAAATGTGGAGCATCGCGAATCAATGGCAGTGTGAATGGCTTAGGAGCCGATTGGAGAACCAGGCTGTAATGAAGAGGGCAAGGACCGATGCCTAGAGACATCATTACGGTCTTACTAGCGGAACAACAGATATCGGAACACATTACAAAGAGTAGCAGACCGCTGAGCGCATGGTACGTCGGAATCGCAGAGGACCCAGAGGAGAGATTATTCAAGGAGCACTCCGTCCCAAGGGAGAACTATTGGTGGATTTACAGGGATATCGGCACCAAGAAGAGCGCGGAGGAAGTCGAGAAGTTCTTCATCGACAAGGGCGCAAAAGGCGCGCCAGGAGGAGGTACGGACAAGACAGTCTTCGTTTACGCGTATCTGACGAGCCAAGTAACAAGAGAATCAGCGTAGAATGGCTCGGTATTACCAACAGTTTCTAGTTCCACGTTTTAGTGGGCATGGAGAGCCCCGAAAGTATAGCACAACGCGATAAGAAACGCACGTCGATAGTTCTAGCCAAAGAGACACGTGAGAAGCTGAAACTGCTGAAGAAGGAGCTGGGGTTCGCGAACTACAATGCCCTCTTCAATTACGTTGTCCTCGAGCTCACCAGGGAAGGGCTAATCCCTCCTGCCTCATTCGAGGTTGTCTTCATGAAGCTGGGGACTAGGCCCGCCCTGATCACCGGGGAGTCAGGCGCAGGGAAGACCACGGCCGTAAGGTCCTTACTGGCCGGGTTTGACGGACCCGTCTTCATCCTAGATGTCAGCAATGAGTATCCCGACTTCCAGAAGGTCGATTTGGGGGCTGTCTTCTCGAGAGACTGGACCAGGGCCGGAAGGATTCGCTTCGTTCCTAATCCGAACGTCGAGGCATCGAGGGGTGAAGCCAGCGCTGTCTTCGGGCACCTCAATTACCTGAAGAACGCCGGGCAGCTCAAAGACTGGTGCCTGGTCGTCGAAGAGGGCCACAGGTTCAGTCAGGACCCCAATCTCAGAGCTCTCTTGATCGAAGGTCGGAAGTTCTGCCGGAAGGTAATCTTGGTGACGACCGACTTTCGGGAATTCGGCGGGATCGCCAAGACCTTCAAGCCGAAGCCTTGGGAGTCAGAGGGCCCTGCTAAAGCGCAGACTAACAGCATCAGTGAATAGTCAGACTCAGGTAGATATCGAAGGCGAGAGCGAAGATTGTCCAGAAGAGCCTCTCCCACTTTCGTCTTTCATAGGCCCGTGCTACCTGACGACCCTCACCAAAGAACCCCCAGAGCCCGATGATCAAGAAGGCGGCATTGACGAGGAATCCAAGCCCATTGTAGTACGCATTGGCGAAAGCACTTACGATTGCCTGGGCGACGAACCATTCAAGGAAGTCGGTCAGGTGCTCTCCAATCGTGCGCTGGAACTTCCTGATTTCTCGCTCCAAGTGCGCTTGGCCGCTTCTTGCCTCGTCTTATCCATTTGATGTGCTCGCCCGCCTCGGTCTACTCTTGTCAGCTTGCTTCTTCATCAAGTCATGTTGTTCTGAATGGCCTTGAAGCGCCTTAATCCTTGAGCTTGAAGTACAGACCTAATCCTACCGCAATCACTGCCAGAGCGAATTCTGGCCAGTCACCCAGTGTGTAAGATCCGTATAGAAATCCAGCCGCATAGCCAAAGCTCCCCAGGACTCCGTTCACCACTTCGGCTACTATCGATATCGCAACGTAGGCGAGGAACTCATTGCAAATTTCTGAGATAGATGACTATGCACGCCAGATGAACGAATCCCATGTAGATTGACGCGAGTCTGTCGTACCTTGTGGCGACCCTCCTGAACGCCTTGATCCACGCGTTGAACCTCTCTATCGATGACCTGATCCGATGGTAGGTTGGCTCGTCGAACGCCCTTGGTCTTCCTGGCTTCTTCTTCCTGGTGGGGTTATCCGGTATCTGTGACCTGATGCGCTTCCCGTCGAGGTAGAATCGATTCAAGGGCATGTTGTACTTGGTGTCTGCGTAGAGCGTCCGTGGTCTCTTCCTGGGCCTTCCCTTTCCGTGGCTGATGCGAATCGACTCCATGATCGGTATGAGCTTCCTCCCCTCGTGTTCTCTCCCTGAACCTATCGCCACCGCCACGGGCAGCGACTGCGCTGTCACCGCCGCGTGGACCTTCGTCCCCTGGACGCGCTTGTGACCGTCAAAGCCAACAAGCCTTCCCCCTTTTTGGCCGGTACTGTCGTGCTGTCTATCGAGAGGGAGTCCATCTTCACGATCCCGAGGGCG
Organism: uncultured Nitrososphaerota archaeon; assembly: GCA_963836465.1. Taxonomy (GTDB): domain Archaea; phylum Thermoproteota; class Nitrososphaeria; order Nitrososphaerales; family Gagatemarchaeaceae; genus CAWIJZ01. The sequence continues at coordinate 2,734 of CAWIJZ010000018.1, forward strand.
TACCCCTTCGCTATGAGCGAGTCCAGCATCCTCCTCAGGACGCCGTTCTCCTCCCACCTCTTCAACCTCCTCCACGCCGTGGTGTAGCAATGGGCGTACTGGGTCTTAGAGAGGTCGTCCCACCTGCATCCTGCGTGTAGGACGTACAGGATGGCGTTGAGCGTCGTCCTGTCGTCTGCCCTGGGTCTTCCCCTTCCTGTCTGCTTTGGTATGATGGGCTGTATCATGTTCCATTGCTGGTCCGTCAGTTCCTCCATGTTCTTCACCCCCGCGGATGAAGACGGGGTCAGGCCTACTCAACGGCAGAGTGTAGGAAGGTTGTCATTCGACATAAAGAATATTGCAATGAGTTCGAGGAGGAGTAACGTGAAGTACCAGGGCGTGTTCAAAGCAGCGTACACTGTAAGGAATGCCGGAACAAGGATTCCCACAACGTAACCGATGACCGCGCTTACGAACCCGTCAACAAATTCAGCTATCATTCGGACTGGTCGAACTCCTCGAGTCTGGACCAGATCGCCGAAACTATAGGTTTAGCGGTGTGTGCGGGTCCTAGCGCGCGCTGCGATTAATATCGGTCGGATATGTTTAATCGTAACCTAGTATATCCGACTCACTACTTCAAGTTCGGGAGTCGCTCTTCATGAGCTTGAGTTCGGCCACCCTTGTTACAATCGGCATGAGTTTCATTTGCTGGATACATCCTTCCAAGTCCCATCGACCTCGTCATATTCAGTGAGATGGGCGGCTGTCACATCTTTCCTCCTAATCTTGAAGCTCGCTGACGTTTCATCCAGCTCGACTCCGTAGACTATGTAATGGTCAGATGGCCCATCATCGGCCTCCATTAGGTCTAGAGCCTTTTCGTACTTCGCCTTACCTGTCTTCAACGCCTCTTTCATGAGCTCAATATTGTCTGAGGACATCGTAAGCTTCCCTTCGGCGATTCCCTTTTCTCTGTCCACTTTGAATTCATCAGTGAACACATGCTTCTTGCCTGGCGAGCGAGAAAAGACGTCGATAGCCCTGCCCAGAATTCGGTCGAAAAGAACCCGACCTACCTCTTTCAATGTGGGAGTCGAGAACGGAACGAGAGTAACGACAATCTTCACGACCTCTTCAATTCCTGCGGCTCCCTCCAGGAGGTAGTACGGCCGCCTGTCGACTGTTACAATCTCAGATAGGGCATCTGCCATGAAATCCAGATCGGCTCTGCCGACCAGTACCACAGAGATTCTGGCCTGTGGGCGTTGTTCTTGTGGAGATGTCGTACTCACTCCACCCCCTCAGCCTGAACCTAGTGATAAGTAGGTAGGAAGATGAAGTTTCTCTTCGAAATCTCCTGTGCGCCCCTCGGGCGGATATGGCGAATTACAAGAACTTCTTATAGCATAGCCGGGATTCGAACCTATCACAGCTCTGGACCCATCTGGACACCGTCTACGGGTCGAATCCCGCCGGGCCCGCTGAACTACCCCGCGCTGAAGCGCGGAGGGTCAGGTCAAGCGAAGTCCGTTAGACTCGTCTGCCTTCCTCCGCTCTCCTTCTCTGCCTGCGCTTCTTCGTAGTCCTGCGTGGGCCAGTGTTTCCTCTGGCTGTTCTGGACGTAGTACTGCACGGCCTCTGCTGTGGTGGAGCCCACCGACCTGTAGAAGTACCCGTCGCTCCAGAGGCTGTCGCCCCAGAGCTTCTCCTTCACGTGCTCCCACAGCTCGAGCCTGATCCTGCGCGAGGACGCCCCCTTGAACCTCTGCACCATCTGCGGCACGCAGTAGTTCTTGCAGCGGCTGACGAACAGGTGCACGTGGTCCGGACCGAACTCACAGGCCTCCATCCGTATCCCGAGCTCGAAGCAGGTCTGCGCGAAGCTCTCCAGGCACATCGCCCTCACCTCCTTATCCACGAAGACATCCCTCCGATACTTCGGCGTGAAGATCAAATGAAAGTTCGATTCTCCACGACTAGAGCCGATGCTGACCAGTTGCACTCTACCAATGCCTCCTCCTCGTCGGCCGACCAGGAGGCCCCGAAGGGGCCCGCGGACAGATACGGGATCTTGATAGATAAGGACGGTCTAGGAGACTATCGGCTGAAGAGACTGTCCGAAAATTCCGCTTTGTTGGAATAAAGGTGAACGGAAGCTTATATCCGAACGCCGAGATTCGGCCTTATGTCAGAGAAATATGTGATGGGTTCTGTAAGAAAGCAGGAGCTGCTCCTTCCAGATACGCTCGATTCGTATGTCGGTGAAGATAATGAGGTTCGTTTCATAGATGCGTTCGTTGACACCCTCGATCTGGAAGGGATTGGATTCAAGCGCTCCATGCTCAAAGATGGTGCTGGAAGGCCATCGTACGATCCACGCGACCTCCTGAAACTCTATCTCTACGGCTATCTCAATCAGGTACGGTCGAGCAGGAAACTGGAGAGGGAATGTCGTAGAAACACCGAAGTCATGTGGGTGATGAAGAAGCTCACCCCAGACTTCAGGACCATTGCAGACTTTCGGAAGGATAACGTGGACTGCATAAAGAAGGTCTTCAAAGAATTCGTCTACTTCCTTCAGGATCTCGATCTCTTCGGAGGCGAGCTCGCGTCGATAGACGGAAGCAAGTTCAAGGCCGTCAACGCCACCAAGAGGAACTTCGACGCAAAGAAGCTCGCGGACAGGCTCAAGCGGATTGAGGAGAAGATAGAGAGGTACATGGGAGAGTTGGAAGAGAGTGACAGAACCGAAGAGAAGAGGGAGGCTGCTGAAGAGAGGGCGGTTCTTGTAAGGCGGAGGGAGTATCTCAAGGAGAAGCTCGAGAAGCTCAGGAAGCAGACGGATGATTTGAAGGATGCCTCTGACAAGCTCAAGGAGTCAGGTCAGGATCAGATCTCCCTTACAGATCCTGATAGCAGGTTGATGAAGAACAATGGTAAGTTCGACATATGCTACAATGTCCAGGCATCTGTTGACGAGAAGAACAAGCTCATCGCAGATTACGATGCAACGAACGAGGGCGAGGATAGAAATCAGCTCAGCAAGATGGCCAAGGGCACGAAGGAGACGCTCCGCGTCGACGAGCTTGAGGTGACGGCAGATAAGGGGTTCTCCAACTCGCTTGAGATAAAGGAGTGCCTCGATAACGGGATAACTCCGTACGTGCCGGAGCAGAAGGAAGGAGGAAGGTACAGACATACTGGCATTCCAGAGCCGGCCTTTCACAAGGACAAGTTCGTCTACAGCGCAGGGAATGATGATACGTACACGTGCCCTGCAGGGAACGAGATGAGATTCTGGAAGACGGACTCCGACGCTGCCGGGAGATTGATGAGGGTCTACCGAACCGGGGCCTGCAACGGATGCCCGTTCAGGAGCAGGTGCACGAACAATAGGCTTGGCAGGACAATTCGCAGGTGGGAGCATGAGCAGATGCTCGAGGAGATGAGAGAGAGGCTGAAGCGGGAACCGATGAAGGTCGCCATCAGAAAGGAGCTCTCGGAGCATCCGTTCGGAACGATCAAGAGGGCGTTCAACCAGGGCTATCTCCTCCTGAAGGGGCTGAGGAAGGTCAAAGGCGAGGTCGGGTTCACCATGCTCGCCTACAATATGAGGAGGGCCATCAACATACTCGGTTCGAAAGCATTGATGACCTCACTTGGACAATGACGAGCAAGGCAACGGCCGTTGAGAAAAGGAAAGCCGGAGTGGGAGCAAGCGAAGGTGCAATCGTCTATTCAGTCATCGAGTTGATCTTGGCTGAATCGTGAACATCAGAGCATTCCGCTACTGGCGCATCGAGCCCCAGATTGAATTTTCGGACAGTCTCTGAAGCCGCGTAGGATTCTTCTCGTCACTAAACCACGAAGACTTTGATCTTCTCTCTCTGATCTTCGGGTAGCTGCGCAATGAGCCCTTCCACCTTCGTCTTCACTCCCCCCTGACACCACACGTGGAGCTCCCTGAACGGCTCTACCTCAAGCAAATGAGACTTCAGCTCTTCCGGATGCGTCTGGACGTGGTTGGTCGATTCAATCTCTCCGGCGATTGGAAGAGCCCGATCATAGTCGAAGGCTACGCAATCTGGTTTGCGCTCCATCTTGAGGTCCTGCCTGCCGATGGCGAAGAAGAAACCATGTTCGAGGTAGTATCTGCGGGCTGCCAGAGCGATCTCCTGTGCGTCCTCCTTGCCGATAGACTCGAACCCTTCCTTGGTCGTGGGTGGAAGGAGCGCAAGGCCTCCGTTGGTGAGCCCGTAGGTCCTGTTCCCCGCCCTGTCGCTGCGAACCACCTTGATCTGACTGAAGTCGTGGAGCCCTTCGACCGCTTTCGTGGTTTCTTCGTCTCTTGGCAGCCCGCTCAGCTCGCAGATCCTCGTGATGCCGCCGGGTCCTTTCTCGAGCGCCGTGAGGATCAGCCAGGCCGCCCTTTGCGGGATAGGGCGGACCGTGGAGAACTTCTCCCAGTCTTCCTTCTTCTGCGAAAAGATGGACCTCTCCACCCTCGAAAGGCCGTATCTCAACCTCTCCTCTTCCAAGAAAGGCTTCAGCTGGTCGTATGATCTTAAGAGGGGAGGCGGGGCGAGCGACTTCTCCCTGTACGGCGGCTGCTGCTCCCCACCCGGCGGGGGGAGCTCCCTGACGAGGAAGTTCCAATCCGGCAGGGTTACCAGTTCGCTCTCGATCGCCTGCCTCATCGCCTGGTCCCTCTCCCAATTCCTCGCGATCTTGGCCGCGTCCTCTCCGTTCAGGTTTCCCGCTATCTGTGTGCCAGTGTTCCCTAGGATCGAAGCGAGCATCTGGTCGTCCACCTGCTGAAGGTTCTGGTGGCTCAACCACAGCCCCAGGCGGAAGGCCCGGGCCTGGGCCAGCATCTGTTCCAGGACGCCCAGGCCCTTCACTTCCTGGAACTCGTCCACCGCCAGAATCACTGGGGTTCTCTCACTCTCAGCCAGGCGGGAGGCCCTCTCGAGGATGCTGAACCAGAGGCGTATGATCAAAGTGCCCATGATGAAGGGCGCGATGTGGAACCCGACCTCGTGCGCCGGGACCCTGATGACGGTGAGATGTCCCGGCTCCAGAAGCTTCGCGAAGTCTACCGTGGAGTGGCGGACGCAGAAGAGGCGTTTCAGGAACGGGTCAGTCGCGAACCTCTCCAGCCTCGTCAAGACAGGGTCGAACGCCTCACCCTTCATCCCGGCGATCGACGCCAGCGCCTTCCTCAGCTCCTCCGCTGATGAAGAGGGCATCGCAGAGGCGAACTGGTTCAGGAGACCTTCTACCTCTCCCTCGTCTCCGGCCTGAAAGACCGTGATGACGTGATGGAGGTCTATGAAGGTCGGGGCGCCGTGGAGGTAGTACAACGCATCTACCACCCTTTCGATGATGCGAAGCATCCGTGGGGCTTCCGAAACTTTGTCGATCTGATACCACTCCTGGACGAGCCTCATCACGAACCCTGTGTACGTCGACCTAATCCTGTCAGCGTCCTCGGAATCGTGGGGCGGGAGCTCCAGGGGGTTGATTGCGAAGGGGCTCCTGACGGGATCGAGGAACGTTATCTTCTCCGGGTCGAGGACGTCCATCTGCTGCAGAACCTTGATCGCATCATCCCCCTTCGGGTCGAGATAGATCATGGCGCAAGGGTAGACGGCCTGGCTCTCTGTCGACATCAGCTGCTTGATCAGGGTCAGGAGGAGTGCAGACTTCCCGTGGCCGGAACGGGCGATCGTGTAGGTGTGGCGAGTCAAATCAGTGTACGCGATGTCGCCGCCCTTCGCAGGCTCAGAAGTCATCTTGCGACCATTCCTTTTTGATCAAAGGGAAGGTTGAGGGCCCTGGCCGCCAGCTCTATGTCTGCCCGTCTGACGGTCTTTCGGCCGGCGTGCGACGCGAACTCGACGGCCTGTCTGACAACCGCTGCGCCTGTGCCCTCCAGGACCAGGGCCAGCGCGTCCAAGCCATCCTTCGAAATGCGCGGGGCCCCTGACTCCTTCGCCAGTCGCCAAAGACCCGCCCTGCGGAGACCGTACGGGTACGTTCTTTTTGCCATCTCAGAAGATAAAAGGAGGAAAGAGATGAGCTACCATTGACATTCGGCCAGAGGGGCTCGGAATAGGTTCTTTCGAAAGGAGGAAAGAGATGAGCTACCATTGAGGTCCGGCCAGAGGGGCTCGGAATAGGTTCTTTCGACTCGAAACACCCCTTTCGGGCTTGCCATAATCACAACCCTTCTCATAACCACCACTCAAAACGACGAAAAACACCCGCCTGGACCTCCTAGACAGAAGGACCTGACCACCACCCCGCCAAACCAACCAAAACAACCAGCCTTTTACAATCCGATGAAACCGACAGAAGAATGGGACCTGGTCCTGTCCTACCTTGGACTGCCGTCTCTGCCCCAGGATGCTGTCATGCCTCACATGCCTAGACGTTCTTTGCCTGTCCCCGGGTCTGTCCTGGTCTTCCCTGCCAGTCTTCTCGTCCTCCTGATACTCTGGGCCCTCTCTCCGTTCCTCTACCATGATCCCTTTCAATTCGCCCAGTTCAATGGGGACCTTGGGCCCGTGATAGTCAAAGGGATTGGTTTGCTGGTCGCCGCCTTCGGTGCCCTGATCACGTTCGCCTCCAGGAAAAGACACTGGAGGATGAGCCTGACTTCACCACAGTGCTCTTACTCGGATGAGTTGATGACTTGGAAGGAGATCAGGAAGGCCGTCAATCAACAGACGAAAGAGACTTCGGTCAAGTCGTCGACCCTCGGAAAGGAGGACGTCAAGAAATGAAGTCTTCCACGTTTTCTGTCCCGTTGAAACCCGAACAGGATCCAAAGAAGATGATGCTCGCCGCCTCGTTCCTGGTGAGTGAGAACCCCAGGTGTCTTGAAGTCTTCTGGGATTCTACCAAGGAGGAACTGACGTTCCTGCTGACCTCGGTCAAAGATGAGGACCATTCACGGTTCGCAAAGATGTTCGGAAATCAGTTCGGTGTCCAGGTAGATGCTGCTGCCGATTCTTCGGTGGGACCTTCGGGGACTGAACCTTCGGGGGTGGGGGTAAGCGGGCGCGATGCAAGGTCGGCGTTCATCCCGGAGTGGTTGCGACAGGAGGGATGTTTGACGGACCTGGGGAGCGCGAGCTTCTTCAACATCTCGACGACGCACGGACACGCCTTTGCGAGCTATGATCTGAGGAGTATTGGCTCGGTAATGACACCTTTGATCTCCTCACTCCAACACGCTCGCTTTGCGTGGTTGCAGGTCGAATGGTACGAAAAGAACCTGACGTCCTACTTCACTTCGCTCGCCGATAGGTTGAACCGTAGGGTGAAGGAGATCCAGGCGCCGATCCCCAAGTCGAGTACCTGGACGGACTCGGCCGGAAAGTTGCACGTCGACAACTGGGAAGAGGATCACTGGGAGAAGGGATACGAACTCGACAATGGGTACAAACGGCTGATGGCCCACCTGTCCACGAAGAGAGGACAGAAACAGGTCTGCGTGATCGTGAGAGGAGTGACGGTGCCTCAAGTACAGGTGGACCAGTCTGTCGGCGTGGAGGCCTCTTCGGAAGTCGAAATGAAAGAAAGAGAAATGGAGCTCCCGGTGTCAGTGTCGAGTGAGGCTACAATCCAGGAGAGGTGGAACGTCTACTACTCGAATGACCCTCGGATGTTGGTCGATCTCGTGGAAAGGCGGACCATCGAACCGGACAGGGCAATGGAGGAGTACGTCGGATCATACCTGAAGGGCGGCAGGAACTCGCGGGGTTCGGGGTGGGCGGCTCGGAAGGGAGCCCGTCGCAATCTTCCCTTCTTGGTTTTGTCGCCTAGAGAACTCGCATTGATCCTCCACCTGCCGGACCCTGTACAGCTGAAGGGCGTCAGGACGACGAGAGGAGATCAGAGGAGCTTGCGGAAGCTCCGACAGGAACCGAAGGAGGGGCCGAGGCTGTGGGACGCATAGCGTCGACAAGTCAATCAGGGCGGGGTAGGTAGGTAGGTAGCGCTCCAGAAACGAGGCCCTCGCGATCGACTGGTTGGTCAACTGTCCGCCGTGGTTTGTGTTGTGGAGTTCGGCCGCGAGCTTCATGTGCGACTAGTCGATTATCAGAGCTTACGATTAGGTGTCAGGCGTTGAGGATGGGGCTTTCGCTATCACGATCTCTTTCTTTCTTTCATCGTACCTGACTTTGACATCATCTCCTTCGTCGACGCCCAGGGCCCTGAGCTGTTCGGTGAGGTCGAGGCCGCGACCTACAGGGAGCGCTACCCTGTCCAGAGCGGCGTCGAGAACAGGACTACTACCGTCCTGGCGCTCGGCGTCCCTCAGCAGACAATCTCGAAGTGGCTTGACCAAAAGCGCAACGTTGCGGAAATCGCCAAAGCACACGTTATATCAGAAGCAGACAGGCGGGCAGAAGAAGACATGGAAGGACCGAGCCGTGGGACTAGCTAGCCGCCATTTGCTACTGAAGTTCTTCTTTCCGGCTGACCTATCTATCTATCACACGGGCTTGAACTGCCTGATCAGTTCGTCGAAGTTCACAACCGAAAAACCCCCATCAGGGCTCGGTAGTGTGGGGGCTTGGCGTTTCAAGGGCCTCAGATGCGGTGAAGCGGTTGAGTTGCGGTCGCAATGATGTGAGACCGAGATCCTCCATCACCCTGTTGATGAGTACTAATGCTTCGATGATCTCTTTTCTGGCCTCTCCCGGTGGGAGCGTCTCAACGTACCTGGCCAGCGCCGAGGCCCTCGTGAACCAGCGCTTGAACGCCCAGGAGGAAAACTGCTTCAGGCCAGGCACGTGTTCGCCCCAATGCCACTTCAGGGTCTTCGCTTCTTCCTTCTCTTCTTTCTTGAGGTCGAACTGAGGATCGTACTTCTCTACGAGTAGCCGCTTGATGACTTCGGCGCTTGCGTTCAGCTCGCTCAGCTTCACCCCGAATTTCTTCCCGTGGTTCTTCAGTATGTACCGGGCGTCAAAGAGGAGGTCGAGTGTCTTGTGGAGGGCAAGCGCCATCTTCGCTTTCCTGATGATCTCAACGTCCTCCTCCTGCTCGATGAGCTGCACCGCTGCAGTGCTCTCTCGCTGAAATTCATCCTTGAACGGCTTGATCCTCTGGAGCTCGTCTTCGAGCTCCCGTGCCTTCTTTCCCGCCTCCGGGTCGTCCTTCGGGCCGCAGTAGACCCGCCTCTTCTTTCCGGACGAAGCGTCATAGTAAGCGAAGTAGACGTGTCTCCTTCCCGTCCACGGTATAGGTTTCGATGGGCACGAACGTTGCTGTATGTATCCACAACATTATATAACATTATGCCACCAATGCGGTCATAGGCGCGTTAATTATGCTTAGCCGTCTATCATAGCTGTTGCGACGCTTTGATTTGGGCTTGTGAATTTCGGCTGTGTCTATGGCTCTACGAATAGCATAGTTTATACGTCAGTATGCCTGTCATGATGGCATAGCATGAAGGACAAAACTACTGTAACGTTCCCGCGGACGCTTGCGGCGAACGAAGGTCCGCGAGCGCTATGGCGGGTTTGCGGCTTCGAAATGCGCACCACCCACGGTTGAAGTCGTACAGGAGAAGGGCCTCGCAGAGTTGACGATCCTTGAGCTCATCTCCTCCAGCGGGGAGGCCCGGAGAAGGAGGGGAGAGAAACCTTGACCGCACAAGCCCAGGAGGCCCCACGTTCGGGTTATTCAGATTTCGATAACTCTACCATAGCCACTTCCAAAACGCCGTGGTGCCAACCCGTAAGCCATTATCACACGTGCGGCTCCACTCGGCAGCACGACTTATTCTGGTTCCGTTGGAACTATCCCCAGGCGACACTGGTAGAGGCTGCCAAGGCCCTAAAGATCAAGGAGGGATATGCCTGGGTCCTCGCCCAGCGGCTCAGGGAGAAGAAGGATCATTCCCTCCTCTGCCCGTACTGCTTCCGCCCCGCCAGGACGAATGGGGGATGTCACTTCTGTGGAGTCGAGTTCTCGCCGGACGGCCACGCCACTGAGGATGGAAAGAACTTTGGTACTCAGAGCCCGCGCCACAGGATCCTCACTGGAGGAGGGATCGGCAACGACCCTGCCTATGCCGAGATGAGGGAGATTGCCTCGCTCGCGGTTCCCTCGACGGAGAAGGGGAAGGACCGAAAAGACTTCATCAATATCAGCGCCAGCATCCTCTCACACCGCGGCTGTGTGGTGGAGGACCCCCTCTCAAGGGGCGTCCGTGCCGACGTCCTTCAAGCCTTGAAAGAGGTCTGCCCGCCCGACTCGGTTAGCGACGACGCTGCCGGTATGATTTACCAAGAGATCAGGGAGTTCCGGATGAAGCACCCGGGCCTACGCCCGAACGGCCTGAGAGACTCCGTCGTCAGGAACGTCCTTGCCCGGCTGGAGTTCGTCTATCCCCAGCTGAGGGGCAGGCTCAGGCCGCCGCCCCCCAGGCAATCGAAGAAGAAGAAGTTTGGGCAGAAACCTAACGTCCTAACGCCCAAAATGTTTGACCCACTCGACCCAAGGTTCGATTACCCCGATAATGATCAGGACGGGCATGAAAGCGGCCCTTCACAGGGTGAAGAGGCTTGAGCGAAGAAGAGGAAGAAGACGGAGACACCGTCGAAGTCCCACGGTCTCAGTTACAGAGGTGGCTCGAGGAGATCAGGGAGCTCAGGCGTTCCGTCTCGAAGCGCAATCCTTAAGCATAGTTCAGTAAGTCCAGTTACATAAGTCTATATGACTCCAAGCCGAAGGCGAAAATCATGCATTCGCCCACCCTGGACACAATGCTGATGGTCGAAAAGGAGATAGTGGACCGGCTAAAGAAAGCAGATTACCCTACGAGGACAGAGCTCTGGAGGTCGCTGCCAAAGGGAATGGAGTACCAGACGTTCAGGCAGGTCCTCGACTACCTTGAGGCTTCGAACAAGATCATCTACAAGGACGGTAGGATCGTCTGGGTCTTTCCAGACAACCCGAAGCTCAGGAAGCTGATCGAAGAGAGCGTTCGGCTGAAGTAGAAGCGACCAACAGGCGTTCGGGTCACTCGTACGCAGATTCTCTTGAGCTGATTTTGAACACTATGATTTCGTCGTGTGCTATGATTGCATATAGAATCCGATAATCGCCCACTCTCAACCTGTATGCATTCGGGGCGCCTTTCAATTTCTTACAGCCAGGCGGGTAGGGAGTCGTCAATAATTCGGAAATCTTCCCTTCGAGCCTTTTCTTCAGGTCGGGAGACGTCCCGTCGAAGAACTTCTTTGCACGCAGAGACAGAGAGACCTTCAAGATCCGTGAGCCCTGAAGGGGACCGTCTTGCCAAGCCTGTGTTCCTCGAGAGCCTCCTGGAGGGCCCGCTTATCATCGTCCGTCATTTCCTCCCCAAGAGCCTCCTCTATGGAGTCTAGCCTCTGGCGAATCAGTTTCAGCTCTCTTTCCAGTGTCGTCTGAGCCATCGATAACAACAAGTGAATGGTCGTAATTAAACCTCTAGCGCGGAGTAGTTTAGGTCAACCACGGGGCAACCCAAGGTCAAGTCACTTAAGTCGCCTCTCCGGATAGCCCGTGCGGGTTGATCAGTTACTCCGACCATGCCCTGAGCAGGATGCGCGAGAGAGGAATCACAAGGAAGGAAGTAGAGGAAACGTTGCAGCAGCCTCTCCAAGCGAGAGACACAAGGTACGGGAGGAAGGCGGCTTGCAGGAAACTCGGGGCTGGAAAGTACTTGGTGGTGATTTTTGAACGCCACGATGAAGATTTAATAGTTGTCACCGTTCTGAAGGTGAACGAGGGTGGGTTGGAAAGATTTGGCTTCACTGGAGTTTGACAACCGAATCAACGCCCTGTATCTGAGGTTGAAGAAGGGAAAGGTCTCGTACACTGAGCCCTTGGCAGACAACATGGCAATCGACCTGGACAAGAATGGTAAGGTTCTCGGGCTGGAGTTGCTCCTTCCTCAGGAGATCAAGGCAGAGATCAAGGCTCAGATTATGAGGTCGGTCTTAGGGATATCTAGGAAACCCGGTCGCCACGCTTCGAAGCGTATTCTTGTATTTGTCTTTCTAGCCGCTCGAGACGACCCTCAAACTCCGCCTTGACCCTCTCTTCGACAACGACCTCCGAAGGATTCAGGCTGAGGTAAGGCTCGACCTTCTGGTACTCTCTGCACGAAGTCCTCTTCATGGAGTTCAGGGTGCTGGTAGACCCAGCTTATCGCGGAGACGTGACCGATCCAGAACTCCCGCACTTCCCGGTTGACTTCGGCGTGGGCGCACTCGGTCGAGAAGGAGTGCCGCAGGGCGTAGATGTGCCAGGAATCCGCGTCGCCGTTGGAGATCAACCCCTGCTTGTGGAGCCTCACGGCAGTCTCCTTGAAGCAGCTGTTCAGCCATCCCGGGGGACATCGGACCGTGCCTCTTGCCGAAGAAGATCAGGTCATCCGGCCCGGGTTCGCGTCCCATGTCCTCGACCCATTTCTGCCGCCATATCTTCAGATGCGTGATGCTGTCCTTTCCCGCGAGTTTGAAGTAAGGTCTCTTGTGTCTCTTCCTTCCCGAGAACTCGAGCTTGATGTAACGCCCTTCAAGGTTGACTTCACCCCACTTTAGAGCCAAGGCTGCTGCGGGTTCCGCACCAGTCTGCCACATGAGGACCAGCGGGGCCTTCTGCTGGAGCGGCAGGGTCTTGAGAACCTCTCTGACGTCCTCGGCGCTGGGGGTCTTGCGACGCTGCTCGAGCTTCCCGTCAGCGAGAGAGAAGTCCCCGAAGAGGGGCGAGTCGTTCCGCCTGTAGAACTCGCGGATGCAGGCGACCTTCCTATGTCGGGAACTATATCCGACTCCTTTCTCCACGAGCTGCACGTTCGCATACCGGTCCAGCAAGTCGGTGTGCTTTCTCTTGACGTTGACCTCTTCGGGGGCTGACCCATAGACGCACCTTAGATTGTCTCTGATCAGTTCGTCAGGGTTCAGATTCTCCCCTGCGTTTGGAAGCCACCTGAAGTAAAGGTCCAGGTCGGCCAGGTAGCCCCTGATCGTATTGAGCTTCCCGTACTTCCTGATGAAGCGCTGGACGCATTCGTACTTCCCCCAAGCCTCGAGGAATCTCGCAATCTGGCGCCTGAGTTCCCTTTCCCGATAGGTCTCGGCGGTCGAAATCTGCATCTCGTCTGTTAAAACCGCGTTATCTGAAGTCATTTCGCACTCCAAATGACTGTTGCTAAGAGTGAGTCCGTTACCTAACGCTTAAACGACCGACCGACAGTCATCCTCATCGCAATCACACTCATCGCTGCAATAGCAGTCGCTGGCTTCGTCTTCGGCCTGTTCGGCACATTCACGAGCACAGCACAAATCTCAGCAGGGGTAGTGACCTGTGATCACGCCACTGGGATATGTAACCTCTCCGTCAGCAACACCGGCACTGCGGCAGGCACCATAGGCGGCGTCTGCACCATCAACGTCAACGGCGTCACTGGCTCAGGTATAGCGGCTCTGGCTACTGGAGGGTCCCTGACTGTCGCGGCAGGAAGAAGTGGTGACCCAATCACATGCACATTGGCTTCAGCAGTTGGAGGCACGGTCGGATCGGCGCTTGTGGGCACGTTGACCCTCAGCAATGGCGGCTCAGCCCAGTTCTCCGGAACCTGGCAGTAAGCACAACACAAGATGGCAATAACGTCAGGCGCACAGCCTGAATAAGGCGTGCGCTCCCTTTTTCTGTAATTTCTTGAAGGAACGACCTTATCCCCCTTAGGGGCGCTTGCGAATGCCCAAACTCTGACGCCCCAAGAGTGCCATCAAAGCGGGGGGCTTCTTTCGAGTTTAGGCGCGGTCAAAGGTACTACCCGCTACCGTGGGGTCACCGTGGGACCGTCGAGTTGTGTGCCCAAACCATGTGAATTTGAAATCCACATGTATGATTTTCACCATCTGAGGTCTTAATACCCTCCACACGAGGACGCCAGAGGCGATGGCGCTGTGAAAGTGTTGCATTTTAAGTCGATGAAGATAGCTCTTCTCGGTCTGCTGTTCATCTTTCTGTTCGCCTTCGTCCCGCATGCCTTCGCGTTCTCCAATGGCCAGGCGGCCAGCCTCGTGATAGGTCAGTCGAGCTTCACGACGATGGTCTCCGATGTCAGCGTGACAGGGCTGAGTAACCCTTTTGCCATCGCTTTCGACTCCGGCGGCAATCTCTGGGTCGCGGACTACGGTAACAACAGAGTCCTGGAATACACAACTCCGTTCTCCACCGACGAAGCGGCCAGCCTCGTGATAGGCCAGTCGAGCTTCACGGGGACGGGAAGCGCGACCACCTCGACAGGGCTGTGGGGACCTGATGCCGTCGCTTTCGACTCCGGCGGCAATCTCTGGGTCGCGGACTACGGTAACAACAGAGTCCTGGAATACACAACTCCGTTCTCCACCGACGAAGCGGCCAGCCTCGTGATAGGCCAGTCGAGCTTCACGGGGACGTGAACCGCGACCACCTCGACAGGGCTGTAGTGACCTGATTGCCGTCGCTTTCGACTCCGGCGGCAATCTCTGGGTCGCGGACTACGGTAACAACAGAGTCCTGGAATACACAACTCCGTTCTCCACCGACGAAGCGGCCAGCCTCGTGATAGGCCAGTCGAGCTTCACGTCGAGCCTCTTCTTGCCCGAAACCTCGGCATCACTGCGGGGACCTGCTGCCATTGCTTTCGACTCCGGCGGCAACCTCTGGGTAGGGGACACATCTAACGACAGAGTCCTGGAATACACAACTCCGTTCTCCACCGACGAAGCGGCCAACGTCGTGATAGGCCAACCGACTTTCACGTTTAGCTGGTTCCAGCCCACCCCCAACTCGACAGGGCTGTGGGCACCTAATGGCGTCGCTTTCGACCACAGTGGCAATCTCTGGGTCACGGACAGGGATGATAACAGAGCCACGGAATATACAGCTCCGTTCTCCACCGACGAAGCGGCCAGCCTCGTGATAGGCCAGCCGAACTTCGACACACGCTACATCGTGGTAGGTGATCTGACCGCGGCATCGCAGTATAATCCTATTGGTATTGCCTTCGACTCCGGCGGCAACCTCTGGGTCGCGGACACGGGTAACAACAGGGTTCTAGAGTATCCAGCCTCCCCGTCGTCGACGACAACCACAACCATCACGGTCACTTCACCAACAACGACCACTCAGACAGCATCGACGACGTCCACAGCTACAGCCACAACCACTACGACCACCACCAGCCTTGCGTCCACTACCAGCATCGCCACGTCCACCAGCTCTGCTACGTCCACAGTCAGGAGCACAACCACGATACTTAGCGGCGTTTGCTATGATCCGGAGGTCACAGTCACTCAGACTTCGACCACCTTTTCACCGACGACTGAAACGACAACGTCGACATACTACACCACATCCACGGGCACACAGACGGTCATAGCGACTTCAACGGCGACGCTCACGACCACGACGGTCGTGCCGGTGACGATTACGACCACGGAAGTGCAGAGTACAACAGAGTGCTCGACCACGACCACATCCTCCACGACGACCTCATCCTCTTCAAGCACCGTCACCCCACCTCTTGGCGTCCCCCGAGTTCCCGCTAGGCTCCAGTCTGGTAGTAGCGGCCATCGGCATCTTGGCCTTGGCAGCATTCATGAAGGTCCGCGCTCCGCGCAAGTCTGTCCTTGCGTAGCGCGGCGCGCTCGAAGCAACTCCTGCGAAGCTTGGCTTTCACTCCGACCGCCTCCCCAGAATCCGCTTTTCGGACCCGCTTGCGCGCGCAGAGGTAAGAATCGAACCCGCATAATAGTGACTCCCACTGGGTCAGAACCTGAATGCGTCATCGAGGCTGGTTTAGGCACACAGCTGGGTGGTCCCGCGGTAATCCCACGGTATCCGGGACTGCCTTGGACCGTGCCTAAACTCGAAAGAATCCCCATGTCCAGGTGGCACTTTCTGGGCGTCAGAGTTTAGGCGTTTTATCTTAGGTTACAGAAAAAGGGGGAGCGCACGACTTGTTCAGGCTGTAGGCCTTACGCCCTGGTACCGACTCAGAGTAGGAATGCGAGAGATCTAGGGAAGGTCAATCTGAACGTCAGGTACGACAGGGCCATGTAGATTCCAAACCAGAGCACTAGGTCGTGCGAACCTCCTCCGCCCCAAATCAAGGCCTGACCTGGTTCGCGAGTCAGTCCGGTCAGCGTCCTTGCAACATCGCTCACGAATAGACCCAGGACGCATATGATGAAACACTCACTGCCTCCCTGGAGAATCGATAGCCCTCTACCACGCGCGATTGCATACGAGGAGCCGAGAAGCCCCCCAAGTATGATGGCGAGGGCCCCTCCGAGTGTCCCAAGCGCAAGGCTCCCAGAGGATTCCTGTACATAGGCGAACGGCAACACGGGAAGGAGGCACGCCAGTACCAGCGAAACGCCAAAGAGCCTCCTGCGAAGGAATCCTCTGCCCTCCGGGATCGATGTGTGATTCCTTGTGAGGTAGAGCAACGGAAGACATGCCAGCAGAGGCACAATCGCACCGTACAGGTCGATTCCGACCAATCCACCACCATATTGGAAGAGGGCATACCCGGAGGTGTACTTTGGCAGGAGGTTCTGGGCGAAAACGCTCACGACTAAGGTCACTAGAATCGCTGCCAGGGAGGCGATCAGTAGCGCGGACTTTCGGATAGTTTCTGAGTTAGCGCTCGGCAGGCTTTCGTCCACCCTTCCGACCGAGGTCTCCCCCTCATACCTTTCTAGCCTTTTGCGCCGATGAGAAGCAGAGTGACGGGGGTGGCCCATTAAGGTGAGAAGTTAGGCATATCCTCTTCTTTTCGTTCCAAATCAGAAAAAAGGAGCGCACATCCTTATTCAGGCTGTGCGCCTGACGTTATTGCCATCTTGTGGTGTGTGCTTACGACCAGACGCCTGAGAAGGATACTGTGGCGCCGTTACTCATAGTGAACGAGCCGACTGCCTGCGCCCCAATCGCGCCGCCGCCTGCCGTTTCTGTGCAGGTGAAAGCGACCGCTGCGTGGCCTGCGACTACCGCAGTGGCAGCGGGCGTGAGGACTCCTGTTGCGGCGACTCCGGCGAGTCGGACGCTGCATGCCGTGGGCGTCGCGTTTGACGAGCCTGTGTTCTGAAGGTTGACGATGCAGGTGCCTGTCGCACTACTGCAGGTGACTGCAATCGCAGACACTTGCGCGCGCGCGCGCTAGGGTGGACATGGGGATTCTTCGAGTTTAGGCACGGTCCAAGGCAGTCCCGGATACCGTGGGATTACCGCGGGACCACCCAGCTGTGTGCCTAAACCAGCCTCGATGACGCATTCAGGTTCTGACCCAGTGGGAGTCACTATTATGCGGGTTCGATTCTTACCTCTGCGCGCGCAAGCGGGTCCGAAAAGCGGATTCTGGGGAGGCGGTCGGAGTGAAAGCCAAGCTTCGCAGGAGTTGCATCGAGCGCGCCGCGCTACGCAAGGACAGGCTTGCGCGGAGCGCGGACCCTCATGAATGCTGCCAAGGCCAAGATGCCGATGGCCGCTACTACCAGACCAGAGCCTAACGGGAACTGGGGGACGCCAAGAGGTGGGGTGACGGTGCTTGAAGAGGATGAGACCGTGGTCGAGCACTCGGTTGTACTCGACACTTCCGTGATCGTCGTCGTCACCGGCACGACCGTCGTGGTCGTGAACGTCGCCGTTGAAGTCGCCATGACCGTCTGCGTGCCCGTGGATGTCGTGTAGTATGTCGCCGTTGTCGTTTGAGTTATCGTTGTAAAGGATGGTCGAAGTAGAAGTGACAGTGACCTCCGGATCATAGCAAATGCCGCTAAGTATCGTGGTTGTGCTCTTGACTGTGGACGTAGCAGAGCTGGTGGACGTGGCGGTACTGGTAGTGGACGCAAGGCTGGTGGTGGTCGTGGTGGTCGTGGCTGTAGCTGTGGACGTCGTCGAAGCTGTCTGAGTGGTCGTCGTTGGTGAAGTGACCGTGATGGTGGTGGTTGTCGTCGTTGTGGTCATGGGTGCTACTACCTGGAAGCATTCGTTGGTCGTGGTCGTGGACGATGAGCCCGTGAAGGCAGTGGTGTCAGGGGTATAGACAGCTGACCAGCAGTAGAAGCCAGCCGCCGTAGGCGATTCGGCTGCTGGGATAGCTGAACCTGCTGACAGGGTCACTGGTGACCCGACAGAGGTTCCCTGGTGAGATAGCACACGACGTGGCTGTAGCGGTTGGACCACAGAAGTAGAACTGGACGCTGCCGGTCGGCGTACCAGCCGTTGATGGGACGGCCGCTACGGCGGCAGTGTCAGTCACTGAGGTACTTGGCGCTACGGTTCCAGTGGAACTTGATGTCGTTGTGGTAGTGGTAAGGGGACCGGCATACTCGAGGACCCTGTTGTAGCGCGTATCAGCCACCCACAGGTTACCGAATGAGTCGAAGGCCAAGGCAGACGGTTGATACATCCCGCTCGCAGTGGGTGGTGTTATGTTTGTGTAGAAGCTCGTCTGGCCTATCACCAGCGATGCGCTCATGCCATTGGAGAATGGATAAGCGAACTCGAGGACCCTGTTGTTCAACGTATCAGTCACCCACAGGTTCCCCGATGAATCGAAGGCTACGCTCAGCGGATGATCTAGTCCGCTCGCGGTGGGTCCAGTGGCTGTATCTGTGGTGAAGCTCGTCTGGCCTATCACCAGCGATGCGTCCATGTCAGTGGAGAATGGATAAGCGAACTCGAGGACCCTGTTGTTGTATGTGTCAGCCACCCACAGGTTACCCGATGAGTCGAAGGCTATGCCCCACGGACTAGACAGCACGTTCTTAGCGGTTGGATATAATCCATATCCGCTGACGGCCGGCTGGCCTATCACCAGCGATGCGCTCATGCCAGTTTTGAATCCCGGGTCTCCCGTGCCTTTGAGGTACTTGAGGACCCTGTTGTTTCCCATGTCAGCCACCCACAGGTTCCCCGATGAGTCGAAGGCTATGCTCGTTGGTGTCACTAGCGTGTTCGCAGTCGATCCAAACGTGTCTGTGGTTAAGCTCGTCTGGCCTATCACCAGCGATGCGCTCATGCCATTGGAGAATGGTGGAGTGTACTCGAGGACCCTGTTGTTCTCCGTATCAGCCACCCACAGGTTACCGAATGAGTCGAGGGCTACACCCTCCGGAACATACAGCCCGCTCGCAGTGGCTGCACCACTTCCTACATCAGGAACATAGGAGCTTGCTGGTGTTTCTTCGGCGAAGTTTGGTTGGCCTATCACCAGCGATGCGCTCATGCCATTGGAGAATGGATAAGCGAACTCGAGGACCCTGTTGTTCAACGTATCAGTCACCCACAGGTTCCCCGATGAATCGAAAGCTACGCTCGTCGAAGCCCCCGTAAAAAAGCTCAGGGCGCTCGCATTGGCAAAGGGTCCATACCCTGTTGTACTGGTAAGACCTGTTGGTAAGTATGCGGTGAAAGTTGAATGGCCTATCACTAGGCTAGCTGCTTGGCCGTTAGAGAACGCGAAGGCGTGCGGCACGAAGGCAAACAGAAAGACGAACAGCAGACCGAGAAGGGCTATCTTCATCGATCTAAAACTTGACACTTTCACGGCCCCATCGCCTCTGGTGTACTCGCGTGGAGGGTATTAACACCTCTGATGGTGAAAATCATACACGTGGATTTCAAATTCACATGAGTTAGAATTCACATGAGAGCGCGTGCGCACGAACTATCAGGTTAGAACCTTCACGCCAGTCCTGAATTTCGACTTGATTCATGTGAAATAGGTGTGGCCGCCGGGATTCCAGGTTGAGCCCCATGAGTCGGGGCGCGCGCGCTAAGTCCCAACCAGGGCGCCTCCTCCACCCCCGCAGAGGTTAGTTTGGGCAGGGAACTCGACGGTCCCACGGTGAACCCACGGTAGCGGGTAGAGTCTCGGACCATGCCTAAACTCGAAAGAATCCCCCTGCTAACCCTCTTGTTTTGGGTCTGCAGAGTTTGAGCGTTGTTCGTCGTAGATTGCAGAAAGAAGAAGCGCACGACTTCCATGCCCTGCGCCTGGCGCTATCGTCAGCTTGTGCTACCGAGTCGTGCTTCATGCTGGACGAGAGATGATGTCTTTAGCGAGGGATGATGTCTTTAGCGTTCAAGCGTTCTTTCAAGGCGTCATCCAGACCTTGAAGCAGCCAGGAAAATGATCTCGTGGTTGTCTTTCCTGGAAAGAGGTTCGAGATGCTGGTCAATGACAGATTCACTTGGAAGAATGCCGTTGAATATGGCCGGTCGATCGGAATCCCCGATGAGGAGTTGGATTTCCCGACAAGGTAGAATGTAGGCTATGTACGCACTTCAAAGGGGACCCTGTTCCCGTTGTGGTCGAAGACCCCGACATGAGAAGTGCTGCCGTAGGGGTATCCCATAATCACCATAATCTTCCCCGTGGAATGGAGTTTGTCTTCGTGCGAGGGGTTGGCGTTCCCGGACGGGTGAGAATGGGCGACCCCCAAGTACGACATGTCCAATGGTAGCATGAACCAGCTGAACGAGGAGTAGGAGCGGGCGTGCACTGCCGCCGGAGGGACCATCACACTCGTGACGTCGACGATGCCCTTCTTCGACTTTCCACGGAGGATCAGTATCCCCTCGTTCGGGTACGCCATCCGGGAGTAGGTCAGGAGACTCTCCATCACTTGGGACGTGAAGATCACCTTCTGGACGGGCAAGCCATTCACCTATCTCATGAGCTTGACGAAGTGCCCCATAACTCTGCTCCCCACAGAGTTGTCTGGAGTGTAGCGTTCAGGATGAAACTGGACACCATAGAGGGGGCGCTTCTCGTGCTTCATCGCCGCTATGGGGCTCGTTCGCTCTTTGCGTGGCCTCAGCCATAGCCAGCTGCAACTCCTTTCCATTCCATGAACATCGACCCCGACATACAGTGTGCCATTGTTGCTTGCGTTCGCCAACGCAACCCCAACCGAAGGCTTAACGGGGCAGAATCGCAGGAAGGCCAGACTCTCCGTGTCGCGCTTCATCTCTCTGCCCACATAGAACGTGATGCCTGCCACTGTTGCCGTGGTATGAACGATGGTCGTCACTGTGGTATAGACCGTGGTATAGACCGTGACCGTGACCACACCTCCGGTGTTAGTGTGGGCATGCAGGGATAAGTAGAGAAGCACGACGAAAATGAGTATTCCGATGACGACGGCCCACCAAGGACCGGAGTCTTCTTTGGACTTGACCTTCACGGAGTTCTACTTCATCCTGCGTCGTTCCTCCCGGTTTTGGTCGCGCGCGCGTCTATTCCGATTGTCCGGTTTTAATGAAGTTCGTGGAAGGACTCCTCGAATGTTCGTGGAAGGACTCCTCGATGTATGATATCGTGGAAGGACTCCTCGATCTCTAGCAGAGAGGCTATGCCTCGGGTCCAGCCGCGTTCGGGGACCCCATGTTCGAATCCCATGTCCCGAGTCGCACCACCCCAAAGCGGAAAAGGCCCAAGTCCCTAAGACGCACCAGAGCCGATGTATGTCGGACATATATACGAGGGCTCCTCCTTGGGAATCCAGGCGGGTGAGTGAGCCTCCACCCGATCCGCCATAGAAACCACGGTGTGGGAGGACATGGAAAAAAAGAAATCGAGTAATAGTTCCCGTCAAGTGGCACTGGCAGCGACGCTAGCGGCCCTATATGCAGCGGACGTAATATTCTTCGCGCCCATCAGCTTCCAAGTCATCCAAGTGCGGGTTGCCGACGCCCTTCTGCCACTTTCTGTTCTGTTTGGGCCACCGGCAATCGTCGGTCTGAGTATTGGCGTCTTTGTGGGGAACATGTTTGCCAGCCCATTCGGGGCAGTCGACATCGTTGGTGGCACAGTCGCGAATCTTGTCGCTACGGCTCTTGCCTGGCTGATCTGCAGAAGGCAGTTCAGGGGGAGGTGGGTGACGGCTACCGTTGTAGAAATAGTGGCCATAACATCCATCGTCGGAAGCTACCTTTCTCCGCTAACTGGCACGCCCTTATGGCTTAGCTGGGCGTACGTGTTCGCAGGGGAGGTCACAGCGGTAGGTATTGGAGGGTATCTGCTCCTGAGAGCTGTGAGTAAGATACTTGTATCACCAAAAGGAATCAATAAGGCATGAACTGCCCGAACTCCGAGGAGGCGGCGCGGGCAAGTCTAACGTTCTAAGGTCGATTGCGTGATGTCTTACAGGCGAGTTACCAAGGGCTGACAAGAGTCACAATAAGAATCACAACATCAATCCGGTGGTGTTCTTTTCGTAAGACAACGTCTCGAAGTTGAGTCCGAGTTCCTTCGCGTACCTGTAGCTCTCCAGAATCTCTTCATGCGTCGGGAATCCCGCTATCTCAATGTATCTTCGGTCAAAACTTGGCGAGGAAGTGTCGCAGAAGCTGTCTGGATGGAATTGGTCCATTATGTTGATGGGGGTACCTGGCATGTTCTTCGACATCCAATCAAGGACAGGTTTTGTGCAGCATTCTACATGCTTCGGCACTATCAGGTGCCTCACTACGACATCCTCTCCCCAATCGTAGACGAGCGCGTGATTCCGGGACACAGTCTCCCAGTACCAGGGAGTCTTCGCGAGGGTGACAGCACACCTGCCGGGGCCAAACTTGAAGTCAGGAAGCCAGATGTCGACCAGGCACCGCAGTACTCTCATCGCCTCCGGGCTCATGAAGAAGTTCGAGTTCCAGAGCATAGGTACGTTCAGCGCCCCGCCGTAGAGGTGGTTCCCACCCACTGAAGTAAAGTGCCTGAAGTCGTTTTTCACGTTGGATATGTACTTCAGGGCCGAGGGGTCCTGTCTTACCTCCCTGAGCATCGACATCGCCTCGACTATGTTGTGGAGGTGTATCGTCGGTTCTCCTCCAACCCAGTTGATGTTGTGACACCCCTCCATCCCGAGCTGCCAGGCCATCAGTGCGAGGAGACCCGGGGTCACAGCAATGCCCTTGTCCTTGTCCCTGCTTATGTCGCTGTTCTGGCAGAAAGCGCATTTCATGTTGCAGCTTGTGAAGAAAATCGTCCCCGACCCCCTTGTCCCCCGGAGAACGATCTCCTCGCCTTGGTGATGAAAGAAACTGTCTACCCGGGAGGTTGAATCGAGCTGGCAGGCGCCGTGCCTCTTGCCCTCAAAGCGGTCGACCCTGCAGTTCCATCTACAGAAGCTACAGTGCGCCAGCATCCTCTTGGTGAGTTCCACGGAAAGGTCAAGGAGCGAGACACCTCCTCGCGGCAGGTCCGGGAGTTTCATCTCTCCCCTTCTTATGGCGCTCCACTTCGACAGGAACTCTTCTGTCAGCCTCGCGTGCTCATCCCACAGCTCTCCTTCACCGGCAGAGTGGATGTCGAGATTGGTCTCGATTCGCTGGCAGATGAGGTACTTCGCTGGCATGGAGTTCGTGGATACTGCGTAGTACCAGGGCAGATCACCCCTCATCTTCTCCCAGACCCAGAGCTGTGCGTAGCTGGAAGCTTCAGCCCGCACCTTCGTAACACCCAGCGACCCAACTCGGGGTAGTCTCGCCCATCAGTGCAGAGGCACCCCCACTGATTGAATGTAGATGGGTTTCTCCTCCCGCTTAGCTCCTATGACGGAACGGATCTTCTCTTCGTTGAAAGAGCCAATAACGGCAGCACCAAGTCCAAGCGAGACGGCCTGCAGGAAGACGTTCTCGGCTGCATGCCCAGATTCCTGAAAAACGTACTGGAGTAGCGCGC
>CAWIJZ010000019.1:0-9978 GCA_963836465.1 uncultured Nitrososphaerota archaeon
CTAATGTACGTATTTGGCACCCTTAATTCACTCCCATCCACTGACTCTGTTGCATTGGCTAACAGGCTGTCAAGACGAGCCTGGAGAAATTCACCGGTATGGTGCCATACCTCACTGCCATCGATCTTGCGGTGTGCCTGATCTATGCGGTCCCCGTTCATCACCACGGTAAGGTGGTCATCTCTACCTATTTTCTTCACCGACCTACGTGGACCGAGGACAATGCGATCGGGACTGACGTTTAGGAATACTCCCTTCTCCTTATTCCGAATCTCAACCTCAAACCTTTCAGGGTCGTCCTCCAACGCTAGTCACTCTTCTAGAAATGGGGCTCACATATAAACTGTCTATCATTTCTGGGCCCCAATTCAGGTCTGTTGGAGATAGAAAGCGATTTTCATGCCCTTTTAGGTAATCGCGAACCTTTATCCGACATCTCTCATTTGTTGCATGCATGCTTCCATCCGAGTTTCCCGAGGTCCAGAACTATCCCTCTCTGAAAAGGCTCCTTGAAGTCCATATTGACATGCAACTCCACGACATCCATACGATACTAAAGTCTGGCTGCAACTTGGCTGTCACGGCTCTCCTCCTCAATATGATATCTGGAATCTCTGTATGCTTCTTCAATGTACCTGCGAATGCTCCTATGCAGGTATTCTCCCCAGGAGATCGAGGCAAACGGTTCACTGACTCGCTTGACCAATTCTATCCTTGGCTGGGCGACGACGCATTGCCGAAGGCGGACTGCGTTTCGCTCCTCTATCGCGAAGTGAGGAATCCACTAACCCACGGTCTAGCGCTTGATGATCCAGAATTGACTACACGCAAGATAGAACTCGCCACTACTCGAATGGATGAGTCGCAAATCATTGAGCTCGAGAATTCGCCAAATCGTCCAGGATGGTTGCCTCCCACGATTGTAGAGAATCCCACCCCTCCACAGCCCTCTAAGATCGCGTTATTGAACTCATCTGGAAACTCAGTTGACGTGATGGTCTGGCCTTCCTTACGCTACTCCGTATCACCGAAGATGTCTCTTTCATTCGCATGAAATTCAGCGAACTCACAGACGGACAGTGGGAGCTGCTGGAGCCTTTTCTCCCTCCTCCGGCTCGCACCGGGAGGCCCAGGAACGACGACAGGAGGACTGTCGACGGAATCCTGTACGTCCTGACGACCGGATGCCGATGGATGGACATGCCTGAGAAGTACGGCCCGCACAAGTCCGTCTGGGAGAGGCACAAGAAGTGGAGCGAGAACGGCACATGGAAGCGTGTGATGGACGCGCTCGTGGCCAGAGGGTATTCGGAGGGCATAGTGAAGGTCGATTCTCTCTCGATAGACAGCTCGACCGTGCCTGCGAAAAAGGGGGAGCGCAGGTGGGCTTCGACGGTCACAAGAGAATCCAGGGGACGAAGATCCACGCGGTCGTGACGCCGGAGTCTCTCCCGGTCACGGTCGCGATCGGGTCGGCGAGGGAGCATGAGGGGAGGAAGCTCATCCCCATGATGGAGTCCATCAGCATCAGGCACGGAAGAGGAAGACCGAGGAAGAAGCCCAGGATCCTCTACGCCGACACGAAGTACAACATGCCCCTGAACAGGTTCTACCTTGACGGGAGGCGCATCCGGTCACAGATGCCGGAACCATCGACGAAGAAGAGAGGGCGAGGGAGACCAAGGCTGTTCAGAAAGGAACTGTACGACAAGGTGAGGTCGATGATAGAGAGATTCTTCGCGTGGATGAAGGCCTTCAGGAGAATCGTGATCAGGTACGAGAGACTTCCGTCCACGTATCTTGGATTCGTTCAGCTTGGAAGCATCGTGACGCTCCTAAGGCGGGTTTCCAGATGAGTTCATTCATCCCAACTCTTTATTGGGGTGTGCATCGAATGCTTAGAAACCTCTTCGCTGACACTGCTCAAGCAAGTGGTGCTGAATCACTTGCAAGGGAATTTCTCTCATAATTCAGGGCGCTAGGAGCCCCTTCACATGTGCATCTCTATCGCGGTCTAGACGCTGATAAGGCATCCCAGACATGACGAGCGCTGTTGAAATATGGGAGCTCAGCTACCGGTTGCCGATTTTGGGTAGCCAGAGCCACAAAAAGTGGGGCGGAGGAGGGGGCGGCGGAGGAGGCGGAGGAGGCGGAGGGGGCGGTCAGCCTCTATCGCAGACAGTCCAAGACCTGGTGCGGCTCGTCAAGGACAAGAAATTCAGACAGGCCGCACAATGCGGGGTGGGAATCGCGCTGAAAATGACCGGGGCTGACCTTTTGGCTGACGCCGCAATCGCCGCGGCCAAAGGATTCAAGGATGCAGAACAGCATGGAGCCCAAAGCGGTGTAATTACAGCAACGAAAGAGTTCGCGAAACGCAGGATAACGGGTATGATCCCTGACGCGATCGCTGGGAAGGCGGTTGACAGCGTGCCCGGTCTGGGCGCTGGGAAGGAAATAGTCAGGGACGTGATATCGGAGGGTCTGGACGCGGCATTCGGGGGTATAAGCTAAGTTGGACGACAGGTTTAGGGATTATCTCCGTGACGTGTTCAAGGGGGCCCTCTACGGGCTCGGCGAAGAGCTGTACGAGAACAGGAAGGAACTGGCGGTCGGACCCGGCGCGCTGCAGAGCAAGAAGGCGTACCTGAAGGAGCTGAATCAACTGGCCGACGAACTCTCCAAGACGGCCGTCGCGGAGCTCGAGGCGTCGAGGGTAGGCTCTGCGGAAGACCTGCTTGCAAAGGAGGGGCTCGTCAGGGAGAAAATGCGATCGGTCCAGAGCCAGATGGAGAAACAGCTCGGCAGCAAGTAGCTGGCTGACCCGGCTTGGTCGCAGTCTCGACAATCGACGAGGGAACAGGGAACCCGCTGCTCCTGTCATCACGATCAAAGGAGGTGCAGAGCGTCGCGTACCAACTGTATCAGGCAGAGCTCAGGGGTCTTAGGCCGGGCGGGCTTGTCGAGCTTCGTGTTACCGACGAGCTCGGCTGGGACTCCTGTCGCGGCGAAATCGAGGACCTCCTGCTTTTCCTGGTCGGAACGAGACCGGAAGTCAGATTCATGCAGGCAGCTTCGGCTCCGACCTCTGTGAAAAGGCTCGAGTTCGCCCAACCGATTTCTACAGTCAGCTTGTTCTCGGGCGGCTTGGACAGCGGTGCGTTCGCAGTTTACCTTTCTCGGCGGGAGCCGTACTCAATCCTGAGCCACACGCAGACGAGTAAGGTCATCTACGGCAAGGCCCGGAGGTTCTGCTCAAGATTCGTGGGAGGTGGGGTCCGGATGGCTGTCTCCAGGTCGAGGAGCGAGATTCCGCAGTGGGGCATGATCAACACGCGTGGAATCGTCTTCCTGTCCAATGCGATGGCCATCGGCGTCGAGCTGGGCGCCAGCAGGGTGGTGGTTCCAGAGAACGGACCGATGATGCTGAACATCCCGGTTTCGCGTCAGGCGAAGTCATCCAAGACCGCAAACCCTCACATGATTGCGCAGTGGGCGGGGATAGTCAATCGTGTCCTCGGCACGAGCATCGCGGTCGGGACCCCCTACGCGGAATCAACCAAGGCAGAGATAATCAGAAAGCTTGGAGACCCCGAAGCGGTAGGACAGGCGTACTCGTGCTTCAGCTCGCAGGGCCAAAGTCGGATGTGCGGCCTCTGTTTGGCGTGCTTCGTAAGAATCACTTCGTGCTACGCTGCCGGGCTGTCTGAGGACGTAGGTTCCACATACATCCACAATCCGTTCTCAGAGGGCCTCTCTGACCTGGGAGCTGTCAACCAAGGCAAGTCAATCCTGCTGACAGAGGCTTTGGAGTTCTGGGCGTCAATTGCAGAACCGAGTCTTGAGGAGGTCCCCATCAGGCGACAGAGAGCGGAGCGAATTGCCAGAAAGTGGCCAGTTATGCGGCGTCACGCGCTCGACGTCCTGTTAGGGGCGAGGGAATACAGCGAAGCGGGAGGAGCTTGCAACGGGGAAGTCGGGACTGTCGCCCTCGAAGTCTTGGGAAAAGTCGATAGTGAGCTGTTGGAACGACGCAAGGAAGAATTGAATCGGGAAAAGTCGATAGTGAGCTGTTGGAACGACGCAAGGAAGAATTGAATCGGCAGGTCGAGTGAGCTAGCGGTGGACGGATTGATTGTGCTGGAGCCCTACGCGACGATGATAATTGAGGGCAGGAAAACGTGGGAGCTCAGGTCGAGGAAGCCTCCCGCTTCGAGGCTGGGGAAGAGCATTTACCTGCTCTCCTCAGGAGAGATTCTAGGGGTCGTCAGAATCATGTCTTGCTCAGGGCCACTCTCTGAAGCGGAACTTCTTGCCCATTTCAAAGAGCATAGGGTAGCGGAGCCAGAACCAAGGCTGTATGCGTGGAGGCTCAAGGTCGTCAGGAAGTTCCTCAGAAGAAGGAAGTATGCCCATGCTCAAGGGGCTCGAATCTGGGTCAAAAGGGTGCAGCCCAGGATAGAAGTGGGGCGTTCAATGTGAACCAGTTACTAAGCAATGCACAGAGCGGTCCAGACTCGCAACTCGCCCGAATTGTGGAACTGAGAATTCCCCTTTGTGTTCGGGTTCTTTCCGACTCACGATTGTTCGTTGGTTCTAACCAATGCCTCCGACAACTAATTCTACTGCCAAACCGAAGGGATGCGATGTGAGGGCTACAGCACGACACCAGAAGAACATATTGAGGATATCAAGAATAGATATCTGAGCGCTGACAAAGAGTTTGTTCGGGCGTCCCTCAATAAGAGTATAGACAGAATCGAGAAGGCGTTTCCCAGATACGGTAGCTTCCTGATGGAGTTCATACAGAATGCTGACGACGAAGAAAGCTCACTCCTGATAATTGATATTCTTGCTGACACGATCAGAATCAACAACAATGGTCTTCCTTTCTCGAAGGCGAACGTGGACAGCATTTGCAAAGTTGGGGGTTCTAGTAAGACGCCAGCGAATTACATAGGCTACCTCGGAGTTGGCTTCAAGTCGGTATTTCTCATATCCGACTCGCCTAGAATCTACTCTGGAGATTACCGTTTCAAATTCGAAAGGGATGCCTTTCCCGAACCGGACCTAACACCCTGGCAGATAGTCCCTCTTTGGATTGATAAACCAAGCATGGAATTGCCAGAGGGCTGCAAGACATGTTTTGAAATACCAATAAAGAACCCGACTATCCTTGGAACACTGAAAGAAGAGATAAGTCCAGAGCTAATCACCAACAGAATGCTTCTCTTCCTTCGCAGCCTAAGAAGCATCGATATTCGAGATGAAACATCTCATACAAGCCGTACCATTAAGAAACTAAATCTTAAACGAACGGAAGAATACGAGATCTACTTGATCCAGGAACTCCTTGATGGGAAGCTTACCTCCGAGGATTACTGGTTGGTCTTTCGGGATACTTACGAGATACCTGAGAGTGTGCGTCAGGACCAAACCACGAAAGACTGGGAAAGAGATGGGCTGACTAAGAGAGAGGTCGCAGTGGCATTCAGATTGGACCAAGACGAGAACCTCACTATTGAAGAAAAGGGAACGGCGTACATCGGCGTCTTCAGCTTCTTGCCACTAAAGGAGGTCCCCAGTGGCTTGAACTTCTTGATTCAGGCGGACTTTTTGACTACACCCGGGAGAGGCGAGCTCGCCCGTGATTCCCTGTGGAACGAGTGGCTTGCCAAGGAAATCTACCAACTAATCACAAGAAAAGTAATCCAGAGTTTTGTCAAGAGTCAGAAATGGCAGGGAAACTTCACCGACATATTGTATTCTAGATGGGGTGGGCATGAACTATTCGAAGACAACATCAAGAGACCATTGAGAAGCTATATCGAAAATGAAGCTTGCCTTGTAGCGGATGACGGGTCCATTGTTAGGCCTAGCGAGGCAGTAATCATAGATGAACAACAAGGAAAGCTGGTCAACGATGAAGATCTAAAGACTCTCTACCCCAATAAAAAACGACTGGGGAAGAAGACGAAGATCCCCATGGAAGTCGGTGTTAGAACAAAACGAGGCCCTTCATTCAATACAAGCTCTGGTGTCGATGCGGACATGTTGAAACTAATTCAACTTAACGCTAAAAAAAGGAATTTGGCCTTCTTTGAGAATCTCTATCAAGAGCTGATGCAATACGCTGAATCAACACTTCGCAATGGTCCTTTCAAATATCAGAACATAATTCCGACCGATGAATGGGAATTAACTGACGCTAGGACGGCTTACATCAAACCCGCCGACGTTTTGGTTCCTATCGAACTCAAAGGGAACTTTAAGCTGGTGCATCCGGATCTCGCCTCGAATCCGACGGTCAGACCATTCCTGAAGATCTTGGGCGTGGAGGAACTGACGTCTGTTCACATACAGAACATGATTAGGACTAGGGAAGTTCCTCTTGTTAGCAAAAATTGGGGCGTTCTGAGTGATGCGGATCGAATTCAGAAGGTTGGTCAGTTTAAGCAACTGTGGCTTCAAAAGAGAATCGATGTTAGAGACCTTAGCTTTGTTACGCTGAGAGCCAAGTCGGGAAAGTGGCTAAGACCGGATCAGCTAATCCTGCCAATGGAGTATCAACCAGATCACCGAATTGAATCTCTCAAGGAAAAGGGGCTCTTCGACCTTCCAATTGAGTTCTTGAGCGCTGAATTCCTGGAGAAATCTGGAGATAATGACATTCGCAACTGGACCGACTTTTTCCAAAGCCTCGGAGTTGACAAGATGGTACATGACCGAAATACAAGGAAGGACATCGTCTCTCGTGTAGCAACATTGACGGCTCTCAAATTTGAGGAAAAAAGAGGTAGGAGAGCGCGTGAGTTAAGTCGGACTGAGGAAACGGGGGGATTCGACATTGTACAAACGTTCCAGGAAGATCCAGACGAGGGTTACGGATTCTTGGAATCCCAAGAGAGGTACATAGAAGTCAAAGGAAGCTCGAAATCGAATCCTGACATGTTCTTAACGACGCGGCAGTTCTCAACACTTCGAGAAAAGAGAGAGAATTACTTCGTCTATGTAGTCAGAGATTCACTTCGTTATCCAACGTTGAATGTGACACGAGGTGACGTGCTGCTGAAGATTACAGACATCAAGGCAATCATTCCCTACAGCAGATGGTGGACCGAAGCTAGAGAAGACGAGTTCCAACCCTAGATTGAGACCTTGGTGCGGAATATATCGAGGGGAACTTCATGGTCTGGGCCGAGCAGGAGGAGTTGCTGTTGAGTGGCGCAAAAAGTTCAAGCCGGTCAGCCTGAATCTTCTCACTTCACCCTAGGCGAGGACTCAATCCTAGTCACTCAGTCTTGATTATCCCGTCCAAATAGCCTGACGCCTCGCGAAGCAATTCCTCTGAGAAAGGTGCTCCAGAGACTTTCTTGACCCACGCTTCGAACATCTTCAATGCCTGTTCCTTCGCGCGTTCCTTGGAACTAGCTGGAAAACGCCTTCTGTGCATATGATAGACTCCTCGAATGTAGCTCTTCTGGTAGTGGCTTAGCGCTGTTGAAACAGAGGGACTGTCCATCTCTCCCAAAGCCTCGTCTTTCCTATGTTATTTAGCCAGGGTAGCCATCGGTCGCTCCATGGGCTCGCGGCTCTCGTTTTCTAAGGTCTCAGAAAACGAGCGAACCAGATTCTACTCCACGCTTGACCGAATTCCTTAGCCTCCATTTGTAATTGAGTATGTCCTCCTGATCGCCATTAATGTCGTAGTCGTGACTCAATTCATCCCAGAGTTCCTCGCTTGACGCAGGTTTCCCTTTGTACAATGACGAATCCTTCTTTCCAGAAACCCGCGTGAGCCATTCTTCCTGGCTTTTCGGCCTCATAAAAGGGAATTTAGAGACGAAAAACGGGAAATCTACATCAGTCGGCATTATTTCTGGGAAGAGACAATTCTGATAGTATAGAAGTCGTCTTCCTCCTTTATTTTTCCAGGCCTTTCGAATTGCTCGCAATATGTCGTGACGAGTTGATAGACCATAGAAGATTAGAGTTGCGTCTTCGAGAGATTCTCCCTTTAGTTTTCCCTTCCTAAACAGGATCTCCAAGTCGCCATTGACTAGTGTCCACTGTTTAGGTTTGATATCAGGCCGCTGTTTCAACCACCCCTCCCTTCTCCGGCGTGCCTTCTCAAGCCTGTCCTCCTCCTTTTCAAAGCCGACGGCTCTTGCCACGCCAAATTCCATTAGCGCAATTATGATTGTCTGGCCCCATCCAGAACCGACATCAAAGAAGACGTCGTTTCGATTCGCATGTCCTAGTTTGAGCAGATCTCTAATTTCGCCATTCTTGAAGCAAATCGGGGGTCCTTTAATGCCATAATCTATCTCCACGTCGTCGATCAGCGAGCCTTTTCTCAAGCCACAACTCCGCTAAGCGGTTGCGATTTCATGCTAGATACTTGGGCAGTGCGAACAAGCAGAATTTCCGGCGTCATCGGCTAATCTCTTTAGCCAGGGCGTTGTAGCAATTCTGAAATTCATCCCGTATGCACGGCCGAAGGCAGCCTAGATCTAACGCCGGAGTGACGTAAGGATATGCCGGTGCAACCCCGACTGTGGCGCACTTCACTGTACACTTCGCCACGGCAACTCCAGCGCAGCGAAGCTTCCCCATCCTATTTCACCATTTTTAAATTAGACGCCGAGCTTCTTGGCGAGATTCTTCACTCCCTCCTTGGTACAGAAGACTCGCTTTTTGTCGTCGAGATATCCGCCAACGCCGTGTAACGCCATAATATCGAGATGTGCCTGTGCGGTTCTCTGGTCCATTGACACCGATTTGGCGAGATCCCTCACTGAGTAGCAACCGGGACCCTCTGTTTCACTGATATTCTTCACAAGAGTTCATGTTTCTCCACGTAGCTCTTCCTAGTCGTAGGCATTCGTGTTAGGACCTCCATGAAAGTGGAGTAAATGCCGTATATTTAGGTATTTACTACCGATTTGTGCTCAAGCCGGCAATTCGGGGCATTCACTTCGGCAGCGGAATCCTTCCGTTCCAAATCTCACAAGCTCACGGAACAGTGATGAACGCCACGAAATCCTTGCCGAACTCTGTCAGTCGCATTTTCAGCTGAGGCGAGCTGTTATCTGATGCCATTGCCATGAGCGAATTCGCCTCTCCGTTGAGAATACCTGAATTGTTAAGGTCGTTCCAAATCGCGATTATCTGAGCTCTATCCAATTCGGGGAGGCAGGCTGTCATGGTTTGCATCAGCGCTCCTCCTCCAAGCTTGCGACGGTAATCCCACGCCGGCTAACGAAGCTGGGGGTCAGCGCAGAGATTTAAGATTCTGAGGTGTAATGTCGTCATTCCCTGGAGCAGGTTGAGGTAGAGCTCCTTTCTCTCGTTGTCCCTGCTGCTCGTGATCACTGAATTAAGGAATGCTCCTCTCAAGGCGTTTAGCTTCTCTTTCTGGTAGTTGTCCCTCACTTGGGTGATAATCTCTCTAACCATGAATGCAGCCGCGTCGGTCCTCAAATATTCCTGATTCAACCGGGTCTCAAGTCGTGTCAGATCGCTCCGCAGTTCGATTGTGAAGTCAACTAGCCTATTGAATGCGGAATTCGGGATTACCGTGTTGATCAACTCAGTCAGGCCAGCACCGATGACCGGCAGCGCACCCAATGATTCCCGGAGAACGATGGCCACCATGTCCCTGTTGCTGACTGCGGTGATTTCGTTCCTGATGCGATTCTTCTCCTCTCGGTTTTCGTCAGGAACCTCAGTCATGCTCCATTAGAAGAATCGGTCCTCCTAATCAATACGTTTCTTTCGGCCAACCTTGGGTCATCCTGTTAGAAACGGAAATGCGTGTTGATTCTGCGTGGAGAGTAGATACTAAGAACGATAGAAACCCAATGACCAGCATGCACCAGGCATCTAGCGCGCCCGAACAAGGATTAGACAGGTTTAGTTCGTATGATCTGGGCGTTTGCAGGTTCTGAACTGAGGAAGGCGAGGCGGTCACCTTTC
>CAWIJZ010000020.1:0-9698 GCA_963836465.1 uncultured Nitrososphaerota archaeon
TTTTTTTTGCTGGCGTCAAGAAGATAAGCATGGCTGATAGGCCTTGGGGCTCACAATGGTGTTTGGATCCTCGTCATCTGCCTGCCAAGCGTGCGGTTGTGGTGAAAGATCATGCGCAGCCTGCCACACTCCAACCGACTGCTCCAACTGCTCCTCGTGCTGCTGCACTCCGACTCATCAATCATGGAGACGAGTAAGGATAGGGACAGGCATCAGGGTTGAGTATTTGAGCTCTGCGTGGATGATTGTTGAGGTCTTGGGTTCCGGCGGGATTTGGCTTGATGGCGGGTAGTTTCGCCCTGCTGGCCTTTGTTTTGACTTAAGGAAAAAGGCTTTCTATTGCCCAAAGAGCATCTATGTATGCCGTATAGAATTGACGATTAGGTAGACGCCTATCGTGAGCATCAAAAGGCTATCCAGGATATTCGGGAACAACGGGAAGTAGACCAGCCTGTCGAAGTACCTTACGAATCCGAAGGCGAGTCCTATTGCCAGACCTCCCATGAAGAACTCCGTCTTCCGCCGAATCACAAAAGTCAAAACAGGTCCACCATCTATCTATCAGCAAGTAGATTCATGGGGCTCTTTTCCGACTCTTGGCGAGCGACTCTTCGAGAGCGAATTGCTCCAAAAAGCCGTCTATCGCAGCATTTAGGTCCGGGAGGGGTTCGGGGTCTATCACAGCATTTAGGTCCGGGAGGGGTTCGAGCTTAGTCACTGAGTGTGCTCCAATGGAGAAGATTGATGAGTAGCTGTACTTGGCCCCTGGTTCTTCTTCCATGTTCCAGCTTCAGAATATAGATTCAGACTATATCTGTCTTGCCGCAGACTACTTCTAGGGCACATTTTGTTTGGCTGCCTGGGTCCTTCTCTCATTTGCCCAAACTGCGAGGCCCTAAGAGTGCCGTGTTGTCTCTTTGCTTATCAGAAAGTGCCCAAACGATGGTAACCTAAAAGTGGTATGTGGACATGGCGAGTTTAGGCATGGTCCAAGGCGGTACCCGCTACCGTGGGGTCACCGTGGGACCATCGAGCCTAGTGCCCAAACCAGCCTCGACGGCGCGTTCAGGTTCGAGCCCGGTGTGGTCCGCCCTGAACAGGTTCTGAAAGTGGATTCCTTTGCGCTTGGCCTTTCCTCGAGTAATTCATCTGCGCGCGCTAGTAGATTCACACTGTATATTGCTACTGCATTAACGGTTTATACTCTCATTTGTGGGTTACGGGTGATGAACGGGACAAGAGAGCGTACGACCGTAGCAGTGTGTGCAGCTTTGTTGCTACTGACGTCGCTCACTTCTCTTGCACCTGCTACTTATGCTGACGAATGCACCGGGTTGCTCAACTGTACCATCGAGCCTACGACTACCATGTCGCCCGGGCAGACTCAGACGTTCAACTACCAGTTCTGCCCGCAGGCGAATTATGACTTCGTGTCTGCGAACGCGACGGCGTTCACGCAAGGCGCGTTCATAACGTCCCAGCTCTGGACCTACCTCGGCTCCGTCGCGGCAGGGGGGTGCCTCTCCGGGAGCTTTACTATCAGCATTCCCTCAAACGCGACCGCAGGATCCTACGAGGATGGCGTCGTGATATACTGCAAGGTCACGACAAGCGATGGCAATTGGGGTTACTGCTCCAACGACCAGGCCATCACCTACTATCCCTTTATGATAGCGGGTAGCTCGACCACCACTCTCCAGAACGTGACGGTTACCATTGAGTGCACGCCGACTTCCATCGCAACACAGAATGACCTGGCTTCATGCTCCGCCAAGCTTAGCGATAATGCAATCAACCCGACAGGGACTTTCACCCTCTCTACAAACAGTAGCGGGGGCTCGTTCGAAACAGCAGTAGGGGGAAATTCTTGCCCGATTGACTCCGTCACATTACAATGCTCGTTCTCGTACACCGACACGACGCCTGGTACGGCGCTCATAACGGCCAGTTACAGCGGAGATAACGAGAATGCGGCCGCCACGGGAACCACAACCATAACGGTAACTGCACCCACTCCAACTCAATGCCCCGCGCTGTGGCTCACTGAGGGGCTTGCTCCGGCTGCTTCCACGACAGGAGACGACAATGTCTACGTCACTATCCACTGGGCCGGGCAGACACCAGTCAGTGTTGAGTTGGGGGCGTTCGCAAGCTCCCCGACCATAGACGTCGACTTCGCGTTCAACCCAGTCACGATGCAAGGGCCGACGATTTCTGTGTTGATGAACGTCATGACGTCACACACAGCTGATGGGACCTACACCATCTCTGTAGCCGCTCAATTGACCGACCCAGCGTCGAACCAGCCCTGCAGCGCCAACATGAAGGCGTACGTCACGGTCAGCGGGACAACCGTATTCGTGGGGACCTTGGGTGACCAGCAGACCACTGCCATCTGGGTGAGCGGCATGCCAAGCCCGTTCATGGTCAGCGGGAACATCTCCGCTTCCCAGTACTCTAACTTCACCCCCACTGTCGACGCGAATGGCAAGCTGACGAGTCTCGCCTGGTCGGTGACGGGACCGCCGAACACCACAGGGCAGGGCACAATAACCATACCGAAGACCCTGGTCACCGTAGGACTGGGACCGGTGGTCTTGATAGACAATATCCCAGTTGGAATCACGGTCACACAAGACTCCAGCAACTATTACATCACCTACACGACTCACTTCAGTATGCACCAAGTGGTGCTCGAATTTGTGACGCCAGGGAATACCACTACCACCACGACCAGCACTTCCTCAACAATGACCTCGACCCCTGTAACTACCTCCTCAAGCTCTACGACCACCGCGACAACCACGAGAACCAGCTCCTCGACTCTCACATCATCCTCGTCGTCCACTACCACGGGTAGCAGCACCAAAGCTCCTTCGCAGGCCGCTACAACACTTGAACTTGCTTTCGTGGGCGTGGTCGCAGTCGTCCTCATAGTGCTCGGCGCCATGTTCTTCAGACGGCGTCATCCCTGAGACTTTGGCCATTGGGGAGAATTAGGCCCAGGCCCAGGCCGGGATTGGGGTAACCAAATGGGTGCTCAGATCCACATGATTCGGTGTGCTAGACCGTGCCGGTTTAGTTTGCCGCGCTTATTTCTCAACCAGTTGCCGGTTCACGAGCTTGATTCTCTCTGCGTCAAGCAGTTGGAGCAAGGTCAATCCTGTTTCTTCCTGTAGATTGCCCGGTCTCTGCCTAGGTCTTGTACCCAAGTATATCCTTCTGCATGGAACGGAAGCACCATATCCGACAATTCCAATTCCTATCCGACTTCGCAGTCTCTGTTCCTTAGGTGGAATCAGCCACAGGTCTGCAAGGTCGAGAATCCGACACCGGTTGCGGCTCTCTGTCGTAGTCGGGCACTGGAAGGAACTCCTCTGCGATCTCTTCAACTGAGTATGCCTCGTCATCCGTGCACCCTGCCCAGTGAGCGAGCTCGTGGAGGAGCAGTTGATGAATCCTCCAGTTGATCATCGTGACCCCGTTGTCATCGGCCTTGTCGTCATCAGTCCCGTTGAAAAACGCCTTGGATTCAATCGGCGATAGGATTCGGTCGACGTAGATTTCTATGGGCTGCGAGCCACAATTGGGACAGACATATTCGTAGCAAAATCCTTGGTATTCGCCATCGAGGTCATCGATGGCTTCCCAGCTGAAGACGAATTCCACATCGGGACGCGTCTGCGCTTCGCGAGACACTCGGGATTGCGGGCGTCTCGTCTCAATTGTGCTCAAGCCGTCATCCCATGTGTGTTCCCATTCTCGGCTTTGATGGTGATTCTAGCGTGGCCTTATCGATCCAGACGCTTTTCCGCGGCTCGGCAAGCTCCGTGCGACTCCCGGCATTGGAAGACTCACGATTGTCTTCTGTACGTTCTGGGGACCGAAGGTAAATTGAGTTTACCTTCGCCTCTTCGATTCCAGCCTTGGTGGTCTCCGATCGGAGGGCACTCCTGTACTTGGATTCAAGCAGGTCGTAGATGTAGACCTTGGTGAATGCTCCCTCCAGGCGCTCGACCACCACCGACCCTACCCTCTCTGCGGGCAGGTTGTCCTCTTCCATATGAACCCAGAATCCACGACTTTCAAGGACAGCATAGCCTATGCTTCTGCTGTCCGTTTATGGTTCATCTCTGTTCTTTCAAGATAGCTTGTCAGATAGATGGTTGGAGGATCACGGGAGCAAGTGTCCGAGTTAAAATGTGAATCTATTTTCATTGGGTCGGGGCTGACGGCCACGGCAGACTTCGCAATCTTGCGGGCATAATCGGGCGAGACGTTGAGCTGGTACGCGAGAACTGCAATAGGGACTTGTCCCTTCTCTTTGACTAGGGCAATCGTCTGATCCACTAACATCTTGAACTTACCCATGCAAGATAAAAGAGTGTGTGCTCAGGTGTTTGTTTGTTCGCCTGTATGGGTGCCACCAACCCCGCTGGACGGGACAGAAAATCGGCACTTGGTCCGTTCAAAAGTATGTGTTCGGGAAAGAAGAATGCTTCCTCATCCTGTATGTTAGTATAGAAAGCCCTCTGATAAGAGGGACAAAAGACGCGGGGCCGCTAGTCAACAGGGAATACGCTCTTATGACTTAGCCGGATAGGCTTTATTCTGACACTCTCACTATCTCCAATGAGTTCTACCCGCTTTGCTTCGCCTGAAATTTGAACAACTTTACCTCCATCCCACTCATTAGACATATGAGCGATCTGTGTATTTCTGACTAGGAACAGGTTGTTTTAGAGGGTGAAGAGGCTGGACCAAAGAAGGCTGTAATTCTGTATCGGCAGCCCCTCTCCCTATGTTATCAAGAAATTACTTCACCCCCTACTGAATGCGGGTAGACTCGGTGGATTTTGGAGGAGCATATACGAGCGGTACAGGCATGGGAAGCTTGCAGAGGGACAGGTTGAGTGGCTCATCAGAGCCAGGGAGAAGGGAACTACGAATGGCGATATCGCCAGGGCCCTCAACATCTCCCAGAGGTGGGTCAAGCACATCTATTCGAGATACAGGAACGAAGGGACAATTCCGTCAACCGGCCGGCCTGCTGGAAGGCCTAGGATTGATATCCCTCTTGAGGAGAGAGTCGCCATCAAGCATGCGCGAGAGAGGTTCAGGGTAGGGGCATGCTACCTCGTCCCGGTGTTGAGGAGGTTCTACGGCATCGAAACGAATCACATGAGGGTCTATCAGGTGATGAAGGAGGAGGGATTGTTGTACTCCAAGGCTAGGAGGCGCATCAGGAGGAGATGGGTGAGGTGGGAGAGGGAGCACTCGAACTCATTGTGGCACGTTGACTGGCACGAGATGAAGGATCCGAGGTGGAAGGGAGTGTGGCTCATCGTGTACGAGGATGATGCGTCCAGGCGAATAATGGATTATGGTATGTTCGAGCACACCACGTCAGCTCACTCCGTGGAGGTCCTCGAGCGTGCGATCAAAGAACATGGGAAGCCCAAATCGGTCCTCAACGATAGAGGCTCAACCTTCTACGCTGTAGAATCTGAGGCAAGGAAGAAGGGTCTCACTGAGTTCGAGCTCTACCTGATAGGCAACCACATCGAGCAGATCCTTGCCGGGAGGAGGCACCCCGAGACGAATGGGAAGCTTGAGAAGCTCTTCGACATACTCGAGACTGGATTGGTCAGGGGCATATCATCGATGGATGATTGCGTTTACTGGTACAATTGCGAGAGGCCACATGGAGCCCTCGACCTGGAGAGGGCCGAGACACCTATAGAGGCATACTACAGGAAGCTTCCTCAGAGAGACGTGCTCATCGATCCTTCGCTGCTGACCTTGGGGGTGAAGTGATTCTTTGATAAAACACGGCAGCCCCTCTCCCCGAAGGACAAAAGTAGAAGTCAGAGAATCGGGTAGCTGCGGAACCCGGCTTCGGTTCGGACCCATCTTTAATCTCTGTTAGTTATCATGGACAATTGCGACACACCATAAAGGGGGTCTAGACATGGTGATTATTCGCGGATTGTCCGTTGTCATTTAAGATTGGCTCCGTTTGGTTTGAGCGTGTCTTGCGCCGCCAGCGTAGAGAATCGTGGACAATCGTTTTAGTACGTGATGGCTCGAAAGAAGAAGGAAGCCAAGGCTGCCGTCCATGATTGCCCCCGCTGTGGAAGGAAATCGTGGAAGCCCGACTTAGTAGAACGGAAGGGCAAATACCCCGGCATACTGTTTCGTTATTGGAGATACAGGCACCCAGTACGATATGGCAGGTCCGAGGTCCATTACGCCAAGGTTGAAGAGGGGCAGAACCCGTGACCCAGAACCCCGGACTGAACAGCCAACGTTATCAGACACTCTCTCGGCCCAAACCAACTTTTCTATTTATCGAGGTATGAGCTAGAGCAAACCACGGCACAGGCAGCGCCAATCATCTGTCCTAAATGTCATAAGCCAAGCTGGAGGCCCTATGTCATGGCTGTCACCAAGAAGCATGGTCAGGTCTATTACTATCAAGTCTATCGTCACCCTGAACTGGGCGCAGGACGCTCTAAGAAACACACGGTAAAGACAGAGCACCCCCCCGAGCCCGAGCCTATTCAAGAGGCCACGGACTTGGACGCGACATGGGCAGACATTCAAACAGAAAGTTAGGGTGCGGCCTTGTTTGGGCGGTCCGATTGGTTCTAGGTTCTTAGGCTGGAATCTCTCTATCTATCAATTATAGGCGGATACGCATCCAGTCCCGGCTCGACTCGTTTTTCCTTCTAGTTTCCGATAACAAACATACGTATCCGAGGGCCATTACTCCTCCCCGCACCCACGCATAGACTCGCCGGAATAGGTGGTATCAGAAGGAGATACCAGTCAGATTGAAGTACCTGTCGACTGCGGGCA
This sequence comes from uncultured Nitrososphaerota archaeon, assembly GCA_963836465.1. Taxonomy (GTDB): domain Archaea; phylum Thermoproteota; class Nitrososphaeria; order Nitrososphaerales; family Gagatemarchaeaceae; genus CAWIJZ01. Next base: position 6,862 of record CAWIJZ010000020.1, read on the forward strand.
CGGTGACTGTGCGGTGAGCCACATGGTTGCCTGTGCTGTCCGCTATCGCAGAGTCGAGGAGCAGCCGATAAGGGAGCACGGGGTTCGTGACTCCGTGCGGTCTGTTGAGTGTTTGTCGAGTTGCCTAGAGGTGAGGGAAGAACGATGCAGGAACCACTAGGCCGAAGAGGGCTCCGAGTATCACGCTCATCACGGCGAAGACGACTACTGCGAGTATTGCTATTCCGAGGCCGCCCAGCCAGCCCGTTCCGAAGCTTGATTTGTAGACCCATATCCAGGCTATGAATGCCAAGATCAAAGCAATGATGAATGCCCCTGAGCCAATCAGCGCTCCTAGAAAGAAATCCACTGCGATTAAGACTACAATGTAGACTATTGGGCCAACCAGGGTGGCGACCATGGCATCGCCAAAGGTAGATTTTCCCCCAGTTATCGCCTTACCCGCCAACCACGCCGGTATTGAGATGACTATCCACAGAATGACCAAGCCGATGATGGTCACAAGCAGGTTCGTCAAAGTCAGACTGCCAAGGCTGGGAAGAACCGGATTGCTCATACCGCTATCGTTGATTCTGCCTGTTCATCTTATAAGGATTAGCGCACCACATAGCAGTCGAGTGGGGTCTTACCTTGCCGTCAAGACCCGCTTCGTGGGTACGGCCGAGTGCGCCGGGCAGCTTGAAGATGTTCGCGCATGACTTTCCCCTGGAATCATCAATTGAAAATCAGAAACGAGTAAACATCTTACGGTGATAATTATAGAGGACAAGGAACGGCCTATTCTTGATTCCGACAATGCTGAGTGCGGCAGGATCAGGATGGAGAACGTAGTACCTCTCGGCACTGACTCTTCTTTCGACCACACCCTCAAGCATAGCTGCTATCACGTCGCCGTGGGAAACTACTATTACGTTCCCTTCAGCTTCCTTCCTGATGATTTCGATGGCCTTCCCCGTTCGCTCCAGGAGCTCGTCGTTCGTCTCCGAGAAGGCTTCAGGGGTGGTCAATATGTGATGTCTTCCCTTCTTGCCGACGAATTCGGGTTTGAGCTTCGCCTCGGTCAGTTCCTCAAGGGTTCTCACCTTCAACCTGTGCGGGCGCGCCAGAATTTTTGCAGTCTCGAGGGCGCGAAAACACCGGACTGCTGTAAACGGCGTTTATCTTTACTTTTGAAAGAGTCTTGGCGATGAATAACGCCTCTTTCACTCCCCTCCTAGTCAGGGGGTAATCCAATGGACCTGCGTCTATTCCTCTTTCGTTGGCTTTGGTCTCTCCGTGCCTGACTATGAAGAGATAGTCTGCGGCCATTGCTTTTCGTCCCGATTGCGAGGTTTGATTACTTAAAGGGTCTTCGCGAATCGATAAGAACTCTCGTTATTCGAGAGGCTCGGAAGTTCAAAACGAACACGTGAATCCTTCTATGTTAAACTGCGAAGGTGAAACCAGGAGGCACCAGAATTCTGAGCACGCAGCTCACGGGCAATTCCAGTCCCAAGGTTTACCCGGTTTTTTCCGCCCCAACACGGAGTAGTTCGACCGCCTTGTCAGGTTAACATGGGCGGTGAGAGAATCGGACACCGGGTCAAGTTTCCTAAGAACACCGGCCGCCGAGAGTGTTCCTCCTTCTGGAGGAGTAGCCAGAGAGGGTCGTCCCTCCCGCGGCCCGAACCACGAGGGCTACCTTCTCGTCTAGGTCGGCAACTAGATGAATGCTTCTTTGTTGATTCCTGTGAAAAAAGAATAGCATTCGTCGCCGTTGGAAACGTGTATATATTCGTCCGAATCTCCGCACGATGCGGGGACAACCTCCCGCGCGCATTCACTGTCCAGGCGGTGTTCTCCAAGCTGGATACCGCCTTGAATGATCCGGCCCTTTCGGTGGAACCCAAGGATTCTTCGGCGAATCGCCGCATGCGGCGGCTCTGAGCTCAACCGGAAAGACTTCGACGATCCTCGGCTAGAGTGGCGGAGGTTGTTCGGCGAGGTCTTCGGGACGTTCTTCCTCGTCGTCGTCGCCGCAGGGGCGGTGTGGTAAACGCGGTGAGCCTAGGGGAGGTCGGTCGTGTCGCGGCCGTCGTAGCGCCCGGCGTCATGGTGATGGCCGTCATCCTGTTCATGGGCGCGGTCTCGGCAGCGACCTCAACCCGGCCGTGAGCATCGGCTTCGCAGCGCGGGGGGACTTTCCCTGGAAGCGGGTTCCGGGTACGTCGCCGCCCAGCTCCTCGGCGCGACCGTCGCGTGCTCGTTCCTCTGGCTGATGTTTGGGAAGGTTGGGATGCTGGGGGCGACCGAGCCGGGGCCGGAATCTCGGACCTCCAGGCGATGGTGATGGAATCGTGCTGACGCTCGGGCTGGTGAGCACGATACTCGGGACGGCATCCAAAGCGCAGAACGTGGGTCCATTGGCCGCGCTGGCAGTGGGGGGATACATAGCGCTCGCAGGCCTATGGGGAAGCCCAATCAGCGGCGCATCGATGAACCCGGCTCGGTCGTTCGGGCCAGACCTCGTGCTCCTGAACTTTGCTCACTGCTGGGTCTACGTAGTGGGTCCATTGCCGGAGCGTTGCCGGCGGTCGTCGCGGCGTACGTGCTTCGGGGTCCCGGAGGGGACTAGCCCGCGATCCAAGCGGCTCAGGGCCGAATCGAGGCGTCCCTTCGCCTTCCTGCAAAGCCGTGAAGATGGAGCGGATGAACGGAAACAAGAGATAGAGAGAAAAGGCCGACGAGTTGTAGGAGAGAGATTCTGAACTGGTCACCAAGGTAGAGCGAGGTATCTGGGTTGGCTCTGGTGAAAAGAACTCCATCGGAGTCATGATGTAACTCAGAACTACGTGTCT
>CAWIJZ010000021.1:0-21570 GCA_963836465.1 uncultured Nitrososphaerota archaeon
GGATTCCTTATCTCCGGCCTCCAGCTCGCCTCGCCGGTAGCTCCTGCGCGCACCGACGTAGATGATGCCGAAGACTACAAACAGGAGAGCCGCGAAAGCGACGACCGCCGCCAGAGCGCTGAAGTTCAACTTCGATTCACCATCTCAGTACACCGCCAGGTGCGCCATGATGAGTATTATGATGATCTGGAACGCGGCCTGGCTCGCGGCCAGGCGGATGTTCCTCATGGTCAGCTTGGCAATCTTGGCTGGTGTCCGGCTTGGCCTTCGCCAGCTCCAGGAAGATCCTGAGGCCGTTGGGCAGGAACACACCGAAGCCCTGGGCGACGAGGACGAGGACAACGACCCCGGCCGCGATTATCCAGGGGTCGTGCAGGTCGAACTTGCCCTGGGAGATGGCGAGGTAGATTCCGGCGGTCACCGCGGTCGCCGCCAGCGAGGGGAGGATGAAGAAGGTCGTCGGCGTGAGCCGCTTGGAGATCTCGACCCTGGCCGGGACGTCGAGCGAGCGCAGGATGGACGACATGATCAGGCCCATGTAGAGGTCGAACCCGGTCCAGGTCCCGCCGGAGATGACGTGGACGTAGTCGAGGAGGAGCTGGCTCTTCAGCACGGTGGCGGCCACGAGGACGGCCGGAGGGACGATCGCGACCGCGAAGCTCCACCGGAGGAGCCTTGATGTGTATGGAGGCAGGCCCACGGGAGCGGGGCCGCTCGTCTGCGCCACGCCGCCCCGAGCAGCGTTTGGTTCAAAAGCGTTGCTGAAAGCCGGGGCTGACTTCTAGTCACGTGCTTCAATCACCATGGAAGCCCGGTCCAGTGTGCCTTTCGAGTGGAACCTTTGTGATTCTACTCTTCTTGGGGTTTTGCCCGAGGCTTTTCCCTAGACACGCTTCCTCGTCTTCAGGGTGTCGATCACTTCTTTGTGGTCGTCCCTGAGCTCAGAGGGCAAATTGCGCAATTCGAAGTAGTCGGTCTTCTCTATGTCCTGCGACAGGGTTCCCAGATTGGGGATCGCGACCCTGTAGACGAAGCAAAGATCCCAGTGTTTGTTGCCGTAGGACTGCAGGTCGATCAGTTCGGCCTTCTTTGTATCCGCGCCCAGCTGTTCCTTCACGATCCTCTTGACGCCCGCCATTGGGTCCTCCCCGAAGTATATCACGGCCCCGGGAATAACCCACTTTCCCGCGGAGAATTCGGGCTTCAGCCGCTTCTCCAGGAGGAGCTTGTTCCCTTTCTTTATTATCGCGAAGGACGAGATGTGGACCACTTCCTCGAATGGTCCGCCGGTGGTTGGTTGAGGAATCAGCCTTGCGCCTCTGGGTGCGCTCATGGTCGGAGCGATGCCATGGCGAAATATAAACGCTGATTCCAAAATCATTACGACTGCGCCGTTCGAATTCACGGCTGGATAGCTTTCACCCGTTTCATCCGCGTTCGGAACCTCTTGCGGCTTGAAGCGGCAAAACCATCTGATCTTTGTTGCAATTCAAGAATTACAGGAAGGAAAGCTGCGCGGCGACTCGACGATCCACGTCCGAAAAGGCAACACGACAACAAGGAGCAGGTTTGACGAGCTGCCGTTCCACTCGGGGCTATTGCGGAATCGCGACGGATCTTCGACAGCAGGCGAGAGGACGGGAAATCAGTTCAATTGCCTCAATTGTTCAACAACCTAAAGCGAAAGGGGTATATCTGACTTCGGCTGGTCAGAGGAGGGTTGAAAGAACCCGACACCCGGGGCCGAAAGTCCTTCCTGGGCGTCACCACCGCGGTCTGGCCAATCAGGGAAGAGAATATTGAACACCTCCAGAAAGAGGTCGCAGACCAAGATGATGTTGTTGGTCTCAGTCCTTGCTCTTGTCCCTTTTCTCGTTTTCGTGTTGCCTTCTGTCCACAAAGTGAATGCCCAAAGCCCGGTAATCCAAGAGACATACAAGCAGTGCTTTGAGACAGTCAAACCATTCGACTGTATAGTGACGTTATCCAGCTCGGTCACGGTCGGCAATTATCTCGTGATAGGGCTCACGACCAACAACGGGTCGCAGACCTGTTCTGACTTGTGCTACGTGACGAGCTACGGCGCGTCAGGCATTGGCGGATACTACAGCGAAGCGTACAGCGGCGGCGTCCCAATCCTACACGCTGGGATTGCTACTGACTACGGGTATCTCTACATCGCGGATTCGGGCGTGGCTAGTTCGATAGACAATTCTGGCGTAACGATGAGACTGGACATCCATGGCGGGACGAGCCTTTACGACATGACAATCTATGTGTCAGAAGTAGCCGGGCTCGACGTCACGAACGCAGCTGGGAGCAGTGAGACTGGCTTCGGCCGAGTCTACAACGTGTCGACGACTATCCCATATGACGCTTCGAATGCACTCTTCTTCGGTGCGGTGGCCGACGACTTTGCGTACTCTCTGACGGCGAACGCAGCTTTCACGACACTCGGAAATCCTATCATTGGAGAAACGGCGCAGTACGCGTCGTTCTCGAATGTTGTCGGCTCCTCGGATACTCACCCCACAAACATAGACGTAAACGGGTCCATTGGGGCTCCAGCGAGTTGGGAAGAGGCTGCGGCTGGGTTCGGGCTCATTCCTCTCACCGCTGGAGACATAACGCCGGCCAATCCGACGATCGACAGCGGGCAATCTGTCACACTGGCCGCCAATCCTTCTGGTGGCAATCCTCCCTACATCTACCAGTGGTTCACTGGCCAGAACTGCATTTCCCCTATCGACTTTGCTACTTCCTCGACGTACGATGCCTCGCCCACCGTGACGACGACATACTACTACCAAGTGACAGACTCTGCGTCGACAACTGCCTGTTCAGCAGGGGACACCGTGACCGTCAACCCAGTAATACCCGCGTTTCCGTTCCCGTTCGCCATACCAGTTGTGCTCGTGATAACAGGGCTGATCTATTTGGTGATGAGGAGAAGGCTTCAAGGAGGACGAACAGTTCCTCTCCAGCAGCAGATCGACTCGAATTCATCGTAGCTTCGTTCGCCCGCAGGCTAGGCGCATCATCGAAAGCGATTGAGAACTATCAGAGCTCAGAGCGAAAGAGGGTCAGATTTGATAGGCGACTGGGCCATTCATGGCTCTTGCGAGACCCCAACAGAGGCTGGACGAAGAAGGTAAGCGCCCCGTATCTGCTCTTGCCTTCCAAGCCCGGTTTAGCCCCCGCGGCACCACCGTTGGTTGCCACCCCTGATGCACTGACTCGTTGAGGGCAATCCATCATTTTACCCGTGTCTCTTGATGGAAAGCCCAAATAGGCACCTACCCGCCTCGTCCCCGATGAGCATGAACACGAGCTTGAAGCTCCGACTTGCAGTCATGTTCGTCTCAGCGGCCATCCCGTTGGCCTTGGGTGTTGCGACGTCAATTCTCGCCGCTCACGGGTTTGTCATGTTGCCGCTGGACAATCTCGGCGTGGGTCCTCACTAGCTGGGTGAGGCCCGTCCCTATTTTTCCAGGCTGCTAGAGAGTTCCTTGAGGATGGCCGTTTCCATCTCGTTCGGGTCGAACCTCCACTCGCCATCCGAGAACATGTGGTAGGGTATCGTGAAGTTCCGCGAGTCCTCGACATTCAGGATCCCCATCTCCAGACTCGGCCCGAGAAACCGGAGTTCCTCGTTTACATAGCCGATCGTCTCCATGTAATCCTCCATCGGTATGCTCAGGGTGGCTACGTAGGTCCCGTCCTCAAGCAGATCTTCGACCCACAGGAATGGTATCCTGCTGACAACAGCTTGAGCCTTCTTGAACGCCGTTTCCTCCAGGCCCTTGAAGGTCAGACGTACGACGACCATTGAATGGGCAAAAGTGTTTGTCAAATCCCTTCCCCACTTGATCCTGTATCCAGGTATGAGATTCTCCTTTATGACGTGCGTTCTGTAGTGATACTCCAGAACCTTGCTGCTTATCTTCAACGCATGCGCAATTCCTGCGAGGTGCTGACGCGCGTCCTTCTGTAGCTCTTTGATTATCAGCATGTCGATCTGGTCCGCCAGCCGTTTGGGCCTTTCACTCTCGACAGGCAGCGGGGCAGGTGGCAGGGCCTTGACCCTTTGCCAGTCGACCTCCCACCGGCCCGCTTGGAAGTTGAAGAACGTCGGATCCATGACCTTGTGACGTTCCACTTGCACTCTGTCCAGCATGAAATTCGCGATGATCTTTTGTTTTTTCAATCTCTCCAGGAACAGAGCGAATTCCGTTCCCTTTCCTTCCGGGAGAGCGAATAGTGCGACAAAATGCCCTTGGGGCAGGACTTTGGAGAAATGGATTAGAAACCCGGAGGAGTTGAGCGCTCCAAAGAATCGCGGAGCGGAGTCGTAGTAAACCGGAGAAACCTCGAATGTGCCCCAGTGGAGGCTTAGACCGAGCTTGTTGTAGTCCACTTCGGCCTGGAACCTGAACCCCAGGCCGACGAATTGTCGCTTTATCTTGTATCTTACAGTTTCTTCGTGGGCGCCAATCATCTTTGCGATTTGTGCGACGTTCCTCCGGGCCAAGGGAACCAGCTGCGGTGATTATCTTTGCGTCGAGGTCTGCAGGAATCCCTCCTGAGGACCTGAACCGGCCTGCTTCGCACCATTGGCGAGATCATCACAAATTCCGATAATTAAACTTGCTTTAGCGCGATTGACGAGAGAGCTGATTCGTCGTGCGTGGGTCGGGCAGTTCGGTTTGGAGCAGCTACACTTATCCCGCATTCCCATCCAGCCTATCGAATCTTCAAGTTTTCGCAGTTCCGTAAAGTATCGGCAAATAAATTGTGGAAAGTATCGCGCAGGATTAAATAATATTGTCAAATTGTTGCCTAGGTCTAGAGCGCACTATGTTCAGAGGCGCGGGGGCCGTGAATGCGACTGCGAGAGTTTAGAGACTTCCAGGGCCATCCTCACACTGGTCTGCCTAGCCTTATTCTGTTCTCTCTTCCATCCTTGTCCCTGTGGCCCATGCCGAGCGGACCGACGATCCCCAGCGGTGTGGTCGCCTACGTACCGATAGGACTCACCAACTCCCAATCGTCCGCGGTTGCGGGAGGGACGCAAATCATGCTCAACGTGGATTGGAGTTCGTATTCTGCATACCTCAACGCCCAGGCCAGCAACGTTGTCTTCTTCGACAGTGCTGGCAACTCTCTCAATGCGTGGATGGAGACGTTCGTCTCGACTTCGGACGTTGCAGACGTGGTGTGGGTCCAGCTCAACAGCACAGGGATACCCGCGTCGTCGACGAGGACGATCTACATGGGCTTCTATTCGACCTCGACTAACAATTTCAATCCGAACGGGAACTGGGGTGAGGCTCCCACCATCACGGCCACCTATGGCCAATATGACAACGGGGCGCAGGTCTTCACCTTCTACGACGACTTCGCGGGCACCAGCATAAACAGCGCCTGGAACACCACGGAGCTTCGGGAGCCTACTCGGTCAACAACGGTCTTGCCGTATACTCGGCCCCGGTTCCAGGCGCTTCGTTCTCCCTCATTAGCCACTACACTGGTCCGCTTATCGTCGACGCCTATCAGGAAAGTACCTAGGGAGCATGGATAGGTGCATCCTTCAGCAACCTCCAGACAGTCGGGACAATCACGCTCACGAGCGGCGCGGTTCAATGGGTGTACCCGCCTGAGGGTCCGATGGCTACAACGGTCTATGCATACCCTCGGGTTGCACGTCCTTCACCCCCGACCCTCCCAGCACGACCCTCCAGGTCGTCACGCTCGCCGTGAACTCCACCATGGCCACCGAATACCAGGACTACGCCAGTCCGGCAACGGTATCCGGAACGATTACTCTCACGAATTACCCCGGTCTCGCCGCAGTGGCCTTTGGCTCCTCGGAAACAATGACAGCTTACTGGTTTAGGCTGAGGGCCTACCCCCCGAGTAATGTTATGCCTTCAGTGTCGTACGGCAGTATTGTTGTCCCTCCACCAATACCGGCGTTTCCTTTCCCGTTCGCCATACCAGTTGTGCTCGCGGTCACGGCGGCGATCTACTTGGTGATGAGGAGAAGGTTGGTTGGGGGCAAACGGTTCCTGTCCGGTAGCGGATACACCCCTACCCATTCATCACAACGATAACTCTATCTTCCTCTCCCCTCAGATGAGAAGCAGGAGTGCCGGAACAAGTGCGTAGGCAACGGCAATCGCCGGCCAGAAGGTGAGGGAAGGAAGTGGACAGGAAGGCAGCTGCAAGTCTCTCAGCGGGATTGGGCCTGGCAGCCTCGAGTTTCGCTGTCTTCTTCATCTACTTGGCAGGGGGCTATGGCCCCCTCTATCTCGTGCCGTTAGGAGTCCTCCTGTTTGCAGCCGGGTTCTATCTCTGCCTGCCCTATCTGAAGTTCTTACAGCCATTCAAGAGGACCATACCATTCTTCGCCGCTGCCATTCTCCTCATCGGCTTTTTCACGCCGACTGAATGGCAGAATTCCATCTTAGGCTCGGTCTACGGTTCTCTGCTCATGCACCTTACGATAAAACTCGGAGTTCTCATCCTCAATGCGGAGGGGGTACGGGTCGTTGTAGAAGGGGCTCGACCTTGGTCCTCCCCTCGACCTCCAAGGTCGCAGCCATAACGATTCAACAGGCCTGTGGAGGGGTAGAGGAGGTTCTCGTATTCTTCGTTGTCTTCGCGTTGATGCTCATAGACGTAGGGAGGAAGGCGCCGAAGAAGGCGATGGTCCTGCTTCCTGTGGGACTCGTTGGCATATATCTGGTCAGCCTCGTCAGAATCGACGCCGTGGTCCTGACGGGCTATCTGTATGGGCTCGACGCGATGAGACGGCTCACCTCTAGGCAGGACTGTTGCTCTATCTTGCCTTCATCTCGGCCTTCTGTATCTGTCGCTGAAGTGGATTGGTACTGGAAGCAGGGGCGGAGTCAGAGGTGCAAGGTGAAAAGTGAGGCAACACAGTCAATCAATGGTGACCGTCGAAGGAATCCAATTAGTCATTTGACCGAATCCCGAATAGCAAGGCGTAATCGGCCGATTGGTCAGGTCTCTCTTCTGCGGCGGTATCGACTGTCCGCTTTCATGGCTCCGTCAATCAGCGGGTGAACATGGTTCAAGGCGGACAGATGAGAACATCTTTCGGAAGACACTCCCCTCCAATTCCTTCCCTGGCTTCAGGAATATCTATGTTCCACTTGGTGTTGCTTGATTCCCTCGCTGCTTCAAAGTCGACTCCTGAATCGGCCAGAATCATTTTGGCCTCTTCCGCGAAGGCGATTTGGACATATCTGTAAGCGTTCTCTAGAACCTTCGACACTTCTGCAATTTCCAACGACCCGACTCGATGCAATGGGACGTGAAGTCGCTTTCCGTAGAAATTTGTTCCAGCATCAAGGCTGGCGCCATCGAGGGCGCCAATTACTCGAAGCTGCCTGACGCCATGATTTCTGGTATCTCCGGCCCAGAAACGATGAGGGACGTGAACCAAAAGAAACGAAGGACCTAAGAATTGCGAAAACAAGCTTCTGCATCCTCCGGGAGGCATTGTACTCTCAATCGAAACGAATGTCTTCCTTCCCTTCCTCAACTCTGAAATCCTTCTGACTACGTCGACGACTGGATCAATTACCGGCTTGGCATCCTTGACGAATGTGTTCACGCAAATGATGATCGCCTCCGCATCCAGCCTGTCGGGGTTTGTCGACGCCCGGATGCCTTTTCTTGAGGCGTACTCAACTGCTTCTTCGCTGGAATCATATCCCTGTACCTTCAGACCTTTCCTCGCCATGTACACGGCAGTTGGCAACCCGACATGTCCGAGTCCGGCAACAGACACTCTCGATATGTTCATCCGCGATCTACAATTGGGAATTCCTTTGTTCATATACATTGCGAACGGTTGAGAAGGACTCTGCTGTCTAGACCTAGTTTGCGAGCAAAAACTGGGGAGAATCTGACGGAAGTCTACTTCGCGCCTAGCCTCTCGATTATGAAATCCTCGTAGTCCATGACCCAGCCGGATAGCACGCCTATCACTTTTGTCTCACCCAGCACGAGTCTGAGTCTCCCCACATCGTCGCGACCGATGCCCCTGAGAATTGGCGCGAGGGTGAGATAGCAGACTGCGAAGACCACGAGCTGGAGCAGCAGGGTCAACGTATAGAATGAGAATACAGGAAGAAGAACTACAGTCGAGCCGAGATGACGGAAGAAAGAGGATCATCATTAGCGACCGCAGGTCGGCCGAGGCGGAGAGGCTCCTCTTGGCCAACACAAGGCCCATTGCGAGGCCCCCCACGTTGGAAATCAGAAGGGCATAGATTAGCCCATTCACCCCTAGGCCAAACTGTAGGGCGAGCAGGGGAGCAGCACTACGATTAGGATAGAGCTGACGAGGTAGAGGTAGAGGCTCAGCCTTGTCTTGCCAGCGCCGTTGAAGAAGACCGGGAGTATTCCGAGGCCCACAGCGACCGGGAGGTTGGCGAAGGCGAGGAGCTGGAGGTAGGGGGAAGCTTGGCCGAAAGAGGTCCGAGAAGGTCGGGACGAGCACCGGTGAAGAGGCTACGAGGAAGAGTGCGATGGGCACGATTAGGTATGAGACATACTTCACGGATAGGTTGAAGGCGGTCTTCAGGTCGCCGCCTGTGCTCACCAAGCTGGAGAAGGCTGGGAAGAGGGCACCCCCGACAGACGTGGAGACGAGGGCGATTGGTATGGTGAAGTTGGCCGCGGCCTGATAGAAGCCGAAGACAGCGTTGCTGGCTATCGCAGCGAGCAGGACGGTGACAAAGTAGGAGGCCAGGCCGGCGATGAGCGTGCCTACGAAGACTGGAAACCCGAACTTGATCATCTCGACCAGTTCGGCGACGAGGTTCCAGGGCCGAAAGGGGAGGTGACGGAGCTTCAACAGGCAGAGTGCAATGATGCCAGCGAACCCCGCTGTCAGATATGAGAGGACGAGTCCGTTGATTGCCCCGAAAACGCCGAATCCAGCTATGATTAAGGCGGGCGCGGCGACCAGCTTCACCACACCCTGGAGGACCTGCGAGGCGCTCGCAAGGCCCATCATATTCCACCCGGTGGCGGCAGCGGTTACAGTCGACAGCAGGGTGGAGCCAAGGATGTAGAGCGAGGTCTCTTGGAGGTATCCCGCGAAACTTGGCCTCAGGATGAGAGCCGATGAGAGGAAGCCTGCCAGGACGTAGTTCAGCGCCGAGAGGGCCAGACCGAACAGGAAGAGGAACAGGATGGCGCTCCGGGTGAACCGCTTCGCCTCGTCGGGCTTGCCGATGGATGAATAGTAGGCCGAGTACCTCGTTATGGCCACGTTTACACCCAGACCCACGAATAGCATCAGGAGGCCAGGCGCGACATCGAGAGGGTGTAGGTACCGTAGCCGTCCGGGCCCAGCAGCCGTGCCACGAGTATGATGGCCACTGCGTTAATGGCGGTGTCGAGGAAGTTGCCAGCGAAGAGGATCAGGCTTCCCCTCGCAGACTGTTTGGCTACATCTATGTTGGACACTTGCCTGTAAGCCTTCTACCTCAGGGAGTAGTTATGTCTGATACTCGAAAGGTAATACAAAATCCGTCGCTGCTGGTTGCCGTTCCTCACGCTCACCTACCGCGCCGTTCTCGAGGCCAACAACCTGTTGCCGAAGTCCCTCTTCAATTTGCGACGCGGCTTAAATAACTCCACGCAGAATATGAAATGCATGAACTGGATCGCGAAGAACGTAATAGTAACGGGCGGGGCAGGCTTCATAGGGTCCAATCTGGTGGACGCACTCCTCGAACGCGGAGCGGACGTGACGATAGTGGACATGCTCCAACTTGCACGTGGCTCGCTTTCGTGGAGCAGAAAGCTAACCAGGCTCGAGAGGATCTTCCGGAAGCATGGTGTAAACGGGGTTCCACTGGAAATATGCGACCTAGAAACAGAGAAGCAGAGATTTCAAATAATTGCCGGCAAAGCAGATGCCGTGTTCCACCTGAGCGCGCTATTCGGAGGCAGAGAATTCGTTGACACCAGACAGGTAGATTGCTCGAAGATGCTCTCGGTTGATCACAACGTAATCGATGCATGTTACCGTGCGGGCGTAGAGAGAGTTCATTACGCGTCGTCCGCGTGTGTCTATCCCGATTCGCTTCAAACCAATCCTAACTACCTTCTAAAGGAAGATGATATTCTCAGCACTGGGGATGGATGGAAGAGCTCGGACAATCTATATGGTTTCGCGAAGCTGATGGGGGAGTTGCAGTGCATGATATTCCACAGAGAAAAAGGACTGAAGACGTCCACATGCAGATACTTGACGGTCTATGGCCCAGGTGAGTTCGACACGTCACATGCAATTTCAGCTCTGATTGAAAGGGCGCTCGACAAGGCAAATCCCTACGTAGTATGGGGCAGTGGCAATCAAGAAAGGGGGTTCACCTACGTGACGGATATCGTCAAGGGTTCAATCGCCGCATGTGAGAAAATCGAGGATGGAACAGCCGTCAATCTGGGTTGGGATAGGCGTTAAAGATTAAGGACGTTGCCAACATGATAGTGGAAATCTGCGACTATAAACCAATGATGCAATTCGACAAAAGCAAACCCGAGGGGCCATTCAGCAGAGCGCTCGACGTCAGCCGTGCTAAGAAGCTCCTCGATTGGACTCCAACCGTCGACCTACGGGAAGGGTTGGCCAAGACGATTGAGTGGCATTCGGAGCAACAGAAAGAACGGCCAGTGAAGACGGCCGGCGCAGATAAAGAAGGAGCCTAATGTCACATCCAATACAGTGAATTGTTGTAGCAATTGCCGTGCTTTGCTCTCCGAGCGCATAGAGAACGGAACAGGTTCGGCCTTCCGTCAAAGAGGCATGGTTCCCTTCTGGAAACCAACTGGCTATTCAAGAATGGATTCTGACTGCAGCATAATTTATCGAGTCGAGCTGATGAACATCGAATTTACCGCTCATCAGAATCACATCCAAGCACCTCTTCAGATGAAAGTCATCCCAAGCTTCGAAGACTATGAGGTCGCACTTTCTTAAGTAGTCTCCGGCTCCTTTCAGCACCTCCGCTTCGGTTCCCTCAGTATCTACTTTCATACAGTCGACTTTCTCGACGCCCAAGGATTGCAGGACTTCGTCCAATCTCTTGGCTGTGACGTATGCTACTCGAGAACGCTTCGAGAAAAGTCTCGACTCCCCGAGTGTGAATAGTCCCCTATCTCGCGGGTCAGGCGGTCCCCACAATGTGAGGTTCTCATCCTCGGAATAAGCTGCGATGTTGAGCGAGGTCACGTTCGTACAGTTGTTTCGTTCCAAGTTGGCTGTTAGCGCTCTGAAATTTCTCGGTTCGGGCTCTATGGCAATCACTTTCCCTGCCGGGCCGACTCGTATCGACATCAAGACAGCATGATACCCGATGTGTGAACCAATATCCACAAAACATCCTTGAGAGATCTTCGACAATGCTGCCGAGACTCGCGATTCTGCTCGAGGAATCGCAATGTCGTATGTATTCGGCCTAATATTGAAAATAGCTTTCCCCACTCTAATTTCGAATTTCATCAAGAACGATGTTATCCAAAGACCAACCAAGGTGTCCTGAGATACTCTATTCCTCCCCAATGGCAGTCTAAGTAAATAGCATATGACAAGACGGAAACCGCATAGAAGGCGACTCGTCAGAATAATCATCTTGTCATCTAGTCTGTTGCCTAGGGCAGCGTCGCAGCAACCAAGTTAACGGCATAGACTGCGGCTCTTCCGTTCAACTTGGTCAGTTACGAATGCCACCTATTGCTGTCGATTGCCCAATGCAAGGAAGCATTGGAACCCACGCTGCCTTCTGGGGTTCACAGACATCACCTCAATGAATCTGATGGAACAGAAGATAACAAGTGCCTACAATTCCTCCTTCTTCATTATCCGCTTCAGTTTCTTTACAGAAGAGCTGAATATGTATCCTAAATTGCCCGGTCGCACCTGCAAAACCGAGAATCGAAAGTCGTCCAAGTAGTAACCGAACTTGCTACACGGGAAAGTGTCTGAATAATGGCTTGATATTCTGACTGATTCGGCTTTCTGAGTCCTCAGACTACTTGCGCGGACAGAAGATGAGTCGGCATGTTCCCTAAACTTTGTCAAGATAATCGACATTCTCTTCAACCTGCATGAGATTCCTACGCGAATGAGGTAATCATAGTCAGATGCATATCGGAATGAATCATCAAATTCGCCAACCTTCCCGATTACCGAACGTCTCAGGATGGTGGCGGGCTGTAGCATGCCCGCACAAGATTTCTTCATGAGCAGGTAACAAGGTTTGAACTTTGGAGCAATGTAGAAAGAGACGTGTCGCCTCGGTCCCACCTTCTCAAGAGAGCAGTAGATGGCCTCAATTTCAGCGCATCTCCGAAACTCAGAGACGCATCTTTGAAGCGCGTAAGGAACGTAACAGTCATCTGAATTCAGACACGCCCAAAGTTGCCCCTCGACTCGTCTGAGTCCTTTGTTTACGCCCGTACATATCCCCCTGTCTCGCTCCGAAATTAACGTAATCTTCGCGCCATAGTTGCTCTTGAATTCCTCCACCACCTCCGCAGTCCGATCCGTACTTTCATTGTCGACAATGATCTGCTCAAGATCCAAGGATTTCCCCTGACATATATGTACGCTACGCAAATTTTCCAAGATGTATCTCTCAGAATTGTGTGTTGGGGTGATAATTGATATTTCTGGAATCGTAACCGCCTTCTACACCTCAGCCCAGCACGCCTACGGCCGCAATTTCATAAACAGATATAGTCGCATTCGCCGTTCGGCTACTGTAGACGTCTATTGACACCACGTTCGCCCCAAGAATTGTCCCACTACCAAAGTGTAACAGGTCAGTCGGTTTTATGGCAAGTTCAATCATTGTGCCGTTCGCGAAATACCCGGCATTGAATGCCGCGTATTCAGTAAAAGTGGTCGAGTTCTGCTGGAAAACAATTGACACGTGAAGAGGAACGGTGGCTTGAACGCGCATTTGGAAGTAAATGAAGTTGCAATTGAACAGATTGACCCCCTGAGCCTCGAAGAGAGCATACTGCGTTTGAGTTGCTGGTATCCTCATTGTCACGAGTGCCGATGAATTGCTTTGACCAAGGGCATGGACGGCAACTTCAGGATTGGGGGTCGACCAATTGCTCAAGTTGCCTAGTCCGAGTTCGCTCACCGTTGCCCCACTCAGTATATTCGACATGCCTAAAGTCGTGGCCGCTACCATACCACCCAAAGTAATTTGGACATTTGATCCTGTTTGGCTATAGACATTGAAACTGATTGATGTCACGTTTTCCAGATTAGGATTCCCGATTGAATCGAGTTGATAGTTGCCTATAATGACCTCTTGGATAGAATGCCCTTGGAAGTTCCCGAAGTGTGTAGTAGTAGGCATTTTGGAATGTTGGGGCACCCTGCAAGTATAGATTGACCACGACAGGGCTTGAAGCATTTATGTTCAATGAGAAAGCCAGAACGTTGTCATAGGAAAGATTGAGAGGATACCCTATTTTGTGGATCGCATAGAATGTATCACCAGGCTTTACCTCAAGATTCAACCGAGCAGCAAATAGGTTGCTGGGTGAGGTGACGACGCTCACATACGTGTTCGGGACCGACCAACTGCCAGCCTCTCCCAATTCTATACTTGAAGCGTTGTTGAATGTGCTTAGAACTGTGTTTGCGTTTCCAGTCTCTTTCCAAGCAATCCAAGTATTGGCGAAACTCAGGAGCACGTCGGCTGGAAGACTCTTGAGCTCGAACACGCCCGGTCCAATTTCCCTAAGGTACTCCATCTCGAATGGATCGGGACTGTAAGTGTAAGTCGTCATTATCAAATGATATCGCGTCGTGTCTATGGGGAAAGTTATGCCTCTTATCCACAAGTCTTAAATCGTACCAATATAATCAGTGTCAGTTGGAGCGATTGTGGGGTCGGCCTTGTCTGATATTGCAGAGGCCAAATGACCGAAATAGACGTTGGGGTTGCTAATGCAGCGGCCCACAGGTAAGTGTAGTGATTGTCGACCAAAAGGATAGTCGTGGCATTGTCTCGACCAATGTGCGATCCTATCCAAGAAAGCTGCTGCTGTGCAGCCGAGCTGGGAGGAACGAGTGGAACGTTATAGGCCATTTGGTACGATACGACCGTCTGAAGCGGAAAAAAGAGCATCACTATCAAAGCAAGACCCAAGATAGACCTCTTGTTACTCTTAGGCCCCGACCCGCTATCCCCAGAATGGAATCTACTAGGAGCATCTGACAAAGGGGCCAATAAAGAAACGAATGTGACAAATGCAAGAATCTCCAGTGGAATCACGATCGAAGCATGCAACGAGAGAGTCGGTGAGAACGTCATGCCGATGGCCAGAAGACTAAGGAGAACCAACAGGAAGGATAGAGGCTTTGGTCGGATTCGAAATAACATGAAAAGTCCAGCGAAAACCAGCAGGAAGAGACTGGATCCCATGTTCCAGTTGCTATCCGAATGGCTTCTGCACCAGGCCACGCATACGCAAGCCCCCAGAGACTCGGGTCCATTGGAGCCCATGAGGGCAATCCAGCGTTTAGAGTTCCACTGATGGCGCTACCTATCCCCCAGTAGATTGGAGGCGGGAATATGATTGAAATCAGGATGAATAGGAGAAGCATTAGTATTGCAGGCGTCAAAATGATAGCAAGTCTCTTCATATTTCGCCGCAGGATGATACCAACGGCGACAATCAGGATACCGAAGACTATGAAGAGATACCAGTAGGTCAAGAGCAGAACCACACCAATCAGCGAACAGAGGGCTTGAGTGGCTCTGCTTCGGACGAAAATCTTTCGCTAACGAACAACCCCGAGAACAGAAGGCCAAGCGCGATTGCATATTCGATATTAAAGAGGTCGATATTCATCCGAGAGAACCCGGCTGATACCGCCACTGCGGCAACAATCGCAGGAGCAAAGACAGACGAGCCATTCCACCCATTGAGGCGAATGAAGCAATAGACCGTTAGGAGCAACACTGAGGAAGAGAGAACCGCGAAAATCGTCCAAAAACCAACGCTTCCAACGTTTACGAGTAACCCAAGACCACTGACGAACAAATAGAAGAACGGTCTGTCGGTACCAGCAAATGCCCATATCAGTCCTCGGTTATAGATTTTGAAGACTGCAGCTATGTATGCTAGGGTGTCTCCGCCAGACGGAAGGGAGTATGCAGCACGGCTTTCTGCTATCGAAATCAGGACGATGGCTATTATCACAAGTGGTAAGAGTGTGATTGAGTACCGAATGCCCCTATCCATTCCCTGTGAGATTGATTCCTCTGAGACGGTAACCCGCTTTCGACCAATAATGTAGAAAAAGAATGCTGCAAGTAACAGCAAGGCCTCAACGGTCAAGATGTCACTACCATAGGCGGACAATATCGAATTCATTCCCTGCGATGCATTGGTGGTATACCAACTGGAGAATAGAGCCAAACTCCGCAAATCGACTGAATTGAAAACGCGACCAAGCGCGCCTAGTGACATGAGGAATGCCGCGATGATCAACAGCCACGCAATTAGCGGTTGACGCAGATTTGGATGAGCCATTGAACCCAACCTAGTACGATATCCCCTTAGTTGACCGCGTGTTTAGTTGTCACCAGTCTTGCGCAGGAGATCCCGACTAAACTGTCCAATGACATGCGCGGTTCTGAACGCAAGAAATCACTGAACTTGTCGGATAACGATTGGAGGAAATCACCACGGACCCCAGAGCCCAGACTAGGAATGGCAAATTAGTGGTACAAGAGCCTACCAGACGAAACATTTCGAAAAAGGTCCTATGTCAATTCCGACCAAGTGCACTGAGGTAGACCTCTTCGGCCATTTCTGCTACCTTCGCCATTTCAAATTGCTCCACAACAGCTCTAGCGTTACTCCTGAATTCTTGGGCTAAATTCTGATCGCTGAGCAAGAGATGAAGAGCCTCTGCCAGTTCTTCAGCCGAATTTTTGGTGACCAAGGCGACCTTGTCCTTCAAATATGGAGCAATCCCGCAACTCGATGTCAACACTACGGGTGCCCCACAGGCAATCGCCTCCAGCGCGGTCATCCCCCATATCTCATATCGAGATGGCAAAACGAAGATATCAGCGTCCACATAAGCCTCCAGTTTGTCGTTCCCGTATAACCCCTCAATAAAAATCACCTTATGCTTGAGATTAAGAGAAGAGCTGAGTGAGACGGAGTGGGCAAGGTATCCGTCATCGGGTCCAGCGAGGATGAGAAGAAAGTCTTTCGGACCGGACCCTTTGACCAATCTTGAACAAGCTTTCAATAGGATGTCGATCCCCTTTATCCAGTGGATTCTGCCCAAATAGAGTATGATTCTTGTGTGTTCATCAATACCAACCTTCTTTCGGAACGCGCCTCTTACTGGGAGGGAATTGTAGTACTTCAAATCAATGCCGTTTGGGATGACGATTGTCTTGTCTTCCGGTACTCCCATCCTTGTGTAGCTTTGAAATTCCATGGGAGTCACCGCTATTGCCTTCCTGCAGTGGTTAAGTATCTCGAATCCAAAGGTCATATCGAAAGTCCACTTTCGGAACTCGTGGCCCGGGCTAAGCAATGACCCATGTGCTTGTACCACGTATGGAATCTTGTTCTTGGCGGCGAATCTGCAAGCCACGATGTTCTGATATGATCTGTATTCATGAAGATGAATAATGTCGGTGTCTCTGAATCTTTGCTTCAAGGTTGTGCCTAGAGAAGGCGTCAAGAACAGTTTTGCCGCCCTAATCAATGGCAGTGACAAATTACGTAAGTACTCAACATGAACCCCTTCGAAAGTGTCATGAGTTTGTGGAATCCTCGTTCGGCTGTTCATAGCATCCGAGGTAAGGACCGAGACATCATGGCCACGTTTCACGAGCTCTCGAGCTAAGCTGAAGGATACGGTGACTGGGCCACCGAACGCCTCGGCTGGATAGAAATATGGGATCACAAAGAGGATTTTCGTCTAACGACCAGCTCTAGGCTTGCCTAGCTTACTGTGTTGCGTCAACGCACACTCTCAAAAAGACTATTGGCCATCTCGCCGACCCTTTCAATGGAGTAGCGACTCACGACAAATTCGCGACCGGCGCGGCCAAACTTGGAAACTAGCTCAGCATCCTTGTAGAGGCGCAACACGGCAGCAGCCAGCCCCGCGAAGTCGCCAGGCCGCACGACGAGACCTGAACCACTTTCTCGCACGTATTTCCCAGGTGTCCCGTTTGAGCAGCACACAATGGGCTTCCCTGCTGCCTGGTATTCGTACAATTTCGATGAGATGCCCTTCTCGACATTTTCCGTACCACTCAAAGGCAGAAGCAGTGCGTTGGCATTCATCATTAGCCTTGCTGCCTCCGTGCGAGAAACCAAGTCCTCTGTAAGGGAGACGTTTTGAATCTGCAGTTTCTCTATCTCTCTCCTTATTGTCGGTGCCATCTCGCCCTGGCCTCGTAGTTGGAATCTGATCATTTCGATTCCGCGTAGTTCGTTTGCTGCTCGGACGACCTGGCTGAAGTCGTATGCTTTGGAAAACGAGCCGATATAGAGAACCTCGAACTTGGAGTGCTGAGTCAGACCAGATTCACCTTGGAAAAGAGCGACGTCGACGCCACCGGGGATGACTTTGACTTTCGATCCGGGAACTCCGTATTTCGTGACGATGTGCTCTACGTATGACGGACTGATTGGTGCGATAGCATCAGCAACGCGGTAGGCAAACCTGGCGATTCGTTCCGAGATTCGTTTTAGCAGACCATCTCCTAGCATTCCAAGGTCAGAAAGAGACTCAGGCCAGAGGTCATCAATATTCAGAATCATGGGGGCGCTGAACAACCAGCCACAGATTTTCGCGGGGAAGGCGGCGAGAATCTGCGGGTTGGACGCGAAGACGCCGTCGACATGGCGGACATAGACTAGGGCGAACAAGGAAGTAAACATGAAGCAAACAAAGAGGACCAGACGATTTAGCAGACCTTTCGAAGCCAGAGGCGGAACGTATGCCCGTATGACGGTAATCCCGTCGTCATTCTCCTTTACAAGCGCCCTTTTCCGCAGATTCTTCGGAACATTCCCTTCCGGGTAATGGGGAAACCCAGAAACTACTGTGACTTCGTTTCCTCGCAACCGCAGCCCGCGAGCGATGTTCCAAGCCCTTGTCGCGCTACCCCCGAGATCAGGAGGGTAGTTGAGGGAGAAGATGACTATGTGCACCTATTCACCAAGTGCGCTGGAGATGGATTTCGAATTGCTCCGTATCCATTCGTAGGTGGCTCTAAGCCCATCCGCAAACTGTGTTCGTGGACGGTAACCAAGAATCCGCTTTGCCTTTTCTATCGAAGCCCGGCGCCTGGAGGATTTGTCCCAGTCCCTTTTGGTAGCGTGGACGATTCCAGCCTTGTTGCCAGTGATCTCGTTGACCATTCTGGCAAGGTCTACGACCTTCGTCTCCGTTTCAGACGCAAGGTTGATCGCTTCTCCTACGGCACCCTTCATTACGCCAAGTCGGAGCGTGCCGTCCACTATATCCCCCACAAATGTGAAGTCCCTCGTGTCTCGACCCGTCCCCATAACGGGAAGTGCTTTACCGTGCATAGCGGTCCAGAGAAAGTTCGGAATGACGTTGCGGTATTTCCCGGGAACTTCGCCCGGTCCGTACACATTGAAGTATCTAGCCGTTGCCACCGGTAGCTTGTAGTACTCGAAGAAGTAATTGCAGTACAGCTCCCCTACCAGTTTGTTCACCTGATAAGGCGTGTCCAGATGAATTGAGACGAAGTCTTCTTTTAGCGGTAATGGCGCACCATTTCCGTAGACCGAACAGCCTGAGGAAGCGAACACGAACCTCTCCACGTCTGCAAGTCTTGAGCACTCCAGCGTGCGCAACGTTCCCAAGCCGTTCACCAGAAGGTCCGTCTCAGGGTGTTCGACACTGTTCTGGTTTGCGAAGTGCGCGGCCAGGTGGAAGACGTAATCCGGCTTGAAGGTGAAAGCCCTCTTCATCGATTCGTTCGTCTAGGATGCTGCCTTTGAGGAAAGTCACCTTCGGATCCTTGGGGATGTTCCATTCGTACGCGGCTGAGAGGTCGTCGAGAATGATCACCCTCTCTGGTTCTGCTTTGATGAGGGCCCTGGTCAGGTTCGTCCCTATGCAGCCGGCTCCTCCCGTAATCAATATCGTCTTCTTGCCGTAATGATTCAGAACCTCCCGTGAACTCATCTCTTAGTCATTACCTAAGGTGGCAGCCTCCTGAACCATTCTATGGTCTTGGCAATTCCTTCCTCTACGGGTACTTTCAGTTCAAAGCCAAGCTCTCTCTTCGCTTTGGTCGAGTCAGGCGTCTTGATTTTGGTAGTGAATTGCTCCGATTCCTTGCAGGTGACCTTTGAATCATCTTTGCCGAGTTGTTTGAGGATAAGGTCCGACACGGCCTTGATTTCGTATTGCGTTTCTCCACCAAGGTTGTAAATCGCGCCGGCCCTGAATCTTCCGGGTATGTCCGCAAAGGTCCTGCAGATGTCGCCGACGTATTCCAAAGTCCTCTTGTGCCCGAGATAGACAGTGTATGGTTGGTCGTTCATTGCCTTGTAAATGAAATTCGGGACGAATCCCCTGTACGGGGTCACGTATTCCCCGGGACCGTAGACATTGAACAGCCTCACCCTGACAGTTTCCGTGCCAAACATCGTCGCTGAATTCAGGATTTGCATCTCATTGACCCATTTGCTCATGGCGTAGTCATTCATCTGTTTTATTGCCACGTTGTCCATCACGTCTTCTTTCATGACTCCTTCATAATCGCCGTAGACCTCCGCGCTACCAAAGAAGATCATCCTGAACCGTTTCTTCTCTTGCATCCTCAGTATGTTCTTGGTCCCGACTGCGTTGGTATTCCAAAGGTTCTCGTAGTAATCCTCGCCATTCCACCTTCCGTACTCGGCAGCTGCGTGGTAGACGTACTCGAAGTCGTGGCCATCAAGAATCCTTTCGACCTGCCTGAATACCGACACGTCCGCTCTGATCGACTTCGGGTCGTTTGAGTGTCTCACGTCAGCAACCCAGACGTCGTGCCCTCTGCCCCTCAATTCCCACACGAGATTGGTCCCTATGAAACCAAGCCCACCAGTCACCAGGATGCTAGCCAGACCGCTATCCATCTCCGATAATGTCCAGAATCCGAGCACTGGCGTGGCCGTCTCCGAAAGGATTCCTCCATCGTCTTTCCTTGCCCAGCATGAGCGTCGTCTTCTTCAGAATCGTCTCAGGGTCGCTCCCTGCCAGGACGTTTGAACCGACCTGCAGTGTTTCTGGCCGTTCGGTGTTCTCCCTTAGTGTCACACAGGGAACCTTCAGTACACAAGCTTCTTCCTGCACTCCGCCCGAATCTGTGAATACGAGCCTGGCACCCATCAGAAGATGCAGGAAAGAGAGGTAGTCTTGCGGATTCAGGAGTTTGATGCCCCTCCCAAGTCTGAGATGGCTTCTATCTATGTGCTTCTTTGTTCGTGGGTGGACAGGCCAGACTATCGTTAGTCCCGTTTTTTCGTGGACCATTTCCAATCCCCGGAGAATCCTCTCCAATCGCTCTTCCATGTCTACATTTTCCTGCCGATGAAGGGTCAGGAGAAAGTATTCTCCTTTCCGAATCCCATCAGGAAGGTGATTGTCGCGCTTAGCAAGCTTGACGCATTCGGTGAGCGAATCGACTATGGTGTTCCCTGTCACCCATACATTTTGGGCCGGGATACCCTCGGAAATCAAGTTGCTTCTTGCGATTCGCGTCGGCGCGAACAGAAACTCAGACAGATGATCCGTCAGAATTCGATTCGTTTCTTCAGGCATCGCACTGTCGTGACTCCTTAGGCCTGCCTCGACGTGCCCGACTGGAATGTTCAGCTTTTTCGCCGCAAGCCCCCCCGCTAGAACCGAATTCGTGTCACCTTCCACGAAGAACGACGCTCGGCCGTATCTTGGCAAAGATTCTCTCGATGGCGATGAGTATCCTTCCGGTTTCCTCAGCGTGTGTTCCTGAACCGATATTCAGGTTGTAATCTGGCTCGCGGAGGCCTAGCTGCTCAAAGAAAACGCCACTCATGTCCGGAGAGTAGTGCTGACCCGTATGGATTACCGAATAGGCCAGGCGACGCGAATCAGCCTCTTTCATTATCGGAGCCATCTTGATTATTTCTGGGCGGGTGCCCACAACAATCGAAAGGTTCGTTCCACTCGCCTCTCTGTCTATGCGATGGTTCGCACTGAAGTTAGCTACCAGTCGTCGCGGCGCCACAAGTCTACCGTTGCTATCCCGGCCTAAGCCTGAGGACCAAGTTGTTGATTGAGTACAGCATTACGGCTCCAAGAATCAGGATCATCCCTAAAATGAATGCCCCAAGAGCAATCATTGCCTGCGGGATGCTGAAGTAATGGATGGTAGTGTACACCGCAATTATGTTCAGCGACACCGCCACACCCAACAACAGCGAGACGATGCCCGGGATGCCCAGATACAGCAACGG
>CAWIJZ010000022.1:0-58531 GCA_963836465.1 uncultured Nitrososphaerota archaeon
TCCTTCTCAGGGTCCTTCAGTTCGATTGTCAGCTTGTTCCCTTCCGTCGTGACGTTCCCCGATAGCTGTCTCAGCCCAGCCAGCACCGCGTCCGTCGCTTGCTCCTGAAGCAGCACGACTGTCCTTCTGGTGCCTCCTCCGCTGCTCAGCGCTCTCTCGAGTTCCTGGGGAGTACCCGTCGCGATGAGCTTGGTGCTCAAGATTCCAATCCTGTCGCATATCCTCTGAGCTTCGTCCAGGTTGTGTGTGTTGAGGAAGATGGTCCTCTTCTCTTTCTTCAGCTCGAGGATGAAATCCCTGACCGTCTTGGCGGACTCCGGGTCCAGGTTGGCCGTGGGTTCGTCCATGAAGAGGAGCTTTGGCTCATGTATGAGGGCACGCGCGATGGCGAGCTTCTGCTTCATCCCTTTCGAGAAGGTTCCGGCCATGACATCCCTCTTCTCCCACAGACCTAGCATCGTCAGGAATCGCTGGATATTCTCTTTCCGCTGGGCATCTGGGCAGTCGTACAGCTTGCCGTAAAAGTCCAGGTTGTCGTAGGCGCTCAGGTCGTCATAGAGGCCCACGTTGTCAGGTACCAATCCAATCAGCTTCCTGATCTTTAACGAGTCCGCATCTTTGCCAACGTCATAGCCGGCAATCCTCGCTTCTCCGCTGGTTTTTGATATCAGGCAGCAGAGCATCCTGATTGTCGTGGTCTTTCCCGCCCCGTTGGGTCCAAGGAAGCCGAAGACTTCGCCTTGCTCGACGCGGAGGGTCACGCTGTCGACCGCGGTAAGGTCACCGAACCTCTTGGTGAGCCCAACCGCTTCAATCGCGGGAGCAGGAGATGTCATGGGTAAGCGAGAGACCTTAGTTGTTTTACTCACGTCCCCCTACATAAATGCAGTTCCGCTGGTACAAGATTTGTACTCGAAGGCAGATTTAACCTCAAGGCGAAGGAAGCGGCGCCAAGAAAATGGTCGAGGACGCGTTGAATTCACCTGCGAACGTAGTCGCCTCCGCCTCGCCCAATACATCAGCCAGTTGCACGCGGCATTCACCTATTCGAGCGGGTTCGAGCTCATCAGAACCATCGCGTGAGGACTAACGCTCTTTTTGAGGCGAGCTATTTTTCGCTGGGACTACTTTCCTTCTCGTTCACGTACCTGAAGCTAGAGGTACTGCCTCTGTACTTGCACTTTGGGCACGTGAAATCTCCGATGCCTGGCAACCCTGGTCCAAACCCAACTGGCTTCTCGGCGTAGGCTGGCCGTTTGAATTGAGCTCCGCACTTTGGGCACTCGATTAATCTGCCGCGACCTCTCCTTCCGAGCAACAGCCCGAGTGTTATAACAACTAGAACAACTAGAATAGCTCCTATAGCGATGTAGATCCCAATAGCCAATTCTCTATCGCACCCTCCTTTGAGAAAATTTCATTGGAATAATCCCTTCTAAAGGATTTCGCATTTCCTTCACTTCGCGAATCTGGATTCCCTTCGAGACAAGTTCAGACACTATCTTTGGAACT
Organism: uncultured Nitrososphaerota archaeon; assembly: GCA_963836465.1. Classification (GTDB taxonomy): domain Archaea; phylum Thermoproteota; class Nitrososphaeria; order Nitrososphaerales; family Gagatemarchaeaceae; genus CAWIJZ01. The sequence continues at coordinate 1,513 of CAWIJZ010000022.1, forward strand.
TCGTCCGGCCCTTTTAGATCAATCAGAAAATAGTCGCCTTCCTTCTAAGGACGGCGGTCTCCATTTCAGGGGTTGGCGCTACAATCGACAGGGGACGCAACAGTAGCATGGCAAGAGTCAAGACCGCTCCTGCTGGAATGGCTAGAAGAAATCTCCTAATCGTAAAGGTTGAAGCAATCGCTTTGATATCGCAAACCAGATTGCGAAGTCAGCGACGAGATTCAATGGGTGATAGAAAGATGTGTTGTCTAGGCTCACGGAGTATCCAAGACCGCCGGTACCGCTGCAGCAGGGGAAGAACGTCACGTAATGAATAGGGAACCCGTACACAAATGCGCTACCGGCATCACCGTGGCCGCCTGGCACGGAGGCCACTACGAACTCTCCTACGAAGTAAGTTGCGCCAGTAATCAGGAGTGCAGCGAACACTGGAATTACGAGGTATCGTATTACCAGTCTCACAGGGCATCGCCGTTGGTCGAAAAACGGTTCCTCGTTGTAAAATAGCTTTGTCCGAACGGTCCCAACCGTGTCGGGTTACGCCAACTGCAGCCCCGACCTTGCTTTTCGGCAGAGGCAAGAAATGGTCGTCGAAGGCCTAACGCGGTTGTTTACTTCTTCTCGAAATCCTTCCCAAGAAGTAGAGCCCGACCACGAGGAACCCGAAGAAGGTCAACAGGAAGTACTCCTCGTTCGGCGGCGGAGGTATATGGACGATATTGTCGTAAGTCTGAAAGACACTGCTCACTCCCCATGAGTTGGTGATCCCGAACTGATATGTCCCGTTCACGCTCATCGGGAACGACAGCTCATAGAATCCATAGTACCCGGAAGGGGAAGGAGGTTCCGTATTTGCGGTCAACGACTCATTGACGATCAGGTTCCCGTTCGGGTCCTTCACCCAAAGATTTGTCGCTCCTCCAGTCTGCGCTCCCATCATGACCATAGCCTGGAAGTCGGTCTGCTTGTCTTGCCGATCAGGCTTCGCGCCTCCGCCGTCAAGGTTCGCGTAAATCGTGCTGTTCTCTCCGTAGAGGAACCCGTAGACGCTGCTCAGGTTCCCCGGCTCGTAGGTGACGGTGAGACGAAGCTCGGCGAGCTTCCGTTGTAGTCCCATGCGAGGTAGGGGTTGCTCGGAGGCTGAGGCTGAAGTTCAGAGGGAGCGCCATCAGCTGCCTAAGCTGATCCAGGTAGTATCCATCTACGCTCGGGAAAGGGAGCGAGGGAATCAAGGTCTGGTTGATGAGGAACGAGGAGAAGGTGGCGGGAACCGAATACGAATAACTACCTGACTGGCCCTGTACAGTAATGTAAAGCGTGGGCATGGCGGTCTGGTTCGTCATGGCAAGGTTGGTGTCGTTGAGGAGAAAGACCCACTTTCCTCCCGAAGAGTTCACGGGCTTCAGGCTCATGACATAGGAGTACGCGGGAAAGAGATCGCTCTTGAAATCGTGAACCACTTCCGAGTACTGATCGAATGTATTGTTCAGGGACGCGAGCAGATGAGGGTTCAGCGGGTCCGGGGTGACTAGGGTAACATTGACCTTTGACGAGGGGTCCAAGCCCGTTTGACCGTAGGTGAAGACCGTAATGTAGCCGCTGTAATAGACAGGCTGGTAGAGGTAAGACGTGTTGAACAGCCCGTAGTTCGCTCCCGCCGAATACGACATATGGGATCAAAAGAATAGGCATTACAGAGAAGAAGACGGCCCCTCCGCCGAGATACTTCGAGGCAACTCTACTCGCAGAAATGGAGCGGCAGGGGATAGGGACCAAGAGTACCCGTCCTCTGATGATTGATACCTTGAAACGCCGCGCATACGTGCGCATCCAGAGGCATGCCATCTTCCCCACCGAAAGAGGAATGAAGTTCATCGCGAGTATAGAAAAGCCCTGGGGAGACTACATCTCGCCACAGTTCACGGCCAGGGTTGAATCCGACATGGAGAAGGTCGCCCAGGGAAAGAAGAACTGGGAAGAACTCGTGGACACCGAGCGCAGGAGTTTTACTCAGGCGATTGAAGTATTCAGGATACGCTAATGATTGAACAGCTCGATTCTCGATTAAGTTTCGAAAAGGCGTATACAAACGGATAAGGGGGTGGACCAAGGCGCTGGATTGGAGCCAGTCACAGAGTGAATCCGCAGGAGCAGGTAAGGCCCTGGCAGTCGAAGGCGGCCGAAAGAGCCACGAAGGCCATCGAGAAGGGGAAGGCCGTTCTCCTCGACGCACCGACAGGCTCGGGTAAGACTCTCATCGCCCTGACGGTCGCGAGCAGGCTCCTCTCCTCCGGATACGCCAAGGACGTGCTGATTTCTGTGAGAACGGTGAACGAGATGACTCCCTACGAGAGGGATATCGAGAGGTTCTTCTCAGGAACGAAATCCATCTCCAGTCGCTCCTACCTGCTCGGGAAGAGGCGGACATGCCCCTTCTACCAAGAGGAGGACGACCAGAGTTCAAGGCTCTGCAGGGTCTGCCTCGGCATCCAGCCGCCTCTCCCTCAATCCCAGACCTCCCTGACGTCCAGGAGGATGAAGTCCGACCCGCAGCTCATAGCCTCGAAAATCTCAGCCGGGTACAAGATGGCGGACCTCCAGAGGGAGTTCGTCGTTCCTCCAGCCGGGGACGACGAGGGGGTATGTCTCTACCATTCTCTCAGGGAAGCTTCGTCGAGCGTCACGATGATGACGTATCCGTACCTCCTCTCGAAGCAAGTCAGGGAAGGGCTGCGGAAGCGCATCGACCTCCCCAGTTCACTCCTTATCCTCGACGAGGCGCACAACGTTGAGAACGCTGCCACGGACCTCTTCGAGTTCAGGCTCTCCTGCGAGCGCATAGGCAAGATGAAGGATGCGCTCGACCAGCTCGCCAAGGGCCCGATCCCTCTGTTCCACGACGAGCAGTTTGTCGAGAGGGTTCGCGGTTCGCTAGCCCGCCTGTACGAGGAAGTCGGAACGGAGACTGGTGAGGACGAGGGAGATGGCGGACCGAGAACGAAGCTAAAGGATAGGGTGGCGTTCTTAGAAAGAGTACGAAAGGTCCCACTCGAGGAGATAGCGCAGGCATCATCGGCTATACAGGATGCGAGGGCGGTGATGCTCGCTGAGGGCGCGGCTGGGAGGGCTATATCCAACCCCTTCTTCCCCCTCCTGAGCTTCGTCAGACCCCTTGAGGACGAGGGGCTGGAGCTCTTCTCCGAGGGGAAGGGGACGCTCTCCCTGAAGCTGGTAGACCCGGCCGAGAACCTCGGCGCCCTGAACGAGGCGAAGGCCCTCTTCATGATGAGCGGGACGATGCCTAGCGCAGACTACGTCAGCAAGGTCTGGGGGCTGGAGAGGGAGATGGAGGAGATCAGGGTGGAGAGGGATTATGCCGAAGACTATTACTCAGTGTTCCCGAGGGATGCAAAGCGCTTCGAGCTCGTCGACTCTGTGACCACAAGGTTCGCCGAGAGGGCAGAGAGCACGTGGGAGAGGTACGCGTACATCATGGATGTCGCTTATTCCTCGTCGGAGAAGAACGTGCTCGTCTGCGTTCCCTCCTACAGCATAGCCGAGAAGGTCTCCAGGCACCTCACGATACCTCACATTAGGGAGTGGAAGATGACCAGTCACGAGGAAGTGCTTCGAAAGCTGCAGGAGGGGAGGGATGAGAAGAAGAGGTACGCCATCATATCGGTCGCACACGGGAAGCTGGTCGAGGGAATTGAGTTCGTCGACGAGGACAATGGCGACTCGCTGATAGACACGGTCGTGATTGCGGGAATACCTTACCCGGTCCCTGACGCGTACCACAGGCGCAGGGCTGAGAGCATCCTCAAGCGCCTCGGGACCGAGGAAGGTGGTTATAGTGATGATGGCGGTTACATCGATGTGGGGAGGCTGAAGGTCATGTACTTCCTGATGCAGCCTGCGTTGATCGCGGTCAGGCAGGCAATCGGTAGGGCTATCAGGACGCCCAGCGACAGAGCCACAATATTTCTAGCTGACTCGAGGTTCAACGAACCCTTCTGGAGGGAGGAGCTTTTGGGGCAAGGGGTCCCTTGAGCTGGAAGGAACGAGCAGGGCCTAAAACCACTAATTGGGTACAGTTCATATGAAGATATACCCAATTAATTACGGTGAGTCCCACCAGGCCCGTGAACCTCTGTCACCCGTGATCGGAAGACAATGTGGGCATTGTCAACATCCTACATGATTGAGCGAGAGGGACAACATGAGGTAGGTCTGAGCCATCAACGTGAGGTAGGTCTGGCCCTGTGCCTGTTCGTCTGACGAAAGCCCTTCAATGGGATTCATCGGCACCAGAGTCGCGTGAGTCTGAGTCGCAATGGCGTTAGGTATTGCAGGGTTTTCGAGCGACTCGTATCCAACATAGCACAGATGATTCTGATTGATCACGTTTACGACGTTCGTTATGTCAGCGGCAGTCGGTTCCTCTTCGAAGGGACCGAAGACTGGTATCTGAGTAAGGTTGTACTGTTTCGCGAAATAGCCGAAGGCGGTGTGAAACGTAACGAAATCTCTCGTCGCCAGATTGGTTGCCGCGAGGCCGGCAAACTCGTTGTCGAGCACCTTAAGGTTCGTGATGTAGGCATTCGCATTAGCAGTAAAGTAGGTCGAGTCTGCAGGGTCGGCTCTTACGTAGCCAACGAGGATGTTCTGGACCATCTTGATTGCGTCGACCGGGTCCAGCCAGATGTGTGGGTCGATTGTCCGGTTTCCTGACTGGAACTGGGGAGGGACTTTGATCAGGCTAATGCCGTTGCTGCAGTTGACCACGATTAGTTTCGAGTTCTCGGCGGATGCTATCACCTGAGCTGCCCAGGGCTCGAGGCCGGCTCCATTCAAGACGAGGACGTTCGCGGTGGCTACTGCCAGAATGGCAGCCGGTGATGGTTCGAACTGATGAACGTCGATGCTTGGGCTCACAAGCAAAGTAACGTTGGCGCTGTGACCTCCCACGGCTTGGGCCCACTCTTGCAGGGGAAGGAATGTGGCAAGAACCTTCAGGGGGGCGCCGCTTGTCCCAGTCTGGGTACCTGTAGAGGTTATGGTCGTGGAACTCCCCAGAAGGTAACCCCCTCCCCCGGCGAATGCGAGTAGAATGACAACCAGCCCGACATACGCGTAACGCTTTCGGTTCGGTAAGTCGGTGCTTGCCTGACTGGTCACTAAGGCGCCCCATAGCCTCTCTGCTATTAAGTTTTCTTGCTTTTGTGATAATCGTACTCACTCTGCGACCAATATCTTATTAACCAAGCTCAGCGCCACCTTATGCAGGCTTTGGCAACGCCAAGCGCAGGCACAGTGGTGGAGTTCGTCGACGTCGGAGTGGACTACCATCAGGAAGTGCATGCGCTCGAACACATAACACTGAACATTCAGAAGGGTGACTTCGTCGGTCTTATCGGTCCCAACGGCGCGGGAAAGTCCACGCTGATCTCAGTCATCCTGGGGTTGACAGAGCCTACGACAGGGACCGTGAAGCTCTTCGGCGAACCTGTCTCTTCGAAGAACCTGAAGCGGGTCGGCTACGTCCCGCAGGTTGCCAACCCCAAGGACAGGAACTTCCCTTCCACCGTTTATGAAACGGTAATGATGGGGCGCATCCCTCATTCGAGCCTGTTCCCGTGGTTCACCGATAAGGACCGCAGGAAGGTGGATGATATGATGTCGCGGCTCGATATCGAGCACGTTCGAGACCGGCGGATAGGCGAACTATCCGGAGGCGAGTCCCAGCGAGTCTTCACGGCGAAGGCTCTGGTTGGCGACCCCGAGCTGCTCATCCTCGACGAGCCTACAAGCGGGGCTGACATCCATGTCAAGAGTGAGTTCTATGACATTCTGGGCAGGATGAATAAAGAGCTGGAGATTACAACAATTCTATCGATCCACGACATAAGCGCCGTAACCAAGATTGCGAAGACCATCGTATGTATCAACCGCACTCTCTACTTCGATGGCCCGACAAAGGAGTTTCGTGCGAGTTCGATTCTTCCGAAGGCATACAACTATCCGATTGAGGTGATCGAGCATGGAGAGCATCCTTAGCTCGCTCTTCACATATCTGGGGGAACCATTCGTCCAGCGGGCATTCATCATTGGAATCATCGTTGCTCTGCTCAGCTCTTTCCTGAGTGTCTACATCGTCATGAAGAGGCTGTCTCTGATCGGAGACGGGCTCGCACACAGTGCATATGGGGGACTGGCGATTGGCTTGGCGGTCGGGCTCTATCCTACCGTGATAGGCGCTGGGATCGTGATTCTGGCTTCCCTCGGCATGACAAAGGCGATCCGTTCCGGCAGGCTGGCTGGAGATGCCGCCGTCGCAGTGTTCCTCGAGCTCGGGCTGGCAACGGGCGTATTCGTAACAAGTGTCACCCTCAACTACGGCTATTCCCTGGACAGTCTTCTCTTTGGGAGCATCCTTCTTGTCTCCTGGCCCCAGATATACACTGCTTCTGCGGTCCTCGCAGCGACTCTCTTCCTCACCTTCGTGTTCTACAAACAGATGCTTTACACAGTCTTCGACCAAGTCCAAGCCCAGGCTGCGGGAATCGTGACATGGAGGATGGACTACCTGCTCAGCGTCCTAACAGGGATAGCTGTGGTAGCGGCGATACCAATTGTCGGAATACTCTTGATCTCATCTTTGGTCCTACTGCCCGGCCTCATCAGCGTCCAGATTGCCAGGTCGTTCAAGCAAACATTTCTGATGGCCCCTGTCTTCGGTCTCACCTCCGTAGTCTTCGGACTGATCTTTTCAATCACAGTTCCGAACGCAGCACCAGGGGGAGCAATAGTCTTAGTCGCCCTCGCCATGCTCATTGCCGTAATGAGTTTGAAGAGCCTGAAGTCCTTCTTTCGACCTTAGCGCAATCACAACTTATTACACCAGGAGGCACAACTTATATGGCCGTTAATAACAAATCCTTCCATGCCAATCGTTAGCCTTTCACTTCCCGAGTCCATGTTGAAGGACATGGATGAGCTCGAGAATTCCTTCGGTTTCACTGGAAGGTCCGAGCTGGTCAGGGCGGCTATACGTATGATGCTGGACGAAAACAGGGAACGCTCGGGCCTGTCTGGTGAAGTGAGCGGGGTAGTTGTCGTCACACACAACACCGAGGAGGAAGAACCAGTGACAAAGATCAAACACGAGTTCGACCGAATAATTAAGACTCACATCCACAGCAAGCTCACCCCATCCACATGCGTTGAACTTTTCCTCGTCCACGGGGATGCAAAGAAGGTCTCGGCGATGAGCAAAGCTTTCAGGGCCCAAGACGAGATGAAGAGCTCAAAGTTCCTTCAAGTCTGAGAAGGACAAACAGCACGAACTTGAATGCGCCTACGAGGCTGGTTTGGGCCTCAATGGTCTCACGGTGACCCCACGGTGGCGGGTAACGCCTTGTTCAATACAGGCTAGCCAATGTTTCAGCAAGCCGCTTGAACGTAGTTTCACCAAGTCCCTGAAGAGATAGGACGCCTCGATCTGCGAAAACTCCGCCTCGGCGCTAGGCATGATTCTGACCCTGCCGCCTGCCGCGCCGAACGCAATGGGGACAAGCGCCTACGTGGAATGATAAGTCCCGGCCAGGGCGCTCACTCGTCCAATCACCCCCAGGCCAAGGAGAAGAACCCGTATGGACACGAGCCCCACCGGGCCCGCTGAATCCTACGATACAACCACTTGGGGGATAACCTGCCTGCAGCTTAATCCTTAGTCGGTCTCTCCTAAGGTACTCCATCCCACGCGTCTCAGGTGGTATGTATCCTCTCCAGTAGCAATGGGCCTAGAATCTAATATTGAACAACTGAATGAACGAACAAAGGAATGAACGAATGAACGTTTGAACGGCGGAATGAACAGGCTGATATCCTTGGATAGAGTAAGAGTACGGAAGTCTGTGATTTAAGTCCGTCACTTGTTAAACTGAGATTAGCACTTCGTGAAGTTTGAGTGTAGGAAAATGCGAAGCTTGCGAGTACAATCAGGTTCGTCAGGCAATAGTGTGCCAAAGCCCGAGATTGGGGAATCAGAGTACCAACCCGTAGCATAAGTTCGATATCTTTCTTCTACTTCAGAATGACAAGACAGGAAAGGTAATCGCACTGGTTCGATGATGGATTGCGCAGAAGAGTTCTAGTCTTGAAGTGAGAGACTGAGATCTGGTTGCCATCATCGGGCCTGCGGGCTGTGGAAAGACAACGCTATCCAAAAGTATTTACGCTATCCAAACGTACAAGGTGATCAATGAGGAAGACGTTCGTTCTGATTAACGCTGACTTGGGCTCCGAGCCCGAGCTACTCTCTGAATTGAAGAAGGTCAAAGGTATCGTCGGAGCCTACGCAGTGTATGGTGTTTACGACCTAGTGGTCGAAATCGAAGCGGAATCGGACCAGCAGGTCAAGGAGATCATATTCTCCAGAATTCGGACGCTCAAGCACGTAAGGTCCACACTTACCCTGACTGCAATGCCATGATCGAGAATAGCGCGTAGTAGCCGACGTCATCCTCACGTGGGAGGCGAGAGAATCTTCGCCTCGCAACCTCCATCATGGAGCCTTCGATCCAAGTATTCCTTCTATTTCGAAGGATTACGGTAGTCAACCCTTCCAAGTCATTCTTCGTTGCCAAGACGAGAACGCATATCTAGCAGCCATTCCGAAAAGTGTCGTTGACCATAGACTTCGAGAATGTCAAGAAACGAATCGTGGGTCCGTCTGTGCTTGAGATGCTTCCATTCAAGAGAAACAAGAACTTTGAGCTGGACTTGGAGGCGCTCAAGGAGAACATCAGCTACGTAATCGAAGCGGGAATAGCGAAGGGGAAGGGGCACATGATAGTTCCGTGCGGAACGGGGGAGTACGTCACCCTCTCGAAAGAGGAACACGAGCTCGTTGTTGAGACGGCCCTTGATGCCGCCGGGGACAGGCTACCAATTGTGGTAGGAATCGGCAGCTGTGACTACAAGGTAGTCATTGCGCTAGCCGAGAGCGCAGCGGAGGCCGGGGCGGAGTGTGTGATGGTGCCGCCTCCGTACTACTATGGAATGAGCCAGCCGGACCTGTACCGATGGTATAGAATCGTAACAGCGGGGGTCAAAACCGCGGTGATGACATACAGCCAGCCGTGGAGAAACTCGGGGACACACTTTTCGACATCGCTCATGGGCAAGCTGGTCGATTTCGAAAATGTTGTTTCAATCAAGACAGGTGGAGAACAGCTAATGGATTATGTCGAGATGCTTGACCAATTCTCAACGAGATTCTCCTTCATAGACAATTCGGTGGGGTACACTTCTACCCTGGCTCACATTCACGGGGCATCTGGATACATCACGGGCCCCGCCGCCTTCTGGCCGGAGCTGGAGGCGCAGTACTGGAGCTTGCTGGAGCAAGGTAAGTACGCTGAGGCAGAGAAGCTGCACGGTCGGCTCGGCCCATTCTGGCAGTTCTTCTGGCACGGCGGTGGCCTGCTGGAGGGGGAAGAGTTTGCGGGAGGCGGGGAGGGAGCCTTCTTCGGCGCCTCGGTGCTCAAGGCTGCTCTAGAGTATGTGGGACTGTACGGAGGAGCCGTCAGACCACCGTTCGTGGAGCTCACGCGGCGCCAGAAGACCGAGCTCTTCAACGTGCTCCGGAAGATAAATGTCAAGACGCGCGGGTAGAGCGACCATTGAGAATCACTGATGTGCGGGAAATCCCTGTCAGGGCACCGCAATCCGGCGACATCAGTGGTTATCTCCCGTTTCGCGAGAATTTGGGGAAGCTCGTTAGGAACACGTGGACGTCATGATTCGTCCAGGTCTGCACCGATGAAGAAATGACGGGCCTAGGGGAGTCACTGGCAGCACCAAACTCCCACGCAATCCAGGTCAGAGTTATGGCGCTGATTGTGTCCCGCACCCTCGCTGGTGTGGGCGGTTCAAACGAAGATAGCTTCGACGCGGTTGCCCGGCGGCCATGAATATCCTCCCGCCACCGCTGGCGGGCCCGCAGAAGTGGGTAACGCTCCCGAGAGCAAAACTGGCGACCTCATGACCGTCGATGTGTCCCCCCAGGTCGGTGTCGTTCTGGCTGAGTTGGGCCCAGTTCGCAGGAGCAAAGTAGTCCTCCTCCACCGGCTTGGGCGACAACCTGACGATGCTGTTGCCGAAGTCGTGTATCGGACGGCATGGCTCAGCCGACACGGGGAAGCGTTGCCCTCAACCAAACACTCTGAACTTTTCTGGCGATCACAAAATCCCCATCTTTGTTGTTCTTCCGCGTCGGAGGAGTATTGCAACGCCTAAGATCGCGATCAGTACGACGACTATGCTGGATACTATGATCCAAGTGTAGTCTGGCGCAGGTGCGGCGGATATGGTAGATGTGACGGTGGTCGCTGAGGTCGTTGATACCGCGGTTGTCGTAGTTGTCGTTGCGGTTGTCGTCACGCTGGGCGTGGTAGTAATAGAGGTGGTGGTTGTCGACGGCTCTGACCGACTGATGATTATGTACAGCGAACTCGCAATTACCAGAGCGAGAAGGAGTGCTACGGCGCCCCCTCGGGAAACTCTCAAGACTTGGATCAACCCTCACCCTGGACGAAATCCAAATCCTGCCACAACATTCACGGTCAGGCATCGCCTCAGACGTAGAACCAGGCATCGTGTCTGAAGCTGACGTCCACGCCGCCCAGCTTCTTAAGGGGCATGGAGCTGATTGTGGAGGTTGGGTCCTGCTTCGATGAGCGGACCTCCTCGACATGGCCCAATCGCCTCATTCCCGACCAGGTCGCAGCGAATCTGTCCTGGAGGTTCGTGTCCCAGAAGGCCAGTCCGGCCACCCCCTCCTCATACAGCGCGGCGGCCTTCTTGGCGTACGCGGAGGCGAGGGTGCCGGTGCCACCCTGGATGCGATACACGGCTGAGGCACTCCCCAGCATCACGTAGAATTTGCAATTCGTCCCTTTCGTCAGATCCTCGGAAGAACGGCACGTCGACTGGCTGATTCTCCCAGCTCGCGTAGAGCACGTCGCGAGCGAGGACGTAGTCAACCAGAGCCTTTCTAACCCACACCTCGATATCGATACCGTATCGGAGATTATCTGCTCGAGTTGGGAAGACGACGAGGAGAATCTTTGGCTTCTCTCGCGGGTACTCTCTGGCCGTTTCGTTCACTCCCTCTCGCAGCTCCTCCATGAATTCTGTGAGCGTTTCCGCCCTGAGCTTCAGCCAGCGCTCGTCTGTTTCTGGAATCTTCCTCGGATCCTCGCCGTACCTGGCCATGAAGCCATCGACGAGCGGCTTCTCGTAGAGCAGAAACGGGGGGCCTCGGTGGAACAACGGGTTCACTCCGTCAACACCGAACATGACCGCATTCTGGAGCGTCTTGATGGCACGAGATCGCACTTCCGGGAAGGCGTAGCTCAGGCACGGTCCCTGGGAACCGTCCCTTTCGACGCAGGTCAATTCGGGATGGCTAAGGGAGAGGGAGCCTCCGCCTTGGGGATCATTGTTAAAAGGCGGTGCCACCACCGGAATGCCGATGCGGACGCTGGCAAACACCTGGAGACCGAGGGTGTGACCATACTTGACGACCTCCCCTATCGGCTCCACGCCCATTCCCTTGAAGGTGCGAACGCTGTCGTTGGCGAACTCCTCGCCCTGTCTGGGGAAGTCTTCTAGGTCCAGTGCCTGAAAACCAAGGGTGCCCAGAAAACCGCATTCATAGAAGACCGCTCCGAAGTCGGTGTCCCTGTACCGTTCTATCTGGGAGTGGATCTCCTCTACCGTCGTGGGATGCGTCTCGTACATCCAGCTGTAGGCGTCATTCATGGCGACGAGCCTCTTCGTGTCCTTCCTGGCACGGTCGTTTCTGACCTGCTCTATCTGTTCCTCAGATAGAGGAACGACCCTGATGAAGGCGAGGCAGGCCCTTCTCTAAAATCCCTCGCTCTGCTGACCCAGCACAAACTGTTTTCCTGTCAGGTCGGCGTACTTCCAGAAGAATTCTTCGGCACGGAAGTCCTGAAACTCCTTGGACACCGTTGTGAAGCAAGGGTCGCTGCTCAGCCTGATCTTCAGCATGTTACCACCTTCGACCTGCCCCTCAGTAATCATGACGGGCACCTTTGACCAGGCCCAGTCCCAGATACCGAGGTAGATCCCGTGCCACCCCTTCAGGTCTGAGGGGTACACAATGTCGGGCGCCCTGGTCTTGGAGTTCGCCCAGACCATTGTTCCTTTTAGATTCTCAAGCTCGTAGGCGATGAGTCTCCAACAGCCCTTCTTGGGCTTCTCTGAAAGATTGCTTCTCGGAAGACAGACAGACATGTCAGAAAGATAGGTTCCAGTCACAAGACCTTCACGATGACCTTCACTTTTAATCTTGTTGTGAGTGCCACGAATAGCTACGACCCGGATAGAAGTTCCTGTCCATCGCCGTCACCGACCATCAGCGGGACCCATGTCGCGCGTTTCGCTCCAATCGTCTGCTGGGCAAAGCCATCAGGGATTATCCTCCAGGAACCATCACGGCTATTCCTCAGCAGTCAGAACCAACGCTGGCAGCTCTGGGTGCGTCCCCCAGTTGGTGGAGAAAAGACAAACTCGACGGAAGACACGATTGTTCGGATCAGCACGCCAATCGACTGCGCGACCGTTTCTGCGAATCTCGGGCCGGGTTCCCTCCATATTGATTGGGTGCCTATCCGAGGGAGTCGGCCTTGGCTTGCTCGTCAAGCTTTTCGTTAAGCAAGATCTGTTTGTCCATTATCGACTGGATTAGATGCTCGTAGCTCACAGCGATTTCGTTGATCTCCTGGCTGAGAGGGTGGTTCCGCAGAGACTCAAGGTCCCTGGGACTGTTCCGTGAGTTGAAGACAAAGGAGCACCAGTCGAAGACCTTTCCCTTGTTTCTCTCGACTAGCTCGTCCCTCCTCTGTTCGAGGTCCGAGATCTCTTGTCTCAGCTTCGTGACTAGGTCAGCGCTCCTGCCACCAGACACCCAAGACTTTGTCATTCAAGCTCCACCGACATTCCAGAAACTCGAAACCGGGTCCATATAGCGATTCCCTCAGCGAGGCAGACCGGTCAGCTCTTCGCTGAGTTGCCATAGCCGCGTGGCCGCTTCCGCGTCGTATGAGGCTCTAGACGACTCTGCCTCCTTCTTGTTGACGAAGTACTTCCCTGATACACCTTCCACCTCGGGGGAGGAGGCGAGGTAGACTACGGTCTCTGCGCCCTCCTCGGGACTCTTCAAGAATACGGTCACCACCTTGGACAGGTAGTTCAGGGGCATCGGAAACCTGTTCCACATGTTCGTCGCGACTGCTCCGGGATGCAGGCAGTTGATGGTAACCCCGCTACCCTCCAATCTCCTTGCGAGTTCGTGGGTGAACAGGATCTGCGCGAGCTTCGACTGGCCGTAGGCGCGCATGATGCTGTAACGTCGCAGCGCTTTGGGGTCAAAGTCGGTTCCTGCACGGTAGTGAGAATTCGACGACACACATACGATTCGCGCGGGAGCGCTCGTCCTCAGCACGGGCAGCAACAAGTTGGTCAGGAGGAATTGCGATAGATAGTTGACGCTGAAGGTAGTCTCAAGACCGTCAACGGTTGTAGATTTTGTCAAGCAAACAAGACCAGCGTTGTTGATGAGCACGTCCAGGCGCTTGTACTTCTGGATGAAATCGCCCGCAAATTGCCTGACGGACTGCAGAGACGACAGGTCCGCGATCATCAGGTCGATTGATTCGTTGCCGCTCCTCTCTCTAATTTCGACCCGGGAGGACTCTCCTCTGTTCCTGTCACGACACACCATCACAATGGTGCTGCCGAGCTTTGCCAGCGCCATGGCAGTTGCCTTCCCTATGCCCGAGTTGCTCCCGGTGACCATGCACACCCTGCTGTCCATTGGTGTCAGGCTGAACGCCTTGCCTTGATTTAGCTATCTCTTCGGGCACGAAGGAGACGACTAGACCGGCTCGCTCGAACCTACTAGTTACATGAGCACGCCTTATTAACTTCCGACGACTTTGTCCATCCAGTTGATACTGGACTTAAAGGTGGGCAGCATCACGAAGCGCCCGCTCGTGGCTGTTGACGAAAACGCGTCGGTTTCTTCGGCTACAAAGTTGATGGCGCAGCACGATGTAGGAAGCCTCGTGGTCACCAGCGATGGAAGAATTGTGGGAATCGTGACCGAGAGGGACCTTCTCAACAGGGTTCTAGCAGAGGGGCGCGACCCAAGGCTCACGACTGTTCGGGAGGTCATGACGCCGGATCCAATGGCGGTGGATGAAGGGATGCTTCTCAGGGAGGCGCTTGACATTATGAACAGAAGGAACATCAGGAGGATGCTGGTCATGGAGAAGGGGGAGATTGTGGGATCTTCACGCTGAAAGACGTCATGGGTCTCAATCGCGCCTGTCTGGCCTGCGGAAGGGAGATAACCTCAGCGCTTGAGCTCGGGGCAGCGGCGCAGCCCTACATACAGTGCGATTGTGGCTCGAGGTATCACGTCAACTGCGCCAAGGTCGCCGTAAACTGCGCGGACTGCTCAAGGCCTCTTGTTGCACGCGTGATCTACCCCGAACCGAGCGACGCCGCAGGAGGATAGGCGCTGACCTAGCTTTGTAACGCGAGACGAAGAGAGAGGCCTGCTACGGACTGACTCTACGAAAGGATGTTCCTTCTCTTTCATCTTCCAGGCATCGAGTAGTCCCAAAGCGCCTGCGCTGAGGCAGTAGCGCCAGCTTTACTTGCTAAACTAAGTCTCAGCTACTTGGTCAGAAACTACTACTATCTTTATATACGCTGTTATAACAATTGTTATACGGGAGCATGGCCAGAAGAGACTATACGAGGCTAGAGTTGCAGACCGCAGTGAGCAAGTGCCCGAGATGCGGAAAGGGACCAATGGTAGTTGATACTTCCAGGGGAGAATTGATTTGCGGCAGCTGCGGTTTCGTGGTCAAAGAGAAGATTGAGGAGACGGGACCCGAATGGAATTCATTGCCGACGGAGGAGGGCGAAAACAGGGTCAGGACAGGGAGCCCGACATCAATAGCAATGCACGACATGGGTCTGGCGACCATGATCGGCCGTCCCGACAGAGACGCTGCAGGGAGGCCACTTTCTGGGACAATGAGGTCGACGGTGTCGAGACTGAGGACCTGGGACACCAGGAGTCAGGTTCATGCGTCGACGGACAGGAACCTAAGGCAGGCCTTCAGCGAACTCGAAAGGTTTGCCGAGAAGCTGTCCCTGTCGGAGGCGCTGGTTGACAAAGCGGCCTACACCTACAGAAAGGCGCTCGAGAGGGGCTTCCTAAGAGGAAGGTCGATCACTGAGACAATAGCCGGATCGCTCTACGCGGCTTGCAGGGAGACAGGGACCCCTCGAACGCTGAAGGACATCGCAGTCGTGAGCAACCTTACCAAGAAGGAGGTGGCACGCTCTTACCGATTACTCCTCAGGGAGATGGACCTGAAAATGCCAATCGCCGATCCGACGAGGGCGGTCTCTCGGATAGCGTCAAGGGTCCAGCTCAGCGAGAAGACCAAGAGGAGGGCGCTGGAGATTCTGAGGAAGGCCGAGCAGAAGGAAGCCCTTACGGGGAAGGACCCGATGGGCCTAGCCGCCGCGGCCCTGTACATAGCTTGCACTCTCGAGGGGGAGGGCAAGACCCAGAGGGACCTCGCTCACGCTGGCGAGATAACAGAGGTAACCATACGGAACAGGTACAGGGGTCTGAGGGCAGCTCTCCAGTATCTAGGGTCAGTCCCGTATATTTCCTTATCAATCCCGCTCGTCCTGTTAGGGCGTATGAGGAATACCGGCAGCGCGGTACTCCCCCTGCACGGAGGCCACGCACCCGCGTGGTTGGTGGGGAGGATGAAGGCTCTGGCCGACGAGATGGTATACCTCATAGTTCAGGACCGCGGGACCGCTGGTTTCCTGAAGTCTTTCTCAGACCCGTACTGGTTTCAGGCCTTCGGTTGCGTGCTGGGCTTTGACTGGCATTCCTCGGGAGTGACGACGGTCGTCACCGGAGTTCTCAAGAACGTCCTGACCGCGGAGAGGCACGGCCTGGTGGTCGCCGGAGGAAAGGGAATGGCGTCCCGAAGAGCTCCCTCGGAGATCGAGAGCGCTGCTATGAAGATGGGACTCTCAACGCACAAGGTTCAGGAGCTTCAGTACGCCAGCAGGATCTGCGCCAAGGTCGACAATGCTGCCATCCAGGCTGGCTACCCGATCTACCATCATGCCTTCGTCATGGACGAAGAAGGAAGATGGGCTGTGGCGCAGCAGGGGATGAACACCGCGAGCGGGAAGGCGAGGCGTTACCACTGGCTTTCAGACAATGTCAGAGACTTCGTAGTCGAACCCCACGACGCCATAGTCGGTGATGCCGCGGAGTCCGTCGTGCTCAACATGACAGCGAGAGAAGCCGAGGAGAACAGACGGACCTGTGTGGACCTCGCAAGAGAGAGTCCGCAGAGGCTGATTTCATCGATCAGAGCCATAGACTCGAAACCGAGGCTCGACAGATGGATTGAGGGAGCGCCGCGAGTCGAGTACAATGGTTCGTTCGAGATGCCAGCCGACCTCAACTGGCAGGTCTTCTTCCAGCTCTATGACGTTCAGCCGAAGAGCTACGAAGAACTACTCGCCTTCCGAGGGGTTGGCCCAGCCACGGTTCGAGCGCTGGCGCTTGTGTCGCAGCTCGTCTACGGAAACCCGGCATCTTGGAGTGATCCCGTCAAGTTCAGCTTCGCACACGGTGGAAAGGATGGCGTCCCCTTCCCGGTGAACAGGGTAGCTATGGACGGAACGATCAACTTCCTGAGGGAGATGCTGGAATCTGCCGACGTGGAGAGGAACTTCAGGTCAGACGCTGTCAGAAGGCTCGGCAGACTTGCTCACACGTGGGGAATCTAGCCCTAACCAGACGGCCGAGTCGCCGCCGCAGCGTGACTGGCCTGTTCACGCACCGGTGCGAGAAATCTGGCAGCCGACGCAACTCCAAAGGAAATATGCGGGCGAGATTGTTGCGAAGACGTGGGACAGCGCTTTCCAGAGCCAACAGCCGGCGCCCTGATCCTGAACCGCGATGGCAAGCTCCTGCTTGTCAGGTCGCACAAATGGTTCGACAGATTGACCATTCCAGGAGGGCATATCGAACTCGGGGAGACAATGGAACAGGCCGTCAAGAGGGAAGCGAAAGAGGAGGTTGGCCTAGATGTAGAGGTTGTTGACTTCGTCATGATGCAGGAGGCGATCTTCAGCCCCGAATTCTGGAAGAGGAAGGCACTACATCTTCTTTGACTTCATCTGCAGATGCGAAAGCGACACCGTGACAGTGGACAAGGTCGAAGTGCAGGACTACCTGTGGGTTGAGCCAACCGAAGCGCTGACGATGAACGTGGACTCTTTCGTCAGAAAGAGCATAGAAGAGTACCTGAAGATGCGCAGCCACAGCTAGAGTGTGCCGCTACTGCTTCCCAGAAGAAGAGGTGGGAAAAGGGTATTCTGAGGCAGGGGCGACTCACATTTATAGGAAGAATGGGAATGAACCGTTAGGGTGGCTGCAACGGACGGAGTTGAGTCGTCGCCCGGAACCGAGGTTAGGATCCGGGTTGGTTCGGTCGTACTCGAAGGAAACCTGGTGCTGCCGAAAGGATGCGAACTTATCGTTGTTTTTGCACACGGCAGCGGCAGCGGGAGATTCAGTCCCAGGAACGTCTACGTAGCCGAGGTCCTCAACCAGGCGTGCCTCGGCACCCTGCTGTTAGACCTTCTTACGAGGGAAGAGGATCTGGCTTACGAAAACCGTTTCGACATAAACCTCCTGGCCCTGAGGATGAAAGAGGCGACACGATGGCTGATGACGCAGCCAGGCACTATTAACATGAAGCTAGGCTATTTTGGAGCGAGCACAGGCGCGGCGGCTGCGATTCAGGCTGCCTCGGAGCCTTCGCTCGGCATTCGTGCCATCGTCTCGCGTGGTGGTCGTCCCGACCTAGCTTGGGAGTACCTCGACAAGACCACCGCGGCGACACTGCTGATTGTAGGCGGACTGGATGAACAGGTGATGGAGCTGAACCGCGAGGCATACAGGTTGATTAGAGCGGAAAAGGACCTGATCATGATCCCGGGAGCGACCCACCTCTTCGAGGAGAGGGGGAAGCTAGAGGAAGTAGCTCGGCTCGCTAGAGATTGGTTCGTGAACCACGCCAGAAAGTAAGCAAGCTAGGAGTGCTATGACCACGGGTGCGACTAGGGTGACTCCGACCCCGAGATCGTCGCTACGACGTCCCGCCTCAGCTGGGGCTTGATTCTATCCAGCCTTGCTTCGAGGGTGTCGTCGAAACTGACGGTTCCATCCTTTGAACGGAGAATCACCCCTCCCTTGACTTCTAGGTTCTTCTCGTCCAAGGAGAGTTTCGAGCCGGCCTTGTTGTTCATTTCTTTGATTACTGAGCCGACGGCCTTCCTGTCCCTGGCGTTGCAGGAGACGATCGCCTCCTTGCCGATGACCTGGAGCCCCTCTGAGATCAGCTTTGCGAGAGTCTTTTCGTAGCTGGGAGATTTCGAGACAGCGACCAGAGATTCCTGGAAGATTCTGTTTGACGCTTCCTCAAGTGAACGCAGAGCACCGTTGCGCGCTTCCAGCTCCGCAAACCCGAGAATCTGTCGCCGCACCGACTCGGCCTGTCTTTCGCCGTCTTGGAGGACCTTTGCGACCTCGGCCCTCGTCTCCCTTATCATTAAGCGCGCCTGTTCTGAGGCATCGGATTTTTCCGACTCCAGCTCAGTGAGGATTTCGTTCAGGGCCTCGGACGAGACCTTGCCGAGCGTGTAGTCTGCAGACACCATCTTCAAACGCCCAGTATCTGTTTCAGGAGCGTCCTGTACTCAGTTGTCTGCTTCTTGCTGCCAGGGGAAGGCACCTCGTAAATCAGTGGAATGGCGCGCTTCGCTCGGATAGAGGTAATCTCGTCCTGTATGGGTTTTGATACGTCGTCGCTCATCATTATCAATCCCACGTCATGATCGCGGATCAGGGATCTCAGTCGCTCGAGGGCCTGCTGGGGGGAGGTGACGTACTCGCCCTGGACTCCGGCGAGCGCGAAACCGGTAGCAAAGGTCTTGCTACCCAGTGCGACTATCTTCAAATCAGGTCCAGGTGGCCGGACTTTCCTCGCCTTATATCTGTTAGGCCCGTCAACACTTTAATAACGAATGGTGGGAGCCTGCCGATTCAGGAATAGACGAGCTTGGTCGTTGCCAAACTCACCAGGGTGACACTAATCGCTCCAAGAAGTGATTATCAGGATATTCTCGCTCGTCTGGCGAAGTTCGACGACTTCCACCTAGAAGAGAAGGCGGGACAATTTGATGCGGGCACGGAGGAGCTGGCCATCAGGGCCGTGAAACTCTTCGCTCAGGTCGACCAGGCTGTTAGAGACCTGGCCATTCCACTGCTTCCAGGAACAATTGATGTCATCTTCAGGGGGGCCACAGTCCCCGAAACGACGTATGAGGCGAAGAACTGGGAGGCATTGCTCTCCAAGGCGGAGAAGGAGGCAGAGCCAATCCTCGCCGAGGTGAGAGCCGAGCTAGACAGTCTCACTCAGCTGCAGAAGGAGGAGGCTGACACAGCAGCGCTGATGGCTTCTTTGCGAGTAGTATCCAACATATCCTCAGACCTTGGAATCGCGGCAGGACTCAGAAGATTGAGAGTGTTTCTCTCGATTGTGAATCTGAAATCCAGCTCGGAATTGGAGAAATCCCTCTCCGATGTCATCTTTCTCTCGCAGCCGCTGACATCAAGCCAAAGCCTCGTGCTGATTGCCGGTCCTGCGTCCGAGTTCTCGAAGGTCGACAGGGTTGTCAGAGCCTTTGAGCTCAAGCCACTATCCCTGCCCGAGAGCCTGCCTCAGAACCCCCTAGAGGCCTACGGGAGACTCGAGAAGCAGATGGCGAGTTTGATCAGCTCTAGGATGAGCTCCGAGAAGAGGATTCAGGTGCTCAAAGAGGAGCAATCCGAGAGCCTCCTCGCGATAAGGGAGGTCGCGCAGTCGGCAAACTCCGTCCTGGACGACGTGCGGACCTCGGGGAAGCTGGAGAGGATCGCCAGCGTGTCAGGATTCATACCGACAAAGAGGCAGGAGGACTTCGAACACATTTTCGACACTTGGATTGTCGTGTCCGAGCGGGCCTCGTGGCGTGACGAAGAGGGAAACGCTGGAGTGCCGACCCTCATGGCCAATCCGTGGCCAACCAAGTCGTTCGAGAAGATCACCGAGAGCCAGGGCTTTCCCGGCGGACCCGAAGTCGACCCTACGCCCCTAGTGGCGTTCGTCTTTCCCGCCTTTTTCGGGATGATGTTCGGCGACCTGGGACACGGCATCGTGGTCACTGCCTTCTCCTTGCTTCTCAGAAGTCGAAAGAACGCGAATCTGAGGGTCTGGGGGAACATCTTCCTCGCGGCAGGAATCTCAGCGTGCGTGTTTGGAGTACTCTTCGGAGAGTTCTTCGGCTTCGACCTAGGTCAGCTTGTGCCCATTCCCAAGGCACTCGAGATCGTCAACAGAGCGGGGACGCAGCCGACTCTCGACCAACAGGGAATCGCCGTGTTACTCACTGTAGCGCTACTCATCGGATTCGCCCACATGACCACAGGAATGGTGCTTGGAGTAGTGAAGACGGTGCGCAAGCGTGCCAGGGCGGAGCTCGTCCTCGAGCAGATACCCGGCCTGGTCATGTATCTGTCTGGCGTTGCGTTCGCGCTCTCCTTCATAGGCGCGGGGTTCAGCTTCAACATGTACAACTCCAACAACCCGGTACCACTGCTCGGCATACGGACTAGAACTCTGGGACTTGTCTCAACGGTTGTCGTGCTCGGTGCTGCCATAGTAATCGCTGGGGGCAAGGGAGTAGCGACCGTTGTCCACAGGTGGCATGGCGAGTCGGCGGCGATAGAGTTCATCAACGGGATCATAGAGCTGCTGGTGAAGATTGCGGAGTTCCTGGCCAACACAATAAGCTATGCCCGACTCGGGGTGCTCCTGCTGGTGCACTGCGCCCTCCTCATCGCTGTCAACATGCTGGCTGCCTTCCCGGTCTACATCTCAATCGTGCCCATCGTGATCTTCAATGTCATGATCATATTGCTTGAGGGGTTGATAGTGTACATACAGGACCTCAGGTTGCATCTCTACGAGTTCTTCACAAAGTTCTATGAGGGAAATGGAACTCCTTTCAGGAAGTTACTGCCCGAAAGGGTCAGAACAAAGATAGACTGGACCTAGAGCTTCAGCCGTGCGAGAACGTTCTTCGCCGGAATTCCAGCCTCCACTCCGAAGGCGATCGCCGCCAAGTTCCTCACCTCGAACTCCATGAGCTTCACGAGCGCTAGAGTGGCACCCACTTGGAAACTGCTCCAGAGGAAGGTCCTCTTCGCAGTCTCGTAGCTCAAGTCGCTTAGCCGCTCCTCGAGCCTGTTGATCATTTCTTCATCGCTCGCCCCCGACTGCCAAGGTATTCCGTAGCGCGTCACGGAGAGCAGTGAGAACGCGTCGCTCACCGACTCCGCGAGCGCGATCTTCTGCAGAGTGCTGAGAGATATGCTAAATGCCGGCGTCACCAACAGGGTGTTGGTCTCGGCGGAGGAGAGCCCCCAGAGCTTTGCCCTCAGGAGGCCGAGCGTGTTGTAGGTGTCGATATCCAGTGCGACAGTCTTCCTAGCGCTTTCCAGGCTCGCGCCTCCCGGGATGCCGCCTCGCCGCTCCGTGAACGAGCTGGCAATCATCTGATGGAGAGTGTGGTCCACGAAGAGGTCGAACACCCTAACCTCGCCTTCCTTTGCGAAGGTCGCAGTTGCTCTGGCCATATCTTTCCCGAACTCTGAACCGGTGAGTGAGGCCGCCGCCTCCTGTATGTCCTTGGCAGAGAGGACCTTCACAATCAGTTCCATTCTCCCGACAAGCTCCTCGGCGTGCAGATCGATGTACTGCATCGCCTCCTCGTAACTCTTGTTCAGGGCTTTCGACTTCAGTGCTGATTTCAGGTTCCAGGCAATATTTTTGAGGTAGTAGAGCTCGAGGAGTTCGTATCCCGGAGAGGACCTAGTCAGCTGCATTTGCACATCGTCCAGCCTCTCCCTCAGTGCCAGTTCGAGCCTCCTCGCAGAATATGGTGGCTGCACCTTTGAGACGACGTCGGAATAGGGCGTGGCCTTGAGACGATTGACAAGTTCCTCGAGAGAGTGGCACTCGGCGAGAGTCTCCACCGCATCCTTCTGAAGCAGCGTTCCCTTTATCGCAGATGAAATAACACCGGTGTAGACGTCATCGGTGTACGAGCCTGACGTTTCAATCACCGAGCAGGCGTTCGCTTACTAGACGAAGTGCTTCCTCGTTTCTTTTCGAGATCTTCTCCTTAAGCCGAGCAAGCGTCTCCTCGCCCTCCTTGGCAATGGAGTGCGCATCCCTCTCCGCATTCTCCCTGGCCTTTCGGATCTGCTCCGCAGCAATATCGTGCGCCAAGGCCAGGGCTTGTTTCTTTGCCTTATCCCCTTCATCCGCCACGAGCTTCGAGAGCCTCTTCTTTGCATCGACAGACTCTGTCTTTATCTTCTCAAGCTCGCCCTCAAACTCGGCGAGAACCCTGACGGCTTCCTCGACGGCTGATGACATAGTCAGGTGGACATTCTCCGCCGAAAACGCCTGTGTAAACTATCATTTAAGTAATCAAACCCTTTTGAAACAATAGTCTATTTGCTCTACATTTCGCTTTAGGGCGTTGAATAATGATGACTTGGGGTTTCGGCAGGCAGAGCAGCTGGAATGTCCTAGGCGAATCCGAGACCTGAGGAATCCATCTTCTTCGTGCACTGGAAGCAGCGCAATCCTCGTGGCGTCCTGTAGAGGTGTGTCAGCCTACCACAGCTTGAGCAGGTGCCCTTCTGTGTTTGCATGTCTTCTCTGCACCTTTGCCACTATATAGGTGCAGAACGACTTTCCAGCCGACAGAAATGAAGAAACCGGCCTTAGAAACTTGGAGGACACTGTCTTGCAGTAATGGCGCCATCCTTGCAAACTCTTACGCATCTTACTTGGGGCAAGCCTTTGCAACCGTTGCAATCGTTTGCTCTATCTATGTGTGTATGCGTGTGAAAAGGAAGGTCAATCTTCCCGAAGACATGATTTGGACATACCCTAACGCAAGTCCAGCAGGCCGTGCAGAGTTCAGGATTGAAATGAATGAAATCTGTTTCCGTCTGTCTCCGTCGGAAAGGAATCAGGAATCTACTTCGTAAGTTGGACATCAGTCATCAGATTCTCCATTTGTCGGCATGTCTTTCAGGTCAGGTGCTCAGTTTAAGGATGGCTCTGGCCACCTCTCCGTCGGATTCCTCGAGTGCGGCGACCGCTTTCTCTCTCGAAACGCTCGCCTGCTGCTGAACCAGAAGTATGTCTTCCTCGGAGAACTTCTTCATCTCCCTCTCGACCTCCTCTACCTCTCCCATCACCTGGAAGATCCTGTTTCCCTGAGCATTAACCTCGGAGACCGCGGCGTTGTGTATGTGGAGTTCCTTCTTGGCCGTCCTGATCACCACTTCCTCCACCTCAGGAATCTCCTTCATGTTGATTCCCATTCGGTCCATCATCCTCCTCGCTTGCCTGTCGCCGAGCTTCATCGAGAGTATTTCCCCCTTACCTTGACGGCCACGCCTGAATTAAAGGATAGCATGAAGTCTCCCCTGAGCTTCGCCTTCCCAACGCCGATCACTCTCCCGCAGCTGTCCAGTATGGCAACTTCTCCCTCCGGCAGGACGTGCTTACCCGCGGATTCCACGAACTTGCAGAAGACCGATTTCCCTTCCTTTATGAAACTGGCAGCCTCATCACGCACGACCACCGCGTTGCTGAGGTATTTCTTACTCTTCGCCAGCACCGAGGCACCGTACAGGGTGGGTGCGATCGCGCCGCTCGGTCTTATGGTCGCGAAGAGCCTTCCATCGTGCGTGACCTGTTTCATTCTACCGGACCTACGAGAGTACGCAAACTTCAGTCCATCCTTCGGCAGCGCGCTCGCAACGCCTCTGCCGAACTCGTAGTCCAGCATTAGCTGAAACTGCCTCCTAGAATCGAAGAGTCTCAAGCCGGTGCAGACCCGTCTGGGGCGCAGGATAAATCCGTGCGCTTGCGCGCCTTCCTTCAACTTCAGAGAACTTTTTAAGTTGAACGCGAGTTCGGTCCGGCGATCCAGTCTTGGCAGCATCCTGTGAAATCTGTGGCAACATCATCCGGGGTCCCCCAAACAGGGTGGAGATAGATGGAGCAATAATGACCACCTGCGCGAACTGCGCCAAAATGGGCCACCCGGTCGGAGGCAGACCCAGAAGCGGGCATGTCAACCCGGCTCAGCTGGCGCTGAAGGCGTTCACTCAAAGGCCGGCGGAACCCGAATATGAGCTGGACGCAGATTACCACACCATGGTCAGGCACGCCAGAGAGAAGATGGGTATCTCCCAGGAGGAGCTCGGCAGGATGACAAATGAAAAGCTCTCTGTCATTAGGCTGATCGAGGTCGGGAGGCTGAAACCTGACGCCATAGTTACGAGGAAGCTGATGCATTATCTGAAGCTCAACCTTCTCGTTCCGGTGTCAGAACTCGAGAAGACAAAGTAAGTGATGCCACTGGTTTGAACAGGGCTCTAATCATAACGCTCCCTCATGAATATGTGATAGAGGAGGCGAAAGAGCTCGCCAACGCAGCCGGATACGAGCCAGTCGCTGTCCTTACGCAGAAGTACCTAGAGAGGGCGAAGTACGGAGTCGGCGAAGGCAAGGCAGAGGAAGCAGCGAGGATGGTAAAGGAACACACCCTGGATACAATCGTCTTTGACTCCTCCATAAGTACGAGTGCAGTGTACAACCTAACGAAGCTCTGCAAGGTCGAGGTGAAAGACAGGGAGAAGATTATCCTCGAGATATTCGCAAAGAGGGCATCGACAGGGGAGGCCAAGCTCCAGGTGCAGCTCGCGGAGCTGGCCTACGAGCTTCCTAGGGCGAGAAACAAAGTGAGGATGGCCAAGCAGGGAGAGCAACCAGGATTCTTCGGCCTTGGAAAGTACGAAGTGGATGTCTACACAAGGATGATGAAGAAGAGGATTGCGGTCCTCAGACGGAAGGTGACAGACATCGGACAGAGGAGGGAGGTCTTTAGAGGTGGAAGGGAGCGCGCTACGTTCGCATCGGTGGCTCTCGCGGGCTACACCGCGTCCGGGAAGACGACACTCTTCAACAAGCTCACCGGCGAGACGAAGCAGGCCGATGCCGGGGTCTTCACGACACTCGCGCCCACCACAAGAGCGTTCATGGCAGATGGGAGAAAGGTTCTTCTCACAGACACGGTGGGTTTCATTAGCAACCTGCCAGCGTACCTAGTGGAGGCGTTCAAGTCCACGCTGGAAGAGATATCGCTCGCCGATGTCGTGCTCCTTCTCATTGACGTGAGCCAGCCCGAAGAGAAGTTCAGCAGGAGCTACAGGAGCTCACTCAGCACGCTGTCCGATCTTGGCGTTACACCCTCCAGGGTGCTGGTCGTGCTGAACAAGTGCGACCTGGCCGGGCAGGAGGAGATAGAGAGCAGAAGGGAAAGCTACAACCTTGATGAAGCGATCTCCACCTCGGCGAAGACGGGAGAGGGAATCAGCGAACTCACGAAGGCGATAGGGTCTAGAATAGGCGAATACATCGAGGAGACGAGCTCTGCCGAGGCCTAGGTCTAGGGATAAGAGCATCAGGGTCCTCAGAGTCGGGCACAGGTTCGTGAGGGACGACAGGACCCTCACCCATCTCTGCCTCGTTTCGCGGGCCCTGGGGGCGGAGGCAATCTACCTGGAGGAGGTAGAGAAGGGCTCCGCGACACCATGGGTGAAGTCTGTCAGAGGTGGGGAGGAGAATTCCAGGTTCTGAAGGTGCCATCTTGGAAGAAGGTCGTGTTGGCAGCGAAGAAGGAGGGGAGGGCGGTGATCCATCTCACAATGTACGGTCTGCCACTCCAGGACAGATTGGGTGAGATGAGGACGCCTGGACAGGTTCCTCGTGGTGGTCGGGGGCCCGAAGGTTCCCGGAGAGGCTACCAGCCTGGCGGACTACAACATCGCGGTGACCTCGCAGCCTCACTCCGAGATAGCCGCCCTGGCGATACGTGCTCCACGAACTCCAGGAGGGGGAAGAACTTAAGAAGGAGTTCAGCGAAAGCAAGTGAAGATAATTCCCTCAGGAAAAAGGCAAAAAGGTTGAGCTGACAGAGTGAAAATAGAGTACGAGGATACGTTCGTGAAGGTAGCCGGGCTTATCGGAGGTCCGGACTACGTCAGGGTAGCCAGGGCGCTCCTGAACAACGAGAACGCCACCGACGAGGAAATAGCCTCTGCCACCGGCCTGAAGATCAAGACCGTCAGGAAGGCGCTGTACGACCTCTTCGGGAGGAGCCTGATCACGGGCGTCAGGGTCAGGGACCCGAAGAGGGGCTGGTTCGTCTACAGGTGGAAGGCGCAGAGGGACCAGACGGACGGGTTCATACAGACCCAGAAGAAGAAGATCCTGAAGAGGCTGAAGCAGAGGCTCGAGTACGAGGAGGCCCACGAGTTCTACTACTGCGGGACCCCGACCTGCGTCACCAGGACCTTCGAGGAGTCGATGGAGTCGTTCTTCAGGTGCCCGACCTGCCAGAGGCCGCTCAACAGAATCGACAACACCGAACTGAAGACAGCGCTCGGCTGGAAGATCAAGCAGCTCGAAGAAGATATGAATCTAAGCAGGCCTGAAGATCTTGAGAAACTGAAGGAACTCGAAGAGGGTCTAAGTGAGCCAGTGGGACGGTAGGGCGCTGAAGCTTCACAGGAAGTACGGAAGCAACGATCACATTGTACGCCACTGCGAAACTGTGGCGAAAGTATGCGGAATACTGGTCGCCGCGTTGAAGGAGCGGGGGGTTCGGGTAAACGAGGAATCGGTGATGATGGCTGCCCTCCTGCACGATATCGGAAGGAACAGGACCCAGACAGTGCAGCATGGATTCGTGGGTGCAGAGATGGTCACTGCGGAGGGGATCGATTCGGCCACGGCCGACATAATACGCAAGCACGTCGGAGCTGGGATATCCGGAGAGGAGGCGGGGAGGCTCGGCTTCCCCGAAGGGGACTACGTACCCCGAACGATCGAGGAGATGGTTGTGTGCTTCGCTGACAAGATGGTCGACGGGGGCATGGTCAGGCCCTTCGAGTACGAGGTCAACAGGTTCAGGGCGAAGGGACACGATGTCGAAAGACTGGAGAAGCTCAGGGAGAGCCTGAAGGAAAAGCTCGACGAGGACCCGGAGGAGCTCGTCTTCTCCAGGCTCAGACAGTGACTTGAATACTCGCCACTGATGGTTCAGGCTCGGGTTCCTCTTTGCTCAAGCGCCAACGCTAGGAATAACCCTAATCCTTATGATGACACTTTGGGCATTCCCAAGATGGTTGCCATTTTAGGGCCATTTCACGTTTGCCGACTATCCTAGTCATCGCAGCGGACTTGCACATTGGGCAGATCATTTCGTCATCTGCGTCTGAGTGATTCCGACGCAGGAGTATGTCCACTAGCCCCTGCTTTGAACTCTCCCGCGCCGCGTCGGTAAGGGTTATCCAACCCACAAGGTTTCCTTTGTCCACGACGCCAATACGACTCCAATTGTTTGCCACCATCATCTTCAGAGCCTTTTTGACCGGTGCATCTGCCCTTATCTTCAGCAGTGGGGCCATAACCTCTTGAACTTGTACGTCCTCAGGTTTCTTATTGATATCTACGAACCTGCGCAAGATGGCGCGGTCAGTTAGCATTCCAATCGGCTGCCCCGCCTGCATGACCACCACACCGGTCCACCTCTTCTGATTCATGATTTTGGAAGCGGCTAGTACACTATCTGTTGCGTCGACTTGGGGAATGTCTCTTGTCATCACGTCACGGACGCTTGTCAACTCAGTCCAACAAGGGAATCGTGACGTCATACTTCAATCTTTCTGGTCGCAAGGCCGCCAATCGCCTATCGCCACTTCGACTCGCGTCGCTCGATGTGAATCGCTCCGCATTAATTAGGGGAATCCCCACTAACGCCAAATCCATGATATACTGTTGCGGAAGAGGATCGTTCCCATACTGATAGGCTAGCTATTTCCAGAAACCTTGGGACTTGCATACTATGCAAAAGTTCTGTCTCCAGCCCTCTCTGAGCCTTGTCTCCCTTTAGATTAAGGAATTATCCATAATCTCTTAATTCTTTTTATATGCGCCCGGGGCTCGGTGTGCTTCAGTAGCGAGGTGGGGAAGCCAGGGCTACCACTCTGGTAGTGGCAGTTATCCCGGCGGGCTCATAGCTGGCAACAGCCCGTGAGACACCCGCAGGTCGGTGATCGGGGCAAAAACCCGACCGAAGGTTCAAATCCACCCCTCGCTACCTTATCCTCGCAGGAAGTAATAATAGCTCGCATCAAGCTATGCGTCCGCTCCCATGGTCAGAGTCTCCGTCAAGTTCATGAGTGTTGTACGATTGCGCGCAGGCACCGGTGAAGCGGAGTTTTCGTCCTCGAGCAATCGATTGGGCGACGTAGTGCAGGAGATAGTTGAGAAGTATCACATAGCCGACCTCATATTCACTAGTGGTGAGAAAGTAAGGCCCTGGGCTAGGATATTGGTTAACGGGAGGTCTCAGGAATTCGTCGGTGGGCTGGATTCACGATTATCCGATGGCGACCGAATCGCGCTTGTTTTTTCATTCCCATACCACGAGAATGTCTGATTTCGTCAGGACGCTCAGAGCAGAAACGGAGGCGGCCGATCTCTTCGAAGTCGCCGACCGCTGCCTGGCGAAGGCATCATAAACGGGAAATGAATAGCAGAACTGTCAGCTCAGAATGGTCCGATTGACGGTGAGATTCATGAGCATCGCGCGATTCCGTGCTGGAACGAGCGGCGCTGAGCTTTCTTTCCCGAAGAACAGGTTGAGAAATGTGGTAGAAGAGATCGTGGAGAAATACAATATCGTTGATATCATATTGACCGATGAGGGAGAGGTGCGGCCCTGGGCCAGGGTGTTTGTCAATGGGAGGTCTCAGGAATTGGTGGGCGGCCTGGACATGGTACTGGCCGATGGCGACAGGATTGCGCTCGTCTACCCGTACGCCGAAGCCTTCTGAGCCCCGTAGCTATCGGTTGACAGTAATCTCCAGTTCGCGCAGCTTGCTGTCGGGCACGACGCCGTCGACCCATCCCCTCGCTTCGTAGTACTCCTTCTTCATCTTGTCAAGCTCGCAGAGGTGGCCTGCCGCTGGGCCCGACCCAGGTATCCTGAGGAACTTCTCTGGAAGCGTGTCGTCCTTCCCCGCGAAGCCGCAAAGGTTGTTGTAGTAGCGCTCCAGGTTGTATATGCGCTCCCCTGTTCTCATGAGGCCGTCGGTATTCGTCTCCACGCCGGTCATTGCTTTGTACTGCGCCAGGTACTCGTCGGCCCCTTCTGCGAACACGCTGAACTTGCACAAGTCGAGCGAGTCAGAAATCGCGTGTAAGTCCTGGAAGGTCTTCAGCAGCTTGCCCTTTCCCTCCCACGCGAGTGGATCGCTCTTGCCTGGAACGCCCAACACTTCACTCGCAGGTGTGTATCCTCGAAGATGGCATGCTCCTCGGTTGGAGGTCGCGTATCCCAGACCCATGCCCTGCAATCCTCTTGGATCGTACGCGGCGATGGCCTGACCCTTGACCTGGTTTGCCATTCCTTCGTCTCCGAAGGCCTTGGCCGCTCTCCAGCAACCTTCAGCGAGGGTGTCGCCGATGCCCTCTCTCCTTCCAATCTTGTGCAGGAGTTCTATCATCACGTCGGCGTCTCCCCATTCGATCCTTTCCTTGATCAGGCCGCGCTGGCTCGCTTCCATGGCCACCGATATCGCATTGCCTGCCTCTATCGTATCGAAGCCGTAGTCGTTCGTCAGGTAGACCATCTTGGAGATCGCCTCTTTGTTGGAGCAACCGCAGTTGGCTCCCAGTGACCACATTGATTCGTACTCTGTA
Source organism: uncultured Nitrososphaerota archaeon (assembly GCA_963836465.1). Classification (GTDB taxonomy): domain Archaea; phylum Thermoproteota; class Nitrososphaeria; order Nitrososphaerales; family Gagatemarchaeaceae; genus CAWIJZ01. The sequence continues at coordinate 31,632 of CAWIJZ010000022.1, forward strand.
CTTTCCATTCGGACCTTGTACGGACCCTCTTTGACCTCTACTTCCTTTTTGCACGCAACCGGACAAGCATGACATGTTGGATTGCCGACGAGTATTGTTTCTTTCACCGTCTCGCCGCCTATGTCGTCGGCGTGTTCAAACATGGTCTGTTGAGCGTTCCTGGTCGGGAGTGCTCCTATTTCGTTGACAAGATTCATGAGGACGTTGGTTCCGTAGACCGAAAGGCCCCCCTTCCGCGGGGATGTTACTGCCGCATTCATTATTGCCCTGCTCACCATGGGGACGGCCTCCTTGAAGGCTTCAGGTCGGGCGGGTCTGGGTCTGTTGCTGATGCGCCCCCTGATTACCAGACATTTCAGGTTCTTCGAGCCCATCACAGCCCCCACCCCCCCTCTTCCCGAAGCCCGGTCGTTTTCGTTGACTATGGCGGCGAACTTCACGAGCTTCTCTCCAGCCGTGCCTATCGCAACGACGCTCGTGTTTTCCTTTCCGTGCTCCTTCATCATCGCGCTTACCGTGTCGTGGACGTTCTTCCCCCAGACCTTTGAAGCGTCCTTGAGCGTTACCTTGCCGTCTTCGATGTAGGCGTACGTCGGCTTGGGCGCCTTTCCTTTGAATATGACACCATCAAAACCCGCCCACCGCAGCCTTGCTCCTGACCAGCCTCCGTGATGAGAGTCGGTGACAGTCCCTGTCAGCGGTGATTTTGTGACAACGGCAATGCGGCCACTCATCTCGAAATCACTACCGACCACTGGACCAACCATGAAGCACAGAATGTTGTCTCCGGAGAGTGGCTCCACTTTCGGCCCATTATCAAAGACGTACTTTACGCCGAGCCCGCGTCCTCCTATGTACTTCTTCAGGTCATCCTCATTAGGCTGTTCGTACTCAACTTTGCCTCGCGCAAGATCAACTCTCGCAATCCTGTTGGCGTAACCACCCAGTGCCATGATTGATTCAAATCAAATCTTTGACTTAAGCTTTGCCTCCGGCACACGATAGTGCCATCTTCTGGCGAATTATCATGGTGTGATTTGACTCTGTGGAAGTCTGCCACAATCAACTGTGTCTAGCTGCGGTTCTTTATGGTTGCAATGGCGCGACTGGATCTAACCCAAACATATGCCGCCATGACTATACTGCCGGCGCACCGCGTGAATTGAGGACTTAAATGCCGGGTTCGCGTTGTGGTGGAACAATGGTCTCAGGTGATTATAGGAAGGTCCAACAGGCCTTGAAGAAGAAGTACAGGCCAGAAAGCCTCGCTCCGATCTACGGCTACGATCCTGCCCTCTCGGAAGGAGCGATTGTTCCTCCCATCTTCCTGTCCTCGACCTTCGTCTTCAAGAGCGCCGAGGACGCAAAGCGCTCATTCGAGGTTGCGTATCATCTCAAGAAGAAGAGGGCTGCTGAGCAACCGAGCCTCATCTACTCTCGCCTGAATAATCCCGATCTAGAGATCCTGGAAGACAGGCTAACCCTGTTCGAGAAGGGTACAGAAAAGGCCGCCACCTTCACGACTGGCATGTCAGCGATCGCCACGTCGATTCTCGCGCTCTGCTCGTCGGGTGATACACTCCTTTTCAGCGAGCCAGTCTACGGAGGGACAGATTACCTCTTTCGCCAGATCCTCCCGCGCCTGGGAATAAAGACAGTCGCCTTTCGCGCCGGTTCGGACGTCGACAGGGTCCGCGAGGAGATTCGACGAGTGAAGGAAAAGGGAGAGCGATTGTCGATGATATTCCTCGAGACACCCGCCAATCCAACCTGCGTTCTAACGGACATCAGAGAAATTTCGGAGGTGGCCAAGGAGACTTCACGCGACACGGGACGCGAAGTAACGCTCGCTGTGGACAATACTTTCCTTGGGCCGATGTGGCAGAACCCGGCGGAGCATGGGGCCGACCTGGTCCTGTATTCGGCCACCAAGTTCATCGGCGGCCACAGCGATGTCGTTGCCGGCGTCGCGCTGGGCAACGAGCAGCTCATCGAGGACAAGGTGAAAATCTACAGAACGATACTGGGCACGATACTCTCGCCATTTGACGGTTACCTCCTCCTCAGAAGCCTCGAGACGTTGAAGATGCGCATGACTGCGCAGGCAAAGAACACGAGATACGTAGCAGAGTGGCTCGCCGGTCATCCAAAGGTGGAGCGGGTCTACTACCCGGGACTCCTGAAGCCCGGCGACCCCCAGCGCAAGATCTTCGACAGACAATGCAAGAATGCTGGCTCGATGGTTTCCTTCGATATACGTGGGGGAAGGAAAGAAGCGTTCAAGTTTCTCAACGGTCTGAAACTAGCGCGCCTGGCGGTCAGCCTGGGTGGAATGCAAACGCTCGCGGAGCATACCTCGACAATGACCCACTCTGATCTCGACGCAGCCACAAAGCTCGAGTCCGGAATCACTGAAAAAATGATAAGACTGTCGATCGGTACCGAGTACTACGCCGACATCCTTGACGATCTGAAACAGGCGATGGATGGCGTCCCCGGCTGACTTCGGGCCGTTCTCCCTATGCAGCGACGTAATCAGCTGGACACCACACCACCCGGACCGAGGCCGAAGCCCGACGGCACAGCATTCATCTTAAGTAGATGAGGCGATTGAACACCTTCGGGTAACATCACTTGACTCAGGAGAATGAAGAATCGGTGGCAGACGTAATGAAAACTGGGCTTGTCATGGTGGAGAAGGATCAGACTGTCAGAAACGCTGTTTCCCTTATGGTTCGCAGGAATTCCAGTTGCCTGATCGTCGTATCTTCAAAGACGGTAGTCGGAATAGTGACGGAAAGCGACCTCGTCCGCAAGGTTCTCTCGGCAAACGTCAACACCTCAGAGGTACTGATTGGTGACGTTATGTCAACTCCCCTGATCACAATCTCGCCGGAGGCAAAAACCTCTGATGCCGCCCAGAAGATGGCCGAGTATCAGATAACGAAACTCGTGGTCGTGAACGAAGGCGGAGCGCCAGTCGGTCTCATCGCCGCCGGTGACCTTGCCAGGGTGGAGGCGCTGAAGAAGAACTACGCGGATTTCACTCTCAACGCAATTGCCAGGCTGAACAAGAGCGGAGCGGGCGGACCGTACGGTTAGCGTTCGTTCCGAAACGGGTCAGAGCCAGTATTCTTCGCGTTCAGAAGGCGTATCTTGTCCCGACGCTGTTCTGGATGAAGGAGCCTGGCATCTGATTCATTATCTCACTCATCGCCCTTAGGCCCGAGCAGTGGCACGGAATCACAATGCGGGGTTTCAGCTTCTTCAGCGCCTTCATAGTTCTCGGGATTCTCGGTTCAAAGAGACGGCCGCCGAGGTGCATCCCGCCCATAGCGCCGTATATCCTGTCCTCGCCGGTCAGCTCCTTCGCGTAGTTGAGTGTGTTGATTAGGCCTGAGTGCCCGCACCCTGTGATGACAACAAGCCCCTTGTCCTTCACGTTCACGACCACGGCCTGGTCATCCTCGACGAGCGGATCCAGTTGGATCCTACCATCAATTTCGGAGTAGTGGTCCGGCACGCCGGTCTCGAAGTCGTTCGTTCTCGGGATTTGTCCGGTTACGAGGACAGAATCGCCGACCCGGAGGCTGGCCTCCCTTCTCTCAACTACGTCGTAGCCAGCGTCGGACAGCTTCATTTTGTCAGGAGGCGGGTCCTTGAGAAACTCTCCGCTCCGAAGTTTGGAGTACCTTGTCCTGAGAGCATAGGGATGAAGGACTAATGGGATTCTTCTCTGTCCAATCCTCTGCTTGATAGTGAGCATGCCTCCGAAATGATCGACGTGTCCGTGACTCAGCGCGACTGCATCGCAGCTGGTCAGGTCGAGGTTCATCGCCGCCGCATTGTTCGGCGCTGCGAGCGGGTCCAGACCGGCGTCGAACAGGAAGCTCTGAGTCCTCCCGTCTGACTTCAAATTCAAGACTGCGGAAAAACCGTGCTCCGCAAACAGTGGCCGGCTGTCCCAGTCGCTCCTTACTGGGTCTCGCTTCGCAATTTCAGTGTCCGACAGCATCGAATCCATGGTATTATCCACCAGGCACGCCACCTCGACATGTTCCACTTCTCTCGGCTTCGTCATGGCAGGTGACGCGATGCCATTCTCGGTATTAACCATATTCCCGCAATTCGGAAGCGAACCGCAAGGCGGGCAGGGCGCAATTCGCACGAACGGATTCCATGAGTTGATTCTTGCCGGAGTTGAGAATGAGTTTTAATCAAGGCATTTCGAGCGATGCTTCCAAACAATGAAGACGAGTTCCGAGGTCAAGCTGGGCCTTGTGCAGATGAGCATGGTGAAGGAGAGAGAGGAGAACGTCTCTAAGGCTGTCAAGATGATGTCGCGAGCGACCGCGGAGGGGGCCGATGTCGTCTGCTTGCCGGAGCTCTTCGACTCACTGTACTTCCCGCAGCACGAGAAGGCTCGCGTCGTCCCCGAGACGATCCCCGGACCGACCACCAGGGCACTATCAGAGGCTGCAAGGAAGAACAGAGTGGTTCTCGTCGGCGGATCGGTGTACGAGAAGGCGGGGAGCAAGTTCTACAACACCTCCGTTGTCTTCGACGAGAAAGGGAGGATGATCGGCAAGTATCGCAAAATACACATTCCCCAGGACCCGAGCTTCTACGAGCAAAACTACTTCGCGCCGGGAACACACTATGAGGTTGTCGATACCAAGGTAGGGAAGATTGGTATGATGATTTGCTTCGATCAGTGGTATCCCGAGCCTGCAAGGATCAACAAGCTACTCGGGGCCCAGATACTGTTCTACCCGTCAGCCATCGGTTGGGTGAGAGGTGTTAAGCCAGTCGAAGGAGACTGGCACGAAGCGTGGGAGAGCGTTCAGCGAGGGCACGCCATCGCGAACAGCATCGTTGTGGCGGCCGTTAACAGAGTCGGCGTCGAGAACCAGATGAGCTTCTGGGGAGGCTCCTTCGTCTGCGACCAGTTCGGGAAGATGCTGATCCGGGGGGATGACTCGGAACGCGTGCTCGTGACCTCTTGCCGCCTGAAACTCGCCGATGAAATAGAGGCTGGCTGGGGATTTCTCCGAAACAGGAAGCCGAAGACGTACCGTGAACTGTGTGAGTAGGATGAAGACGCCCTTTGTTTTGGGCTACCGGATGCCCGCCGAGTGGGAGAAGCACGAAACCACTTGGATCTCCTGGCCCAAGGACCCGCTGACCTTTCCCCGCGGAGTGATCGAGAGGGTCGAGCGAATCTACGTGGAGATGATTCGCGCGCTCACAGAAGGGGAGAGGGTGAACGTGCTAGTCGATGATTCTGCCACCGAGAAGAAGGTGTGTAGACTGGTGGGTGGTATTGACGGCGTCTCCTTCTACCACATAAAGACGGCTGATGTCTGGACCAGAGACTACGCTCCGATTTTCGTAAGAGGAAGACAGGGCCTGGCCGCCACGAAATGGATTTTCAACGCGTGGGGGAACAAGTACGACGAGCTGAAACCCGATGACAAGGCCGGCATGGAAATTGCGAGGTCAACCGGGCTGAAAGTCTTCCAGCCAGGCATCGTGCTGGAGGGCGGGTCCATAGATGTGAACGGAAGAGGGGCGTGTCTGACTTCTGAGGGATGCCTACTCAGCAAGAATCGCAATCCTCATCTGGGGAGGGAGCGGATAGAGGAGTACCTGAAGAATTATCTTGGGATTACGCACGTAGTGTGGCTGAAGAGAGGGATAGTCGGCGACGACACCGACGGGCACGTCGACGACATCGCCAGGTTCGTGAGCGAAGACACAGTTCTGTGCATGGTTGAGGATAATCCGAAGGACGAGAACCATGCGCCGCTCTCGGAGGACTTCGGCTTGCTCAGTAAGGCACGAAACCAGAACGGTGAGATCCTCAGGCTGATTCCGGTCAAGATGCCCGGGGCTGTCGAGCGGGGAGGAAGACTGCCAGCTAGCTACGCGAACTTCTACGTCGGTAACTCTGTCGTTCTCGTGCCCACCTTCGATCACGAAAATGACGAGAGTGCACTCGCCCAACTGCGCAGGGCCTTCCCCGAGAGGAAGGTCCTGGGAATCGACTGCAGGGCTCTGGTCTACGGGTTCGGCGGAATACACTGCGTTACTCAGCAACAGCCTTCAGCGTAACGGGAACTGCCTCAACCGTTCTGGTTCCCATGTCGTGAGTTCCATTATCCGGTGCACTTTCAGTAGCTTGCCTCCAAACGATCTCCTGAGCTCGGCGACAATTCGTGCGTGGACGTCCTCCGGCATATCCCACGTAATCGACCAGAGCTTCTTCTCATGCGAAGAGATATCATCATCGGCCCTGACCTCCTCCCACTTATCAAATATCGGCAGGACCTCACCTGGAGGGATGATCTCACCCAGCCTCCTCTCGGCACCCTCCAGCCTGTTGACGGGATAACCCAGTCGCGCTCTGCTTTCGCGATACGAGTCGGAGACAGCGTCTCCCTCGGTCCGACTAACCGCGGAGACAACTTTCCGTTCCGTGACCCTTCCAATCTCGCGGACCGCTTTGCGCCAATCTTTCACCAGGTGGAGTATGTGCACGATCAAGGTCGCGTCGAACGTACGGTCCCTGAACGGAAGCTCAGAAATGCTGCCCATGACCAGATCCCGCACACCCTTCTGCCTCGCTTTCGACATCATTCTTGCGGAGATGTCAATGCCCACTGTCTCAAACCCCGACGCGATAAGTGGATGCGAAAACCGGCCCGTGCCGACACCCGCATCGAGAATCGTCCAACCGGGACCGAGTGTCTTGGCGATCGCGTCCAACACCTGCCGCATCTCGTCAACTGGAAGGCTCCTCGTTGCGTCGTAGACGTCAGCTACCCTGTCGAATTCCGGCAAGACTCTTGCGTCCCAAACCTGTAGGTTGTATGGCTAATTGTCAATTGTGGTGAGGAGGTCTCTATTCACTGACCGGTTGCTCTTGGTCTCCGACTAGGCGAACAGGGAGGCGCTACCGATCAGATAGAGTATGGCGGCCGCGACTGCTCCGATCAATAGCGTCTCGAAGCCGCTACTCCACGGTTGCTTTCCAACTATGCGACCCTTCCATGCTCCTGCGGCGAAGAGGAATGCAAGGGAGAGAATGACAGAAGCGACCAGCGAATACTCTATGGTGAGTACCAAGTAGGGTATCAGAGGAACGAATGCGCCGATCAGGAAAGACAAGCCGATCACCGCCCCAGCTTTGTACGGATTCTGTAGACCTGACGTGTGTATGTGTAGTTCGTTGGTGAGCATGTCCTCGAGGAACTTCTCCCTATTGGAAGTAATTTTCGCGACAACCATGCCTGCTTCTTCTTCACTCAACCCCTTCTCCTTGTAGAGGCCTTTCAGCTCTGTTATCTCTTCCTCCCTCTCGTTCTCAATTTCGTACGCCTCGCGCTTCGAATCAGCTTTGAAGAGGTCGAGCTCCGAGCGCGCAGCCAGGATACCCCCGAACATCATGGAAACGCCCCCAGCTAGCATTGCCGCGATCCCGGCGAACCTGACCAGCCCGATGCCGACCGCGGCCCCGCTGAACCCTGTAAGGAATGAGAGGTTCGTTACCAGACCATCAGTCAAGCCGAGCGCGGAGGTTGAGATGAGACCCCTCCCACGAATGTGTTTGTGCTTCTCCTGGTACTTTAAACCCTGCCTCCCTTTTGGAGCCTCCCCATTGGGCGGCGAAGGGCTGTTGTCGCCCGGGACGGCCTCGGTACCCATTGGACCTGAACCGCCGAGACTCCCACCGCTTATAGGCGTTTCAGTCCTTCTGGTGTGTTGAATAACTCGATTGGCTTCAGACCCTACTCTGGCTCCTGACCTGCCTTTACCTTGGGTTCATCGAGATGAAGAAGGTTGTACAACGACGCCTTGAGCATCATCTCGCTCACGATGTGCTTCCATTTGATCGATATGATGTACTCCCCGAACGTCCTCTTCAACGAGGATATCGCTGATTCCGCCATCCACCTGTAACCAGTAACTATGTTTCTTCTTCCACCTCTTGTAGTCCTTCAGCTGTTCCATGACCACGAACTTTCTTGGCATGCATCCGTTCGCCTTCATGGACGAGTTCTTCCTCACTCTCATGGCCGACTACGATTCGCATGCTATCCAACGTTTGGAAGTTGTCCTTCGAGTCGTAGCCTCCATCCGCTATCGCCTTGACGATGTGGGCATTGGAAGCTGCCTCTTCGACGAGCTGTTTCAGCATCCTCCCGTCGGAGACGTCCTCCTTCGTGACTTCCATCGAGAGGATCTTCCCTGTCTTCGTGTCGACTGCGAGATGTACCTTGACGAATCCTCTCTTCACCCTCCACTTGTGCCTTATCCACTCTCCCCTATTCGAGACCTTGACTCCCGTGGAATCGACGGCGATGGTGACGTCCTTGTGGGGATCGACGTCAGGGTCTAGTTCCACATTCATGTTCGCTATCCTGTAGTATATCGTCGTGAAGTCAGGTACTCCTCTCCCCAGCTCTTCGACGTGCTCTGACAGGGTTCTTACGAACCCCTCCAGCTGTCTGTACGGGAGCAGGTAGGCGTGGATGGCTGCGAGAACGCGACCGCTCCGGCTGGAATCGTATGTTTAACAATAGGGCGGCAGAGTCACATGGATTGACTTGACAGGTGATTCTACGAGGTCGGTTCACGGGACGGAAGAGGCTGACAAGCAGACCGGCTCGGTGACCACCCCTATCTACCAGACGGCCACCTTCGCTTTTACAAAAGCGGAAGATGTTGTCAGGGCTGCAAAGGGAGAAAGTAACTCGTACGTCTACTCGAGGTGGGACAATCCCACCGTGAGGACGCTCGAGACGAAGGTCGCAGACCTTGAAGGCGCTGAAGATGCCGCGTTCTTCTCTTCCGGGATGGCGGCGATATCTGCAGCCGTGATCTCCTTCCTGCAGAGAGGAGACCACGCGCTCGCGATCCGCGACCTCTACGGTGAATCCTACAGGCTCATTCACGATTTCCTTCCAAGGTTCGGCGTCGACACGAACCTTGTCGACACCGGAGACTTCGCCGCGATGAAGCGAGAGGCGAGAAGCAACACCAAGATCGTTTACATCGAGTCTCCAACAAACCCTACCGTCAAGATAGTCGACATAGCCCGTGCGGCGTCGATCGCACACGAGGTGGGAGCGAAGCTCTTGATTGACAGCACATTCGCGTCACCCATCAATCAGAAGCCTCTGAAGCTGGGCGCCGACGTGGTGCTCCACAGCGCGACAAAGTACCTCAACGGCCATGCCGACGTCATCGCCGGCGTCGCTGCTGGACCAAAAGACCTGATCCAGAAGATCAAGATGACCCGCAGACTACTGGGCGGCACCCTCGACCCACACGCTGCCTATCTAATCCTCAGAGGCATCAAGACGCTAGCATTACGGGTCGAAAAGAACAATCGGAACGCTCAGGCTCTGGCTGAGTACCTTTCGAAGCACGAGAAGGTTGTCAAGGTCAACTACCCCGGCCTCAAGACGCATCCTCAGCACGAACTTGCGAAGGAACAGATGACTGGATTCGGAGGCGTCCTGAGCTTCGAAATTAGGGGAAGGCTGGAAGATGCGATGAAGTTCACTGAATCCCTCAGGTTAGCAACGCTGGGTGCCAGCCTGGGAGGGGTAGAGACGCTCGTTTCGCAGCCAGCAACGCTGACGCACCTGCAACTGTCTCCAGAAGAGAGGAAGAAGACCGGGATACCGGAGACACTTGTCAGAGTCGCCGCGGGCGTGGAGGACGCAGAGGACCTCATCAAGGACTTCGAGCAGGCGCTCGCAAGAGTCTGACCTGCCTGGTTCCCAGCCACCCTTCAACCAGGGGGTTGCTTTCGCCGACGGGTTCTCTTCCGTACCGAATGAGCTGCTTTGTTAGGTGCCTCTGACTCCTGGGCGATGGGAGATAGACCCCTTTCCGGAGCTCCCTTGCGACCTCCCGTGAGGTCTTCACGCCGACAAGTCTACTCTTGCACCTCGGGCACTGGAAGCCCTTGGCCCTGCCCTCGGACTTCATCGTCGACCCACAGCTGGTGCACGTGGGATTCGAACGGCGAACCTCCTTCCGAAGAGTAAGAACCTCAATTCTCTCGGCATTGACAACCTGCGGATGTCTCGGAGAGGCCTTCCTTACCCCACCCGCGACCCGAATGATGTCGCCGGTTCGAAGCAGTCGGGCGACCCTTTGCAGGTCTCCCGTAGGCTGGTACACCGCACACCTGATCAATTCCGTTCCGCCGTCAAGCCCAAAGTACACGTGAGACCCCGTGCCAACCTCCACACGTCCCACCCTCCCCTCGACCCAGCCGGAGGAGAAGGTCCTGAGCGGGAATGTAAGAGGTCGCCGAAGATGAGCGTCTGTGTGCTGGTTCGAGACGTAGATCACATGGCCATCGACATCTTCCGGGTGGCGAACCGTGGAGAATGCCCTCAGCACTGCCGCTGGGGAGTCTCCTCTGATGCCGAGCAAGACCGGGTCTGGACCGTGTGGAGTGATCAGAACTCTCTCACTCTGGTAGTCGAAGTTGTTGAACGTGTGCGGGAAAGTCAGTCCGTCCATCGACCTCACAGACTCACCATCGACCGCCCTGACCGTGGCCCATCTTTCTCGTCGCCTGTAGGCAATCAACTCGTAGGTGTGGTCCTGAGTGGGATCGAATCCGATGCTGGCGGAGGCGCCCACGACCCCCATCCCGTTCCCCAGGGTGAAGACCTTCGCGCCCAGAGCCGAGACGGACCTGAGCACCCTCTCTTTGTTCACAATCCCTGAGAGAGCCCTTTCGTAGAGGTCCCTGAAGTAGTCCATTGACGCGGACCTCTCGACAAGAACTAGACCCGTGTTTGCGCCGTTGGCGGTGTCTGAGTACTCCTGAACGAGGGAGTTAATGGTTCCGAAGTTCGCGCCGGGATCGTCCGAGTCGAACTCGACGCAGACAGCGGCGTTCCCCCTCGTCTTGAATGGGACGTTGGGATTGAGCCTTACGAGCCTGGGGTAGGTCGGGATTCCGCATCCGTCCCCGAGAAGCTTGATCACGAGCCGGTACCCCAGAAAAGTCGTGCAGAGCCCGTAGCGCGAGTCGCTGTCATCGACGCCTACGAGGTACCTCAATGATAGTCGTCTGAAAGATGGCTTGATTTAAGTCACTTGCAGGTTGTCTGAAACGCGGATATGGTGATGTTGATTCGCCCAGACGGAATGAGAAGAGTGGCGCCCGAGTGCTCTCCCAGACTTTTTAGAGAAACTTGATTTCACTTATATCACTACTCCAAACAAGTGGAGCAGGAATGCCGAAGGAGGGAGAACTCTTCCTGGGGATAGATGGAGGGGGTACAAAGACGGTGTGCGCCGTCTCGGATGCCGGTGGGAGGATTCTGGGTCTCAGAGCTACGGCATCGACCAATTATCATAACGTCGGCCAGCGAAGGACCCTCTTGTCGATTCGAAAGGCTGTGGAGGCCGCGTCCGAGGCCGCTGGGGTTTCCGGCAACCACTTGGACTCGGCATGCGTCGGCCTTCCAGCGCTCGACTCTCCCGCTGACCTCGCGCTCATGACGCGTTCCGTCAAGTCGATGAAGCTCTCAAGACTGAGCCTCGTCACGAATTACTGGAGGATAGCGCTCGAGGGCGCCTTTGGGGGGGACAGGGCGTCATGGTCATTGCTGGCACAGGCTCCGTTGCAGCCGGTGCTAACACGCAGGGGAAGATCACGCGGGTCGGGGGATGGGGTAGCGTAGTCGATGACAGGGGAAGCGCCTACAACATAGGGAAGGACGCGCTCTACTTGGCAATGAGAGCCCACGATGCTAGAGGCCCGTCCACTGTGTTGCTTAGGAAACTGATGAAAAGGATGAGAGTGAAGCAACCTGAAGGCCTGATCGAGAAGGTCTACCTAGGAAAGATGGAGATTGCGGAGATAGCTTCGCTCTCAACGATCGTCGCTCAGGCCGCAAAGGGGGGAGACGGCGTCTCGAGGCATCTTCTCGAGGAGAAGGGGGCGCTGCTGGGAGAACTAGCTGTTACCGCAGCTCGAAGGGTCAGTATTCTTCGCAGGAAGTTCGGGGTTGCACCTGTGGGAGGTGTCTTCAAGTCCGGGCCCATACTCAGGGACGCATTTGAAAGAAGGATCAAGGCTTCAGCGCCATTGGCCTATGTAGTGCGGCCCATACTACCACCTGTAGGCGGTGCAATCCTGCTCTCGCTGAAGATGGCCGGGGCCAACGTAGATGAGGTGGTCATTAGGCATCTTCAAGCCCTGCCGTTGCTTGTCGGCCAAGACTTTATGAGAACGCAAGGTGGGCTTACGTCCAAGACCCTAATGGGATATTCATAGAGCTGTTTTCCACGCCCTAGAGAGTGGTGTACAGAAGGTAGATGTTCAGGGTGATGATTGTCACGGCGCACACTATTGCCAATATAGTGGTAATCCTTCTGTTCACGAACTCGCCCATCACTCGTCTTCTACTCGTGTAGGTTATCAGGGGGATCATCGGCAGTGGTATCATCGCGCTGAGGATGACCTGACTGTAGATCAGCAGCGACAGAGGGTTGAGCCCTATCAGGATGGCGATGGTTGTAGGAATGACATTGATGAATCTTGTCACGAGCCTCATCAGGGTCTTGTTAACTTGCGTGCCCAGCAATCCATCCATGATCGCCAGGCCTGCTAGTGTGCCTGTGGTCGAGGACGCCAGGCCAGAAGCGAGGAGCGTTATCGCAAAAACCGCAGCGGCGAAATAGCCGTACAGGGGCACCATTATCGTGTAGGCCTGATTGATGGTGGAGGCACCACTGTACTTGGGATAGAAGGCCGCCGCAGCTGAGACGAGGATCGCGACGTTTACAAGACCGGCGACGGTGAGCGTGACGACGGTCTCTCTGAGATGGAGCCTCCTGAGTCTCCTCTTTTCCTCAATCGTCCCGGTTGTGAGCTTGTTCTTTGTGAGCCAGGAGTGCACGAAGAGAGCGTGAGGCATCACAGTTGCACCGATGATTCCGACGACCAGTAGGATGGTTTGGCCGCTCAGCGAGACCGCCACTGAGTGGTACACTATGTCAGAGAGGTTTGGTCCTATCAGGACTACCTGATAGAGAAAACCTATGGCTATGATCGAAACGAACACCATGAAGAAATATTCGACAACCCTGAAGCGTTCTGACGTCAGCACCAGGAGAATTACCACGTCCGCCGCACCAAATATGGATGCGTACAGAAGGGGCACGCCAAAGAGTAGGTTGAGTGCGATGACGGTCTCCAGATACTCTGCGAGGTCTGTCGCGGCCGCCGCCGCCTCTGAATGTCTGTCCCGTAATTCCCTGGATCCATGTACGCCATGCTGACGATGAGGGCCGGACCAAGATAGACGAAGAGGTTGCGCAGGGAAATCCTGTTCCTAATCGCTTCCTGTTTTTCTTTCTCGACTTGCTCTGGTGGTTTTGCGACTCTATTCCATGGCGCACGCATGGCTCGGTTCCTGGTAGATAACCTACCGTATTTAAATTAGACGCATCTAACATTCTATCACAACTCTAAGTTGGGTAGGTGTACCACAACCTTTTTAGCGCTCGAAAGAGTAATACGGCGAGTCGAAGAAGGGTTGGCAAGAACGACTCAGGAGGAGCAGCAGGAGACCCCGAGGCTAGAAGACTACCTCGAGGCGATATACCACCTAGTCCATGACAAGGGCTATTTGAGTACGGTCGACATCGCTGAGAGTCTCCATGTCAAACCTCCCACCGTGTCGAGCATGGTACAAAGGCTTGACGCGAAGGGTTACCTCGTGCATGAGCCCTACAGAGGCATGAAACTCACCGACAAGGGGGAGAAGATCGCCAAATCCGTAATCGCAAGGCATGAGATAATCTCGGAATTCCTTACGATGCTCGGTGTCGAAAAGAAGGTAGCGTACCAGGACACGGAGGGTATCGAACACCACATCCAACCCGTCACCATTTACGCGATAGAAAGGTTGGTCGACTTCCTCCGGAAAAATCCGAAGCAGCTTCGCGCCATTAGAGACCACATAGAACCTGAGTATCTCTCCTTGGGATTGGTCGTCATCCATCCCTCTGTCTTTGCACAATTGTATCCGTTCAGGTAGACGGAGACGTTCTCATCCGTCGTACTGGGATCTAGACTCTTCCCGGCCCCGTGGAAAGTCGCTCAAGATCTTTCAACTATTTTTCGGATAGCCTCTAAGTTCAGATAATGCGCCTATCCGTGCTCTCGTAATTCATTAACGAGTAGCGCTAGGATCTGTTCGTTCGCATCCTTTCTATGGTTTCCTTCGACAGGGGCAGTGTGGCTTGCTCCATCACTTCTGCCATTGCAATGATGTTGTCTTCAGGAACAAAATTCTCCGTTGACGCGATAATCATTATTCTTTCTGATGGAATTGTCTTTTCTAACTGGTCGATGAGGTATTCCTTTACCGCTGAAGGCCTTGGTCCCAGTGCGGTTGAAATTGCAGAAGGGAAGTTTATCCAAATGATTTCTTCTTTCCAGGATGACAGTGCCCTGTCGAGAGGCAGGTCACCCATCGGCGGCGGAGTGACGGCCTCGATTATGTCTACCTTGGATTTGGCGATTAGTTCCCTCAGTGCATTCAACTTTCCATCCATGTGAACGTTCAAGAACTTTCCTTTGGGATGAATCGCCTTCCAGCACTCCTTGTAGGCTGGAAGATAGTATTTCTCAAACATAGTCGGACTGACCAGCACACTGTCTATGTTTCCTCCGTAGGCTATTACTTCGGAAGGAGAATCAGCGGCTATTGGAAATAGTTCCTCTTCGTATTTCTGTTCAAGAGCATTGTACACTTCTTCGACTTCTTCTCTGTTTCTTAGGAGGTCAATGTACAATCTTGATCCGACCCATGTCACCAGGAGCCTTTGCATTGGTTCGTAGGGTATTGTTGTTATGACTATGCCGTCATCTCCGAGCCTTTGAAGCTGGTCCTCCACGGGATAATAGTACGGCTTGTAGTGGGTGTTTTCTATTATGAACTTGAGAATTTTATAGTCTTCAGGTTTCTTCACAAGGTACTGAGTCCTCAGGGGTTGAATTCCCCTCCAGTCTCTGCCGAACAGAGCCTGGCCATAGCCCACACCCACCCTCATTACTTCCGTAAGACTACCAATCGGTGTACCATATGTCGTGGTGACGGAGCCTGGTTCATCTTGTGTAGTGATCTTAACTCCTGATGTTGATTCCGTGTAGCAAGGTCTGTAGCAGAGGAGCGCCATACCCATGTTTCTGGCTTTTCTTTCCTTTTCCCCCCGTGGAAGATGCCTGTCACAGTGGGCGAAGGGTATTCTGTCAGACGTGCCTCTATTCAATAATGCGAGTATCCTCTCTCTTGAGTTCACCAGGCTTCACCTCTCTCGGTCCGCGCCTTCAACTTAAACTCACCTGCATAATGATCAGTTCGGTGAATCACGGGTTCGGAATATGTCTACCTTATCCGCCTACACAGCCGTAGATTAGAGACTCCTCAACGAGCCATACAAGAGTCTGGATGACAATGAGTCTGTCTCCCAGCCTGACGCATACCAGATGTATGCTTATGCGAATCAGTGGGGGGCTGAAGGCATCTTACTCTTGTATCCTGAGATTGGAAGAAAGAACAACGAGAAACCAGTCGAACGCACCGCTCAGTAGTAAAAGGCGAATCCGGCGAAGTACTCCGTTAACCCGGGGGTTTGTAGAGACTCTTCGGGCAGACTGAATTGTACTCGCAAGCCCTACACTTTCCGATGCTAGTGCTAGATGTTGGCTCCCTCTCCCCCAGCCAGTATCCACGCTTCTCCATTACCCTCGCTTCTGCCGTAGATTTGTTGTGAGACAGGAGGTGCGCCTTCATTGAGTTCTTGTACTTGGCCTCAAGCTCACCTATCTTCCCAGACTCTAGGTGAGAGGAAACCCTCTCGGTCCAAAGCCTCCGCTCCTCTTCTCCGAGCTCTCCCTTCCTCAGTCTCACCAGCGCAAGCCGCATGCGGGAACAATCGAACCCCATTAGGGCGAGCAGTAGGCCGTACACGCGTATCTGGGTCTCCTGGTCGGGCCAAAGAAAGCTCGGGTCACCCTTGGTAGTCTTGAGTTCGACGAGCCACAGAGGCTTCCCTTCGGACCATACTATGTGGTCGGGCATGCCAACAACACGGAGACCCCCAACGGTGCCCCAAACCCTCAACACCGCGAAGCTTGGTTGTTTTCTGCTTACGAGCTTGGCGAATTGCTTCCTTGTGATTGCCACTTGCGGGATGAGCTCGTCATGCAGGTCCGTACCTTGATCCTTTGCCTCTGTGGGTATCTCTCCAAAGGCGAACTCGTTCTCGACCTTGTACTCGCAGTAGAATTGACCGGAGAGACTCGAAACTGCAACGAAGGCTGTGTCGTGACGGTATTCCTTCTTGGCCGAGAGGACGAAATCTTCCTCGCGTTTCCAAAGATTCTCCCAGAACTCGTCCAAAGGCTGGTTAGTAGTCATGGCAATCTCTGGTCACAGAACCGCCACGTCTCCTTTGCTAATACGGATCTCCTTATGCGATGCGACCTCAAGTTCAACTTTGAGAGTAGTTAGGTGAATCTGGCTTGGAACTGCCTTAGTCCGCGCGACCCTAGCCCGAGAATGGCCCTGGGCTGTTGTCGACCTCGTCTATCTCATCCTTCTCGACGGACCTCTGACACAGTTCGCAGAAGATGCTTCCGTCCGCCTTCGGTATCAGTTCTCCTTTGCAGACCCTATGAACCATCATCTTTTCCTCTCACACTCTCGCCGTGACCCCACCAAATAGTCGTGAGCTCCCTCTTAAAGAAAAGGTGGATGCTCACGTTGAAGTTGCCCGAACTCTTGATTCCGGTAGACGCTTCGTACAGGTTTCGTTGGGTTGGCTCGCAGAGATCCGGCACAAGACGGATGTGGCGGCACAGGAAGGTGGTGGGTGGAGTTAGCCTCTCAATCACTGTGGTCTTCGTCGTCATCTATCTCTTGAGGCTCGTTCGAATTGAGAACCTGTTGCTGACGAACCTGTTTGCTGTTGTGGGGCTTGCAGCAATAACGATCCTCTACTATTTGATTCTGGACCTGCACTATGACTTAGGATTGAGTATCCACATCGAAGTAGACTAATTCGTGTCTACCTAGCCGCCCACGATTTCCAGTCACCATCCCTTGCTCCATGAAGCTTGATTATGTGCGATTTCAGCTCGTCCTCGGTTTCACACTCATAACCACAGTAGCACTTCATCAGTATCGACGGGCCACCATCTGCATGGTGCGTAATACCCTTTTTCTGATCGCGTTGAAGCCGCATTCGAGTGCGGACCGGGCGAGGCGAACCCGCATTTTTCGACGCAGTTCGTTGCGCATCCTCTCTGCCGACACACGGAATGAGGAAACGTTCTTCGCTATGTCGAGCTCTCGGAAAACGAAGATCTCCTCTGAGGTGAAGGCTACACGCCACACTGGCAAGGAGCCCCAAAGGCAACTCGAGGACAAAGCACAGTTTTATTAGAGCCTCAGAGCAAGTTGAACGACGAAGATTGCTAGCCGTAATCTATGACGGCCCAAGAGCGGTGAACGTGAGAGAAGTGTCCATACCGAGGATGATGAAGAATCGCTTACTGATCGAAATGAGGAACGCAAGCATTTGTGGTACCGATCTGCACTTCTACAAGGGAGAGTGGAGCGCAAAGAAGGGAATCATTCTTGGGCACGACGCTTCTGGAATCGTGAAAGGAACGGGTGAGAGGGTCGCGCTCGAGTTTATGGCGTGGTGTGGCGCCTGTGACTTTTGTCTCAGAGGTAGAGAAAATCTGTGCACGCATCTCCGTTTCATGGGCTTCCACAGAAACGGGTTCTTTGCTGAGAAGATCGTCCTGCCCAATCAGAATGCTTACGTCTTACCAGAGGAAATTGATGATGAGGAGGCAGCCTGCCTGGAGCCAGTTGCCCTGGCTATTCACACTTTCAACAATCTTAATCCCAAAGCGAAGGATTGGGTCACGATCCTCGGTCAAGGCGCAGTCGGTCTTTGCATGACCCAGCTTGCTAAAGAAAGGAAGTGCAGCGTGATAGCGATTGACTTCTATGATTATAGGCTCAAACTGGCCGAGAGGTTTGGGGCCGATCACACTGTTAACGCGCGGGAGCAGGACGTAGAGAAGGTTGTTCGAAGCACCACTGGAGATGGGTCGCACTTCGTTATTGAGGCGGCCGGATCGAGAGGCACAGTCGAGCAGACCCAAAGACTCGTCAGAGCCGGTGGGAGGGTAGCATTGGTAGGAGCCTTCAAGGGAGAAATCGACTTCAACGACGAAGCTCTGTTCTCGAACATTAACGCGTACACAGTCGCTGAGAAGAAAGGGGCACTGAAAATGGTTGCAGACGATGTGATTGACGTGAAAAGTATGGTTTCCCATCGATTTCCGCTTTCGGATTTCCGAGACGCCGTCAAGACCGCCCTTGATCCATCGAAAAGAGCTGTCAAGATTCTTGATTCACCCTTGAACCAGACTAGGGAGTGACCTTGTTTAGCTCAAGCTTGTGTTCCCGCATCGTTGTAGACGTATTGCGCGGTGCCTAGCTAGTCTCGGGAATCAGTTTTGCTATCTCCGTGCTACGAAGACCACCTGTTTTGCTTTGGGTTTCCGAACCGGCTTCTGCTTCCAGTCGGGGTATGACCAGGTATCTTTGAAGCCCGACTCCCTCAGGTAGCAGGCCAGGTCCCAATAGGTGAAAAGCCGGACTCGTTCCTTGTCCCGGAAGACATGACGACCGTCAGGAGCTTCCACAAAGCTCGTCTCATCTACCCAAGCGACACCGTGAAGGGGGTCGAAGTCGTGGAGCCGCTCGATTTCTGTGATTCGGATGCCAGGAGCGTGCGACTCCTCAATGCTATGCCCATACCTCAACAGATCGCTAACCGAACTCTCACCCCTAGAGAAAGGATTGAAGTAGTTGCAGATTAGAATACCACCCGGCAAAAGTAAGTTGTGAATCTGAACCAGACACCTCTTTACGTCGTCGTCACTCGGAAGAAGGAAGAGTATGTATAGTGCTAGGATCGCATCAAACTTGCTAGCGAGACGAAGCTTCGTAGCGTCTCCCTGTCTCAATTCTAGCGAAACCCCCGCGCGTCTGGCCCTCGCACGCGCTGCATCAATTCGTTCTCGGGTCAGATCGTAGCCAGTGCATCGATAACCGCGTTGAGCGAGGCCAACTATGTGCCTACCACCTCCACAGGCAACATCCAAAATCCTCTTGATTGGACGGGTCGCATGAGTCGCGAAGGCATGCTCCAAGAATTCGATTTCCCGGCGTGTCTCCCTGTCTGAACGTTGTCTTTGCGCAAACAGGTCATAGTACTCGGCTCGATGAGTATAGTACTTCTCCGAGGAACGAAGGACTTTATTTCGGGTCGAGTTGCCCTTCTCCATCTCGTCCAGAGAAGCGCGGATTCAGTATTTATGAATAGGCCAAATTTCGTCACCGTATCTACCGAAACCTAATCCCCTACCCTCGCCCCTATTCTTGCATCATGGGCATAGGTTGAGCGTCTTCAGTATCTTACGCGGAACTGCGTAGCGCTTATAGGAAACGGAAGTATTGATACACGGCATGGAGCCCGATTCTGATAGCGCCTATCGTCACCTGTCCAATTCGTACGGGAAAAATCATTTTGACGTGGACAAGCCCCTCCAGATTGTTTTAGAGTACTTCCTCTTGAACGCGTTTCAAGAGAGCTTTCAAGTATTCAAGAAATGAATTATTGTATCGCAACTCCCGGGCATTCTGAGTATCTTGACCAAGGTTACATGAGTGCCCGCAAATTCGTGGTTAACGTCGTCGCGAAAGATGCTGATCGGATAACCGAGGAGTATCTTGGCGAGGATTCCAAAAGTGCTTTGAACGAATACTGCCAGCGAGAATGGAAGATGGTTCCTCGGCATGAGATGGGGGATGAATTTGGTCCTGATCATTCGAGGACATTCGAGGTAGCCGTTTTCTTGGCTGACAGGAAGTTGGGACGCGGGGTAGGTAAATCGAAACAGGAAGCGAAGATTGAAGCTGCAAAGGATGCTTTGAGAAGTATTCTGGACGGCTAAGCTGCACCCCCGGGTCACTGGGGCGAATCAAGCACTCCGATTTCGCGCAGCTGTTGGAGGGCAACGCTCGCCAGCGCTGCAATCATCAGGAAATAATGGGGCCGCGATATTCAACCAACCACAGAGTCGGACTCGCTAGAGCAGGTAGGGGCCGCGTCAGGAGGCTTAAACGGGGCTCCGCGGAGATGGCTGCGTCAGGCTGCGCTTTGCCATGAAACTAGATCCCGATGTGGAAGAATACCTCAGGAGCGTCAGGATTTCGGACCTGCACATGTCTAAGATGGGCGTGGATGCCTCCAGGAAGCTCGCAAGGGAACAGGAGGTCCAGTTCGCCTGGGACCCGGGCGTGAACGTGAACATGGACGAGGCGAGGGTCCCCGTGGACGGGGCTTCGATCTCGGTCCGTGTGTACGCCCCTTTGCGCGCGGCCGACGGTCCCCTGCTCCCCATCCTCGTCTGGATCCACGGCGGTGGGTGGGTATTGGGCTACGTCGACAGCCTCGACACTGATGCCGTGTGCAGGTACCTGTCGGCCGAGGCGGCCTGCGTGGTGGTATCGGTTGGTTACCGGCTGTCTCCGGAGAGTAAGTTCCCTGTCCCCGCCGAAGATTCCTATGCTGCGCTCAAGTGGGCGGTCGAGAACGCCGAAGCGCTGCACGGAGATGCGAACAGGGTTGCCATAGCCGGTGATAGCGCGGGTGGGAACCTGACGGTCGCTGCCTGCCTGATGGCCCGAGACAGGGGCGGCCCTGCCATCTCTTTCCAAGTACCGATCTGTCCGGTCACGGACTTCAACACTGGTACGGAGTCATACCGGCTCTATGGGAAGGGATACGGCATCGACCTCGAAGATATGGTCTGGTTCTGGAAGCAGTATCTCAGGACGGACGAGGACGGGGCGGACCCATACGCTTCCCCTCTACGGGCGAAGGACCTCGGGGGCTTGCCGCCGGCGTTCGTCATGACGGCAGGACTGGACCCCTTGAGAGATGAAGGCGAGGCCTATGGCGAAAAGCTCAGGGCCGCAGGGGTGCCGACTACCGTCCGTAGAGTCGAGAACATGCCGCACGGGTTCATCACCATGCCGTTCGGCACGAAGGAGAGGGAGGAGCTGGTGGCAGTTCTTCGCAGGACATTCACCGTGAGCATGGACGGCTAATGCTGCATCGCTCCTTGGAAACCTTGCCAGTCTTGCTACCAATCGAGGTTGACTGCCTCTTCCTCTCGTCAGAGCGTAGTCATTTCGACTTGAACGCGACCAGAAGAAGCCAGATTGCGGTCATTCCAGAGGTTATCGACTCCTGTATGGCGACTCCGGGCCAAGGCCATTTGATGAACCAAATGAAGGAGGAGAGGATTCCGAAAATGAGGGCAACCGCGCCGATGCGTGGGGACCCGAGCGGCCAGGACACGTAGCTGAAGGCCAGCATCGTTATCACCATCATGACGAAAAAAACTTCCGAAACAACTCCGTGGATACTTCCGGTATTCTCCGAGAAGACTCCTACCAGCGCAAGGTCGAAGGACGCAATCATCAGGGGAATGGTCCATACGATAAGCTTCAGCCTAGGAGTCGCCTTCAGGAGCAGAACAGCGAAGATGAATACCAACGCACCCGCTAGGATCAGCCCACTGTTGTACAGGTAGCCAACCAACCCGTTAGTTGCTGTGTTGCCTAGGTCGCTGAGAGCGTTGTTGTAGATTTCGAACCAAGGGGAGAGCGCGATCGAGACCAGGATGAAAGGATATGCGGCTACAGCTGCGGCGACACCTATTATCCTCAGCTTGGGCATCGAATTACTAGTCTGTCGTTTTGTTATTATGTCTTAGTGGGAACTGGATCAGCAGTGGCATTCCACCATGCTGTGGATAAGAATAAATCAAACGAAGTTCCAAAACAGGTTTGTGACGAATAATCCTCTGATCGGAACATGGAAACTGAAGTCGATTGAAGCGAGGACGTCAGATGGTGCCGTGCTCTATCCTTGGGGAAGAGAAACTTTTGGTTACGCCATCTTCAGTCCCGAAGGTTACTTTTGCATCGCAATAATGAGCGCTAATCGCAAGAGATTTCCGTCCCAAGTTGGATTGGATATGAAGGGAGGTAGCTTGGAAGAAAGAGCGAGCGCCGCGGATTCGTACATCTCGTATTGCGGACCTTGTGAGATCGAGAAAGATAAGTTTCGAACAAACGTGGAAATCAGTCTCTTCCCGAACTGGGTAGGAGGATACCAGGAACGTTTCTACAAGATTGATGGAGAAACGCTCTCTATGTCGACCACTCCAACTCTTGTAGGTGGAAAAGAAGCAGTAGCCTACTTGATCTTCGAGCGTGTGGAAGCAGTCTGCAATCTGGAGACGCGCATTCCCGTCAGGTAACTCTCTTCGCCACGTCTACCCGACTGAAGTACGCGAACGCGACGATCAGCGCGGCGACCGCGTAGACGCATATCAGCAGCACCGAGAAACCGACAGAGGTCTCTACCGCTCCCACGCCTCCTATCCTGAAGAGGGTCTGGACACTCGAAGGGAACCGCGACTCTGCTAGGAGCAGGGGCAGCGAGTTGACGGGTGCGGTGGGGAGGTAGAGGCCAGCCGTCTGGTACGACCCGTCACCCGTCAGGGTGTAGACAAGAGTCAGGTAGATCCCGACGATCTGGCTCGTGAAGAAGATCGCCGAAGAAATGATGTATGAGAGGGATGACCTCCTCACAAGCTCTCCAACCATGAACGCAAGCGAGAAGAAGACCAGGGCCGAGAACGCCTGTGCCACGAGGACCAGCGGTAGCACCTCGAGCTCCACCTGCTGACCGAAGGCGAATGTGGCGGATGCTACGCTCAGGGTGGCGTTGAGGACGATGACCAGCACGAGGACGAGGTAGCCTCCGAGGAGCTTGCCGAAGAAGTACTCGTCCCGTCCCACCGGCTTCGAGAGGAGCACCTCGGCCGTCCCCTGCTCGTACTCCTCGGACATCGAGCCCGCAGCTATCAGGAGCGCGATGAACTGGAGGAAGAAGGCCTGGGGGATGAAGACGCCCGATGACCCAGAGGTAGGGGTGGAGAGGAGGAGGGATCAGGGAGACTCCTTCCCGCCAGAGCGTAGTACGGGACCGTGTCGAGAAGGATGGTCAGCGCGACGATCGCGAGGACCTTCTTCCTCGCGACGGCCCGCTGTACCTCGTAGCGCGCGAAGGTGAGAACCCTGTCGACCCTCATTGGCTCGTTCCCCCTGATCGAGCTGACGTAGGCCTCGTCCAGCTCGGTCCTGGAGTATCCCATGCGAGAGGAGCTTCGCTCCCGACTCGACGACCAGCCTCGAAATCTCGCTTCGCGGGTCGGAGTCGTTCTCGGTCTCCACGAGGAGGCCTCCGGGCCGTCGGACGTCACCTCGCTCACGCCCCTTTGCCGCCGCCACGGCCGAAGGAGCCCGTCGGTCACGCCCTCGACATCGACGAAGATGGACCTCGATGTCAGCTCCGACACGGATGAACTCCTGGATCCCTCCCCTGAAGACCACCTTCCCGGAGTGGATCACGGCGAGGCTGGTGCAGAGCGACTCCACCTCGGACAGGATGTGGGAGGACATGATGATCGTGCCGCCGTCCTTCACGAATTCCCTGAAGAGTGACCGGAAGTGCACGACGCCGGCAGGGTCTATCCCTATCATCGGTTCGTCGAGTATGAGCAGCCTGGGGGAGCCAACCATCGCCTGCGCAACGCTGAGCCTCTGGACCATCCCCTTGCTGAGCTTGCCGATCTTGTAGTCCTGATACTCCATGAGTCCGACCTTCTCGAGCAGGAGGGGTGCCTCCCTCTTGAACTCCCCGCGATCCAGCCCCAGCTCCCTCGCCGTGAGATGCAGGAGCTCGCAGGGCGTCAGGAAGGACTGGAGGTTCGGGAGCTCGGGCGAGTAGCCCACGTCCCTGAGAGCCCTTACGTGCTCGCGGAGAGGATCCGCGTGCACCAGCCTGACCGTCCCGAGGTCGGGCGGATAAGCCCGAGGAGCATCCTGAATCGTGGTGGACTTGCCCGAGCCGTTCGGGCCCAAGAATCCGAGTATCTCCCCCGTTCGCACCGAGAAGGTTATCGGGCCTATCCTCTTCGAACCATAATCTTTGACAGCCTCGTCCAGTCTCACGGGTGCTTCCACGCTGTTCGGTCCTCCTAGAGACTCCTGCGTAAACTAGTCAGTCGACCCAGTGTTCCGGTTTCGCGGCGACCTCGGTCTTCTGCTTCCGCCTCCACCTGACTCCGAGGCCGAGCGCCACCGCTGCCACCGCGGCGGAGATTGCCAATCCACCGGAGGCGACTTGGACGGCCGGGCTGGAGGAGGTAGCTGCGAGAGGAAGCGACGTCGAGACTAGAGTCGCCGTACGGCTGTGCCGTTGAACTGTGACGAGACGGAATAGACGAGGTCCGAGGGGAAGTCTCGAGGCTCCCGCTGATGCTCCTGGTCGAGCCGTTTGAGGTCAGGGCCGCCGGAAAAGGCGTAGTCCGCCACCGTGTAGGCCTTCCCCTGGAAGTTCACCTGCGCGGTGCCCTGCCGGGCGATCCTCGCAGAAACGGCGTATGATTTCCCGCTGTAGGTGAAGTTCTGGTTCGAAATCGCCGGCAGATAGGGGAATAGCGCGAGTGAAGAGTTGACGAAGCGCGAATACGTCAGGTTCGAGGACGCGGAGCTTATCGCGAGGGAGATTATCGACTGATTCGCGCGTGGACCGGGCGTGATGGTCTCGTTGGCCGTGGCCGTCATCTGCCTTCCGTTCGAGGTTACCTGTACGGTGTACGCGACGTAGCCCGAAGAGGACGCTGGAGAGGCGTAGGCGAGAGGCGCGAGCCCGAGAATCATTATCGCGCCGAAGAGAACGACTACTAGGCCGCGAGACATTGGCTGTTGAGAATTAGACGGTCACTGATAAAGATTGTCGGCATCAGAGAATGTGCTGTCGGCCTTAGTTGGTGTGTTTTCTGTCGTGTCGCCTTTCTGCAGTATTACTGGGAGGTGGTCTACGGGGTTCCACTTGAGGAAACGTTTCTTATGGTGAGGTGCGGTAGGCGTTTCTTTTAGCAGTTCGCACTCGAAATACTCGTGGAGGAGTGGCCGAAGATTGGCCGAGTCATTGCCGAACCAACTCGTTTCGGGAACAGGTCGCGAAAGGCCTATACGAGAAAGTTGAGCCCAATACCAAGCCCGATGCAGAAACACTATCGCAATGCCAAGTGTCAATTCATAGACAGGAAAATTGTCATTCCCAAAATTCTTGGGATAAATGGTCTGCGGTTCCGGCTGCCCCGATGGGTAATAAAAGACTTCAAATTGAAGCTCGCTCGTGCGGTAAGTGGCAAGGAGGTCTTTTCGAGCTTCTGCAAGCCCGTAAGTCAATAAAGCTCTCTCGCACATGGCGGCCATCCGTTTCTTATGAAGTTGTGCAGCGAGTTGACTATGGATTCTGATGTTAACTCGTTGGAGATGGAAGGGAAGAATCGCTCATCTCCGAAGAATAGGATGTAAGAATCAAGAAGCTTTTGGCATATTTCGTAAGTTGAATTCTTGTGTGTTAGGTTGTTCATTTGTCTGCTGCGAGGCTATGCTTAACCAACGAAACAAATAACTATTCTGACCAAGTTAGGAAGTGTACCATTGACAGGAAAGTCCCGGCGTACGTTAGGGAAAACTGAATCAATTGGACACATAACAAAGTTGAACTCATATATCCAGAAATTCTACGAGAAGACGCCGAAGCTATACTTGGTCTATCGAGCGATAGTCACAGGGGTCAGTCAACTCATGAAGGAACAAAGTATACGCGGGAAGAGAATTCAGTTCGACTAAGTGGCTACGGAGTCAAGGGTATAATAGACTTACACAAGACTCGTGTAGCCGTCCGTGTACCCAAGTCCAGGATAAAGTGCTCGTTCGCCAGCGAGACAAGAGCCGCGGCCTTCTTTGAAGAAAAGAGAGTCGGCAAGAAAGGAAGAGAAATTGCCGAGAATCACCGCAGATACAGACGCCAGACCTGGGTGGAAAACCATCGACCGCCTCGAATCTCAAGCCGTCGTTGGAGTCGTTGGGATAAGAAAAGGAGATAGTCCAATCTACTACCAAACTCACTTTAGATAGTTGGTGTGCACGCAAAAGGCCGTTTTAGGTGGAGGTAAGCACGCAAACACATGGTTTTCTTCTGGTAAAGCCTGTCCTCGAATAAATGTGTGTGCACATGGGGTATCTAGAGTGCTCCCGTTAGGATATGTAATATAATGTAGAATTACTATTATGAGTGAGTTACGCCTTGAACACACTACCACTTTGGAACTAAGGTGTGTACGCTTCAGGCCATTTTTGAAGGGTGGTATGCAGCGGACTCATTTTAGATAATACTTACAGTAGTGAGACAAGGACCCTATGCTTTTACCCTTGAAGAATCTGAAATAGAACTCCAGAGGATAGATGCCAAAGGGTCTGCTATTTGGACAGGCTGGCTTCAGGACTACAGTGCGATGAAGAGGAAAGATCAGCGATTCTTAACAGTCTGTTGGCAGGGAAGATTAGTGCAAACGACATCTCCAGGAAGGGAGAGATTCGTTGATCTGCAAGAGCCTGTGTCGATGGCTCATTACGAGCACCTCTGGGCGCAATTGCTCATTCTATGTTTCCTCAATAGTTCCCTTGATGTGCATGTCAAACAAGATGATTTTTTCAAGCTCTAGGTTTAGATAACACAAGAGATATTGCTAAGCTTGTTGATCTTACAAAGGCCACAGGTAGGGTACAATTCATTCTAGCTTCAATGCGGAAAATTTCGCTGGA